>JACPHN010000096.1 GCA_016188575.1 Candidatus Schekmanbacteria bacterium
GCTGACGGTCCCGGAAACGGCGATCTTGCCGGTTCCGTCGGTCGTTACGGCGCTCGACACCGCCAAGGTTTCGGTGTCGATGGTGGTGGCGGACCCGGTGATGGCCGCCTGCTTGGCATCGAGCTGGGTCTGGATGGCGGAGGTAACGCCATCGAGATACCCGAGCTCGGTGTCGCTGACGGTCCCGGAAACGGCGATCTTTCCCGTTCCATCGGTCGTTACGACGCGGGACGCTGTCAGGGTTTCGGTGTCGATGGTCGTGGCGGACCCGGTGATGAGCGCCTGCTTGGCATCGAGCTGGGTCTGGATGGCGGAGGTGACGCCATCGAGATAGCCGAGCTCGGTGTCGCTTACGGTTCCGGAAACGGCGATTTTTCCGGTTCCGTCGGTCGTTACAGCGCGGGACGCTGTCAGGGTTTCGGTGTCGATGGTCGTGGCGGAGCCGGTGATGGCCGCCTGCTTGGCGTCGAGCTGGGTCTGGATGGCGGAGGTGACGCCGTTGAGGTAGCCAAGCTCGGTGTTGTCGACGGTCCCGGCGCCAATTTTGGTTGCGGTCAAGGAGCCGTCGGCAAGATCGTCGAGATCGGCATCCGCCGGTTGCTTGCTGTTGATCTGGGTCTGCACCGCGGAGGTAACGCCGTCGAGATACCCGAGCTCGGTGTTGCTGACGGAGCCGCCTCCGATGTTCGCCGCATCCAGGCCCGTGATGGTGGACCCGTCGCCGCCAAACCGCCCCGCCGTGATCATGGCATTGGTGGTGAGCGCATTGTCCGTCGCATTGGGCATTTGCACGTTGATGCCCTCGCGCGTGCCGCTCGCGACGGTATCGGTGAAGTCGAGGTCGAGGCCGGTAACCGTTCCCGTGGTGGTGCTCGTGCCGCTGACGTTGAGATCGATCGCGGCGGCGTTCACCGCGGCGCCCGCAACGTTTCCGGACTTCGACACGGTCAAGGTGTCGAACGCTCCCGTCTGCGCGTCACTGACGGCGAGCTCGCCCTGGGAGCTGGTCGCCACGATGGTATTGCCGTCCTCGTACGCAGACTGCAGGGTCTTGGTCACGGTGCCGCCGCTTTGCAGCTCCTCGAGCGCGCCCTGGACGTTGGTAGCGACAAACGAGCCGCTCTCGACGGCGATCAGGCTGGCACCGGCGCCGGCGCTGGTGTCCTGCAGATCGGTTTGGGTGAAGTAGCGCGCGTCCGTGTAGCTCGTGTTGAGCGAGAATGTGGTGCTGGTCAGCGTGATGCCGGTACCCGCGGAATAGGTGGTGTTCGTGTCGGTATCGGTATCGTTCGCCGCGGCCCACGCCGCGCCGTTCCATTTCAACACCTGATTCGCCGTCGCGCCATTCTGCGCGAGGTCCGCGACGCCGATGGTGCCATTGGCGATTTCGGTAGTGGTTACCGCGCCGCTGGCGATCTTGGCGGTGGTGACCGCGCCGGTCGCGAGGTCTGCCGCGGCGATCGTGCCGTCCATGATCTCGCTGGTGGTCACGGCGCCGCTGGCGATCTGGGCAGCCGTAACCGAGTCGGTCGCGAGGTCTGCCGCGGCGATCGTGCCGTCCATGATCTCGCTGGTGGTCACGGCACCGCTGGCGATCTTGGGAGCCGTAACCGCGTCGGTCGCGAGGTCCGCCGCGGTGATCGTGCCATCGCTGATCTCGCTGGTGGTCACCGCACCGCTGGCGATCTCGGCAGCCGTAACCGAGTCGGTCGCGAGGTCTGCCGCGGTGATCGTGCCATCGCTGATCTCGCTGGTGGTCACCGCACCGCTGGCGATCTCGGCAGCCGTAACCGAGTCGGTCGCGAGGTCTGCCGCGGCAATCGTGCCGTCGGCAATCTCTGCCGTCGTCACCGCGCCGCTGGCGATCTGGGCGGTGGTGACCGCGCCGTCGGCAATCTTGGCGGTGGTGACCGCGCCATTGTCGACCGAGCCCGCGCGCACCGCGAACAGCGATGCGAAAAGTTGCTCGCGCGGCGACAGCGGCGTGCTTCCTACTGTAACCTGCAGATACGCCGCTCCACGCTGCAGCTCGGTGTCGGTCAGGTCGACGGGTCCGAGCACGACGCTGAACACGCCGCGCTCGACCGTCACCGGCACTGCGTTGGAAGTGAACAGCTCATTGCCGGCGTTCGGGTCATCGTAAATCGTGAACGTCATGGTGACGTCGCCATCGACGGGAACAGGAGCAGCGCCGGAGGTATTCCAAAGCTTGCCCTGATAGGTGAACGAGTCCGGGACCGCCGCTCGCGCCGGCGTGGCCACGGCCGCGGCCATGACCGCCAACGCGGCCCAGAAGGCGCACACGGAGAAAATCTGGCGCCATTGGCGGCGGCGGGGTGTCGGCGCAGCGGCAAGGTACATGCGAGTCCTCTCGGGTCGGGTAGGTGTTAGCGCTGTCCATCGGTGCTCAGATCATGCTAGCACTTGCTTCCAAAGCGTGTCAACGAAGGAGCGCTGGCTGCATCCACCGCCGGTGCGAAGTCGACATGCGCTTTCCGCGCAGCTTGCAGGCGAAGAGGCGGTGGGCTCAGCGCTGGCCGGCGGGCCAGCCGCCGGGCGGACGCGAGGTCTCCCCCCTCGCCATGCGGGCGCGCCGAACCCGGACCGGCGGGTGCTCAGGGACGGTTCTTGCTTGACTTTCCGCGCCGGCGCCGATAGGTTGACGCGAGCTTCCGGGCGCTTTGAGGCTTTGCCGCGTCCTCGTCAAGGCCGCGCGCGGATGAGCTCGAGAACCAGCAAGAGCGGCAGGAGATCGCGATGCAAGAGGCGAGGCGTCTGGATGGCAAGGTCGCTGCGGCGGCTTTTCTGGCCGAGGTGCGCGGCGGGGTGGCCGCGTTTCGCGAACGCACCGGGCGGTCGCCGGGGCTCGGTGCCCTGCTGGTGGGCGAGGACCCCGCGTCGGCGGTCTACGTGCGGTCCAAGGCCAGGCAGTGCGAGCAGGTCGGTATCCACTCGGCGGTGGTAACACTTGGCCACCATGCCACGACCGCGGAGGTTGGCGCCGCCGTCCTCGCGCTCAACGCGGACGCCGCGATCGACGGCATCCTGGTGCAGCTCCCGCTGCCGCCGCAGGTCGAAAAGCGCGCCGTGCTCGAGTCGGTGCTGCCGGAAAAGGACGTCGATGGCTTTCATCCGCTCAACGCGGGGCGGCTGGTCGCCGGTGATCGGCGCGCGCTTTGGCCGTGCACACCGCATGGGATCATCCGCCTTCTCGACCGGGAAGGAATCGAGATTGCGGGCAGCCGCGCGGTGGTGCTCGGCCGCAGTGACATCGTCGGCAAACCCCTGGCGCTCTTGCTCCTGCACCGCCACGCGACAGTCACTGTGTGCCATTCGCGCACGCGAAACTTGAGCACCGTGGCGCGCGAGGCGGACATTTTGATTTCGGCGATGGGGAAACCGTGGCTGGTGGACGCGACGTTCGTGCGGCCGGGCGCCGCAGTCGTCGATGTGGGGATGAACCGCGCCACCGCTGCCGACTTTCCGGGCGGCGCCCCACTGCCGGAGAGCCCGTGGGCAGTGGAGCTCGCGGCAAAAGGCTACACGCTCCTGGGGGACGTCAATCCGCTGGCGGTTGCGCCCGTGGCGGGAGCGCTCACCCCGGTCCCCGGCGGCGTGGGGCCGCTGACGATTGCGATGCTGTTGCACAATACGCTGATCGCCGCGCGCCGGCGGGAACGCCTGGACGCGGGCGAGCAGGCCTGACGGATGCGACCGGAGGCGCTACGTGAGTTGCTGGTGGCGGTCGCCGCCGGGAAAACCGACCCCGACGCGGCTTTCGAGGCGCTGCGGCGGTTGCCCTTCGAGGTGCTCGGTGAGGCCCGGGCATTCGCGCGGATCGACCACCATCGCGAGTCGCGCACGGGGTTTCCGGAGGTCGTTTTCGCACCTGGCAAGACGGTCGAGCAGCTCACCGAAATCATCGGCGTCCAGCGCGGGCAGGGATCGCCGGTGCTGGTGACGCGCATTGACGCTGGCAACGCCGCGGCGGTGCTGGCACGGGTCCCCGGCGGGCGCCATCACGCCGAGGCGCGGGCGCTGACCTTCGCCGCGGCAGGCGAATGCGGCGAGCCCGAGGGACTGGTCGTGGTGTTGAGCGGCGGCACGTCCGACATTCCGGTGGCCTGCGAGGCGGCGCTTACGGCGGCGCTCGCGCGGGCACGAGTCGAGGAGATTTACGATGTCGGGGTCGCCGGCCTGCACCGGCTGCTCGGTCATCTCGAAACCCTGCAGCGGGCGAACGTCGTGGTCGCGGCAGCCGGCATGGACGGGGCGTTGCCCGCGGTGGTCGCCGGTCTCGTCTCCTGCCCGGTGGTCGGGCTACCCACCAGCGTCGGCTACGGCGCCAGCGCCGGGGGTTTTGCGGCGATGTTCACCATGCTCAGCTCGTGCGCGCCCGGAGTCGCGGTCGTCAACATAGATAACGGATTCGGCGCCGGCTACCTGGCGGCAGCCATCAATCGCGCCGCCTCCGGCGGCAACAGGAGCAGTCGAGCAGATGAGTGACCGCGCGCTTTCTCTGGAGATGCACCGGTGGCCGGCAGCCGTGTGGCTCGCGGGTATCGGACTTGCCGTTTTCGCCGGAATAAGCGGCTGTGCATCCCGCCACGCGATTCAGGTGGTGCGCGCCTTCGAGGTGCCGAATGGCGTCGAGCCGCCGCTTGGACCGGTCGTCCTGGTGCCCCTGGTGCTCCCCGACGGCGCCACCGTCTCCATGGACGAAAGCCTCGACCCGTGGCGGGTGCAGATCGGCGAGGCGATGCGCGACGAGCTGCGGGAGGCCCGCGGCCTGTTCGTGCTACCTGCCGACGTCATCGCGAGTCGGCTGCGCGGCTACGTCAAGATGACCGGGGCGCTGCCGCTCGTGGCCACGGAGCAAGAGGCGCTCGCGGTGGCGCGGCGCGCCAGATCGTCGGCGCTGTTTATCGGCGAGCTCCGCCGGCGCTATACGGGGGGCACAACCGCGGCGCGCCTCGAGCTCGCGATCAGCCTCATCGAGGTCCACACCGGTGAGACTCTGCTCCGCGCCGAAGGGCGAATCGAGGCGGAGCCGGGGTTTGCCGTGCTGGGGCTTGACGAGTCGGTGCCGGTGCCGCGCGATCTGCTGCGGCGCCTCGTCAAGGAGATCTTCAAGAAAGGCATTTTCCCGCTGTTTCGCGGCCCACTGTGAGGCCCGCACCGCGGTCGCCGTGAGGTCTCCTGGATGGCTCAGTATCTTCTCCGCCGCCTCTTGTGGTCCATTCCGGTCGTGTTGGGCGTGGCGACGCTCGTGTTCGCGCTCATCCACATCGTCCCCGGAGACCCTATCGACATCATGCTCGGCGAGCAGGCGGCGGCAGTGGATCGCGAGGCGCTGCGCCGTGAGCTCGGGCTCGATCGGCCGCGGTACGAGCAATACGGCCGCTTTCTCGGCGGCCTGTTGCAGGGCGATCTCGGTGCCAGTCTCACTACCCGTCGGCCAGTCGTGGCGACGGTGCTGAAGCGGTATCCGGCGACGCTCGAGCTGGCAGTGGCGGCCATGGTCATCTGTTTGGTGGTGGCGGTGCCGCTCGGGACTATCGCGGCCGTGCATCGCGGCGGCGCGCTGGACCGTGTCACCACGCTGGTGGCCCTGGTGGGTGTGTCCATGCCGAACTTCTGGCTCGGACCGCTGCTCATCCTGGCGTTTTCGATTCACCTCGACTGGCTCCCGGTGTCGGGACGGGGGTCGGTGGCGCACCTGGTTCTGCCCGCGGTAACGCTCGGGACGTCCATGGCGGCGCTGGTGGCGCGGATGGTGCGGAGCAGCCTGCTCGAGGTCCTGAGCGCCGGCTATGTGGCGACGGCGGCCGCCAAGGGGCTGCCGCGCTGGCGGGTCGTCACCAAGCACGCCCTGCGCAACGCCCTGATTCCCGTCGTGACCATCATCGGTCTGCAGATCGGTGCGCTGCTCGCGGGCGCCGTCGTCACGGAGAAGATCTATTCGTGGCCGGGCATCGGCGGGCTCATCATCACCGCCATCGGCGGCCGCGACTACCCGCTCGTGCAGGGATGCGTGCTCGCCATCGCGTTGACCTACGTCTTCGTCAACCTGCTGACCGACCTGGCCTACACCCTGGTCGATCCCAGGATCGACCTTGCCGGAGGGCGTCGTGTCTGAGGAGCGAGGCCATGCGCCGTAGCGGCTTGGCGACGTCGCGAGCATTACGCGAGTTTCGCCGCAACCGCGTCGCGCAGGTTGGCGCCGCCATCCTGCTCGCGCTGTTTGCGATCGCCGCGCTGGCGCCCGTGCTCGCTCCGGAGGGAATCGACGTGCAGCACCGCGAACGCGAGCGCGTCCGCCCCTGCCGCGAGTACCCGCTCGGAACGGACGAGCTCGGCCGCGACCAGCTCAGTCGGCTGATCTGGGGGAGCCGCGTGAGCCTCCGGGTGGGCTTCGTGGTGGTGGCGGTCAGCGCTGTGATTGGGATCGCGCTCGGCGGCGTCGCCGGCTACTTCGGAGGCGCGGTCGACGGGATTGTCATGCGCGTCACAGACGTGTTGATGGCTTTTCCGGGCATCTTGCTGGCGCTGTCGCTGGTCGCGATGCTGGGGCCGTCCTTTCGCAACGTTGTGCTGGCCCTGTGCGCGCTCGGCTGGGTGCGCTACGCGCGGATGCTGCGCGGACAGATCTTGCTCGTGCGCGAGCTCGACTTCGTGACTGCGGCGCGCAGCCTGGGAGCCAGCGACTGGCGCGTCCTCAGCCGCCACGTGTTGCCGAATTGCCTGGCGCCACTGATCGTGGAAATGAGCCTCGGCGTCGCCGGAGCGATTCTGGCGGAGGCGACGCTGAGCTTCTTGGGGCTCGGCGTGCAACCTCCCGAACCGAGCTGGGGGGCGATGCTCAACCGCGGGATCGACTATTTGCGCGACGCGCCCCACCTCACGCTGTTCCCCGGCGGCGCCATCATGCTCACCGTGCTCGCGCTCAACGTCGTGGGCGACGCCCTGCGCGACGCGCTCGACCCGCACAGCGCCAAATGAGCCCGCCCCGCGTGCGGCCGCGCGGAAAGGCGCGAGGAAATGAGCCACGCGTCAGCCCGGTGACGGGCCGAGGTAGGCCGCGAACAACGGTTCGAAATCGTCGAAGCAGCCGTCGTCGATGATCTCGGTCGAGACCACGGCGAGGCAGTCCAGGCGAACGATGGCGTTGACGCTGGCGTCACGGCTGACGACGGCGCGCAGCCGCTCCGAAAAGCACGCGTTGACGACGCGGATTTCGTGGTACAGCGCCGCCAGCCCGGCGACGTCCCAGTCGGGCCGCCCGCCGCGACGGGCGATGAGGTGCTGCGCCATGTAGTACATGCCCACGGCGCGAAAGTGGGTCTCCATCGGCGTGGCCAGCGGCAGATGCGTGTAGACCATGGGGCGGAGCTTGTCGAGAATGGGGCAGCCGCTCGTCGCCATGATCACACCGATCAGCGAGCTGAGCGCTTCCTGCAGAGGCACCTGACGGACGACGGTGCGGTTCGGCGTCTCCACTTCGATGTCCACCACGGTTACCGACGACGCGTCGTGAAAGAGGTCGACGACGGGCACCAGATTGAGCGCCACAGGGCAGCACTGGTGGTGGCTCGCGACGAGTGCGCAGTTAGCGCAGCGGTGAGCGCCGAGCCGCGTCCAGGTCGGTGGTGTCTCGGGGGCAGGCCGAAGCGGTCGCAAGTCGAACGTGCGCCCTGCCAGCGTGAGGTCGACGCACCGGTGCCCATTCGCTCCAAAGCGAAAGTTGTAGCGAATAAACATGTCGTTGCGCAGGCTTTCCCGCTCGGACTGGGGCATGGGCATAGGCGGTGATGATAGCGCCGCGGCCAGCGCATGGGTAGCCGCGGCGGCATCCTAAATCCACCGCCTGTTTGCCGTCGGCGTGACAGCGCCCCCCACCGTCCCTCCCCCAGCAGGTGGGTGGAGGTGAGGTGAGGGGTCTCCATGAGGCGCTTTCCGCACCGCTCGCAGTCGCACAGGCGGGAGATTCAGGGCATGGCGAGACCACCTTGACCGAGCCGACGGGTCCGGCTCTTGGCCCGCGCGCGCGAAGAGGCTACCCGATACCATGTGCCCGGCGGCTCCCGGCCACATCTTGGCCCGCGCGCGCGAAGAGGCTACACTTCAGAGTGCGCTTGTGCTCGTTGCCACGTTGGCGCTGCGAGGAAGGGCGCGGTGCGTCACATGGGGATCAGGCAGGAATGAAGGTTCTCCTGGTAGGAGACCTCGATGCGGTCGCGGCTGTGCTCCAGCAGCGGCTTTCCGAAGTCGCAGTGCACCTGCTTTCGGATCCGGTCGGTTCCTTCTCGGTGCTGGCGGCGTACAAGCGGCTCCATCCCGATGTCATCGTGCTGGATCTGGACTCGGACCTGTGTCGCCAGGCGGCTGCCCGGATTTGCGACGCCTATCCCGATGCGGTGATCGTGGCGGCAAGCTCCTTTGCGGCGCCGCGGGCGAGTCTGCAGGCGTACCGCTCGGGGGCGCGCGACTTTGTGGTCAAGCGGCTGGAACGTACGATTCCCGACAACGCTGCAATCACCGGGGCATTTCGACATGTCCGGCGCCGCCGCGAAGTGCGCCTGCGGCCAACCCACGTGACGGTTGAGCTGCGCGTACCGTCGGGAGCAAAAAGCAGCCACTCGCTGGACGCGGCGCTGCTGAATGTGTCGCGGCACGGGATGGCGGTCGACCTCGGCGGCGACTCGAATCACATCGAGGCGGGGACAGCGATACACTTCGTGTTGCATTTCGTCAGCGGCACGGTGGACGGCGCGGGGACCGTGCGGTGGCGCGACGGGTCGCGGGCGGGCATCGCGCTGGCGGACTCCGAGGATGCGGCCGCGCTGCTGGCGCACATTGTGGAGCATATCGCCAGCGACGGCGCGGGCTAGCGCCGGGGCGCCAGCGCCGCAGCGTGAATCCCGCGCCTATCCGCCTGCGAGTCGCGCGGAAAGTGCATCACGACGATCCCCAGTTCGCCTCCCGCCGCTTGCGGTGCGAAGGACGGAGCGGGCACTGTCACGCCGACAGCGAACAGGCGGTGAGCTCAGGGCAGCCGGTTGCCGTTGACGGCGCTTCAGATCGCGATATGATGTGACCGCCAGGGAGCGGCCCGGACGGGCACGCGAGGGCGGCGGCACCGGAGGCCGAGGACCAAGCCATGGATGCGGGAACCGCGTTCTGCTTCACTTGCGCTGACAGCGTAGCGGCGCGATGTCAGCGAGGACAGATGTGCCCGAAATGCGGCCAGCCGCTGGCGCTCAAGGGTCGGTTCCTGGCGACGTCGCAACGGCGTCAGGATACGTGGAGCGGTATTTTCCGCGGCATGGACCTCGCCGGCGGGCGGGCGTGCGAGATCGAGGTGCTGACTCAGGCGAGCGTGAGCACGTGGGCCTCGCCGGACGTGTTCACGCGGTGGAGCGCGACGCTCGCGTCGCTCGACCATCCCTGCTTTCCCCGCATGGTCGACGCTTTTGTCGTAGAAATGGGGCGACGACGAGTCTTCGCGGTGGTGCGGGAGCTGGTCGACGCGCCCTCGCTGGAGGAGTACGTGGCCGCCGGCCAGCTCCTCGGCGAGGATCACGCGCGCCACATCCTCGGATGCGCGCTCAGCCTGCTGGACTATCTGCACCATCGCGCCCCCATCGTGCTCCACGGGGATCTGCGCCCACACCGCATTCACCTCTCCGCGCAAAACGACGTGTGCGTGACCGGACCGGGGACCGCGATCGTCGGCGACCCCAAGGAAGCGGCACTGTGGGAGACGAAGGACACGTATGGGTACTGGGCGCCCGAGTTGCGCATGGGGCGCCGAGTTCCCGCCACGGACCTGTTCGCGCTCGGCGCCTCGATCATCTATAGCGTCTCGGGAATGCTGCCGGGCGAGGTCGTGGAACGGGCGGTGCGGACCGGAGCGCGGTCGCTGGCGGGCGTATCCGAGGAGCTCGAGGCGCTGTTGCTGGCCCTGGCGGTTCCCGATTTTCGCCGTCGCTACGCGACCGTGGATGAAGTTCGCGAGGACCTTGCGAATCTGAGCAAGGCACAGCGGCACCGTTCCGCCGAGATCCTGTACTTCGTGCGCAAGGAGCATTCCGTGCGCGGCCCGCTGAGCGCCGCCGAGCTGCTCGCGTTGCCCGGGCTGACCCCGTGGCGAAGGATAAAGGCCACAGCCTCGGCCGACTGGCTCCGGCTGTGGCGCACGCTTGCCGCACCCGCCGGCGCCACGAGCCACCTGCCGCCCGACCACGCCGCTCGGCGCGGCCTGCGAGCGCAGCTCTGGATGCGGCGGCTACATTTTGCGGGGCTCGGCCTGGCGCTCGTGGCCGCAGTCCTTCTGATTGTCGCCTACGTCGGCGTGGTCGCAGGGGCGGCTCCGGAGGATGAACCCGGCCGCGCGGCGGCAATCGCCAGCGCCGCCGGGATCGGCGCCGGCTTGCTGTCCGCGGGTTTGATCTGGCTGGGCCGCAATCGACCGGCGCGGCTCATTGCCGTCCTGCTGATTCTCGCCTCGCTGTTTCCCGGCTATCACCTCCTGCCGTCGCGACATTCAGCCGCCCCGGATGGGGTGGCCGCTGCTGGTGGTGCGGCGGAACAGGCGTCCAGGACCGGGCCGGAGAGTGAAAAGTGAGTGAGCCGCCGCCACCTGTCATCTGCCCGTGGTGCCGCGGCCGTCAGCCATCGCAACCTATCTGCGCCCAATGCGGCGGTCCGTTCGTTATTGGCAACCGCTACTCGCTCAAGCGGAGCCTCGGCTGGAGCCCCCTCGGCGGCACCTACCTCATTGCGGACGCCGCCAGCGATGCGCCGGCCGTCCTGGAGATGCTCCGGCTCGAGGCGGCGCTTCCGGACAGCTCCATGAAGCGGATCATCGCCGCCGGTCAAAGCTTGCGCGAAATCGATCATACGGGAGTCCCACGCTTGTTCGACGCCTTCCTGCTGCAAGACCGCGAGCGGTTTTACTGCCAGGTGCGCGAAATGAAGACGGGGCGCAGCCTCCGGCAGCTCGTGGCCCAGGGGGCGCCGCTGGGGGAAAAGGAGGCGCGCGAGGCGCTGATCGCGGCCCTGCGGGTCCTGGATTACCTGGCCACGCGGAGGCCACCGCTCGTGCACGGGAACATCCGCCCCGAAACCGTGCTGCGGCTCGGACCTGGGCGCGTCGCGCTGGTAGAGCTCGGGCAGATCCGAGCGCTCATTGTCGAGGAAATGGGGGGACAGGGTCTCTCGGTCTGGGGGGACTACGGCTACACGCCGCTCGAACAGGTTGCAGGAATCCGCCTGCCGGCATCGGACCTGTACGCGCTCGGCGTGACGCTCATCGTGTGCATGACCGGCGTGTCTCCCATGGATTTGCCATGGGAGCGCCTGCGCCTGATGTTCCGCAGGCGGCTGCGGGTGACGCCGGGGTTCGCGGAGGTCCTGGATCGGCTGGTGGCACCGGAGCTCGGTGAGCGCTACGGCAGCCCGCGGGCGGTATTGTGCGACCTGGAGCGGCTCGGCCTGGGCGCCTACGAGGCGGACGAGCCGATGTGGTACCTGCGGGTGGACAAGGCCGAGCAGGGCCCATTGGGTACGCGCGCGCTCTTGCAGTCGCCGGAGCTTCACCCGGCAAGCCAGATTCGGCGGGACACCGGCACGCGCGCGGAAACTCCGGAAGCGCTGGTGGCGGAGCTCGGCGCGCAGCTTTCCGCGGAGAGCGGTGAGACGGAGGCCACGCGGCGCCTGGGAGCGCTCCGGCGGCGGCTCGTGCGGCGCCGCTGCGGCCAGATCGGGCTGCTTTGCGCGACCGGCGGCCTCGTCGCAACGGTAGCGGGGGGACTGCTGGAAACTCCCATCAGCATCCCGCCAGCGGCGCTCGCGTACGGGCCGCTGAGCTTCGCGGGCGCGGCGGTGTTGTTCTCGCTGATCGCGAGCGGCCGGCGCATCGGCGGCATCGGCTCTTCGCAGCGCGCGCCCTGGTCCCGAGTGCAGACGGTGCGATTACTTACGGTGCTCCTCGCGGTTGCCACGGGAGCCGGATGGGCGTGGGAGCGGTGGGACGCGGCGCGCGTTCGCGCCGAGCTTCCCGCCGGCCTGGCCGAGCCTGTGGCGATTACCACCGCGGAGGGGGTAACCGTCCTGGCGCGGGACGCCAAACAGGACGACGGGCTCACCACCTTGCTGCTCGAAGAGAAGGGAGGCAGAGCTGCGATGAAGCTCTCCAGACCCGTCGCAGTTCCGGAGCTTGCTGAGGCGGCGCTGGCGGCGTTCTCTCCGGCGGCCGGTTACCTGTCGCTCGTGAATCGGGCGTGCGGCGTGACGATCTACAGGCTGACCGGCGGCAAGGCGTCCCTGATGCACCACCTCCCGCCGCCGCCGCGGGCTGCGAACGAATCGCCAGGGGCTGTGCCGCCGTGCGGCTCGGCGCTCGCGGTTGCCGATTCCGGGCGGCTCGTTGCCGTCGCTGCCGCAGGTGCCATCCACCTGCGCGCGCTTGCGAGCGAAGGAATCGCGCCGACGATCGAGACCGCGGGTGCGGTGCGCGCGCTGGCCTTCGGGCCGGATCAGCACCAGGAGCTGGCCGGGATCGTGGGGAAAGAGCGGGTGTACGGGGTGCTGCGCCAAAGCGTGGTCGTGTGGGATCTGCGAACGGGCGAGGAGCGCTTCAGGGCGCGCTGTGGCTCGTGCAGCCGCGTCGCCTTCGGAGCGTTCGCGGACCGCGTGCTGCTGGCCGTGGCTGGCGGCGACGCCGCGGCCATCGTCTGGCCGCGCGCTGTGGATGGGACATTTCGGGCGCGAGGCCGCAGCTATTATCGACTTGACGCGCCGGCTGCAGCGCTCGCTCTGGGCGCACACCGTCTCTACGTCGCCGACGCCAGGGGGCTGGCCGCCTGGGACCTTGGCCAGTTCCCGGACAGGTAGCCTCAATCCACGGCCCATTCGCCACCGACACGACAATACCCATCTCCGTCCCTGCCCCCGCTTGCGGGGGGAGGTGAGGTGGGGAGCCTTCAACGGCGGTGGTTGACGATCACGACCTGCTCCGGCGCACCCGTGTCAGGATTGCGGTGCAACCGCGAGTTGTACCGTCTGGCCGCGCGCAATACCTCGGCGTCGCCGGCGGCACCGCCGTCGCGACCGCTTACCAGCGTGGCGTCTCCTCGTACGCCCGGATCGGAGTTGTAGAGGTAGGCACGGCCCGACGTGTCTCTGCCCACGGTCACGAAGTGCTCCGCGTAAGGTCTGTTATCCGTGGGATCTGGATCGACGCGGATCGTCGCCGACTGGCCGGCTTGCAGCCCGCGAGGCGGGTTTCCGAGGAGCGTGTCGAAGCTCTCCCCGGACTCGAACGGGCGGCTCATGGTGGCGCTGCCGCCGCGCCGGGCGAGCGCCGCGATCTCGCGATCTGACATTCCCGACCGATCGCCGGTGTCTCCCGCGGTGCCCACCCGCATCGTGCCGCTTTCGTCGTTGACCAGGCGGAGGCGCTCGCCGGCGCTCGCGAGCGCTGCGTTCACGCGCGGAATCTGGCTGTTGGCAAGGTGCCCGTTCGGGCTGCGCAGCATCTGCGCCGCGTCGGCCAGATCGGACGCTGCGGGCGAATGTCCTTCGCGGTTGAGGCGCCGCGCCGCTTGCTCCAGCGTGGACACGTCCTGTGGCCGCAAGCTCTCATGAGTATTGCCGGCTCGATAGAGCAGGCCCTGCGCCTCGCTGAGCTCATCGAAAGTCGTGTTCCCACTGCGCACGTGGCCCGCGATGTCGCGCATGCGCTGTCGCTCCTCGGCGGTGAGCGCGCTGTCGGAGCTCGCGGCGGTATTGTCCAGGGTGCGTGCAGTGGCATCGGGCCCGTTCATGATCGCCGCCCCGAGGACGTTGGCCGCGCCGCACCGGTTGCTCTCATTGGCAGCGGCCCCCACTGTGGAGGTCGGACCGACGCGCTGCGGGAGACGTCCAAGGACCGACGCAGGATCGCGCCGCCACGCGGCGTCATTGACTTCGCCGGTCGCTGCCGTCACGGGTCCGCCGGCCCCGCGCACACCATGGGAACCGTGAGCCTGCGTGCCCTCACCGGTGCTGCCGGGCGCCGGCGCGGATGTGGTGTCGGAGCTGTCCGTCGTTACCGGGGCGAAGTGTGATGGGGAAGAACCGAGTATGGACGGGTTGGCACGGACTTCGGAAGCGCGGAATGTGGGAGCGTCGGGCCGTGACGAGGGCGCCTCCGCGCGCGGCGAGGGGGCGCTCGGGCCGCTGCTGAGGATGCTCTCCATGGTTTCCGCGCTGAGCGTGTCGCGACCGATGGTGCGAAAGGAGTCCGTAGCGTCGGGGCCCGTGGCCGTCGACGGGGGTGCGGTGGGGCGCGGCGAGGTGTCGGTCGCGGGAAGGCTGGCAGGGGCATCGGGCGCGGTGGAAGGTGGCTCGGGAAGGAGGCACGAAGGGCGAACGTCGTCAGCAATCTTGGTCATAGTGGATTCCTGGGGAGGGGACTGGTTCACTTCCTGGCATCAAGCAAGATGCCTGCCAAGCGGCATGGCCTGTCCCCAACGACCCGCTTACTCAGCGCGAGGCTGCAGCCATCGTCATGCCGGCGCAATCCCGGCTGTCGCCGGGAGGCATCCAGGATTGGTGCGTCAGCGCTTGGTCCCCGGCGGCCAGTGCCTGCGTGCGCGCAGACGTGCGCACGGATGTGTAGTCGGTCTCGTCCCCACGTGCTCCAGCTTCACTGTCGGTTCGTCACAAAGAGGTCGCTTGCATGGTTCCCATGCGCGTCTTCGAAGAGCTGCACAAAGAACAACTGGCGACCGTCCCCGGTCAACGACGCCTCGCCGACCCCGGTCCTGCTGCTGATCACGAGCTCCGGGTCGCTCCAGCCGCCGTCCTCAGTCCGCAGACTGTGGAAGATCGCGGGGCCCTGATTCAGGCGACCTGATGTGAAGTAGAGCTCGTCACAGGTTCGGTTCAACCACGGCTGAAAATCGCTCACGTCCATTCCGGCGGCGTTGATCGGCGCGGGAGCCCGCCGCGGGACCCCCGCCCAGCCGCCCGCCGCTGCGTTTTCGAGAACGAAAATGTCGCGGTCGCTCTCGTCGAACCAAAGCTCGTCCCGGGCAGCGCAGTAGTGAGGATTTCCCCAATTCCGGTCAGCCACGTTGAAGGGCAACAGCTCCCGCCCACGATAGAGGTCGACGTCGTCGGTGTTTCCCGAGCGATTGGAGTGGTAGAAGACCTCGCCATTCTCCGCGATCATAGGACCCGCCGCAGAATAGAGGTCTACCGAGAAATAGAAACGGGTGTCAAGGGATTTTCGCGTGAACGGCCCGGCGCTCTGGTAGATATCGATGTCGTCGGCAAACGGCCCGCCGCTCTGAACGTCCGCTAGCAGATCCTCTGCGGGATAATATGCAAAAAGCAGGGTCGCTCCATCCGCGGTAACGAAGGGGCTGTCCTCCCAGTTGCCATCGCTGGTTTCCAGCCGCACCGGGGCGTCCCAGCCGACGGCAACGAGGGCGATATCGGCACGGCGGATGGCCGCCCATCGATCGGTGCTCGGATCTGCGGCTGCCGTACACCCTATGGCTACGGCGCAAGCCAGGAGGACCGCCGCCGCGCCGCCGGCCCGGTTGCATGATGGCCATGCAAGCGCCGTTTCCCCACTCCCCGCTCGTGGGGGAAGGGTTTGGGTGGGGGGAGGTGGGGAGGCAGGTTCTGCCAATGCGCACCCCGAGAAACGATCGGTCGTGGTGGTATACATGGATAAGACTCCTTTTTCTGGCCATCCGAGTTTGGCGAAAGGCTGCTCTACTCAATACCTACGCGCCACTCCCGCGACGGTTACATTGCCTTGTGCTGCATGCCGCCCAAGCGTCCAGCAACCTTGGGCCGAGCCTTCCCGACTGCCATCAACTTTGCAACCCCCTGATATCTGAGTCTCCGGCTCGCGGCGGACCCGCGAGGGCCCGCCCCACCCACAAGCTCCCGGTTACCATCCTTGCTGCGGGCCGTATTTGGAGGTGTAGGAGGCGAAGGAGGTGTCCAGTGTTTGGAAGCGCTACTGACGAGCTCGAAGACGCCACCAGAGGTGATGGAAACCTGAAATCGGTTTTTTTCCCCACACCCCAACCCTCTCCCCGCACGCGGGGGGAGGCAAAGTCGGTCGCCGTGCTCGTGCTGCTCGGGGCAATGACAGTGCTGCTGCCCGAGCCGCTGCCGGCCGCGCCGGGCCTGGAGCGGACCGACTGGGTTGTGGACATGCGAAGCGAAGGCGGTGCGTCGCCCGCAGCAACCGCGACCGACTATGACGGGGCGCTGGTGGACGCGACCGCGGCCGAGAACGGCGAGACCTGCGGTACAGCCTTGCCGGCGGCGGGTCGGCCTGTCGTCGACATCGCCATTCCCGAGGAAATGATACCGCGCGCGGACTGGACACTGGCGCAGGTGCACCACCGCAACGACTGGGCAGCGCAGCTCGCGGCGTGCGCGGAGTCACTGCGCGGGCGTCACGCGCGCTACCATCTCCGGCTCGAGCTGGACGGGACCGCGCTCCCAGGTGGAGCGGACGGCGAGCTGGCGATTCTTCGGCCGGTGGCCGGGATCATCCGTGGCGCCGACGGCGAAGCCGAGGTCGGAGCCCATCTGGTCGCTGCCACGCCGCTCACAGTCGTCCCGGGCGCGGCGGACAGATATCTCGTAGACGCCATCTGCCGGCGCTCCGCGGGCCAGGCGGTGGACGACGGGGCGGCCGGAGCCGATTCCTGGCGCCACGTCGGTGACGGCGCCGCTCTGCTGGACAGCGGCGCGCTCATTCGCGAGGTGGCGAGGAGTCTGAGCAGCGGGGTCCGACTGCTCATCATCGATTCTCGGGTCGCGGCGGAGGCGGCGTCGCTGCGGCAGCGACTCCGCCGCGTCCGCCTCGACGACTGGATCCCGCCCTCAGCCGCTTCATCCGACCAGAAGGCGCAGAGTGACACGTTCGAGCTCATCTCCGCCGACGGCCGGCACGCCTTTGGCTTCTACTTGCCCGGCGCCGCCTCCGGCTTCTCGGAGCGCTCGCTCAACGAGGCCGCCGGAGCCGCTCGACCGGCGGGCCCAGGCAAGCCCGAGCGCACCTTCGCCGCGGGGCTGCTCGACCTGCTGACAGGAGAGTCCGCCTCACTCACACGGGAGGAGCTGCTTGCCGCATTCCCGAACGCGCCGCGCGATCACCCCCTGGTCGTCTGGTTTGGCGACGGACCTCTCGACGCGCTCGGGGACGGCCAGGTGCTTACGGTTCAGGCCGCGCCCGTGCTCTCGGCGGAGGAAATCGCGATCCGCGCCTGGACCGGATTCTCCCACGACTGGTCACAGGTGCGCACGTTGCGCGCGCGCTACGACGCCGAGCTGCGCGGCGGGGGCCAGCGCGCCTCCCTGCGCGGCCGCATGGTCTGGGACGCAGACAACCGGCAGTCGGCCTACGAGCTCGAAGAGATCGTCGTCAATGGCCTGGCCTTCGACCCCGCCTACATGAAGCTCACCTATGAGCCGCGAGCGGACGCCTCGCTTCTCGATGCGCTGCACTACGGCCTCCCCGAGGACACGCTCTGGAGCCTCGACGGTGAGGAAGACCTGCCCGCCGGGACTTGCTACCGGCTGCGCTACCTGCCCAAGCCGACCAAGAAGGACCGCAAACGGGGCCGGATCTGGGTCAGAAAGAGCGACTATCGCATCATCCGGGTGCGGGAGTTGGAGCCCGATCCGCAGCCGCCGCGCATCGCCGTCGAGACTCAGCTCGATTGGGAGCCAGTGGCCGGCGCTCCGGGTGGCAGCGAAGTCTGGTTGCCGGCTCTCTTCTCCGAGGTCTCTAACCAGCACGATCACGGCCGTTATGCGCAGGGCACCGCCCGGTTCCGGTTCTCGGCCTGGCAAATCAACGAAAAGTCGTTCACCGAGCAGGTCAAGGAGCTGGAGGCGTCGCCGCACGTCGTGGTCGTGGAGCGGGATCTCGAAAAGACCCAGGACGTCATCGACAAGGTCGAGGTCAGGGCCGGCGCCACCGGCGCGGAACCGCAGACCGGTGACGCGGCGCCGAAAGGTCGATTTCGACCGTCGCCCAGACCGCCCGAAACCTCGTGGTGGACGATGACCATGGTTGCCGGGGTGTACGGCGATGCCGATGGCGGCTTTCCGGATCTGCTCGTCGAGCTGGATACGCCCCGGCTCGCGCAGAAGCGGCAGTCCCTGACGGTGGCGATGTCGCCCCTGTACGGGACGCTCAATTGGGAGGCGCAAACCCGCTGGGGCGGTGCGGTCGGAGCGCGGGGGCTGAGCACGGTGGTGGCGAGCCCGGTGGACCTGTCGACCTACCTGCGCCTGCCGCTGTGGCGCGGTAGCTCGGTCGAGCTCTCGCTCAACGGCGGCACCGTGCGGGAGAGCAGGGGCGACACGGACAAGGATCGCCCATTCTTGGATGACGCCCCGGCGCGCACATACGCCGGCGGCGACGCGGCAGCGTTTCGCTGGAAAGCGGCAAACGTTCCCGGGGTGTTTTCGGTGGCGGAAGCGGTTCCAGCGTCCAAAACCTATCAGCAGGCCCCTACGGACGCGTTTCACGCGGGGCTCGAGTGGAAAATCCCCGTAACCCGAAAAGCGACGTTGTCACTCGGCATTCTCGCGGGGGAGGCCCGATGGCCGCTAGTCTCGTCCACGTATCGCGAGCGGTTCGGCACGGCGGCGCTGTCGGTGTACCTGTCTTTGCCCCGCGGCTGTGTGGGGCTCGCCACGGTCGCTCCAACCTGGTGGCGCGCCATGGCGGCCGACGGGAGCTGGACGGCGACCGGCGCATCGCCGAGCCTCGGCTGGTACCTGGCGGTTGCGAAGTGGTGGTAGACGACGCAGGCGGCGTGTCTTTGTACGATGGCGCGGCCTGGCGCACCGCGATCGAAGCCCCGCATGCGTCGCTTTGGTCCGTCTGGGCAGGATCGTGGGATCGCATCATCGCGGTCGGCGAGCGAAAGCACGGTGGAGATGCCCTGACGGCCGCGTCTTTGGCGCCGTCGACGTGTACGATGTCACGACAGGCGGGGCGACCGAGGTGGGAGAGTGGGACGGGGCGCAGTGGACGGCCAGAGCTACGCTTCCAGCGCGCTACCCGCGCACCGGCGCCTGTGCCGGCCCGGGCGAAAGCTACGTGGCGGGCGACAATGGGTTTGTTTTCGCCGAGGAGCCCGGCAGATGGTGGCCAGCAAGCGTCAACGCGTTCGGTTACGAGGAAGCGCTTCCCGCCCTGGTCGGCGCCTGGGTTGACGCTGACGCAAGCATCTATGCCATGGCCGACGATGGCCTAGCTCTCGTCTACGACGGTGCGGAGTGGGCCGCTGATCCGGGCATAACTGGGACGTTCCGGCCGGAAACGAGCATCAGGGTCGGTGGTTTTTGGGCGGGCGGAGCGCGCGACATGTACGCAACGGCGGTCGCCTATTCCGGCCAACACCGCATGTGCGAGGTTCTTCACTTCTCCGGGCAGTGGGAGACGGCCTACGCGCACGCCGATGAATCCACTTGCGAGCTGGGCGGGGTGTGGAACGACGGTCGGGGCTTCGTCGCGGCCGTGGGGAGCAGAGCCGTCACCGGTGCTTCGGGAAGCTGGAGTGTAGATGATCCTGCGGCCGTGTCGCTCGTGGCGGTCTGGGGCTCCAGCCGATCGAATGTCTTCGCTGTTGGAGACGGCGGCGCGATCTTCTACTTCGACGGCAGGAAATGGTCGGCCATGGCGAGCCCGGTGCAGGTCGATCTGAAGGCGGTGTAGGGCGGCGGTGCTATCGATAGGAACCACGGCGGGAATTTTCGGGAGCTCTCGCTCAGCTCCCCACGTCGCCGGAGCCGGGCTGCTCTCCCTGCCCGTCCTGGATGACGGGTCCGCGGTGTGCTCGTCTTTCGGTTCTCCGCAATAGCCACCAGGCGTCGAGGCTGGAGCCCATGGTGGCAACGACGACCAGGAACCCGACTGTCTGCCCGACCAACGGAACCAGAGAGGCCGCACCGAAGACTGCACCGCCGAGCAGGGCGCGGCGCGCCACGGTCGCTGCGCCCCCAAATTCGGCGCTTTCGAGCAGGGAATCGCCGACGAGCAGGGCCGCGGCGCCGACGGCCACAGCGCTGAGCGCCAGAAGGTAAAGCAGCGCGGCCAATGCCACCAGCTTCCCGAGGGGGACGCCGGCGTCACCGAGCGACATCAGGACCAATCCCGCCACCAGATTGACGACTCCGAGAATCAGGCTTCTGAGCGGTTGAGATCGGGCACCTGAAGAGGCCTGCGCCACCAGTCTTGGGAAGAGGACCGACAGCGTCGAGCCGAGGCCGCCGATCCCGAGGACGGCGACGACCACAACCGCAAGGATCGCCAACCCGGCGGCTCCGAGACCCGCAGCGTCGACCAACGCTTTCGTTAGTTCCGCCGTGCTCTGCACACCAATCGTGCTGCTCATGAACGACATCCTCTCGTAGAAGAACCCCAAGGGATCCGCGCGTCCCAAAATGGCGGCACCCCGACGCGCGCTGCCAGGTTGACCAGGCCGACGACGGCGAGAGCGGCGAGCATGGCCGCCACGGACCGCGGTGTGTGACCCGCAGCCCGCCGCGCCACTGCTCCGGCGCTCGCAGCCACATTCTCAGCCGCTGCCACGATCGGCGCTGTCAGGTCCGCCAACCCGAGCCGTTCCCAGCCGGCCGCTCCGGCGAGGGACAGGCGAAGCACCGTCTGCCCGGCGTCGCAGACGCCGTCGATCGCAAACTGCATCCCGAATCCGGGAGCCGCCCAGGGGGACGTCCACGCGGCGACGGTTCCCAGCGCGAGCGTCACCAGCAGCGCGGCTGAGGCGAACCATGCGGTGATACCCGTGGGCGCGGTAGCTCGGCGCTGCCCGGCAACTCGCTCATCCTTTTCCAGGCAGGCGCGGACGCTCAACGTGACATCCACAGGTATCAACTCCGGCACAGACAGCCGGGCGAGCTGGATGATCCGGCGGTGGCCGCGAATGACCTCGCGACACCACGGGCAGCCGCCAAGGTGGCGCTCGAATGCGGCCAGCGCATCCGCCTGCAGGCCGCCATCGAGGTATGCCGCCCAAGTCGCGGGCGGCACTCCACAGTGACGTGATCTGGAGACGCCCTGTTCTGTCCGTGTGCTCTGCATACCGGGATCTCCCATTATTCGTGACTGTATGTCCATATAACGAGGGTGCAACATGTTCCGGTTCTGGAACAATGATTTTTTGGCAACGAGGTGATTAATTTTCATTATTCCGTCTCCAGCGAGCTTCCGAGCAGCTCGCGAAGGCGCTCTCTGGCGCGGTGCAAGCGCACCTTGGCGGCGCCGACCGAAATACCGAGGATGTCCGCAATTTCCTGCAGCTCCAGATCTTCCTCGTAGCGCAGCAGGAAAATTTCACGGTATTCGCCAGGCAGCGCCGACACGCCCTCCGCAAGCCGGTCGACGGCTTCGCGGGCCGCCACGGCTCTCGCCACGTTAACGCCGCTGTCGAGATCGGCGAAAGGATCGGGCAGCGCGCCCTCGGGATCCTCCCCTTCGCCGCGGCGGGTCGGGCGCCCATGCGCGGGCCGATGCAGCTCGCCACGCTGGCGCTGCGCGCAGGATTCCGCGTGGTCCAGCGCCAGGCGACGGGCGATCGTGAAAATCCACGTGCGAAAGCTGCGCTCTGGATCGTAGCGGCATGCCGCTCGAAACACGTGCACGAAGGTCTCCTGCACGAGATCGACGGCGTCTTCGGAAGAACCGCAGCAGCGCTTGAGAAAGCGGAACAGTGGACTCTGGTATCGCCGCACGATCTCATCGAATGCGGCCGCCTCGCCCGCGCTATAGCGGCGCATCAGCTCGGCGTCGCTCACCTCGTTCGCCAAGGTCGATCTTCGCGCTCGATGGCCTTGCTCCTGACCTGGGCAGCGCTGCGCTGCCAGTGTCGCTCCGGCTATCATGACACGTCTGCCCATGCTCCGAAATCGCACCGGGACTTCCGGTGCCGTGCTCTTCACACAGGGAATACGGAGGCAGGTGCGACTGGTTACGGGGCTGGGTGGGCGGCGTGCCCATGCCTGAATTCACGCCTTTGAGCCGCGGGCGAATAGGCGTCCAAAAGGGTGCCCCGTCAACCGAAAAAAAACGCCGCAACCAGCACGGCTGCCATCTTCGACCACGCGATGCGTTCCTGGCCCGCCGGCAGCAGTTGCTGACACAGCTCCTCAAGCCCGACAACGCCCCCTCCGCCCTCCCCACACGCGCTCGGATAAGAGCCTATCCCAGTAGGCGTTGAGCGATGTTCCCGGGCGCCCCGGAGCTCCCCCCCCGTAGCCCTGGCCGTCGCCCTCGCCCTCGGCGTGGCCGTGTGGGTGCCCGCTGGCTCGACCTCATGGTGCGCTCATCTTCACCAGCGCGGTTGCACAGTTGGATGAACCGCTTCTCGGCGAACTTGGGGTTTTGGGCCAAAAAAACCCCGGAACTATCTAGCCCAACTGCATTTCGCGCTGGCGTTGATTACCTGGCGAGCCACGGGCCTACTGGGAGAGGCTCTCAGCCGGGCGGACGCGGCTTGCCGACCAGAAGCGCGGCGATGCGGCCGTAGAGCTCGTCACGCGTCGCGCGAAACGCAGTGAGCCGGTCTACAGCGCTGCCGGTCGCCGCCGCGGGGTCGGGCAGGCCCCAGTGGACGCGCCTGGCATTGCCGAGGAACAGCGGGCACTCCTCCTCGGCGCACAGTGTGACGACAACATCGACCGCCGCCGCGGGGACCTCCGCAACCGCCTTCGCACGGTAGCCCGAAATGTCGATCCCGACCTCCGCGAGCACCGCGATCGCCTCGGGCCGCACCTGCGTCGGGTGCGAACCTGCCGACCACACAGCAGTCCCGGACGGCGCCAAAGCTCGCGCGATGCCCTCGGCCATCTGGCTTCGCGCCGAGTTGGCGACACACAGGAAAAGCAGGCCGCGCGGTTTCAGCGCGCGCAGCACCGAGGCCTCCACCATCCACTCCGGCGGGACCCCGCCGCCCCCGGCGTAAATTCTGCAGCTCAGCGCACCGCGCGAGGCGCGCCTGCCCTCCACGTCCACGCCGTCGACCCTTACGGAGGGCGAGCCGAGAAATCCCACTTCGGCCGCCTCTTCGGTCGTTGCCACCTCGCGGCGCGCGACGGTGGTGCCCGGTGCCAGGCGCTGTGCGACTCCGCGCACAAGATCAAGCGTCGCCTCCACGTGCGGACATCCCGTGAAGACCAACACCTCGATTCGGGGAGCGGCCGCCGTCACGCGCCCGCCTCCGGCGCTCCGAAGTAGGTGCGACCAAGCCACAGCGCGACATTCACCAGTCCGATCAGCACGGGCACCTCGACGAGCGGGCCGATCACCGCCGCAAACGCCGCTCCGTGGCCGATGGTAAAGGTGGCCACCGCGACGGCGATGGCGAGCTCGAAGTTGTTCGAAGCCGCGGTAAAGGACAGCGTTACCGCCTGGCCGTAGCTCGCCCCAAGCTGTCGCGACATGAAGAAGGAGAGAAAGAACATCGTCAGGAAGTAGATGAACAGTGGAATCGCGATGCGGATCACGTCCCACGGCAGCGCTACGATGTTCTCGCCCTTGAGTGAGAACATCACCACGATGGTAAAAAGCAGGGCGACCAGCGTGAGCGGGCTGATCCGGGGAATAAACTCGCGCTCATACCAGTCCTTGCCCCGGCGCGCGATCAGTGAAAACCGCGTAACCGCGCCCGCGAGGAAGGGAATGCCGAGGTAGATAAGCACGCTCTTCGCGATTTCGCCGATGGTGATGTCGACGTCCACGCCGGTGAGGCCGAACCAGGTCGGCAGGACGGTGACGAATACGTACGCATAGACCGAGTACAAGAACACCTGGAAGAGCGAGTTGAGAGCGACCAGGCCCGCGCAGTATTCACTGTCGCCCCCCGCCAGGTCGTTCCAGACGATGACCATGGCGATGCAGCGAGCCAGGCCGATCAGGATGAGGCCGACCATGTACTCGGGGCGGTCGCGCAAGAACAGTACCGCCAGGCCGAACATGAGCAGCGGTCCGATGACCCAGTTCTGCACCAGCGAAAGGCCGAGCACGCGGGTGTTGCGGAAGACGGGGCGCATCTCCTCGTAGCGCACCTTGGCCAGCGGGGGGTACATCATGAGAATGAGCCCGATGGCAATCGGCAAGGAGGTCGTACCGACGCTGAGTCGGTTAATGAATGGGACGACGCCCGGAAAGAGGTATCCGCTGCTGACGCCGACCGCCATGGCGAGGAAAATCCACAGCGTGAGGTGGCGGTCGAGGAACGACATTCGGCTGGCGACCCAGCGCCGACCGGCGCGGCCGATGCTGGCGGCGGCGGTTGGAGGTGTGCGCGTGGCGGCGGCTGCGGCAGTGCTCATGAACAGGCTCCTGCCGGCGGAGCGCCGGCGGCGACGAGATGGGCGCTCGGGAGGGCGGCGCCTCGGCTTTCGTCCGGGGCGCAAGCAGCGGCGTGATCGTGATGTTCCAGCCAGGAGCCCAGCGCGCGCAGGACACGCGCCGCGCCGGGGTGCCCGCCGAGGCTCACGCGCAGGGCGCCGAGCTGTATCCGTTCGAGCTCGGTCCGCGCCGGGTGCAGGGAGTAGAAACACCAGGCGCCGTCCCTGCGGTCGGTGACCAGGCCAGCGTGCCGCAACGCCGCGAGGTGGCGCGAGGCTTTGGACTGAGTGATTCCAAGCGCCTTGGTGAGGTCGCAGACGCACAGCTCGGGGTAATTGAAAAGGAGCCAGAGAATCTGGAGCCGAGCTTCGTCGGCGAGGGCTTTGAAAAAGAGGGCGACGTCTCTCATGTTGGCCTCCGTGCGGATATTCGTATATCCGGTTGCCCGCATGATGTCAAGCCGGCACTGGTTCCTTGCACGAAGAACCCCAACTCGCCTCCCGTGGCCGGCGAGGGGAGGGATCTGAGCGCGGCACGAGCACAGTCGAGGATACCGGCCTCGCCCCGCTAGCGGGAAAAGGGACGAAGGGGGCTCGCGCCGATATTGGGTCCTTGACACAGTGCGGCAAGAGCGCTAATTGGTACGGAACGAACATTCATTCCGAATGCGAGCCATGAACCACTCCTCCACCGCTCCTCAAGACCGACCCAGCAAGCGCGACGACATCCTCGCCGCCGCCCTGCAGCTCTTCTCCGAGCGCGGGTTTCACGGCACCGCCGTCCCCCTCGTCGCCCAGGCCGCCCACGTCGGCGCCGGCACCATCTACCGCTACTTCGAAAGCAAGCAGAGCCTCGTCAACGCGCTCTACCGGCAGTGCAAGGAGCACATCCTCGCGTTCATGCTCGCCGGATTCCCCTTCGACGCCGCCCCGCGTGAGCAGTTCCGCGAGTTCTGGCGGCGCCTGGCCGCCTTCGCACACGGCCACCCCCACGCCTTTTCCTTCCTCGAGCTCCACTATCACGCGCCCTACCTGGACGCGGAGAGCCTCCGCCTGGAGCAGACGGCGCTCGAGCTCGCGGGCTCCTTCATCCGGCAGACGCAGCGTGCCGGAATCACCCGCAACGCCCACCCCGAGGCGCTCATCGCGCTCGTGTGGGGCGCCTTCGTCGGGCTCGTCAAGGCCGAAAAGGCCGGACATCTTCGCCTCGACGACGACATCATCCGCCAGACCGCAGAGAGCTGCTGGGACGCGCTGCGCGCCGCAAACGGCAGCCCCGAGGACCGCCCATCACCAGCCAGAGAGGAGACGACATGACCGCTACGACACTGGAACGAGAAGCCGCGCCGCAATCCCGCGAATCGCGCTTTGCCGAGCGCTATACCCTCGATGATCTCGCCCGCATGAACACCGCGGAGCTGGAGGCGTGCTACCGCAACGGCAGCGTGCCGGAGAGTCTGCGCGTGTTGGACGGTTCGCCCGCCAGCCGCATGCTTGCGGTCGTCGGCCTGCAGTTCGGCCCCGTGCCCACCACCGTCCGCCGCGTCGCCGCGGCGGGGTGGTTCCCGTGGCGCGGAAAATCGTTCAAGGCGATCACCGATGACAAGGGCACGGGCATCAACCGGGTCCGCCTCGCCTTCGGGGTTCGCGACCTCTTCGGGTTCGACACCCGCATCGAGCCGTCCGCCGTCGACGGCAAGCCCTGTATCCTGCTCGATTATGACAAGCCGAACAACCCCCGCGTCATCCGCGCCATCCGCGACGAGCTCCGCGAGGTCTCTCCGGGCGTCTTCCTCGGCCCCGCCATGCTCCAGCTCCGCGGCGGTTCCCGCCTGTTCTGCCACTTTGCAGTGGACACGAATCGCTCGAGCTAGGGAGTCTCGGGCGGCCGGGTGCGGCGTGACTGTCCCGGCCGCCAATCAACTGCAATCGCGACCACAAGGGTAGGTGCCATGAGCACGTTGTTCGAGCCCATCACGCTGCGCCGGCGGCTAATGAAGAATCGCCTGGCGAAAACCGCGACCTTCGAGGGGCGCGGGACACCCGATGGATACGTGACGGATGAGTATGTGAGCTGGTATCGCGACCTCGCACAGGGCGGCGTCGGTCTCATTCACACCGGCATCGCCTACGTGAGCGAGCCGGGCAAGGCCGCGCCTCACCAGGTGGGGATCGAGCGAGACGACCGTATTCCCGGGTTTTGCGCGTTGGCGGAAGCCGTTCACGAGCATGACTGCCTGGTCCTGGCACAGCTTCATCACCCTGGTCGCCAGCTTATGCTCGTTCCCGGCTTCAACGACGGCTGCGAGGTTGTTGCGCCTTCGGCGGTCAAGCATTTGCTCACCCGCGTCACACCGCGGCCGTTTACACTCGCGGAGATCGCCGACCTCGTCGCCCGCTTCGGTGACGCGGCGCACCGGGCGGAGCTTGCGGGACTCGACGGCGTGCAGATCCACGTCGCCCACGGCTACTTGCTCAACGCGTTTCTTTCGCGCCGGACGAATCGGCGAACGGACCGGTATGGGGGCAGCCTGCACGGGCGCCTGCGGATCATCCGCGAAATCGTGGAGACCGTGCGGGAGCGCACCAGGACCGGGTTTTTGATCACAGTCAAGCTGAGCGGCTACGACGGACCTTATCCGGGCGATTTGAGCGCGGCGGAGGCCGCCGAGGTTGCGAGCGCGATCGGTTCCTGGGACGTCGATGCCATCGAGGTAAGCACCGGCACCTACGAGTATCCGCGCACGACGTGCGGCACGTTGCCGCTCGAGCTGATGTTCACCGTGGGGCTCGGCCGCTACTTGCCGGGCTACGTGCGCGCGATCGCGCGGCTGCTGGCGCCGCTCGCAGCCTATCCCTTGCGCTACCGCGAGGGTTTCAACATGAGCATGGTGCGGCGGATCCGGCGGGCGACGGATGTGCCGATCATTGCGCTCGGCGGCTTCAAGACGCCGGAGGCGATGGAGGCGGTGCTCGACCGCGGCGAAGCTGATATCATAGCGCTTGGCCGGCAGCTCATCGCTGACCCGGACTTCCCGGAGAAGGTGCGCACGGGGCGCAAATTCGAGGAGTGCTCCTTCTGCAACAAGTGCATTGCTCTGGTCGGCGCCAAACCGGCGATGTGCTACGAGCGCCACGACTACCACGCGGCCGCGTCGCCGCAAAGCGGGGCGATTCGCGAGCTTGTCGGCGTCTGAAGCGGAGCGCCGCCGCGGATTGGGCGGCGGCGCGACACTGCCGGCGAGGGTGGCGCGCGTGGAGCCTCCGGAGACGCCGGTGGTGAGCGGCAGCAACGTCCAGACCGTCGCCCCAACCCCAAACGAAGCGCCGCCAGGCTCGCTCCGCTCTCACCCACTGTTTCTCACCTTTTCCGATGGCGACCTCGAGCGGGATTTTCGCCGGCAATACTACCAGAAGACCGTGCCGCCGCTGCGACTTGTGGTCGGAGCGACGCTGTGCTTTCTCGTGGTGATCGCCGTCACGCTCTGGACGGGAATGCTCGAGTGGCTCGATCCTACCGGGGCACTCGGCATCGACCAGGACCTGCTCGCGCTGTCCCGAGTCTACGTTACGGCCGTCGAGCTACCCATCACCGTCGGGGTATTGCTGTTGTCGTTTCGCCAGGGGTTTTACCGCCTGGTTCAGGTGGCGACGACGTTCTCCGCCGTGGTGATTCTTGGGGCGCCGACGATCGGGCTGATCGTGACGCCGCTGAGCGTTCCCGCAGACTACGCGGGAATGATCGTGGCCGTCGGCGTTTTCCCGGTGGTCGCCGGGTTGCGGCTGCGGCTCGGCTGGGCGGTTCTTACCGGCGTGGGCGTCTCGGTGCCGTATCTTGCAGCGCTCCTGGCTACCGGGGTCGTAGGCACCGCGCTCTTCTCGGCACTCACCTTCTGGATCCTGTTCGCCAACGTCGTCGGCGGGCTGATTTGCCGCCAGACCGAGCAATACGCACGGCAGGAGTTCTTGCAAGCGCGCACGATCGAGGCCCAGCGCGAGACGATCCGGCGCGAGCAGGAGCGCTCGGAGCGTCTCCTGCTGAACATTCTTCCGGAGTCGGTGGCGGCGCGCCTCAAGGCCGGTGAAAACCGCGTCGCTGACGGCTACGAGATGGTGACAGTGCTCTTCGCCGACATCGTCGATTTCACGGTGCTCTCGCAGCAGCTCACGCCGGACGCGGTGGTGAAGCTGCTCAACGACCTCTTCACGAGATTCGACGAAGTGGCCGCGGCGCAGGGTGTCGAGAAGATCAAGACCGTCGGGGACGCCTACATGGCCGTCAGTGGGCTACCCAGCCCCCGGGCGGACCACGCGCGGGCCATCGCCGAGACGGCGCTCGCGCTCCAGCGCGTGGCTCAGGAGGTTCGCGAGCGCACCGGCATGCCCATCGCGCTCAGGATCGGCGCGCACAGCGGCCCGGTGGTGGCCGGCGTCATCGGCAGCTCCAAGCTGGCATACGACCTGTGGGGCGACACCGTGAACACGGCGAGCCGTATGGAGTCGCACGGCTGTCCCGGCGAGCTTCACGTCACCGCGGCGACGTACGAGCTCCTCCGGCGCGACTACGACTGTATCGAGCGCGGCGTGGTCGAGGTCAAGGGCAAGGGCCCCATGCGCACCTATCTCGTGCGCGGCCGGCGCGCTACGGGCGCTCGCGGCTGATTTCGGTGCGCGGCCGCCGCCACCCGTCGTCGTCATCGCCATGGTCGCCGTGGTGACCACCGGAGATCAGATCCTCCACATTTCGATAGCGCGCAACCACTCGCCGCCAGGCGCGGTTCACGTAGGAGCTGTGATGCACCCGATGGGCGCGGTCCAGGGCCTGCTCGAGGTGGTGGAAACCGCGTTGCACGGAGCGGAAATCCCGCCGAATGTGCCCGTACTGCGCGCCGTCTTCAATGACGCCGTGCAGGTGCTCGGCGGCGTTGGCAAACTTGTGCGCATCGTTGCCGAGGTGGCGGTACCCGGTGCGGTCGTGGATGAGCTCGTGGAAGCGCTCCGCAGCGCTCGACAGGCCGTGGACGGCGGCCGCCAGATCGTGCTCCTGGTACCGGTCGCCATCGTCGTATGCGTCGTCATCGAAGTAGACCTCGCGGGGCCCCTCCACGACCACGAGCGGGTCGGTGGTAATGCGCACGGTCAGGTCGCGTTGCAGCGCATCGTGGAGCGTCTCGAGAGCTTCGAGCGCCGCGCGCCCAGGCACCGGCAGCACGAGCGGCGGCAATAGTGTGATGCTATGCCGCAGGGTGCGGTACTGGCGATCGAGCTCGTCGTATGCGGCGTTGACGACGTTGCTTGGGTCGCCGCGCTCGATCATGCGGCGCACGTGCTGGGCCTTCTCGACGACCCGCTCGGCCTCCTTGGCCGCGTCGCGCGAGCGCGCGTTGCCGCGCAGCTCCCGCGACAGTTTCGTGGCCGATTCCGCCAGCTTTTGCGCGCTCCGCGCCGCGACCTCGGGCGGGCTCACGCTCTCCGCCGCCTCCCGGCGCGAAGCCGTCGCCTTCCCGTCGTGATCCGCTCGGCCCGCGGCGGGGAGCCCGAGCAACAGGCTCACGGTGATCAGGGCAATCGAAAGGCTTCTTATCGTGGTTATCATGATGGTCTCCCAGTGCAATGTGCGCGTTTTTCACGTGGCATGAGGAGCCCGGCAGTCGGGCTCTGAGAAGTATTACACCGCGTTCGCGAAAAGCGTTGAAGCGCGGGTGCGGGAGGAACGGCGGAGGCGGCGGCCGGCGACGGCCTCCTGTCAGCAAGGCGAGCGATCCGGGGATCACCAATCCGTGATCTTGTAGTCCTTGAGGAACTGCCCCCAGACGTGCCGACCGGCCGCCAGGCCCGTGAAGATGGGGTCGACGATGCGCGCCGCGCCATCGACGACGTCCAGGGGTGGGCTGAAATCGTGCATTTCGCGCTTGTGAGCGGCGATTGCGGCGGGATCCTCGTCGGTCACCCAACCCGTGTCGACGCTGTTCATGTGGATGCCGTCGCGAACGTAGTCCAGCGCCGCGGTCCGCGTCATCATGTTGAGCGCGGCCTTGGCCATGTTGGTATGGGGGTGGCGATCGCTCTTGCAGGAGCGGTAGAACTGCCCTTCCATGGCCGAGACGTTGACGATGTGTGCGTCGCGCGTCGGGACTGCGAGCATCAACGGCTTCAATCGCGCGTTCAGGAGGTAGGGCGCGACGGCGTTGACGAGGTGCACCTCCAGAAGCTCCACGGTCGGCACGTCGGCCATGCGAAGGCGCCAGGATGACAGGGTCCGCAGGTCGACTTGCTGCTCATCCGCGTCGAGCGCACCCAGGGGAAACAGCGCCTCGCCACGCGCCTCGTCCCCGGAAACGAGGGGGATCTGGCTGAGCGCTGCCGGGGGCAAGGCGTTGTCGTTTTTGAGCACGACAGCGCCGGCGCTCGCGCTCGGGTCGAGCAGCAGCGCCGCGGGCCCGTCGAGGCGAAGCGCGGGATCGAGCTCCGCAGCGATCAGATGCTGGTAGAACCCTGGCGGCCGACGGACCGTCTGGCACGCGTTGTTGATGAGAAAATCGAGGCGCGCGTGCCGCGCCCGCAAGTGGGCGCACAGCGCCTCGACGTTGGGAATGTGCCGCAAGTCGATGGCGTGGATCTCGAGGCGATGCGCCCAGGCCGCGAAGTCGGCTTCGGCCGCGTATCGCCGCGCCGCATCGCGCGGGAATCGGGTCGTGACGATGACGCTGCACCCCGAGCGCAGCAGCATGAGAGCGGCCTGGAAACCGATCTTGACGCGGCCGCCGGTGACCAGCGCCACGCGGCCGCGCAGGTCGCCGCGCTGGTCGCGCTTGCGGTAGTTAAAGTCGCCGCAGGTGGGGCACATCTGATCGTAGAAAAAGTGGACTACCGTAAATGGTTGCCGGCAGACGTAACAGGTGCGCGGTTCCCGGATTTCGCCGAGAGGCGGCGGCAAGGCGGCGCCCGGGGCGCTGTTGGCATCGCCGCGGCGCGGCGTCTGGAAGATGGGGTTTTCGCGCAGCTTGCGAATCCCGGTCGTCGCGACGAGAGCGCGCTCGGCCTGCCGGGCCGCCGCGGATTCCTGATGGCGGAGCGACTTGCGAAGCTTGCGCCGGGCGGCCGCGTCCGGCTTGGATGCTCGTCCCGCCGCTTCCATGAGCCGGCGCCGCAAATCGCGGTCAAGCAGTGCGAGCAGTCCGCGATCGTCGATCACCGCCTCCAGCAGCGCCGCGGCGTCGCGCGCGGACTGGGCGAGCGCTGCTGGATCCGTGCGCTGGGGAGAGCTGGCGCCGGAGGGGAGCGCGGCCGCGGCGGCAGGCGCCGTGGGCGCTCCGACGTCGGCCTCGGCTTTACAGCTCATTGCCGGCTCCCCGGCAGCTTCCGCCCCACATTACCTCTCCTGGGTTGTCGGGGGAGCCAGGGATGGGGCATGATCGCACCCGTTTCGCGCTTCCCGTCGCGCTCATCGCCATCGCCGCGAGCACCAGGCCCACGGCAACGCCCATGCTGAGCGCTCCGCTCCCGCTTGCCAGCGGCACGGACGGCGCGTCCCCCTGCCCGACCAGAGCGATTCCGAGCGCCGGTGTGTCCGGGTCGCTGGTAGCCACCGAGAGCCCGCCGGCGCGCCGGCCCCCGCCCGTCGGCCGGAAGACGGCTTCCACCGAGCACATTTCGCCTGGCCCGAGCGCCCGGCCGGAGCAGTCGCCGCCCGTGATGGCGAAGTCGGCCGCGTCCGTGCCAGCGGTCCTGATCCCCGCGATGGCCAGCGATCCCGTCCCGTTGTTGCGGATGGTGAAGCTCTGCGGCGGCGAGGAGGAACCGGCGGCGACCACGCCATAGTCGTGCCACGCCGGCCAGAAACCAGCGTCGGGGACGCTCGTCGCGGCGCCGCGCTCGTACGCCCCGCGATCGACGCCCGCGCCCGCCGGGCGCGCACCGCCCACGAGGTCGCCCGCCGGTACCAGCCCGCCAAAGCCGCCCACGGGAAGACCGTTGTCGATCGCGGGGCTCTCCGCCTCCAGCCGGCCATCGAAATACTCGAGGTTGCCGTCGACAAAACGCGGCGATGAGCACACGTCCTGAGCGCCGAAGCCGCACTCGTTTTTCACGCCGTAGACGACGTTGTAGTCAATCCGCCCGGCCGCGTACCCTCGCGGATCCCAGATCATCGCCGCCGTATCCCCGGAACCCGGCGGAAACTCTTCGTAGCCCAACAGCGCGCTGTTCTGAATCCACACTTGCTCGGAACCGTCGCACGCAACGGTCCCATCGCAGTCGGCGCCCACGAGCACATCGCCGTGGCCGACCACCGTGGAATTCACGATATTCGCCACGTTAGACGGCAGCAAGCTGACCTCGATCGCCGCTCCACCTGCGCGGCAGTGGTTGAACACCGCGGTCGCTTCGGTGAACGGCTTGCCCGCAAAGAACCCGCAATTGCCGACGGCCAGGCTGTTGACGATCGTTGAGCTCCCCGAAATCTTGAACTGATTGCCGGCGTTGCCGACGGCGATGCTGCGGCGAATCGTGGTCCGCGCGCCCGGCATCCGCAGGTAGAGCAAGTCGAGGCCGTCGGAGGTGTTATGGCGAAAGATGGAGTCCTCGATGATCCAGTCTCCACCCGTGGCCCCGGTTCCAACGCCGTCGCCGTAGCCGCCGAGCTCCTGCTCCCAACAATGTTCGGGGAGCGGCGGCGTATCGCCCGGCGCGTAGCTCTCGCCGCAGCCGTTCCACTCGACGATCCAGCGGGTGAAGCGCAGGGTGCCGCTGTTGGAATCGTCGTCTTCGGGAAGGTCTCCGTCCCAGCCCGACCAGCCGTTGGCCGCGATCCGGACGTCCTCGACCGTCCAGTCGGAGATGCGCCCGGCCTGGATTCCGCCGGCGGCCAGGCCATGAATGTCGAGATTGCGCAGCGTGACGTTCGCGGAGTCCGAGGCATAGATGCCGAGCGGTGCCCAGGTCCCGTAGGGCGCCTCGTCGCGCCGGCAGCGCACGGAAGGGTCGCAGCCGGTGCTCGGGTCCGGGCAAAAGGACTCGATGCAGGCGGAGTGATCGGTGAGCTCGAGGCATTCGATCGCCGCGTTGGACGTGCCCTGGAGAGTCAGGAGCTGCCAGGGCCGTTCCGTTCCCCACAGCTCGGGAGCGGCCGCGCAGCCACTGTCCCAGCCGGCCCCGAGGATGCGGGTGGGGTTCTCGGCGGCGGTACCGGACGGCAACGGCGGAAGATGACAGCCGAAAGCGCCGCCCGCGTCGCACCAGCCCGTATTGGGCGCGCCGAATCCCAGCATGAAGGCGCCCGGGCCGATAACCAGGGTGTCACTGCCCTGAATCTTCCAGGCGCCGTCGGCGTCGAGCGCCCAGAAGGGGTGCGCCCACGCACACGGCTGGTTCTGGCCGCTGCCCGGGTATGCAGCGTCGCTCAGCCCGGTGCATTGCGCGTCCGTGCCGCCGTCGGTGCGCACGTAGTAGGTGGCAGCGATGGCCGCGGGAGTAGGCGGAGCAAGCAGAGCAAGAAGGCAAATCGCTGTCAGCAAGAACGTGCGAACCATGACAACCTCACGGATGGCGAGCGGGCCGCGGTGGTGAACGGGAGCGCCGCGATCGGGTCAAGACCGAGCGTAGCGCGCCGCGGGCGCGAACGGAAAGAGGGTAGTGACGATGATGTCCTTGCCGTGCTCCAGTGCCTCCTTGAGTTGCTTCGAGGTCTGGTCGATGGGCTGGACCACGCCGAGGGTTTTCTCGAACTGCCGGACCGTGCGCTGGAGCTGGCGGTCGAGGACGCGCCGATCGGTCATGACGATGACGGAGTCGAAGACGCGCCGGTCCGTGTCGTCGTGCAGGACCGCGAGGCGGTGGGCGAGCCAGGCGATGCAGTTCGGCTTGCCGCTGCCCGCGCTGCGCTGGACGAGGTAGCGCTGACCGACCCCCTGGTCGCGGGCGTCGGTCACGAGCCTGCGCACGGCGTCAAGCTGCTGGTAGCGCGGGAAGATCAGCAGACGCCGGCCGGTCTTCTTCCCCTTGTCGTCGAGCTCGTCGACCACATGCAGGAAATGCTGGACGAGATCGAGGACGCTTTCCCGGGCCCAGAGGCGCTCCCAGTGGTATGCCGTCGAGAAGCCGCGCCACGTGGGCGGATTGCCGGCGCCGCCGTCGCACCCCTGGTTGAAGGGGAGGAAGCGCGTGTGGCGGCCCTGGGGGTGCGTCGTCACGAACACGAGCTCCGGATCGACGGCGAAGTGGGCAACGCAGAGGCCGAACGCGAACAATGGCTCGCGAGGATCCCGGTGGCTCCTGTACTGGCGCACCGCGTCCTCGATGACCTGCTCGAAGGCCTTCTCGGTGGTGTTCGGCGTGCTTACGGCGTCACCTCGCTCAGGATTGCCTCGAGAGCTTCGATGACCGGCGGCAGGTCGGTGGTAATCGTGTCCCACACGATGTCGAGATCCACGACATCATAGCCGTGGATCAGGCGGTCTCGCATGCCCACCACCGCCGCCCACGGAATGGAGCAGTGCCTCTGTTGCGTCTTCGGCGAGACGCGTCTGGCGCCTTCGCCGACGATCTCTAGCGGGCGCACGAGCGCGAGCTGGCGCAGGCGGTCGGTGGCCAGCTCCTCTCGGCCGGCGGCGCCGAGCAGCGCCACGGCCTCCCTGGCGTGATCCAGCATGTCCCCGAGGCTCACCCGATCGTCACGCTTGCTCATAGTAGACCTCGCGGGCGGTGAGCACCTCGTCGCGAAACCCCGGGTGCAGCCCGGCCTCGGTGTGGATCTCGACGCGCCGCCGGAGAAGGCGTCCTAGCTCGATCTCCATGGCCGAGAGCGCGATGAGCCCCACGCGCGCGCCGGCCTCGAAACTGACCAACACGTCCACGTCGCTTTCGGGTCCGAAGTCGTCGCGCAGCACCGAGCCGAAAAACGACAGCCTGCGGATCCGGTGGCGGCGAGCGAACGCCGCCAGCTTCTCCCGGTCGATCGCGATCTTCATGGCGCCTCGTTGCGCACGTCGATCTTGCCCGTGACCGCGGCGGTGATCAGCGCCTGGCGGTGCTCGCGGTGCAGGGCGATAAGGAGCGTGTCCTCGACGGACTGCTCGAAGCTTCGCTCGGAAAGCTCAGGGGTCATGGTGTCACGTTCACCTCGGCACAAGGCACCGGCATTTCCAAATTGAATTGACGCAAGGTCATCGCATCGCCGGTTTTCTTGGAGGCATCGAGGATCTCCACGCCGACGATATGGCCATTCCGGTCGTAGTCGATGATGATCCCCTCGGAGACCTCTTCACTGCTCTCGATTTCCCGGTGGGTCAGTTCGAGGTAGATGGCGTCCGCGACAGCATCGATCCTGACTAGCATGGCTTGCTCCTGTCGAAATAGGCCGTGATCACATATTGATGGTCCGAGCTACGTGTAACGACTCTCAGCATCTGGCGCCGTTCTGAGAAACGCCTCAGGAACGAACATTTGTCGTCATGGTGTTCGATCTCGTCATGCTGGTCCAGGGTAAGCTCTACCCACTCCTTCAGTATACCCCGCCGTCCCATCTGAAAGAGGGCGTGGGGGTCGTAGCTGATCATGCGGCTTCCTCTCTGACATCTATCTCCCCGGTCACCGCGGCGGTCACGAGCGCCTCGCGGTGCTCGCGCAGAAGCGCGATGTGCTGCTCGATCTTCGCGACCAGCGCGTCGATGCGGGCGGTCTCGCGGTCGAGGAAGGCGGCGATGACGCGCTGCTCGACGACGTCCGGATACGGCAGCCACATGTTGCCGATGAAGTCCCAGTTCGCTCTCGGCATCTTCGTGCCGAAGGTCGACCCGTGCACCGTCTCGATGAAGCCTCGCGACAGCATGACGTACAAGGCGAATCGCGGAACGAGCAGCCTTGGCCGCAGGACCAGCAGCTCGCTCGTGCATCGGCCACGTTCGGTCGGAGCAATTGCTTTTGCGAGGTACGGGCGAAGCTTCGAGAACAGCAGGTCGCCTGCCTGGAACACGATGCCGCCGTCGCCCTCGGCCTCGCCGTCCACACTCGCGCCCGAGCCAAGGCGTCCCATCCACGACTCGATGTTCTCGAGCCCGAGGAACGGCAGGTCCAACGCGGGACCGATGGCCGGCTCAACAACCAGCGTGCCGAGGTACTTCAGCCGCCGGACCAGCCATTCCGCCGGCACCTGCCCCAGCCACTCGATCCCGGAGTCCCGATAGGTCGGGTACGGTCGCCAGCCCCGGTCGGCTACCGGCTTGCGCCTGAGCGCCACGCGCGCGATCTGGGCCGCCTCGCTCACTCCGTACCCTCCTTCGCCGCCAGGCGCTCGCGCGACCGCTCGATCGCCGCGTGCAGCCTCCGGCCCAACTCCTCGCGTGGGGGCAGCACGGTCAGGTACTCGGCCACGTGGATGCCGGCCTCGTCGAGCTCGAGGAGCTCGATCTGCTCCCTCTTCTTCCCCGTGCACAGGATGATGCCGAGCGGCGGGTCCTCTCCCGGTTCCCGCACGTGACAATCGAGCCAGCGCAGGTACAGCTCCATCTGGCCCTTGTACTCGGGCTTGAAGGCCCCGACCTTCAGGTCGATGGCGACGAGCCGCCGGAGCTTGCGGTTGTAGAAGACGAGGTCGATGTAGAAGTCGTCGTCATCAACCTGGAGCCGCATCTGGCGCGCGACGAAGCAGAAGCCCGTCCCGAGCTCGAGGACGAACGCCTCCATCTCGCGCAGGATGGCGTCCTCCAGGTCCTTCTCGATCTACCGGTCCCGCAGGCCCAGGAAGTCGAGCACGTAGGGGTCCTTGAGCACGAGGTCCGTGGTCATCGCATCTTTCTCGCGCTGCGCCGCGATCTGAGCCTCGACGACTGCTTCCGGCCTGCGAGATAGCGCCGTCCGCTCGTAGAGCATCGGGTCGATCTGCTGCCGGAGCTGGCGCACGCTCCAGCGCTGGACGCGGCACATCTCGGCGTAGAAGTCGCGCTGGAGCGGCTCATTCAGGTAGATCACCGCAAGGAAGTGGCTCCAGGACAATTGTCTCATCAGCGATGAGACAATCGCTTCATCGGGGAAGACCTCGGCCCCCAGGTTCCAGTCCCGGATCCGCTCCTTGGCGATCGTGAGCATCCCGCCCGTCCCGCAGCAAGGGTCGTAGACCCTGCGGACGACGTGCGGACGTTCCAGGGCGGCGCGATCGCGGCCGAGCATGAGATCCACCATCAGGCGGATGACCTCGCGCGGTGTGAAGTGCTCGCCGGGGTTCTCGTCGAGCGCCTCGTTGAGCTTGCGGATGAGCTCCTCGAAGATTGTGCCCATCTCGTGGTTGGGCACCTGGTCCGGGTGCAAATCGATGTCGCGGAAGCGCTGCACGACCAGGAAGAGGAGCCCTGCGCCGTCGAGCTTCTCGATCGTGTTGTTGAAGTCAAACCGCTCGAGCACCTCGCGCATGTTCGGCGAGAAGCCCGCGAGGTAGTTGCGGAGGTTCGCGGCGAGGTGAGGCGCGTCGCCGAGCAGAGGGTCGAAGTCGTAGAGCGCGGTGTTGTAGAAGGCGTAGCCCGACGCCTTGCGGAGCTGCGGCTCGCGGTTCTGGAGGCCCATCGCCTGGAGCTTGGCGTTCCCCTCGCGCACCTTGGCGCGCGTCGGCTCGAGGACGCAATCGATGCGGCGGAGCACCGTAAACGGCAGAATGACGTCCTGGTACTTGCCGCGCTTGAAGTGGTCGCGGATGAGGTCGGCGACCGACTAGATGAAGGTGACCCTGGCAGCGAAGTTTCCCATAGGCGCCTCGTCTCAGCTCCTCACCACGAGGATCGCGTTGCGCGGGTGGCCACCTCCCCGAATCATTTCCCGCCTGGCTTCCGTGGCCGCCTTTCCGGCCGTGTTTGCCGTCGCGGTGCTCTTGATACCACGGGGCCGATGCGGATGTCCACCCCATGGATGCGGTCCCATGCCGCTCCATGCGGAACCAGGCCGGACGAGCTCGTGATGCGCTTTCCGTACAGCTTGCAGCCAAGCCGGCGGTGGGAAAAACGGTTCCACCGAAGAGAAGCGAGGTTCCATGCCCCTGGTCGTTCCCGCATCGGCCGCACCGCGGCGGGGTCCGTGCGGTGCCATCTTTCGGCGCCGGGCCCGGCGCGTGGTTGGCACACGGTTCGCAAGACCACGGGTCGTCGCTACGGCCGGCAAGCGTCCGCGCCTGCCGCGGCTCAACTACGGTGCGTTACCGCTACCATCAACGAGGAGAGACACCATGGCGAATCCCGACACGGCTCACCGCGAGATGACCGACGCGTGGAACCGACGAGACTTCAACAAGTTTCGCGCCCTGCTTCACCCCGACTATACCTACACCGGCGGGGACGGCCAGGAGCAGCGGGGACCGGAAGCCGGTCTCGCCGTTGCCCAGATGTTCGCGAACGCGTTCCCCGATGGGCGGATCGAGATCCGCCGCGGCTATGTCCAGGGGGACGTGGCGATTTGCGAGTTCCGTGCCACCGGCACCTTTGACGGCGAGCTCATGGGCATCGCGCCCACTGGCAAGCATGTCGAAATTAACGTCTGCAACGTCCTCGAGCTGCGCGACGGAAAAATCTATCGCGAGCGCGAGTACATGGATATGCTCACCATGTTCGAACAGCTCGGCGTGCTGGCGCGTCCGGGCGGCGAATAACGGCGCCCGGCAGCGCCGGAAGGGCGACACAGGGCCCCTCCCCTCGCCTGCGGGGGGAGGCGGCGGCGGAACGTGCGTTGGCCGGCCTCGTACCGTCCCTCCCCCGGCATGCGCGGGGAGGTGAGGTGGGGAGTCTTCGCAATGAGCTTCCCGCAAAGCTTGCAGTCGAACAGGCGGGCGATCCGGGACGCTTCGCGAGGTTGCACTGTTCGCCGCCGTGGATGTATGGGAATCGGGCTTCTTCCCATGGCGCCCACCCAGGTATGACATGAGAGTCCTGTTGGATGCCCACATGCTCGGACACCGCGAGACGGGTAACGAGTCGTACGTGCGTGAGCTGCTCTGGGCATTCGCCGAGGCGGGCAAGCGGAACGTGACGGCCATGCTGTCCGCGGAGTCTTCTACGGACGAGCCGCCGCTGCCGGCCGCGATCGGGCTGCGCCGGTTTGCGAGTCCAAGCAATGTCTGGCGGCTGGCAGTAGGGCTCAGGCAGGCCTGTCGCGAACACGCCGCGACGATTCTGCACGTGAGCTACAACGGCCCGGTGTCGGTCGCCGCGCCTCTGGTCGTGAGCGTGCACGATGTCTCGTTCCGGCGCCACCCGGAGTTCTTTTCGCCGCGGTTACGGCTCCAATTCGCCACGGTCCAGCGCTATTCTTTGTGGCGAGCAGATGCTGTCATCACCACTTCCGAATGGTCGCGTCAAGACCTGTTGACGTTTTATCCATTCTTGAGAGATCGCGTCTTCGTCACGCCCCTGGCGGCGAGCCCGCGGTATCGGCGCTACGGCGAGCCGGAAGTGGCGGCCTTCTTGCAGCGGTGCGGCATCGATCGTCCGTATATCCTGTACGTTGGCCTCCTGGAACCGCGAAAGAACATCCATCGCCTCCTGAGCGCCTACGCCGTGCTCGCTGAACATTGCGCTGATCCCCCCGTCCTCGTCCTCGCCGGAAAGAGCGCTCGATGCGACCGCGACACGGCCCGCGACCTGGCGGCCATGGAGCAGCGCGGTTTTGTTCGGGTGCTCGGCTACATTCCCCTGGAAGAGCTCCCGCTGCTCTACAATGGCGCCATGCTCTTCGTCTTTCCCTCGTTCTATGAGGGCTTCGGGCTGCCGGTCGTCGAGGCAATGGCGTGCGGAACTCCGGTTGTGGCGTCCAATCGCACGGCGATACCGGAGCTGGCCGGGAATGCCGCATTGTTGGTTGACCCCGGAAACGTAGCGGAACTGGCCGTCGCCATGGAGCGATTGGTGGCGTCGGCGGCGTTGCGGCGGGAGCTCGGGCACGCGGGCCTCGAGCGCGCGGCGGGTTTTTCGTGGCGCCGCACCGCCGAGCTGACCTGGCAGGCGTACGAGGAAACAGTGAACCGATGGAATCACCCGGCACAGAGCAAGCGCTTCCGGTGGCAGTGACGCGCGCTGTCGCCTACGCGGATATCTTCGACTACCCGCTGACCAGGGCGGAGCTCCACCGCTACCTCTACGCTTTCCAGGTGTCGCGTCCCGAGCTTGACGCGTGGATCAGCAGGGGAGGCAACGGGGCCGCCGCGGCGCTGGAGCTCGCGGGAACCTACGTCGTCCTCCGGGGACGCGGCGACCTCGTGCCGCTCCGCCACCGCCGCGAAGCGATCGCACACCGACTTTGGGCCGATGCACGGCGGCTCACCGCGCGGCTGGCGCGCGCGCCCTTCGTCCGCATGATCGCGGTCACTGGCGCGCTTGCTGTCGACAACGTAGGCGAGCACGACGACATCGACCTGTTGATCGTGAGCCAGGCCCGGCGCGTCTGGCTCTGTCGCGCGCTCGCGGCCATGCTGGCGCGGCTCCTCCGGCGGCACGGCGTCGTCGTGTGCGTGAACTACGTCATCTCCGAGTCCGCCTTGGGGATTTCGCCAGCGGATTTTTTTTCCGCCCGTGAGCTCGCGCAGATGATCCCCGTCGCCGGCAGCGAGGTCTACGACGCCATGAGAGCTGCCAATCGCTGGCTCGACGACCTCTTGCCGAACGCGGGAGGTCCGCCGCGGGAGATGGGCTCCGCCCCCTGCCGGCAATCGCGGGTGGGGAGAGTCGTCGAATGGTTGCTTGGCGGCAGGCTCGGTGGTTTCCTGGAAGCTTGCGAGCGGCGGCGGAAAGTGGCGCGCATGCGACGCGAGTACCCGCATGCGCGTGAAGCATTCTGGAGCCTCGACGTCTACAAGGGGCACTTCAGCGGCCATCGCGAGCGCATCAGGATCGCCTACGCCCAACGCCTCGGACGACTGAACCTGGGTATTGGCGAAGGAACCCAGCCGCCGCTGATTGCCGCGCCTCCCGCGCTTCAGGAGCCACTTGCGCCACAACCCCTACCCCCCGGCGAGCCGACTCGCGCCCCGTGAGCCATGCCGCGAATTCTGATCGGCCAGTCGTCTTTCTTGCGGTTCGACCCCAAGCTCTATCGGGCGCACCAACCGTATCCGCCACTCGGAAGCCTGTATGCCGCCAGCTTCCTGCGTGCCCGCGGCGACGACGTGGCGTTCTTTGACGCCATGATCGCTGCTTCCGAGCAGGACTGGGCCGCTGCTCTCGATCGCGTGCGCCCGCGATTCGCGGTGCTCTTCGAGGACAACTTCAACTACCTTTCCAAGATGTGCCTGGCGAGAATGCGCGAGGCGGCATTTCGCATGCTGGCAATGGGCCGCGCGCGGGGGGTGACGAACATCGCCTGTGGGGCTGACGCCACGGATCACGCGGATCGCTATCTGGATCAGGGCGCCGACTACGTGCTCATCGGCGAGGGCGAGCAGTCGCTCGCTGAGCTGCTGGATTGCCTGACCGGCAAAACGGGAACGCCGCCCGAGTGCGTGTCGGGGGTCGCGGGGCGCCTGCCGGGTTCCCGGGAGCGGTTTCGCTCGCCGCCTCGCCCCCCCATGCACGAGCTCGACGCGCTCCCCATGCCCGCCTGGGACCTGGCGGACATGAGCGCCTACCGGGAGATCTGGCGCGCCAATCACGGTCGCTTCTCCGTCAACGTGGTCACGGCGCGCGGCTGCCCCTACCACTGCAACTGGTGCGCGAAACCGATCTGGGGACAACGATATCACAGCCGCAGCCCCGAGCACGTCGTTGCCGAGCTCGGCCATCTCGCCGATCGCTACGGTGCCGATCACATCTGGTTTTGCGACGATATCTTCGGACTGAAACCTGGCTGGATCGAGCGGTTCGCGGAGCTCTTGGCAGAGACCGGCCGCAAGCTCCCGTTCAAGTGTCTCAGCCGGCCCGACCTGCTGCTGCGCGGCCAGACCGTGGAGGCGCTGGCGAGGGCGGGGTGCGAAACCGTGTGGATGGGCGCCGAATCCGGCGCCCAGGCGATTCTCGACGCGATGGAGAAGGGCACCACGGTGGAGCAAATCGACGCGGCTGCGGCGCGGCTCAAGGCGGCGGGAATCATGGTGGGCTTCTTCCTGCAGTTCGGCTACCCCGGCGAAGGCTGGAAGGAGATTGACGCGACGCTGCGCATGATACGCCGTTGCAAGCCCGACGACATCGGGATCTCGGTGTCCTATCCGCTGCCGGGAACCCCGTTTCACCGGGCCGTTGCCGCGCAGCTCGGGCCAAAACACAATTGGGAAGACTCGGACGACCTGGCAATGCTCTATCGCGGTCCATTCACGACGACGTTCTACCAGCAGTTGCACCGCTACGTGCATCGATCGTTTCGCGCGCACCGCGCGCTCGACGTGGTACGTGAAGTCGCAAGGCGGCCGTGGCGGTTCCGCCTTCGCCACCTGCGCCTGGGCGTGGGCATGGCGGCGCGCTTTGCGGCGCTGCCGGCAGCGTGGCGTCGCCTGCGCGCCCTGAGCCGCAGCCAACACCCTGCTTACACCGGCGCGGTTCCGGCAGCGGATGAGGTGCGGTAGGCGCCATGGACGTTCTTTTGTCGCACGGCTACTTTCTCGACGAGGATGCGGCCGAGCAGCAGATCATGCGGCCGTTCCCACCGCTCGGACTGCTCTACGTCGCTGCGTATCTCGCGGCGAAAGGAGTGTCCGCCGGCATCTACGACAGCACCTTCGGGAGCCGCACGGGATTTCTCCGCTACCTCGAGGACGCGAGACCGCCGGTTGTGGGTCTGTACGCGAACATGCTGACCCGCGCCAACGTGCTCGCGATGGCCAGAGCGGCAAAGGAGCGCGGGGCGGTCGTCGTTCTCGGTGGGCCGGAACCGGTCAATTACCCCGAGGAGTACCTGGCGCGGTCCGTCGATGCCATCGTCGCCGGCGAGGGAGAAGAGACGATGCTGGAGCTCACGCGTCACCTTCTTGGGGGCGGCGGACACCAGCGCGAGGACGTCGCCGGGCTCCTCTTTCTTGACGACGCGGGAGCGGTGCATCGGACGCCGGCGCGGACCTTGCTTCGGGAGCTCGACGAGATCCCGTTCCCGGCGCGCTCCAAGATCGACATTGCCGCCTATCTTCAGGCGTGGCGCGCGCGGCACGGGTTTGCCGCGCTCTCCCTGATCACCGCGCGCGGCTGTCCATACACGTGTCGTTGGTGCAGCCACGCAGTATTCGGTCACACGCATCGGCGGCGCTCGCCCGCCAACGTCGCCGACGAGCTGGACCAGTTGTGCCTGGCGTATCGTCCCGAGCGGATCTGGTACGCGGACGACGTGTTCACCATGTCTCACGCATGGCTCCGCCGCTATGCTCTGGAGCTGGACAAGCGCCGCCTGCGCGTGCCTTTCGAGACGATCACGCGCGAGGATCGGCTCGACGAGGACATCGTCGCGCTGTTGGCCAGAATGGGATGCGCAAAACTGTGGATCGGCGCCGAAAGCGGATCGCAACGCATCCTTGACGCCATGGACCGGCGCACCAACGCCGCCCGGCTGCGGGAGATGATGGCGCTGCTTCGGGCTCGCGGCATCGAGACCGGAACGTTCATCATGCTGGGATACGAGGGCGAGCGGCCGGAGGACATCGCGGCGACGGCCGAGCATCTGCGGCGATCGGCACCCGATTCGGTGCTGGTAACTCTCGCCTACCCCATCAAGGGGACGCCGTACTACGAAGATGTGGGCGACCGGCTGGTGCGACCGCGCGGCTGGAATTGGGAGACGAGCTCTGACCGCGGCAACACGGTGGCGGGGCGCCGCAGCAGGCGGTACTACCGATTCGCCCAGCGCTGGCTGGTGAGCTCCGCGATGCTTTCCGGTGAGCGGTTGCGGCCGAGCGGAAGCTTGTGGCGGCTGGTTCGCCTGGCCCTGCACGCGGCCATCGGGCGCATCGGTATGGCGATGACCGCGTGGCGGCGGGAGCCGGATCCCCGGCCCAGCAGACGCGGCGGTGGGTGGCCCTCCTCGGAAATCGCGGCGGGCGCGCCGTTCGATGGCGCTGCGGAGACGTACGACCGCGACTTCGCGAGCCACCCTCTGGGGACGCACCTGCGCGCGATCGTGCGGCGTCACCTGGCGAAGGCCTTCGGCGGCGGCGCGAGCACGACCATTCTGGAGCTCGGCTGCGGCACGGGAGAGGACGCCATCTGGCTCGCTGGCCACGGGCATTCCGTCGTGGCCACCGACGCCTCCACCGCCATGCTCGGGATCGCGGGAGCCAAGGCGGCAGCGGTGCCCGGCGGCGGCAGCGCCGGTGCCACTGGCAAGGACGCCGGCGTCACCTTCGCGGTGCTCGATCTGAGCGCCATCGCCGGCGATAGCAGCGACGGCGCGAGCGAGAGCGGTTCGCACCGCGCCGCCACACCGGCGCCGCCGCCGATGCCGGAAAGCGAGACCATGAACCGGCTGCCAACGCTTTTCGACGGCGCCTTCTCGAGCTTCGGGGCGCTGAACTGCGTGCCGGACCGCCGGGCCGTGGCGGCCTTTCTCGCTCGCCGAGTTCGTCCCGGAGGTCGCCTGGTCCTGGTCTTGATGGGGCCGTTCTGCCCCTGGGAGCTGCTCTGGCATCTCGCGCACGGACGCCTTGCCGACGCTTTCCGGCGGTGGCGCCGCGGAGCGCCGGCGCAGGTCCCGGGTGGCGCGCAGGTCCGCGTCTGGTATCCCACGCCCTACCGGCTCGCTCGCGACTTTTCCCCGTGGTTTCACCACTGCTACACCGCCAGCGCCGGATCATTCCTGCCTCCGACCTACCTGGCGCGAGTGGTGGAAGGCCGGCCGCGACTCATGCGGGTCCTGGCTGGTCTGGAGCGAATCGCCGGCCGTATTTTCCCGTTTACGTGGCTCAATGATCACTACGTCTGCGTGCTGGAGCGCCGCCCGTGACCCTTTCGATTCGCGCTGCGGAACGTCTGCGCGCACTGGCGCGGCGCGGCCTCCGACTCGCCCTGCAGGCGCTTTGGCTCGGTCGCCACCGGCACGCTCTCGACCGCGTCTCCCTGGAGCGCGTTGGGGGACTGAGCCTCGTGATTCTGCCCGGCGTTTTCAACCCCGTGATTTTCCGGTCCGGCGTGCTGCTCGCGGATGCGGTGCGAGCCGAGCTGCAACGCCACGAGGTCAGGTCCGTGCTCGACCTCGGAACCGGGTCCGGAATCGTCGCGCTCACGGCGCAGCGGGAAGGCGGGGCAAGCGTGACCGCGGTGGACATCCACGGCCCCTCCGTGTGCTGCGCGCGAATCAACGCCATGATCAACGGCTGCGACCACGGTGTGGATTTTCGCCAGGGAGATCTGTTCGCGCCCGTCGCCGGCGAAACCTTCGATCTCGTCACGTTCAACCCGCCGTTTTTCGAAGGTGAGCCGACCGGACCTCTGGGTCACGCCTGGCGCGCGCATGGCATGCCGGATCGATTCGCACAGGGGTTGCAAGGCGCCTTGAGCGAGCACGGCCAGGCGCTCGTCGTGCTCTCCACGGACGGCGTGCAACAAGCCTTTCTCGCCGCCCTGGAGAACCGCGGCCTGACATGCTCGGTGGCGCGGCGCAAGCGCTTCTTGAACGAAACCATGACGGTCTTTCGCCTGACGCAGGAGCGCGAATCGTGAAGGTGATCCTTTACAACCCGGTGAGCTCCGCGTCGCGCAAACCGATTCTCCCCTTGTCCTTGCTGGCGCTCGGCGCCGTGCTCGAAGGCCGCCACGAGTACGTCATCATTGACGGCAACCTGACCGCCGACCCGCTGGCGGAGATCTCGGCGCGGCTCGCGGCGGGGGATCGCCCCGCGGTGCTCGCCGTGACGGTGATGCCGGGGCCGCAGCTCGCCGATGCCGTGCGCCTGTGCAAGGCGCTGCGCCCGCGCTACCCTGAGCTGTTCATCGTCTGGGGAGGTTACTTTCCGACCCAGCATTTCCGCGTCTGCCTGCTTTCCGGGTACGTGGATTTCGTCGTGCGCGGTCATGGGGAGGAGCCGTTTCGCGCGCTCCTGGACGCGCTGGCCGCGGCGGCGCCGCCGCCAGGCATCCGCGGCGTGGTGGCGGCGACGAGCCGCGGCGAGCTGCCCGCGGAAGTGGCGGCCGTGCCGGACCCGGAGCAGTTGCCGGCATTTCCCTATCATCGCCTCGAGGTCGAGCGATACATCAGGAAAACCTTTCTCGGCCGGCGGACACTTTCCCATCATGCGAGCTACGGATGCCCATTTCGCTGCGGTTTCTGCGCGGTGGTCAACCTGGTCGATGGGAAGTGGCGAGCGCAGTCCGCGATACGGTGCGCGCAAGTGGCCGAGCAGCTCGTGACGTCGTGGCGCATCGACGGTCTGGAGCTGTTCGACAACAACTTCTTTGTCAGCGAGGCGCGGGCGGTGGACTTCGCCGGAGGCATCGAGAAGCTCGGGCTCGGGTGGTGGGGAGAAGGGCGGGTCGACACCCTTCTTCGGTACCGTGATGAGTCCTGGCGGAGATTGCGGCGAAGTGGGTTGAAAATGGTGTTCATGGGCGCCGAGACCGCGTCCGACGCGGCGCTCGCGCGGATGAACAAGGGCGGGACCATGACCGTGGAGGCGACGCTCGCCATCGTGCGACGCATGGCCGAGCACGGAGTCGTGCCCGAGCTCTCTTTTGTCCTGGGCGCTCCCCCCGATCCCGCGGAAGACGTGGAGCGGACGCTGCGTTTCATTCGCCGCGTCAAGCTCGCAAACCCGCTGACCGAGATCATTCTCTATCTGTATACGCCGGTGCCGCTGGCGGGAGAGCTCCTCGACCTCGCCACGGCCGAGGGCTTCGCCTTTCCGGAGACGTTGGACGCGTGGGTCTCGGCGGCGGGGCTTTCTCTGGTGGGTCGCCGCAGCGAGGACTTGCCGTGGCTGCCGCGGCGCGCCTTTCGGCGCGCTCGTGACTTCGAGCGGGTGCTGAACGCCTACTATCCCACGGTCACCAATCAGCGGCTCAACGGCGTCCGGCGACTGCTGCTGCGCGCTCTGGGCGGCTGGCGCTATCACCTTCGCGTATACGGCTATCCGTACGAGCTGCGCGCGGCCCAGCGCCTCGTTGCTTACCAGCGCCCAGAAACGGCGGGGTTTTGACCATGGTGTCGCGGCGGTTGCAGCGCGCCGTATCCCGGGTCGTGGGGCGGCTGACCCATCGCCTGTCGACCTTGCCCGTTCTCGTGGTGATGCCGATCGCGGCCTGCAACTGTCGCTGCCTGATGTGCGACATCTGGAAAGGCAACGACCGGCGGGTGCGCATGGATCGCGCGCGTCTGTCGGCGCTCTGCGGCGAAATCAGCCTGCTCGGCGTGCGCGAGCTCGTCGTCTCGGGAGGCGAAGCGCTGCTTGCCCCGGATCTTTTTGCTTTCTTGAGCGAGGTCAAGGCGCTCTCGTCGCCGCCGCGAGTTACGCTGCTCTCGTCGGGTTTGACGGTCGAGCAGCAGGCCGGGGAAATCGCGGCGCGGTGCGACGAGCTGATCGTGTCGCTCGATGGGCCGCCCGAGGTGCACGATCGCATCCGCTCCGTCCCGCGGGCGTTCGCGCGGCTCGCGGGAGGGGTCGCGGCGCTGCGGGACGTGCGCGCCGACTTCCCGATCGCCGGTCGCAGTGTCGTGCAGCGCGAAAACTACGACTGCATGTCCGCGACCATTGGCGCCGCGCAGGCGCTCGGCCTCGACCGCATCTCGTTTCTGGCCGCCGACGTCTCGTCGCTCGCATTCAACCGGCCGCACGGCTGGGAGGCCGAGCGGCTGGCCGAGGTGGCGCTGAGCGCCGCCCAGGCCACCGACCTTCGCGAGCGCATCGAAGAGCTCATTGCCCGGCACCACCGCGAGATCGAGACCCGCTTTGTGGCCGAAAGCCCGGCGAAGCTCAGACGGATCGCCGCGCATTTCGCGGCGCTCGCGGCGGGGAGGCTGCCGGAATCGCCGCCGTGTAACGCGCCGTGGGTGTCGGCGGTGGTGGAGGCCGACGGTGCCGTTCGCCCCTGTTTCTTTCACGCTTCCTACGGGAAAACGGGCGCCGGGGCCGGGGGGGATCTCCAGGGGGTGCTCAACAGCGGCGCTGCGGTGACTTTCAGGAAGTCGCTGAGCGTTCGGGAAAACCCGGTCTGCCGGAGCTGCGTATGCCCGCTGCGCCTGCCGTGGAGCGCGGAGGCCGGCGCGAGGCCGCCGCGGCCGCGGCGCCGATGACGCGGCGACGGGCGCGCCGGCGAGGCGGGCCGTGAGAATCGCGATGATCACCCCCGGCTTCTCGTCGTCGCCCGCGGATTGGTGCATTCCCGCGGTGCGGACACTGGTGAAGGCGCTGGCGGCGGCGGGGCATGATGTGGAGGTGTTCGCGCTCCGCTACCCGGAGCCGGCGCGGCGATACGAGCTCGAGGGCGTAACCGTCACGGCCATTGGGGGCGGCGCGGCGCGAGGTCGGCGGCGACTGGCGCTGCTCGGTCGCGGCGTGCGAGACGTCGTGGCGAGCGATCGCGCCCGCCGCTTCGACGTGCTCCATGCGCTCTGGGCCCACGAGCCGGCCATGGTGGCGCTGGCCGCCGGCAAGGTGCGGCGACTGCCGGTCGCCGTGTCATTGCTTGGAGGAGAGCTCGTGGGGCTGCGTGAGATCGGATACGGCGACCAGTTGGGCGCGGCGGGGCGCTGGATGGTGGCGGCGGCGATGCGCTCGGCTCCGCTCGTTACCTGCCCGTCGCGATACATGGAGGATCTGGCGCGCCCCTTCCGGGCGCCGTCGCGGCCGCTGGCCCGGATCCCGCTGCCCGTGGACACGTCGCTCTTTTCGGCGGTGAACCGCGGCGCAGGAGCGCGGCTCGCGGGGCATCCCGCGCTCCTGCATGTCGCCTCGCTCGTCCCGGTCAAGGATCAAGCCTTGCTTTTCGCCGCCTTTCGCCGGATTCTCGACGAGCTCGGCGAGGCTCGTCTCCACGTCGTCGGGGACGGGCCGCTGCGAGGGGAGCTGGAGGTGCTTGCGGGGCGGCTCGGGCTGCTGCCGGCCGTGGTTTTTCACGGCGCGAAAGCACACGACGCGTTGCCGGCCTACTATCGCGGCGCAGACCTGCTCCTCATGAGCTCGCGCCACGAGAGCCTGGGGATGGTGGTTCTGGAAGCAGCGGCGTGCGGCTGCCCGGCGGTGGGGACGGCGGTGGGCGTGATCCCGGATGTGCCGAAATCGGCCGTTGGGGTTCCGGTCGGCGACGCGCACCTGCTGGCTTCGGCCGCGCTGGCGGTGCTTGGCAACCGGCAGCAACGCGAAGCCATGTCCGGCGAGGGTGTTGCGGTCGCCGGTGAGCTTTTTTCACCGCCCTGCGTTGCGGCTGCCGTTGCCCGCCTGTACGTGGCGCTGCGAAACGGGGCGTGGGCCGCCGCGGGTGGTTCGTAGCACCGGAAGCTCGGGGCGGGCGAGCCTGTCGCGTATCTGTTTGCCCCATCGGGGGCTCCTCTGAGTCGCCGAGCGCACTACGCCAGTGGATCCACCACGCGCTCGGCGTCGAGGCGAGAGCGTCCCGCTCCAGCCCTCCCCCCACTTGCGGGGGGAAGCTGAGGTGTGTGGTCTTCGTGATGCGCTTTCCGCTCAGCTTGCCGGCGACCTGGCGGTGGATTCAGGGTGAGCAGTTACCCTGTCGAAACCATGCGGTCAGCTCTTTCCACGTCGATCCCGTTCAACATCCGCCGTAGAGTCGGCTCGCTCGGCGCGACGTAGCGTCGTCGTTCATCGTGAAACGGGCAATCCAAGCGTCGCAGGACCTCCTGACTGAGATCTTCCCCCCTCGGACGGATGACAACCTCCCGGAGCCGGGCCTCGGTTCCCCGTGCCCCGTCTTCTATCGTCGAGCGAATGGATGGAAGGGAACGGATTTAGGCTACATGGCACTAGCCGAAGATTTCGGCCACGGGGCAGGAGAAACCGGGCATGACGGAGCCGCCATCGAGGGTCTCGGCCATACCGAGGACGCGAGGAACCTTGGCGAGCTCGTAGATGGTGACGGTGCGGGTGGCGGGATCGACGGTCCAGACGGCCTGGGAACCAGCGGCGATCCACTCGTTGGCCTTGTCACGGGCTTCGCGCGGGCTGTCGTCGGGCGAAACGACCTCGACGGCCAGGTCGGGGGCGAAGGGGAGGAAGCCGTCTTCGGGAAGGCCAACGAGTCTTTCCTGGCGAACGAACAGCACGTCTGGCGCGCGAACGCGGCCGTTGGGCAACTTGCAGCCGACCTCGCCGGTGCCAACCTCGCCCAAGCCGAGCCTTTCGCAATGCCGCTCAATGAGCTCGTAAAGGCGACCTTCTATGCGGCCATGTTTCCAACCGGTAGGGCTCATTTGGACAATTCTTCCGTCGATGAGCGCGGAGCGCCCGAGGCGGTGGGCGATGCGCTCGAACTCGTCGGCGGTGATGAGGCGTTCTTGGATCGCCAACGATCGGGTCTGTAACGGATGGTGGATTCAGGAGCCTGGAGCACCTGGCAGCCAGCGAGTGCCGGCGATATGCTACTAGCACTCGCCATGGCAGTCACCCATACGAATCGCAAGGGCAAGATCTACACCCTTTGTCGGTCGCCGCGGGCGGCGCGCACCGGCAAGGTCCGGCACCACTTCGCGCTATCGAGCGACGAAGGCATCGCCTGCGATTTCATGCCGGAAGGCTTCGAGGTCAGCGAGAGCCCCAACGGCCTCATTTCGCTGGCGAAGGCCCGGCCGAAGCTCGTCCGCTCCGAAGAAGCACGGCTGGTCGACGAGCCGCTTGTCAAACACCCGCAGTCGCACCGGTTCCGCGTCCACGTGGCGGCCGATCGCAACGAGATCCACGAGAGCACGGCCTCCGATCTCAACGGGCAGCTCACGGTGGTGCCGAATGCACGCCCCTCCTACGAACGGACCTATCACGCTCTCTTGACTACGGCCGACCTCGGTGGTCTCTGGCAACTCGTCCGGCAGACGGGGGTCGCAGCGCAGTATCATCTCGAGGAGATGCGCCTCGAGCGAGACGAGGAAGGCTTTCCCTATCTCGTGTGCCGGCAGGAGACGCCCACCAAGGAGCGCGTCGGGTACGTCGCCATGTGGATTGGGGTCTTCGTCGACCCAAGATCGCTGCTTCCCGGCTATCACCACAGCGAGCTCTATGTCCCCTTCGTCGTCCTGCCGCGGCACTTCGACGAACGCCTGACCGGCGACCCTCGGGTTGCCGTCGGTCACGAAGTGCTGCACGTCAAGGACGTGGTTGCGCTCATCGAGCGAGATCCGAGCTACTTGCCCCGCATGCGTGAGCTCGCGATCAACAACCTCGAGGATCCCCGGCGGCTGGGCGACAGCGTCGAGTTCGAGGTGTTCAGGGTGTTCCATTTCGAGGCTCGTGCGCTGGCGACGGAGTACGCGATTGGCGAGAATACGATCCGGATCCCGGTTCTGTTTCTCGTCATATCGTACCGCTGCGCGTCGCGACAGCAGTATCTCGAGCTGATGCTGGCCAACGCGGTCGTGAACCTGTGGGATGAGTACGAGCGTAAGCTCGCCGACCGGACCGATGAGCTGCGCGGCCACTTCGATCGGGCGTTGGCCATGTTCGGGACAGACGTTTTCGGTGACCGCGTCACGCTCGCGCACATCGAGGAGCTCTGCCGCGGTTTCTGGCGGGAGCTCCCTGCCTACTTGGGGCGCGCACGGAAGTAGCGCCCCGCGAGCGGGTGAAGGTGGCATTCGGGCGCGGCATCGAGCACGAACCCTGTCGGAATTTCTGTCGAGAGGGGGCTACCGGGGCTTCTGCCGATCTCTCCGATCCGACGACCTCGCCCCGTCACTTGAGGGCTGAGGCCTGCGGTGGTACTGTGTCGTGCCGGAGAGGGGAGTCGTTTCCGCGGAGTGCTTGGGGTTGACCACTTGTCCATGTGTCATTGTCCGAGTGTGAGGATTTGATTCTGAGAGGGGGACGCCAGGCGTCGGTGGGGAATGCCGCTAGCCACCTCGGTGGCGGCGGGGACTTCATCTACCGCCGGATCGAGAGACGGCGCGCCCCGCGAAGCGAATCAGTCGGCTGTAGAAGCTCAAGCTCCTCGCGGTGGATGACCAGGTCTATAGGGGCGGGTACTGCGGATCGATCCTCGGTGGATGATAACCAGCCCAAGCAGAAGAAGTAGCCCATGGTGAGCGAGTCTCGCCCGACCGACGAACCTGCGCTGCGGTTGCCTGGCCTCACGCCCACCGCGCCGTACACGTCGAGGCTGTCGGCACGCTCCGCTCTCTACACGGAACTGCGGCTCCTGCTCGACGCGCGCGATCACGCCCTCTCCTCCGGCGAGTACCGCTCGCTCGTCGTCGAGGAGAACTGCCTCGCACGCGGGTCTGTCTCAGCGCGGAAGAAGCTGTGGAAAGAGCTCCGTGGGCGGTACCGCCTTGATGCCGCAGACCCTCTGTTCGCAGCGTTTTGGCGGGAGTGGAGGCAAAGTGAAGCCGAGCCCGAGCGCGACATGACTGCCTACGTCCTGTTTGCATTGAACGACCGACTGGTCACCGACCTCGGCACCGAGTGGCTGTTCCCATTGCTGCGACGAGCGCCTGCCGAGGTGCGCGTCGGGGATGTGCGAGCGTATCTCGGGCGCGTCCGGCAGCACCCCGAGGTTGCCAGGTGGTCTGAAGAGACCACCTTGGCGGTGGCGCAGAAGTACTGCGCCAGCATCCGCGACTTCGGCATGGCGAGGGGCACAATCCGGAAGGTTTCGGTACGCCCGGCACTTTACGGTAGTCCTGTTCGGTTGCTCGTTCGCGCGCTGCGCATGGTCGGAACGTCGCCCCTCGCACTCGTGCAGGCTCCGATTTTCCGGTTGCTCGGCGTGGACACGACCGAGGTCGTTGATGCGCTCGGTGAGCTGAACCGTACAGGCGCGCTCCTGTTCCGCATGCAGGGCGACGTTGTCGAGCTCGATCTGCCGGAGGCCGCCTGATGCAGCCGATGTTCGAGGCCCTGCTCGAGCTGCTGAAGGAGCCCGTGCGACTCGATCGGGGGGTCAAGACGGACAACTCGATCCTGCTCGTCTACCCCCCGGAGAAAGAGCTCGACTTCCGCGAGCAACTCGTCGACGGCTGCTTTCCCGCGCTCGAGGCGCAGGGGTCCCAGTTTCATGCGCTCGATCTGACCGGCTTCATGTTCGACGGGTTGAGCGACGATGCCGTCGCGTCCCTCCGGGAGGAGGAGCTCGACGACTATCGGTGGATGTTGCAAGGGCTCTCCAAGCGCGTCGAGGCCTCGCTGAAAGCACACTTGAAGACGCTGGCAGGACAGCGGCCCGGTGGCAACGTCGTGGTCTACGGCACGGTCGCCTTGTATCCGCTGGTTCGCTTCGGCGAGGTTCTCCGTGACATGCGCGACCTTCATGCTCGGATCGCGGTGGCGTTTCCCGGCGAGGAACGCGGCGGTAGGCTGCACTTCATGAGCCAGCCTGACGGCGGCAACTACCTCGCCGTCAAGCTCTTCTGGCGGTGACCCTTGCCCAGGACGAACGAGACCCGGAGAACGCAACGATGACTACCGTTCGAGACCTCATCCAGCGTGACATCGGCGTGAAAGTCGAGGGCGTGGTCAAGGTCTTCGACCATGCTGCGCTCGCCACCGAAATGCGGGAGTACGTCGTCACCGACAAGATCGAGGATGAGCTCAAGCGCATCTTCGATAGCTTCACGCGGGTCAGCGAGACGCTGCGCCGCGGCGGACCCGCGCGAGACGTCATGGGTATCTGGGTATCGGGCTTCTTCGGCTCCGGCAAGTCGCACTTCGCCAAGGTCCTCGGCCACATATTTCAGAACACGCAGCTCGGCGACGACGGGACGGAACGCTGCATCGACGCGTTCGTCAAGCACCTCTCCGACACGGCACGCGGATGCGACATTCGCCTGCGCCTCGGCGAGATCAAGCTGAACACCGAGACGCGCGTGGTCTTCTTCGAGATCAAGAGCCGCCAGCCTTACGGCAGACCCGAGTCCGCCGGCGAGATCATCCTCTCCGAGTTTTACCGGTTCATCGGCTACTCCGAGAACCTCTACGTCGCAGCGCTCGAGCGGGGTCTCGAGCGCCGCGGTCTGCTCGGCAAGCTCGAGGCCGAGTTCGAGAAGCAGTTCGGAGTCCCTTGGCGCAACGCGGCCGGACGTGACGACACTTCGACCGTCCGAAGCCGCCTCGCCGCGGTTCTCCCGGCCGTGGCTCCGGCCGATTACCCGGACCAGAAGGCTGCGACCCAGGGGCTCAAGGACGCGTTTCATCTGAGCTGGCTCACGCCGGAGAAGATCGCGGACGAGCTCGTCGCGTGGGTGGACGCGCAGAAGCCGACCGGCGGCAAGGCCGCCCACCTGGTCTTCGTGGTCGACGAGATGGGCACCTTCATCGGCGATTCCAACGACCGAATCAGCGAGCTCAACAGTCTGGCCGAGATGATCGGCAACAAGGGCAAGGGCAAGGTCTGGCTCATCGTGACCAGCCAGCAGGATCTGGAGAAGGTGGTCGACCGCACAAACTTCCAGCCGGCGCTCGTCGGCCGTCTCAACGCCCGCTTCGAGCTGAAGCCGCACCTCATCTCCGACGAGATCAACAAGGTCGTCTCGGAGCGCATCCTGAAGAAGAGGCCAGCGCTCGAAAACATCCTCCGCGAGCTCTACAGGATGCATGAAGGTCCGATCGCCCAGCTTGCCGACCTGAAGGCCAGTCGCCACCTCGGCGCGCTGAACGAGCGCGCCTTCATCGACGCATATCCGCTCCTCCCGCACCAGATCCGGCTCGCTCAAGACATCTTCGAAGCGCTCTCGGGTTTCCGCATCTCCGGCGGCGTCCGTTCCATGATCTCGGTCGTCATGGAGACGCTCCAGGACGTCGCGGGCGAGGATGTCGGCGTCCTTGTCGGTTTTGATCAGATCTTCGACGCTGTCGAAAACGACCTCCTGTCTCAGGAGTACCTGGGGGCCTCCGGCGTGCGGGCGATCTACGAATCCGACGAACGGGTGCCTGGCACGCCCATCGCGCCCGCGCGCGTGCTGAAGGTCCTCTGGCTGCTGCAGCGGGTCACGTGGGTTCCTCGCGTTCCGGAGACGATCGCCAAGCTGCTCGTGCGCGACCTGGTCACCGACGTGCCCGCGCTCCGCGAGATGGTGGAGAAAACCCTCGCTGCCATCCAGGCCGCCGGGTACGTCTCTCGTGACGAGGCGACGGGTGAGTGGAAGTTCCTCAATGAGCGCGAGCGGTCCATCGAGCAGGCGATCCAGGAGATGGTGCGCCCGGGAGGGCCGCGCAGCATCAGCCTGGCCGCCGTACGGCGGACCTCCCAGCAGATGGGCAAGGAGGACCTCCTCACCAAGAAGAGGCTGGCCAACTTCGCGGTTGCATACGGCGCGACGAGGGTGCCGTTCGGCTATGGGGTTCGTGTCGACGGGGAGGCCGTCGATACGGGGCCGGAGCTTGAAGTCCAGTTCATCTCACCGCTCGCTCCAGGCAGGTCCAGTGAGATCGAGGAGGTCCGGCGCCAGAACCAGGCGGGCGGCGTGAAGGGGCGCACCGTGTGGTGGGTCGCGGAGGCGCCCAAGGCGCTGGAGGCCCGGCTCAAACGCTACGAGGCCCTGGTCAAGGTCACGGGCGACAAGCGGTTCGTGGACGACACATCGAGCGACACTCAGGACGCGCTGTCCGAAAAGCGCAAGGAGCGCGACGAGCTCCGGGGCGCCCTCGTGCGCGACATCGAGCGGGCATTCCAGCGGGGGACGGTCTTCTACGGCGGCCAGGAGATCGACCTCGAAGGCGGGTCCGACTTGAAGGAGCCCGTCGCGAAGGCGCTCACGGCGGTGATCCCAAACGTGTACCCGCGCTTCGCGATCGCCGACAAGCCTTTCGACTTCGCCAAGCAGCTCAAGGCAGTTCTGAACCCGGCGACCTCGAACCTCTCTGCTGTCGCGCCCGACCTGGACCTGTTCGACACGCAGGGTAGCCTTCAACGCGACGCCGCGCTCGTCGGCCAGGTCCTCGAGGTGCTGCGCGACATCGAGGACGAGGGCGTCGAGCCGGCCGGCGCTGCCCTCCTCGACGCCAAGGAGGCCAAGGGGTTCAAGGGCTTCTGTCGCGCTCCGTTCGGCTGGCCGGACGAGCTCGTTCGTCTGGTCCTCGCCGCCTGCTTCCGTGCCGGGGCGATTTATCTCGAGCGCCAGTCCGGCGCCGGCCCCGCGCCGGTCTACGATTACAAGGGCAGCGATGACTACTTCGCGAAGGTCAACACCTTCAAGAAGATCCTCCTTCGCGTCGCCGAGACGAGCCTCTCCATCGAGCAGATCAAGCAGGCAAGCAAGGCGCTGATCGGCCTGGGCGTGAACGGCATCCCCGAATCGGGCAACGCTATCGCTGGCGCGGTCCGCGAGCTCGGCGCCGTCCTGAAGATCGGGTTCGATGAGGCGAGGCTGCGCTCCCAACAGGGCTTGCCCATGCCAGATGCCGTGCTCGGCGCCGAGGCGGTCCTCGCTGGACCGACGACGGCCTCGGACCCGACTGTGTGCGTCACCTCATTCCTGAAGGTCGCAGCGCAGTGGAAAGCACTGAGCGACGGGCTGAAGGAGCTGCGCACCTTCCTCGATGCGAACCGGCACAAGGACTTCGAGCTCTCGCGGAAGCTCGACGAGCTGGCGGCGAACCACCCGCTGCCCGAATCCCATGCAAAGGCGAACGCGCTCGACCAGGCGCGCAGGGACATGGCGGCCATCGCGGCCGCGAAGGAGGTCATCGGCCGCTGGCCCGACTACCGCAACGCCTTCGAGAAGGCGTTCGCCGCGTACCGCGATGCCTACGTGGCGGCGCACGAGGATGTTCGCGTGCAGGCCGAGGCTACCGTGAGCGCCGTCTGGAGCGGCGCGGCGTGCGCCAACGCACCGGCGGACCAGCGCGACACCGTCGTTGACCGGGTCTTCGGCCCGGGGCGGGTCTGTCACTACGCTCCCCTCTCGGTGTCGTCCGTCCCTAGCCTGCTCGACGCGGCCGGCCGGCGAAGCCTGACGTCGCTCGCCCAGGCGTTGGTCGCCCTGCCTGGCTACCGTGCCCAGGTCGAGGCCGAGCTCCGCGAGCTCGTCGCCCCGCCGCCGCCCCCGGACGAGCAAGTTTACGAGTGGCGTCCCGCGGACCTGATGGGCCGCCGCTTCAAGACCGAGGGCGAGGTCGACGACGCGCTGGGCGCGATCGCCGACGAGCTGAAGACGCGGATCCGCAAGGGCTTCACGGTGGTCGTGAAGTGAACGGAGAATGAACCACCAAGGCACCAAGACACCAAGAGGGACATTTGAGGAGGTCCCTGAATCCACGGATCGAGTGGCTCACCAAGTGGTCGACGCAGCTTACAGGGTGCATACGACGCTTGGTCCCGGGCTCTTGGAGGCAGTGTACGAGGTCTGCCTCGCTCATGAGCTGACCAAGCGCGGGCTGAAGGTATTGCGTCAGGTCAGTCTTCCGGTCGTCTACGACGGCCAGCAGCTCGACGCCGGGTTTCGAATCGACTTGCTGGTCGAGCACTGTGTCATCGTCGAGTTGAAGGCGATTGAGAGTCTGCTGCCGGTCCACAAGGCCCAGGTCCTGGCCTACTTGAAGTTGTCTGGGCATCGGTTGGGTTTGCTCATCAACTTCAACGTTCCGTTGATCAAGAACGGCATCGTGAGGCTGGCCCTATGAGCCCCTCCCGGGTGTCTTCGTGCCTTGGTGGTGACCACAAGGAGGCGGTGAAGGCCTGGGTGCCGAAGGTCCGCCGCATCCTCGAGGAGGAGCTCGAGGCACAGCTCGACCGCCTGGGCCTGAAGCCCACCGGCAAGCACACGCCGGTCGAGAAGATGCGGCTCCCGGAGGAGGCCGCCCGGACGCGGCGACGCGTGGAGGCGCTCCTCGCCCGCGACCGCATCGCCGAGGGAACCGCGAAACGCGGCTTCGACAATGTGAAGCGGGAGCTCGCCTACACCGTGCTCAACCGCCTTGTCGGCCTGAAGGCGATGGAGGCCCGCGGGCTCCTGTACCTCCCAGCGCCAGCAGGCTTTTTTCATTACCAAGACACCAAGGACACCAAGGAGGAGTCAAAGGGTCCCGACTTCGTGTCTTCGTGTCCAGGTGAATCGCCACTTCCCGAGCAGACCGAGCTCCTCACCCCGGTGCCCGGCCAGGCGTACTCGCGCTACCTCCGCGACTTCCGCGCTGCCGGTGGGAGCCGCTACAAGTACGATGACGACGCGGAGCAGGCGCTGCTGCGGGACGGGCTCACCGCCGCCTTTCGCCACATCACCGGCGAGATTGGCGTCCTCTTCGATCCGGACCACGAGTACGCGTGCGTGTGGCCGCCGCACGCCACGCTCACGCGCGTCATCCGAATGATCAACGAGGACCTGCCCGAGGATGCCTACCGGGCCCGCGACTTCCTCGGCTGGGTGTATCAGTTCTTCAACCGCGAGGAGAAGAAGCGGGTCCGCGACGAAAACAAGGGCACGCCGCGCTCGTCTTACGAGCTGGCGGTCATCAACCAGTTCTACACCCCGTCGTGGGTGGTCAAGGCGCTGGTCGACAACACGCTCGGGCGGCTGTGGGTCCAGATGCACCCGGACTCTTCGCTGGCGCCGACGGCCCCGCCGCCCCTGCCCGATGAGCGTCCCCCGGACCTCATCGCCGCCGACTACCTGGTGCCCCGGACCGGCGAGCGGATCCGCTACCAGCGGCTCGACGACGCCGGCCAGGTGCAGATGTTCAAGCGCGCCCGCGACCTCGCGCTGCTGGACCCCGCCTGCGGCACGATGCACTTCGGCCAGTATGCGTTCGGCCTCTTTCACCGGATGTACCTCGACGAGATCGAGCACGCGGGCGAAGCCGGCTGGCCCGAGGAGCCCTCGGTGAAGGAGCCGCGCGAGATCCCGGCGGCGATCCTGGAGCACAACCTCTTCGGCATCGACATCGACCCGCGCGCCATCCAGATCGCCTCGCTGTCGCTGATGCTCACGGCGAAGGAGTCGGCGCTCCAGCATGGCTTCTCGCCGCTCAACGTCCGCATCCGCAGGACCAACCTCGTCGTCGCCAACGCCGTCAACCTCGGTCAGGACCGCCTGCGTGCGCTCGTGCAGGGATGCGCTAACCACCAAGGCACCAAGACACCAAGGGCGGCAGATCGGGATGAGAGACTGTTCGAGGTAGTGTGGGAGAATCTGGCGTACGTCAGCGAGCTCGGCAGCCTCGTCCAGGTGCGCGAGAGCGTGGCCCAGGTGCTCGACGAGTGGGTGGACGCCCGGGCGCGCGAGAAGGGGCTGACGAGGCTGATTCGGCGCCGGACCACCCAAAGAGCGTTTGACTTTATGCAAGAGATCACGCGCTCGCAGGCCCACCAGCTCGAGCTCGAGCGCAAGGTCCTCGAGGATGAAGCGCGCCAGATCGAGGCCGAGCTGCTGGCCGCGATCGAGGCGGCCGCGGCGCAGGCGACCGAAGACCCCAGCGACCGGATCTTCGCCGAGGACACCGCCCGCGGGCTGAAGCTCCTGCAGGCGCTCTCCCGCAAGTACGACGTCGTGGTCATGAACCCGCCGTACGGGGCCTTCGTGCCGGCGGTGAAGGACTTCGTGAAGGCCGCCTACCCGCTGACGTCGAACGACATCTATGCGGCGTTCATCGACCGCGCGACCCAGCTCACCGAGCCCGAGGGATACGTCGGGGCGCTCGTGTCGGCGACGTTCGTGAACCTCAAGTCGTTCGAGAAGCTCCGCACGGAGATCCTGCTCAAGCGGAACCCGCTCGTGGCCATGCTGGACCTCGGGTTCGGCATCCTCGATGACGCCACCGTCGAGGCCGCGGCCATCGTGCTCCGAGGGGGTGTGCGATGACCCGGCTCGCGTGGCGCTGGGAAGAGAGGGACTTCGGCTTCCGCTTCCGCGCAGGCAAGGGAAGGCAGGCCGGCGAGTACTACCAGGCCCGGAGCACCAGCGAGTTCTATGTTGTCCCGGGGGCGCATCGCAAGCTCGCCAAGGAACGACTGGATGAGCTGGCCAAGCTGGCGAACGCACCCACGTCTCCCCGCGTCGTGGCGAGCCCCTGGCGCGACTACGACCGGGGATGGGACTGGATCATCACTGAGGATGGAATCTGCCTGAACTGGGCTGGTTGCCTCGACAAGGAGGAGATCCATCGCCGCGAGGACGAGGGCGTGCAGCGCGCGATGGAGCTGGTCACCGACATCGTCGAACGCGAGGAGCCGGTGCCGCTGTCGCTGCATCTCGTCCAGCAGGTCCACGTCGAGCTGATGGGCGCGATCTACCCGTTCGCCGGCGTGTGGCGCACGGTGGCGCTCCACAAGGGTGACGGCCCGACGAAGTGGCCCTTGCCTCCGGGGGGCATCCAGCCGCTCATGGACGTGCTCGAGCGGGACGTGTTTGCGCGTTCTCCGCTCATCACAGAGGACGACGAGAAGGTGTTCGACTACGCGAGCGAGGTCATGAACGAGTTCTTGGCCCTCCATCCGTTCCGCGAGGGCAACGGCAGGGCGGCATTCATCATCGGGAACCTGATCCTGATGCAGAACGACATGCTGCCGCTGGCCGCCTACGAGCGGCGTACGGACGAGGCAAGGTACTACGCCGCCTGCGAGGCGGGCCGCCTGCAGAAGGACTACGCACCGCTCGCCGCGCTGCTGGCTGAGTGGGAGGACCGGGCACTCGCACGCTGGAGGGAGACGCATGGATAGGAAGCGGCGAGTCGACCTCCGCGGCATCCTGGCGAAGCCGGATCTGCGTCGCGAGCTCATGGTCCCGACGATCCAGGCGACCCAGGCGCGCGAAGGGATCGAGACGACGAGGGACCAGGCTGAGCGTGCGTACTATGTGGTGACCGAGGGAGATCGCACGGCCTTCCTTGACATCGAGCGGTTCAAGGCTGGGAAGGGCGAGCCGGATCGGCGCCATGAGACGTTCGTCCGGGCGGTGGCGGATGGCGAGGAGCGGGTGCGATTCGATGTTGCTCGGCGGGACTTCTCCACCATCGAGGGTTCACCCCTCGCGTATCGACGGGTCGGCCTAGTCGCCCATGTGTTCCGCGACAACCCAGCGTTGGAGCCAGGTCATGCTCGAACGCGACGTGGCGCATATACGGGAGACGACTCGCAGTACGTGCGCTACTGGTGGGAACCGGGAGCACGGGAGAGGGGAGGCTTCACCTGGGAGCCGTTCGCCAAGGGCGGTGACTACTGCCGCTTCTACTACGACGTAAACCTCGTCGTGCACTGGGATCCGCACCGCAGAACCTTCGCCAGGTTCTACGGTCGAAAGGGACGCGAGACGGAACGGCCCGAGTCGCTGGACGATTTCTTTCGACCGGGGCTCACATGGCCCAGGCGAACGCAGCGGGGATTCAACGTCCGTGTGCTGCCGGAAGGCTGCATCTTCTCCGACAAGGGACCGAGCATCTTTCCGACGGATGCTGCTGATGCTGGTTACTTGCTCGCCATCGGCAATGCGGCATTTGCGGAGTACATCCTGCAGGGGCTTACATCCTTCGGTTCCTGGGAGACCGCAGCGGTCAAGAAGCTCCCCGTTCCGAAGTGCTCGCGCCAATCATCTAGCACGCTCGGTGCTCGGGCGAAGAGCATCCATGAGGCAAAGGCCGCATGGGATGATGGTAACGAGGCATCGACGCGCTTCCGTGCGCCGTGGTTGCTCGGCGAGCGGGTCGGCGACACGGCGATGACGATCCCCGCTCGCCTCGACCACCTCGCCGAGCACGAGGCTGCCGAAGAGACCCGCATCCAGAAGCTCTACGCCGAGCTGAACGACGAGGTCTACAAGCTCTACGGTATCCCCGATTCCACGCGCGCCACCATCGAGGAGACGCTCGGTGAGCGTCCTCCGGAAGTGCTTTGGCCGCAAATGGAGGGCAAGACCACCGAGCAGAAGCGGATGGAGCACGTGTTCCGCCTCCTCTCCTACGCGGTCAAGCGCGTGGTCGAGGCGGACGAGGACGGCATCGTCCCCTTCGCACCCGTCGCCGGTGAGCCGAGCCTCGCGGATCGGGTTCACCGCGAGATCCAGAACCTGTTCCCGAAGCTCGACATCGGCCAGGTGGAGGTCGAGGTCGCCAACGAACTGAAGAAGAACGTCAAGGGCTACCGTCGCACCGGCGGGATCGCCGAGTGGCTGGAGAACGCCTTCTTCGAGCTCCACTGCTCGCTGTACAAGAGCCGGCCGATCCTCTGGCACATCGCGTCGAGCCAGGGCACCTCGCCCTTCGCGTTCGGCGCCCTCGTCCACTACCACCGCTTCGACAAGAACCGGATGGCCCAGCTCCGCGGGCAGTACGTGCGCGACGCGATCGAGACGTTCCGGCGCGAAGCGGCCCTCGCCGACAAGGCCGGACGCACCGACGCGCGCCAGGACTGGCAGTCACGCCTGGAGGAAACGCAGGAGCTGGACCGGCGGCTCCAATGGGTCCAGGAGGGCCGCCACGATGGACCGGACGGCGGCGATCGCGACTACCGGATCCTGACACCCTGGAAGGCGCCGGACGATCGACCCAAGGGCTGGGCGCCCGATCTCGACGACGGCGTGAAGGTGAACATCGAACCCGTCCAGAAGGCCGGCGTGCTGCGCGTCGCGAAGGTGGTGTGAAATGGACCCAACGACAAAGACCGATCGCCCGCTGCTCGCGCTCGACCGCATCCTGGTCAAGAACCTCCGCTCCATCGCGCACCTGGACCTGCCTGACCAGGGCCTCGGGTGGGAAGGGCGGTTCCCGGCGGTAGCGGTCCTCGGCGGTGCCAACGGCAGCGGCAAGACCACGCTTCTCCGGCTCGTCGCCCACGCATCGCGACTGTTGCTTTCGCATGGTCGGCGACACGGCTTTCGTCGATGGCAACGCGAGCGACAACTGCTACGGCTATGTCGTGACCGGGGCCCGGCCCCGCTCGATCGGGCGCGGCAGGGTCGTAGAGCTGCGCAAAACGCTCCGCGTGCCTGCCCGATTCTCTGCAAGCCGCTTCCCGCGGGTCGTGGTGCTGCCGTCGGACAACCGGGATCTCGTCGTGCCGCGGGTCAAATACAAGGCACCCGGAAAACTCGAGGACGACACCGGGTTCGTCGCGTGGTGGGAACGCCCCGGTGAGCAACAGTGGGGCGGCTCCACGGTCGAGCTGCTCTTCTCCGCCCGCTGGAGCGACCTCAATGCCAAGGAGGAAGGTCGGCCGAAAGATGCCGTCCAGTTCGATCGTTTCACGCGCGCGTTCGCCGACCTGACGCGCGGCAGGAAGCGCCTGACCTGGACCGCGAAGGGCGACCTGGTTGTCGAGATCGACGATGGAACGACGCATGCTGTCGATGCCCTGAGCGCCGGAGAGCGGCAGGCAGTGCTTCTGCTGGCGGAGCTCCGTCGCCTCTGGCGGCCGGGGTCCCTCGTGCTGATCGACGAGCTCGAGCTGCACCTGCACGACGCCTGGCAAGGGAAGCTGTACGAAAACGTGCTGGCCATGCAGCGCGAGCTTGGTGGGCAGGTGGTCATCACCACCCAGAGCCACTCGTTGTTCGAAATGGCCGAGAGTGGAACGCAGGCGCTGTTGGGTCGAGGTGCGTTGCGATGAGCGACGACATTCGTCTCAAGTCGATTCGCGCGGACCTGCAGCTTGCGCCCACCGTGCTGTACCTGGAGGGCAAAACGGATCCACCTGTCTTCTTCGCGTTGCTCGGTCGAGAATGTCCGAAGTCCAGCATTCACAACGATGTCTATGTTGTCGGACTCAAGACGCAAGGCAGCGGCGGACAAGAAGTCAGGGCGCGCCTGGAACGTGCCCGGCGCGAGGGACTTTCCGGCACTCTTGGTCAAGGTGGAGTCTTCGGCGTTGTCGACGGTGACGGTCGCGACCTCGCAACACTCGCCGCCGAGCTCGACCCGCCCTACCCGGGCCCACTCTTCTCCTGGAAGGCGTACTGCATCGAGAACCTGCTCGCGCGAGCTGCCTGGCCGGCGGCCTGGGGCACGGTGCCAAGCTGGCCGAACGTGCTCGGCGCGTACGTGCCCTACGCTGCTCTGAACCGCCTTCACGTGGAGCTGCGCCGGGCGTTGGAGACCTTGGGTCTGGAGAAGTTCCGCAATCCGCAGACAGGTCAGCCCCTGGAGAGCGCGACGGGCTTCAAGACGGCGCTGGCGAAAGACAAAGGGGTGCTTGCGGGCCGTGACGTGGAAGCCATGTTCGACCGAGAGGTTAGCGCCCTACTCGGTGCGATTCGGAGGTCCGTTGACGAAGGCCACGCGCTGATCAACGGCAAGTGGTTGGTACGGCACCACGCGGCGGCGGCTACGAACCAGTCGGAGGACAAGTGCCGAGAGGAGTGGTGCGAAGCGGTCAGACTGGCCGGGGGGATCGTCGAGGCCCGGGACCTTTGGCAACGCATCACGGGGAGCGCACCATGATCCTCGACGCCCTCGTCAACCAGTTCGTGCAGCGCTTTCAGCACGAGAAGCGGGCACGGGTTTGCCTCTGGTTCGACGAGCGGCGGGAGTTCATCCGGCTGCTGCCCGCGCTGCGCGAGCACCTGGCTGCGATGACCCACCCCCCGTTCCGGTTCCTGGAGTACGACGAGGAGCAGCGGCGCGGCCAGATCTGGTTGAAGTACGAGATCCGGCGGGCGCTCAATGGCGCGGGCCCCGCCGAGCGGAACCATCTGCGGTTCGTCGCCTACGTCCCGCTGTCCGAGGACCGCCTCGAGCGAGCCGGTACCGACGGCGAGGCTCCGCTGGACCTGCTGGCCGAGTACCGCCTCGCCGGCATTCTCTGGCGCGTCGGCGGCAAGCGCCCGACGCTCTTCAGCTTTCTTCGGCAGGCCGGCGTCTCGTTGCCCGACGGCCCATCCGAGCAGCGGCGGCTGTACGAGGGCGGTGCCGACTCCTTGCTGGCGAAGTACGCGGCGAAGTTCGTCGATCGCCCAGCCGTCTTCTGGAGCATCCCCCTCACGCCCGGGCTCGCCCAGTCGCGCCTCATCGGCGACGCCGACCAGATAATCCTCGACCTCGCCGTCGATCCCGAAGTCGCATGGAAGAGCCTTCGGGACAAAGGACTGGCTGGCGAGCTTGTGGAGATTGTCCGGGAGCGCTACGGCTTCGAGGCCCCGGCCGCGTCACCTGGGGAATGGGTGCGCGACCTCGTCGCGGTGCTCGCGTTGACGGAGACCTTCCTCGGGTACGGGGAGCCGCGCGACTTCCCGTTCATGGACCGCTTGCCTGACCTGACGCTGCGGCCGCATCACGTGCAGCTCCTGCAGCGGTGGCTGCGCGACAGCAACAGCCGTGCTGCCTGGGACTGCTGGGTCCAAGAGGTCGAGACCAAGATTGACCTCTCGGCGTGGGCACGCGGGCGGCCGGGACTCTCCTTCGGTTTTCCGCACCTGGTGCGTTTGCGATGGGACGACGTATGGGAAGCCTTCGAGCAGGCCGCCCCGAAAGCGTCGGCGACAGTGGAATTCTTCGACCGGTGCCAGGAGCTGATCGCGAATGAGGCGAACCTCGGGAAGACCAGCCACGCGGCGATCGGCCGATGGTCTCTCCTGCGGGACCTCGGCGTCTTCGTCCACGCCTGCGGGGACGGCGAAGCCAGGGTCGGCAAGGTGACGACGGTTGCCGACCTCGCGCGTGCGTATGTCGACGCGGCGCCAACCATCGAGCTGCAGCACATCCGGATCCGCTACCGCGCGGAGGAGCACAACCTGCCTGCCGCCATCCGGGTCGCCGATCGAGCCTACGCCGACTACGCGAACGCGTTGAACACGCGCTTCTTCCCGCGGCTCATGGCCGAGGGAACGGCCGCCGTCCCGGGCCTCCCCGACGTGACGCCGCACCTTGAGCAGCGCCTGTGGCACGCCAAGGGCCGCCGCGCCGTCGTCATCGTCGATGCGCTTCGCTACGACTGCGCCTTCGCGATCAAGGAAGTGCTCCGCGAGGAGGACGTGGGCATCGAGCCGGTCGTCGCCATGCTGCCGACGGTGACACCCATAGGCATGACCGCCCTGCTGCCCCTCTCTGGCGCGAGCGTCGGCCTGCAGATGAAGAGCAACAGCCTGCACCCGACGGTCAACGGCAAGGACACGTCGGCTCTCTCGAACCGCATCGCCTACCTCGAGGCGTTCGGCGCTACCTGCCTCGACATCGCCGATGCCGAGGCGGCGGGCGACGCGCCGCACGGCGCAGGCGACTTGCTGGTGGTCTTCGGGCACGACGACGTGGACCACATCGGCCACGGCGAAGCCCAGACGCTCATCCGCCATGTCCAGCTCGAGGTGGACAGGCTCACGCGCCTGATCCGTAAGCTCCATCGCTGGGGCTACGCAACGGTCCATGTCGTTACCGACCACGGCTTTGTCCTGCTGGACGAGGCCAGGCTGCCCGAGGAAGTACTCTGCGACAAGGACTGGTGTCACGCCCGCAAGGAGCGCTTCGCCATCGTGCCGGCGGCGGCGGATCTTCCGGTGGCGACCTTCCCGTTTCGCTGGGATGACAGAGTCAAGGTAGCCGTGCCCCCGGGGCTCGCCTTCTTCAAGACCGAGAAGTCGTTCTCCCACGGCGGGGCCGCCCTCCAGGAGATCATCATCCCGCATCTCACATCCAAGAGCCGCGCGACGACCCAGAAGCGCGTGGGGGTCGAGGTGGTCCTACCGACCTGCGAGCTCATGCGGACCGCGGTGAAGGTGGTGCTCCGCCCCCGGTCCACGGTCGCCGCTGGTGGCCAGATGCTGCTCTTCGCCGAGACCGGGCGCACGCTTGCCCTGGACGTGCAGCGGCCAGACGCGACACGGAGGGGCGCCTCGGTCCTGGCCACGGGCCCAAAGGAGCTGCGGGTGGAGCCAAGAGGCAAGGAGCAGGCCGTGACCCTGTTCTTCCACACGGCAGCGTCATTTCACAAGGGCGAGCTACTCGACCTCGACATCCGCGACGCCGACACGATGGAGCAGTTCCCGCCAGGCGGCATCAAGCTGACCGTGGGAAGGGACATGTGAGGACCCTATGAGCGACGAGACGCTGCAACTCGATGACCTGGATCGCCTGGCTACGGAAGCATTTCCCGGCTTGGTGGTGCGCAAGGATCTCCTGCGGAGGATGCGCAGTGCGTTCAGCGTCCCGGCGTTCGTCATCGAGTTCCTGCTCGGCAAGTACTGCGCATCGACCGACGAGGAGGTAATCCGCGAGGGACTCTGGTTCGTCCGGGAAACGCTCTCGGCGAAGTACGTCAAGCCCGACGAGCGGGAGGCAGTAAAGTCGGCGATCAAGCAGCACACCACCTACGAGATCATCGACAAGATCTCGGTGCGCCTGGTCGAGACGCACGACAAGTACTGGGGCCGGCTGTCGAACCTGAACCTTGACTTCATCAACATTGATGACAACCTGGTTCGCGAGCATGATCGGCTGCTCATGGGGGGGATCTGGGCCGAGATCGTTCTGCGTTACGACGACACGTTCATCTTCAAGGGCCAGAACCGCCCGTTTTTCGTCGACAGTCTGCGACCGATCCAGCTCTCTACGAGGAACGTCGACAGCTTCGTTGAGGCGCGGCGGCGGTTTGCGACTGACCAGTGGCTCGACCTGCTGATGCGCTCGATGGGCTACGAGCCGAGCCACCCATACTACACGCGACGGCACAAGCTGCACTTGATGCTTCGTCTCGTCCCCTTCGTCGAGAAAAACTACAATCTCATCGAGCTCGGCCCACGTGGGACGGGCAAGAGCTTCGTGTACCAGCAGCTAAGCCCATACTGCCACCTCGTCTCCGGCGGGCAGACGACCACCGCTCAGATGTTCGTGAACCTCGGCACGGGCCAAAGGGGCCTGGTCGCGCTGTGGGACGTCGTGGCGTTCGACGAGGCGGCCGGCATCCGGTTCACCGACAGGAACGGCCTCAGCATCATGAAGGGGTACATGGAGGACGGCACCTTCAGTAGGGGGCGGGACATCATTACCGCCGAGGGCTCGATCGTATTTGTCGGCAACATCGACGGCGATATAGAGACCATTGTCCGCACGTCAAACCTGTTTTACCCCATGCCCAAGGAGATGGACACGGCGTTCTACGACAGGATCCACGCCTACGTACCGGGGTGGGAGCTCCAGAAGACGTCAGACGCAGTGTACACGGAGCACTTCGGACTCGTGACAGACTACCTTGCGGAGGTTTTCCGCGAGCTGCGCAAGCGCAGCTACGGCGACTACGCCGAGCTTTCGTTCCGCCTCGGCGCGCATCTCGGCGGTCGTGACCAGAAGGCAGCGAGGAAGACTGTGTCCGGGTTGATCAAGCTTCTGCACCCCGATGGCGAGGTGAAAAAGGAGGAGCTCGAGGAGTACCTGGCCTTTGCCATGGAGATGCGCCGGCGCGTCAAGGAGCAGCTTCGCAAGATGGGAGGGCTCGAATACTGGGACACGAGTTTCTCGTACGTCGACAGAGCGTCCGGCCAGGAGACCTTCGTCCGTGTCCCCGAGATGCGTGGTGGCGCTCTAATTGCGGAGGGCGGCCTGCCGCCAGGCAGCGTGTACACGATCGGCACCGACGCTACGGACAACCGGCTTGCCTTCTTCCTGCTGCAAACGCAGATGAACCGAGGGTCCGGCCGGATCATCCCGCTCGGAAACCTGTCCAGCAGAATGAAGGAAGCGATCAAGACGGCCGACGCGTACCTCAAGGCCAACCTCAAGAACCTCGGGATCGACCACGATCTCAAGGCCTACGACTTTACCGTCCAGGCCATCAACCTGAACCAGGCCAAGGATGGCGCCGAGACCGCGGTAGCGTTCTTCATCGCGCTCGTGTCCTGTCTGTTGGCGAAGGCCCTGCAGGACCAGACGGTCGTCCTTGGCCAGATGAGCGTGCAGGGCATGCTGCTCAAAGTGTCCGCGCTTCCGGAGCGAATGCAGCTCGCCGTCGAGTCCGGCGCCAAGCGGATATTGATCCCGAGCGAGAACAAGCGCGACGTCGCCGAGGTGCCGGACGCAATCCTAACGGCTATCCAGTGGCAGTTCTACGACTCGCCGACAAAGGCAGCGATCCTCGCGATGGGGATGGGTTAGACCCACGAGATGCGCAACCAGGTCGCTGTGAGTGACGGAAAGTGCACGCGAAACCAGGCGTAGAGTCTCCTGAGGAGCCCTACGCCTGCGCGGTGCTGACATCGGCGGGCTACGGTGGTTTATTTCTCTCACAACCCAAAAG
>JACPHN010000097.1 GCA_016188575.1 Candidatus Schekmanbacteria bacterium
CGCGACCAGCGCGCCCCGCGGCGAAGTCGTGCAGCGCTACGCCTTCACCCTCGATCCGACCGGCAGGCGGACCGAGATCGCCGAAGGTGACGGTACCGCCCGATCCTATACCTACGACGGCCTCGACCGTCTCACCGGGGAAACAGTGCGCGATGGCGCCGGGGCACTGGCGTACCGCAACGACTTCGCCTACGACCCGGTCGGCAACCGCCTCGAGCAGGGGAAGATCGCGGCCGATGGCAGCACGCGGACGATCTCCTACGATCACGACAGTCGCGACCGGCTGCTGGAGGTGGACGGCGCGCGGTGGAGCTGGGACGCCGGCGGGCAGCTCACCGACCGGGCCGGCAACGCGGCGGCGAGCTACCAATGGGACTTCGACGGCCGGCTGGTGAAGGCGACGCTCGCCGATGGCACGGTGGTCGAGCACGACTACGACGCCGACGGCAACCGTGTGAGCACCCGGCTCACGCCGCCCGGCGGGCCGACGGCGGAAACCCACTACCTGGTGGACTCCGCCGGCGAGCTCAGCCACGTGGTCGCGGAGCTCGACGCCGCCGACAACCCCACCGCCCGCTACCTGCGCGCCGATGACGAGCTGCTCGCGGTGATCCGGGAGGGGGCGACCCGCTACATCCACGCCGACGGCATCGGCTCGATCCGCGCGCTCACCGATGAGGCCGGCGCGGTCACCGACCGCTATGCCTACTCCGCCTTCGGCGAGCCGCTGGCCCACGACGGCGCCGATCCGCAGCCCTACCGCTTCGCCGGCGAGCCCTACGACACGAGCTCCGGCTTCGCCTACCACCGCGCGCGGTGGATGGATCCCAGCGCCGGTCGGTTCGCCAGCATGGACCCCTGGGGCGGCAGCCCGTTTGATCCTGCTTCTCTCCATCGCTATACTTACGCTGCGAACGATCCCGTTCTGGTCGTCGATCCCACGGGCCGGATGACCGTCACCGAGGCGCTGGTGGTCGTGGGCGCCAGGATTGCCGCCATGACCGGCGCGCTCGCACCAGTCGGCGCCGCGGCGTTGCGGCAGTCGGCGCGAGGGCTGGCGGCGCTGAAATGGACCGAGACGGCGCTTCAGCGGCTCGGCGCGCACATCAAACAAGCCCAAGTGCTGTTGGAGGAAGCCGTCCACGGCTCGCGCGGGCGCATCGACTTGGTGGTGAGCCGCGGTGCGGACAAGGTCACACGCATCGGAGTGGAGCTGAAAGGTTGGAACCTGGATCGGATTGCCCGGGGATCGGAGACTTTTCGGCAGAGCATGCTGCAGAAACTCGAGGACCAGGCGACTCGCTTTGTCCAGGGCCAGGGCCTCGGGAAGACATACGACGAGCTCGTGTACGGCTTCTCTACGGCGCCGATCACGAGAGCGGGACAGATCTTTTTCGACAGAGCCATGAAGGTCCTCGAGAAAGCGGGCGTCGTGAGGGACAACATTGCCGTCGGGGCCGACAACCTCATCAAGGCAGTCGAGAAGCTCATTTAGGGGGAAGTCGTGAGCAAGATCGTCGTGATCAAGCAACGAGATTGGTTGATGTCATTGCGGTGCGTCCTTCACCTGCGCCGCCGGTTTGCCAGGCCGGGCGACGCTGACGTATTCCGGTGTTTCTTGGGGGACCCGGACCTCGAGACCTTGGGGGCATTCTCCGAGCTCGGCGCGGCCCCCGAATTCTCTATCTTCGGCCGGGTCCCCAACCATGGCGAGTGGCGAGCTCTGGTGAAGGACCTTTCGGAACGAAGCCACTTTTCGTTCACCAGTGCGGACTTCCGCGGGGACATCCAGGCGGGGACCTTCGTGTCGCGCGAACGCGGCGCCAACACGACCGTTCGGGTACATATCAGGAACAAGCAGTTCGACACGCCCTTTCCGCCTTCATTCGATGCGGCGCGGGCATTCTCGCACATCCTCACCGCGATCGACCTCCCGGAGCTCGACCTCTCGCGCCCGTCCTCGCTCAGCGTGTCCAAGGGTGCGGTCGGCTCCATGAGCACTGCGAGCGCAAGCACCTCTCTCGACTCCGGCAGTTTTGAGCTTCACATTGACTGCGCGTCTCAGGACGAGCACCTGATCGGGAAGGTGGCGAGCGCGCTGGGAGACAGCATCGATCTCGAGATCGTCGGTCTGTACGCTAACGTCGGGGATCGGTACGAGACCATCGATCGGCTTTGCCGCAGCGGCTCGATCGTACCGGATCGTAAGGAATGCGGGCCGTATTATCTCGGCTTTGGGATGGCTGGGGAAAAGGGAAACAACATCCATCCGGAGCGGCTCTACGACGTCGCCGAGTTTCTCGCGGACCATCACGCCAGGGAGCGAGCGATCGTCCTAAATATGCTGTCGTGGATTTGGGACGATGATACCGACCTTTCGGGTGCGAACAGCTTCTGCTGGACGCTCGACCGCTCGAACCGCGCCAGCGTGACTGTCCATATCTTCGACCCTCCTCCGTCCGGCACGGGCCAAGAGCTCAAGAAGGCGGCGGCGGACTTCCTGGCGGGCGAAGAGCCAGAGAAGAGGTGAATCCAACCAGCGCACCCGAAATCGACCTCTCCGCAGCTCGATCCGGCGCAAACCTCCCGCGCAACCGGCGGGGGCGACCAGCGGCTACGACAGCCAACTGGGAACCAAGATACACAAGCACACCAGAGATACTGTCTACCGTCGCATTTTCCTGAACCCGTGGATCATCACGTCGTTTACCTACAAAGACGCCGCGGGCCGTGAGCGCAGGTGCTTCCCGGATATCGTCGATCTTACATCCCGCCGGCTGGTTGCCCCCCTTCTTTGTCGAGGCGGGGGAGCCGTCCGAAGACGATCTCGCATTCTGGGGGCGCCGCCTGCTGGCGAATGGCTGAGACCCTTGAGCACCAGCTTTCCAGCCGCGCCACGCTGAACAGGGAGGGTAACCCTGATTCCACCGCGCCGGCGGAGCTGCCAATCGACGGTGCGCTCCGCGACCGCACCGTCAACGCAAAAAGGGCGGGCCCGAAGCCCGGATGGGGGGTAGATTCATAGCCAACCGCCCGCTATCATCAACTTGTCTCCAGAGAGGACAAGCTCCCCGCGGCGACGTCAGGGCGGCAGGTGGGTTTTTTGGCGCTTTCCGCCTTCCCATTAGCGGCGACGTCATCGACACTCTTGATGTCACGATTTCGCCACTTATGCTGTGGCGGCGCACGGCTCGGGATCCGAGGCAGCAAGCCTCACGGGGCCACCGATATGACAGGTTCCTATCCCCAGAACCGGCACGCCGTAGGAGCGTCGCAAGAATGACCACGAAGGACACGAAGGTTTTCCTCGTGTCCTTCGTGCTCCTTGGACATCAAGGCCATCGCGGCTCGCATCGCGCCACAGGACGATTCACGCCAGCGCTCAACGAGAATTTGCGCTCATCGCGCTGGACTGCTCTGGCGTCGCTTATGTTGCGCTCTCTATGCCGCTTTCGCCCCTGCACGCGCCGATTCTCCCGACGCACTTCAGGCCACGTCTCGCCCACCCCCGCGTCACCTGTGCCTGAGGCTCAGCCGCAAGCGGGGGGTGGTCAGCCCGTCCCTCCCCCCGCTCGCGGGCGAAGGTGAGGTGGGGGGCCTTCGTGATCGCTTTCCGCGGAGCTCGCAGTCGGCAGGCGGTGGGTTCAGGCGCCCCCAATGAGGTCACGCCTCCCGGCTTCGCTCGCACGCAGCGTCATGGATTCTTGTTCCTCACGAGTTATTGGGAGGCCTCCTCCTCGCCTGCCGCCGCCTCCAGCTCCTCCTCAGTAATGTCCGGCTCCTCCATCATGCCGGCCATCCCGGAGAGGTCGGGTTCGTCGCCAGATGTCACCGCTTCCGGCGTCGGCTCGGCGCTGGCCTCTTCGGTCATGCGCGTGAAGCGCTCCATAAGATCTTTGACCGCTTCCGACTTGACGCGGTACAGCGTGGGCTTGCCGGGCTCCCACGCGTAGCGGCCACCGCCCTCCGACGCACCCGCGCCGATGACCAGCGCCGCAGCTCCGTCCTCTCCAAGGTCGAGCGTTACCGAAACGATCGGCTGGCTCTCACCGTATGGACCAAAGCTCGTTGTCGTGTCGCTGATGAATTCGTCTGCCTGAAGCTCCCGGAGGCCATCGAGTAGTTTTTCTACCGCCTCTCGGTTGGCCTTTCGTTCGACTGGCGACGTCAGCTTCCACGTCGCCGCTTCCTCACGCTCCGCTGCGTATTTCTTCCCTTCGACCTCGGCGTTGATTTTGGTCACCCGGAAGTTGCGGAAAGCGATCGGGTGGTGGTCGCGCCATGCGGTTGCCGCGCTCAGGTCGAGATCCAGGAGCAGGCGGCCGGCGACCTTGAATGCGCCTTCCTCGCCGCGCCAGCGCACGTAGTACTCCGCCGCGGCGGCCTTATCAGCCCCGGCGGGCAGCGCGACATCGAGCTCGTGCTTGGCTCCGGTGGCCGCGTCGCCCTTGGGTTTGAGCGTGATGGCGAGGGCAAGCAGCGGCGAATCAAAGGACAGTGCAGCCTTCTCTGCCTCTTCCTTGGTCAGGTACGCCGCCGCCTGCAGCCCGGCGATGTCCGTTGCCAGCTTCTTCAGACGTTCCGCATCAGCGCGCGCCTTGATGGGTTTTTCCAGTTGCCAGTCGTCGTACGACTTGCGCGCCGCCTCGAGGCTGGCTTCGCCTGCCGCCAGTGTCAGGCGATCGACTTCGTACTCCTTGAACGACGCCAATGCGCGTTCGACGATTTCGCTCTTGTTCAGAGTCAGCTCACCCTTGATCTTATCCTCGAGCTCGTAGACCGTTTTCCCGCTCCCCAGCTTGGCGTACAGCCGGCTCTCCCCTTCCTTCGCCTTACCAAGTTTGAGCTCCCACGCACCGGCGTCTTTTTCCGCGACGAGCCTGATCGTCAGTTGGGGTTGGGTGAGACCGTACGAAGCCTCCTCCTCGGGGTTGTCGATGAACGCCTTTGCTTCGAGACTGGCGGCGGCATCCAAAACCTTGTCGGCGGCGGACTTCTGCACGACGCGGGCACGCGCGGGTCCAGGCCCATCGAGCACCCAATCGCTCGCCGCTGCAACCCCGGGACTCTTGATCAGGGTAACGGCCTCAGCACCGTACGTGAGCTCGATCCTGCCAATGGTTTCCTTCTTGATCGGAAGGACCTTCTTGTCTCGCCAGTCATCCAGCTTCTTGTCGAGGTCGGTGTAGTGATACTTGGGAAGGACGAATGCCTCCGCCTTGCCCCTACGCATGGCGTAGACGTTTGCCTTGTCAAACGTCTCGTTACCGAAGGCGATCACCACGGGCTCGCCGTCCTGCTTGTCCCAGACCTGCAACTCTCGGCGCGGCGCATCCAGCCCAAAGGCTTTCAAGTCGGCGGCGTCCTCCGCCTTCAGCACGCGGGTCGCCTTCAGTTTTTCGATCTTGCCGAGCACGCGGTCGATGGCGCCGGAATCCGCCCGCGCCAAGATCGGATCACTGATCGACCAGCTCGTCTCCTCTCCAGTTCCGGATTTCGTGAGCACGACGTTTTGCGGTTCCGCCGGTGCGGCGACGGGCGTAGCGGAGCCCGCGGCCGGCGTCGGGCTTTCCGGGGAGGCCGGCGGCGCCCCCGTGATCGCGATCTTGACGACCGAATCCTTGGGGATCTCCACCACCACTTTTTCGAGCTCTTCGGGCGTGTCTTCCGCGCCTTTGTCGGTGCGCTCGAAGAAATACACATAAGCGCCGAGACCTGCGGCGATGAGCACCAACCCTACTGTTTTTCCGAGCTTCATGGTCACTCTCCGAAGCGCTAGCGGCGGCGGACCCACACGGAGATTCCGATGATCACGATCGCCAGCGGCGACAAGATGACCGTAAGCCAGAAGATGTTGCGAATCTGGTTTTCGGTCAGGGTGACGCGGGGGTCAGTATGTTCCTTCGGCCGAATCGAGATCAGCGCGTCCTCGCCCGCCAGCCAGTTGATGGCATTGAGGGCCAGGTCGCTGTTGCCCGCCTGATCGAAGGCGACGTTTGAGGCGAAATCCGAGTCTCCGGCGACAACGAGCCTCGTAACCTTCTTGGCCGCTTCTTCCGGCTGGTCTCCGGGCGCCGCCTCATCCTTGGTTTCTGCGGTCTTGGCGCCGACGTCCTTTGTGGCGACCGTCACGATCCCCAGCGGGCCCGCGCGATCGGCGCCTTCATCGAATTTCGCCTGATTGGCCGCGAGCGCCTGGCGGTCGCTTTCAGCCCACGCCTGCTCGCTGGTCTTGAGGATCGTCGTGACCGTGACCCCTGCAGGCGTCTTTTCCGCCTTCTCGATCGAGCGCGCCAGCGGAAAGAACGTCATCAAGCGGAAGTCCTTGGTGATGTCGTGATATTCGTAGCTGTTGACCAGCGGCACGGTTGGACCATAGCCGACCAGTCGTCCCACCGGGCTCACGTCAATGAGCATGTCGTCGTTGACCGTTATTCCCCACTTCGCGAGCAGCTCTTCCATGCCATAGAAAGGATTCGGATCGAGCATGATCAGCGCGCGTCCACCGCCGTCCAAGTACGCTTCGAGGGATTTGACCTCGTTTTCGAAAAATGCCTTCTCCGGCCCCGCAATGACCACAACCGCAGCATCGGCGGGAACCCCAGCTTCCTGCCGGGCGAGCACCAGGTCCTCGACGGCATAGTTTTCCTTTTCCAGTGCGTCCTTGATCTTGCTGAGACCCTTTTGGTCGAAGCCTTTCGCGTCCTTTTCACCATGACCGGTGAGGAAGTAGATCTTTTGTTTTTGCGGGCGGAGCAGCTTCATCAGTGCCCCCGTAAGCTCTTGCTCCTCGACGCGGGTGACGGTTTGCTTTTGCCCATCCATGGAGAGCACGATGGTGCCGAGCTGAGTAACCTCGAGTTGCTGGGCGCGCTCGGGATGAACCATGGGGTCGACAAACTCGACGGAAAAGTCCTTGGCGTAGTGTTTGTATTCCTGGAGCAGGTCCTCAGCTTGCCGCTTGCCGCCTTCATCGAGTTTTTGGAAGAATGCGACGACTTGCACGGGCTTCGCCAACTGGGCGAGCACTTTCGTAGTCTGGTCACTGAGCGTGTAGATGCCCTCCTTGGTCATGTCCACGCGCTTGCTGTGTCGATCACCCAAGTAGTTGAGCACGATCAGGGCGAACAGAAACGCCGCGATCACGATCGCCATGTTGGTGCCGTACCGCGTCGAGCGACTGGCGAGCAAATCGCCGATGCCCGAGCGATGGGTGACCAGAAAGACCAGGAAGAGCGCGCCACCGACGCCCAACAGGACCTTGATCCAGGTGTGCCAGACACCTTCGTACGAGTATGCGAGAAGGCCGCCGACGACGGCGACGACCCACAGAATATCGAGGATGGACATGAACCACTCTGCCACGGATCGCGGGGGGGCGGAGCTCACGGGATTAGCGGTGTTGGTCACGGTTTCCTACCTCCACTTACGCGTCTCGAGGATGCGAATGCTCAGGAACAGCGATACCACGATGGCGCTGAGGCAATAGATCAGGTGCTTGCTGTCAATGATGCCCTTGGAGAAATCCATGTAATGTTGGCGGATGGCGACGTATTCGAGGACGGTCTTGCCGGTTCCGCCGATGAATTCGCCGGCGACATCGACGAACCACGCGATGAGGATGAAGGTAAAAGCGGAGACCGCCGCAACGATCTGGTTGGCGGTGATCGTGGAGGAAAGCAACCCGAGTGCGACGAAGGTCGCCCCCACCAGGACGACGCCCAGGTAGCCAGAAGCGAGCCGCGAGGTATCGGGCTCGGAGTACAGGTAGCCGACGATGGCATAAGGAACGGTGGTGGCGAGCATGATCAGGTAGAGGCTCATGGCGGCGGCAAACTTGCCGGTGATCACCTGGAACTCCGACACGGGCGCAGTCATCAGCAGCTCGAGGGTACGCCCGCGCTTCTCCTCGGCGATCAGGCGCATGGAGATGAGCGGGCAGAAGAAAAACAGAGTGACGACCATGTTGCTGAACAGGCCCTCAAAGACGCTGTAGATGCCGATTGGATTGCCGTAGCGCGGCGTCTGTTGGGCGAAACCGAGCAAGAGGTAAAAGAAAAACGAGGAGATTGCCAGAAAGAGGCCGATGACGACGTAGGCGATCGGTGAGGTAAAGTATGCCTTGAATTCGCGTTCGGCAATCGCCGAGACGTTTCGAGCTGCGGACCTGATGTCGATCATTGGGTCACCTCATTCGCGGTGGCCGGCCGCATGTCCTCGGCGGCCTCATCGGTGGTGAGCTGGAGGTAGATTTCTTCCAGAGACATCGCCTTGGTGCTGATTTCTCGCAGTCCCCAGCCGGAGCCGACGATCGACGCGGCGACGGATTCGCGCACATCGTGTCCTTGGGCACTTTCCACACTGAGGCGACAAATCCCGTCGGCGATTTCCTTGCCGCGGGCGATTTCACTTACGGCGCTGACGTTGGGAAGCTCGGCGACCTGGTGCGCGACTTCCGTGCCAGGACCCCGGACCTCAACAGTAATCTGCTGGGTCCCGCGGAGCCGCTGATTCAGGTGCTCGGGGGAGTCCTCCGCGACGACGCGACCGTTATTGATGATGACGACCTCGTCGCAAACCTGGCTCACCTCGGGCAAGATATGCGTCGACAGGATCACCGTGTGGTCACCGCGTAGGGACTTGATCAGCTCCCGGGTCTCGATGATCTGCCGGGGATCCAGGCCGGAGGTGGGTTCGTCGAGAATCAGCACGGGCGGGTTATGTAGGAGGGCTTGAGCGATCCCGACGCGCTGCCGGTATCCCTTGGAAAGGTGCCCGATCAGGCGCTTGCGAACGTCGCCGATCGCGACCCGCTCCATGACCTCGCGAATCCGCTTCGCACGGTCCGCGCGCGGTAGGCCACGGATTTTCGCACAAAACTTGAGATACCCTTCCGGCGTCATCTCATCGTAGAAGGATGGGTTTTCGGGGAGATATCCGACGCGCTTGCGAACCTCCAGAGAATTTTCGAAGACGTCGAACCCGGCGACCCGAGCCGAGCCTGCGGTTGGGGGGAGGAAGCAGTTCAGCACCTTCATGGTCGTGCTTTTCCCGGCTCCGTTGGGGCCGAGGAATCCGAGAATGGTCCCCTTGGCGACGTCGAAACTGACATCCACGACCGCTGGGATGTCAGCGTAGTACTTTGTCAGCTTTTTGACCTCGATCTCCACAACTCTACTCCTGATCTGATCATGAAGGAGGCCATTGCGGGCCTCGCGCGCAGCTCCGCGCTCGCACACTGCTCTGAAACACGAGACCTCGCCGGAAAGTTTCCACCCCTGGCGTGGCACCGAGGCCCTGGGAGGCGATCGCCTTACCGCTCTTTGCCCCCGAGCTTCCGCACGGATGACGTTCCCGGGCTGACGTCGACCCGCAGGCCGGCGAGGTAGGACGGGGCGCGCACCAGTGCCTGCGTCGGCACCTTGTGATAGGGCACACAGACGTCGACGGGGCAGACCCGGGCACACTTGTAGCAACCGGTGCACAAGTCGGGCAGAATATCGTAGATTTCCGTGTCCGGGACAATGCAGTCCTCGGGGCAGACGGGCAAGCACTCGGTACAGGCGATGCAGCCAGGCAAGATGACGAACGGCTTCTTGACTTTGAGCAGACCTTGGGCCTTGTACGTTTCGACCCGCAGCACGCGCAACGCGGCGACGGCGTCGTCAAGACGCTTTTTGGTACTGCGATAGTCGTGGTCGAGCGTATCGTGACGGGCCTCGGCCTGCCGCCGCGCGGCGCGGCCGGTGGCGAGAACATACAGGGCGATCGCGGTCGCTGCCAGCGATACGACCAACGAAGCGTAGATCACAGTGCGGTACTCCGGGGATGACCTTGGTGAAGGTGGTGCGCGTTTCGCCGATAGCGGCGCACCGAGGCTTCGTCGGTCCTTATACAGGGGCCGCTATCATTGTTCAACATGGGCAGTCGGGGGGCCGGCCCGGGCGGCACGCCGGTACCGGTGAGGTGTTGAAAAGCGCAAAAAAGGTCTACGATCCATGCGCAGAAAAATCTAACGCTTTTTGGGGCTCGGCCCAGGTGCACGCCGTGCCTGAGTCCACCCCACCTCTCCCCGGCAAGCGAGGGGAGGGATGGAGGGCGGCGCGGTCGCGTCGACGTCGAACGGGCGCTGGATTCAGGCGTAGACGAACGCTTGCGAGTCGGGGATCGGAGGATTTAGAATGCCGCGCATGTTAACCATCAGGTCAAGTCGGCTTTGTCGGATCGTTCAGACTGTCGCCGTCGCTCTTTTCGCCGCTGCGGCAATCGCCTCGTGTGGCGGGCAGAGCGAATCCCCTGGGAAGGAAGAAAAGATGCCATCAGCTTCTTCCGGCAACGCGCTCGTACCGAGCGAGGGGCCGGACAAGACGTTCACGCTCGACCAGGCCCTCGAGGGGCTGCCACAAGGCCGCGAGGTCTGGGCTTTGCTCCACACGAACATGGGAACGCTGGCCTGCCTGCTGTATCACGAACAAACGCCGCGGACGGTCGCCAACTTCGTTGGTTTGGCCCGCGGCAAGAAAGCGTGGCGCGATCCTCAGTCCGGACAATGGGTGCGCCGGCCGCTTTATGATGGGACGATATTCCACCGGGTGATCCCGAGCTTCATGATTCAAGGCGGCGATCCCCAGGGCACCGGGCGCGGCGGACCTGGGTATCGGTTTGCAGATGAGCTCGTGCCCACGCTTCGGCATGATCGCCCGGGTATTCTGAGCATGGCGAACGCCGGACCTGATTCCAACGGCAGTCAGTTCTTCATCACCGAAACGCCGACTCCGCACCTCAACAACCACCACTCCGTGTTCGGTCATTGCGATGACGTCGAGCTCGTCAAGAAGATCGCTCGGGTAGATCGTACTCCGGGCGATCGTCCGGCACAGCCTGTGACCCTGGAATCGGTTGAAATCGAGCGTCGCTAGTTGTTAGGAGCATGCAAGGGATGCAAATCACGGAGTGTGTATCGGCCAACAGCGTGGTAACGGAGCTTCAGGGCAAGGATCGGCACGACGTGCTGCGCGAGCTTGTGGAGCTTCTGGCCGCCAACGGCCACGTTCCCGATTATGAGACGGCGCTCGAACATGTGCTTGAACGTGAGAGTCTCGAGTCGACCTGCATTGGTCAGGGCCTGGCGATCCCGCACGCGCGGGTGGCCGGGCTTTCCAACATGGCGGTCGCTTTCGGTCGCTCGCGCCCGGGTATTGATTTCAACGCGCTTGACGGATTCCCTGCGCATCTTGTTTTTCTGCTTCTCTATCCGCCTAAGGATGCCGCCAAACACCTGTCGTTTCTGTCCGAGCTGTCCACGTTGGCGGTCCGCCACAACCTGGTCGCGCGACTCATGGAGGCCCCGGATGCCGGCACAATCCTCCGCGTGCTTGCCGACGCCGACGCCGAGCACGAAGCGTCCATTGCCCGCGGCGCTCAGCAGAGTGTGGCCGGCGCCAGCGAGCAACGGGCGGACGAGGGAGGCCTCGTCAACCCCGTGATCGCGCTCCTGGCGCGACTCCAGCGATTTGAGCAGCACAAGGCCGCAATCGCCGGCGAACCTATTCCGGATGCTCTCGACGAGAAGATTCTCAACATCAAGTCGCTGGTGCCAAAACGCCATCTGGATCACTTCTACAAGCTGATGGATCGGCGAGGCCTCGCAGTGGTCCCAGTGGAGCGCGGCGCCTGCCAGGGCTGCCACATGCAGTTCTCGAGCGCATTCAATCAGGAGATTTCAAATCCTCGCCGAATCTTCAACTGCCCGAGTTGCCGGCGTTTTCTCTTTATTGTCTAGGCGCGCGGCCTGAACAAGACGAGTGGCGCGCCACCGGGCCGTCCAATGGGTCCTAAAGCGCGGGGCGACCGGTGCCGATGAGATCGACAGGTCCGCCGATGCTGTGACCTTTGTGTATCTCTCAGAACTTGCGCCGCACCCCAAGAATGGTGTTCGAATGCGACTGACCGTTTCGAGCCTCGCTGCTCTGCTCGTATGTACTGCGATGTGGATTCCCCGCGCAGGCGCTACGGGTGGGTTTTTGGGTGCGAGCGATGAGGCGCGAGCCGGGTTTGATCCCGGAGTGGAGCTCCACTACGGCAACTTCGAGATCCACCAGATTGGCGGACCATTTCACAAGTTTTCCGGGCAGATGCTGGGGGCTCAGGGGCAGCTCCATTTGACCACCGGCCTGAGCGTGGTATTCGGCAACGACCTGATGGACGGCGAGCGGACCACGACGACTGCGCGCACCGATCTCGGAACCGACTTCTCCCAGCAGGATCATAGCGGTCTCAAAGCAGTCCTGTGGGGCGGGTCGTTTCGCTTACATCTGCTCTTTTTTCGAAAAGAGATCCGCCGGCTGTTCGATCCGTTCGTCGAGGCCGGGGTCATGGGCACCTCAGTGCGTATCGAAAACCGCACCGTCCTCACCGGCAACGGAATTCGCACCGAGGCCTTTGTGCGCGACACCCAGTGGGATGTCGGGTATTTCGGCGCCCTGGGTATGCAGGTCGCGGTGCACTCCCGAGTGATGTTGCAGGCAGTCTTGCGCTACGATTATCTTGTGGTCGAGATGCCGCGCAGTAACTTGCCCCCGACTCTCGACATGGAGGGGGCGCGGCTGCTAGGCGGGATCCGCTACCGCTTTCGCTAGGCTTCGGCGCCAGCCGGTCTCGACATCGACCAGCGAAGAGCCTAAACTGCGCAGTCGTATTTTGTACCGCGAAACTTGACAGTACTACACTCAGGTCCTATGTAAAGAGTGATGTATACCCGCAAAACCGAGGCCGCACAATGACGCTCGAAAACACCCTGGAGCCGGAGGACCCGGGAACCGAGGCCGGTTCCGGGCCCGAGGAGCTTCCCATTCTGCCCATCCGGGGAACGGTGCTGTATCCCCGTCTGATCATGCCCATGGTCGTGGGGCGGCGCAAGTCAGTCAAGCTCATCAACGAGGCGATGCGCGGCTCCCGCTTGATCGGCATCGTCGCACAGCGCAATCCCGAAGACGATGACCCCGAGTTCGAGGATCTCTACTCGATCGGCTGCGCAGCGACGATCCTCAAGATGATTCGTATGCCCCAGGGTGAGCTTCGGGTCATCGTGCAGGGACTCCGCCGCGTGCACCTCGACGAGGTCGTCACCCGAGAACCGTACTGGGTCGCACGGGTCACGACAGTCACCGACCAGGTTGGTGAGTCTGCCGATCTGAATGCCGTGGTCGCCCACGTCAAGCAGCAGTTTCAGCGCGCGGTGGAAGAAAGCTCATACCTCTCCGATGACATCCTGACGGCGCTGAACAACGTGGAGAGCCCGGGCGGCATCGCGGACCTCATCGCCTTCCAGATCAACGCCGCGCTTCCCGACAAACAGGCGGTTCTGGAATCGCTGGGCGTCACCGAGAGGCTTAACAAGGTAGCGCTCATGCTGGCCAAGGAGCTCGAGCTCATCGAGCTATCGCAGCGCGTGCAGTCCCAGGTCAAGGATGAGATGAGCCGCAGCCAGCGCGAGCACCTGATCCGGGAGCAGATGAAGGCGCTGCAGCGAGAGCTTGGCGAGGAAGACGACCACGCGGCGGAGATTACCGAGCTGCAGGAAAAGATCGAAAAGGCGGGCATGCCTGAGGACGTGAAGAAGGAGGCTGACCGCGAGCTCAAGCGCCTGAGCCGGATTCATCCGTCAAGCGCCGAGTACACCGTGGCGCGCACGTATCTCGATTGGCTCACCTATATGCCCTGGGCGATCCTCACCGAGGATGTGCTCGACATCGCTCAGGCGCGGAGGATCCTGAACGAGGACCACTACGACCTCGAGAAAGTCAAGAAGAGGATCCTCGAGTATCTGGCGGTGCGAAAGCTCAAGAGCGAGATGAAAGGGCCGATCCTGTGCTTTGTTGGCCCTCCCGGCGTCGGCAAGACGAGCCTCGGCAAATCCATCGCGCGGGCGATGGAGCGAAAGTTCATTCGCATCAGCCTCGGCGGGGTGCGCGACGAGGCCGAGGTCCGGGGACACCGGCGAACCTATATCGGTGCGCTTCCCGGCCGCATTATCCAGGGCATCCGCAAAGCGGGTAGTCGAAACCCGGTGTTCATGCTCGACGAAGTCGACAAGATGTCGATGGACTTTCGCGGCGACCCCTCCGCGGCGCTCCTGGAAGTGCTCGATCCAGAGCAAAACCACGGGTTCAGCGATCACTATCTGGACGTGGCGTTTGACCTCTCCAAGGTCTTGTTTATCGCCACGGCGAATTTTCTGGACCCCATTCCGCCCGCCCTACTGGACCGCATGGAGGTCATCCGGCTCCCAGGATACACGAGCGAAGAGAAGGTTACGATCGCCAAGACCTATCTGGTCACCAAACAGCTCGAAGAGCATGGACTGACGGCGGAGAAGCTCGAGCTCACCGACGATACCCTGCGCCGCATCGTGTCGGACTACACGAAGGAGGCCGGGGTGCGCAATTTCGAGCGCCGGATCGCCGCCATCTGCCGGGCCGTCGCAATGAAGGTCGCGGAAGGCGAGGAAAGCAAGCAGGTGATCGAGCCCGAGCAGTTGTTCGACCTGCTCGGACCGCAATCGCACTTTCCCGAAGTGGCGGAGCGGACGGGAATCCCAGGAGTGGCGACCGGGCTGGCCTGGACCGCGGCGGGCGGGGAGATCCTCTTCATCGAGGCCACGCGCATGCCCGGGAAGGGAGTAATCTCGCTGACGGGGCAGCTCGGCGACGTGATGAAAGAATCCGCTCACGCCGCGCTCAGCTATCTGCGTTCGCGCGCCCAAGAGCTGGGCATTGACGCCCGCTTCCTGCAGCGCTGGGACCTACACATCCACATTCCTTCCGGGGCCATTCCGAAAGATGGGCCATCCGCGGGCATCACGCTGTTTTCCGCGGTGCTCTCGCTGCTGACGGGCTGGATCGTGCGGAAAGATTTCGCCATGACCGGCGAGATCTCCTTGCGGGGGCTGATTCTCCCCGTAGGCGGAATCAAGGAAAAAGTCCTTGCCGCAAAACAGGCGGGAATCCCCAACGTCCTGCTGCCGGAGCTCAACCGGAAGGACCTGGAAGAGGTCGGCGAGGAGCTGCGCAAGGACATGATCTTTCACTTCGCCAAGAACGTGGAAGAGGCGATGGAAATCGTTTTCGACCAGGCGTCCGTGGAAGAGCGAAAGAAGGCTGCCGCAGTCGCCGCGGTAGGCGGTGGCATGCCGGATGCCCAGCGCCCCGCCGGTGGTCGAAGACGTCGGCGCAACCGGCACCTGGATCACCTCGACACCCCGGACAAGCAGCCGCCACCGCCATCTCGCCTTGGCGCCTGACAGATAGACCGCAATCCCCCTCGCTAGCTCGCGATCAAGAGGAGAAGACTGATGGGCTCTAGACTATCCCGGTGGATAGGTTGTCTCATGCTGATCACGGTTGCCGTGATGATTCTGGGAATCACGGGTGACGCGGGAGCCAAAGACAAGGAACCGGCATCGACAGATACGAGCAACTACTCGGTCACGGTTTCGTCGACATTTGTCCAGGTGCCGGTCACGGTCGTGGATGGCGACGGCAAGCCGGTCGCCAACCTCACCGCAGGTGATTTCACGCTGCTCGACAATGGCGACGAGCAAAAGGTCACATCCTTCGAGACCGTGGACCTTGGCGCGGAGACCGCCCGGGAGGCGGTGCGGGCGACGCCGGCTGCCCGCCGCAACGTGATCTTCTTATTCGACCTCACGTTCACCACCCTCTCCGGCCTCTTGCGGGCTCAGGAAGCCGTGCTCGAGGCGTTGGATAGCGAGCTCGGCGCTGCCGATCTCGCCGGGGTCGCGACCTTCTCCGCGAAAAGTGGGCTCAGGTTCCTGGTCACTCTGACGTCGGACCGCAATCAGCTACGCGGGGCAGTGGGCGGCCTCGGTCTGGACAAGGCGGACCGCCTCACGGACCAGCTCGGGTTAGTGTATTCCCTGATGTCGCCGGCGCAGGCGCTGACGGGAGGCGAGAAAAAAGCGGCGGTCACCGAGGCTTTGCGCGAGCAGCTCAGCAGTATCGCACAGGCAGGCGGCCGCAATGATGAGGCCCGGTATGAGGCCGACGTCTCCTCGCTGACCGATGCGCTGGTCGCTATTGCTGCTGGCCTCGACCCCGTTGCCGGGCGCAAGCACGTGATCCTGTTGTCCTCGGGTTTCAGCGACCGCTTGCTTTCGGGCGACACCTCCATGGAGGCGATGCGAACCGAGGCAGTGGCGCGAGAAGAGGGGGAGGTCTGGGAGGCCGACTCGAACCGGACGTTTGGCTCGAGCACCCTCAAGCGACGCCTGTCGATGGCGCTGGAAGCTATTCAAAAATCCGACGTAGTGGTTGACACGGTCGACACCGCCGGCCTGCGGGCGGGAGGCGCCATCGGCGCCGCTCAGGCCGCGTCGATGGCCGTGGGCAGCAAGGCAGGGGCGGGCAGCGTTTCCGAGTCGGTCGCGGAGAGCACCGGTCCGGCCGAGGGTAAGGCCTCCCTCTCCTTGATCGCGCGGGACACGGGCGGCACGTTTCACCAGAACTCGAACGACCTCAAGAAGCCGCTGGCGGACATCTCAGCGGCGACCCGCTACGTCTACGTGCTCGGGTATCAGCCTTCGGAGCAGGAGGGTCCCGGCGAATACCACAAGCTCAAGGTCAAACTGAATGACCGAAAGATGGAACCGGCCCACCGCGCCGGGTACTTCGAGCCGCGGCCGTACGAGCAGCTCGCGCCCATAGCCCGGCAGCTCAGTGCCGCGAGCTTCCTGACCAGCAGCCCGGTCCGCGAAGACCTCGCTGTAAAGGTGCTGGCTCAGCCGTTCAAGCAAGCTGGCGACAAGGCGCTCGTCCCCGTGATTTTGGAAGCCGCCAACGCGTTTACGACCAAAACCGGGGAGGACACCGCCGTTGCGCTAGAGCTCTTTGGTTATGCGACGACACCGGAGGGGGCAGTGGCCGACTTCTTCAACCAGAATCTCGGCTTCGACCTGACCAAGCTGCCACCGCAGCTCAAGGGGGCCGGGCTGCGCTATTACGGCGTCTTCCAACTGCCCGCCGGCACGTACACATTGCGCTTCCTACTGCGCAATGCCAGGACCGGCCATTCCGGGTTGCTTGCCGAGGAGTTGGTGGTGCCCTCGTTTGGCGCGAAGGACCCCGTAGTTCTCGCGCCGCTATTTCTGGATCCCGAAACCCCGTGGGTGCTCGCTCGAAATCCCAATGCGACGGCTCCGAACCTGTTTCCTTTTTGGCTGACCGGAAGTCCGTACATCCCCGCCGCGGGACCTCAGTTCGATCGCGGTGTCAAGAAGAACGTGTGCGTCGTGTCCTACAATCTTCAGGATGCCGTGAAAGCGGGAACGCTAAACGTTACAGGCCAGGTAGTCGGCCCGGACGGCAACCCCGCGAAGGATCCGACAGTAACACTCAAGGGAAAGGATGTGGCGGAGGACTCACCCGACCAGGTGCGGTTCGTCTTCGAATTGGCGACGGCCGAAGCGGTGTCGGGGCGCTACGAGCTCCGGGTAACAGTGGAAGACCAGTCGACGGGAACCAAGTATGAGCGCTCGGCCCCATTCTTGATTCGCTAGGCGCGCGCGCAGGTTTAGATCGTCTTGAACTGTCGCGGTGCGGCAAAGTAAACTGCCTGTATGAGCCGCTTCCCTCCGGAGAGAACAACATGTCGCGCAAGCAAGGCCCTCCGAGTCTGACGCCTGAAGCCATCCTCGAGAGAGGCAACGAATATCTCGACGCCGGTGAGATCGAGGAAGCCAAGCGCTGCTTCGAAGAGGCCATCGGGTTGTCTCCAGACTTCGCCGATGCCTATGTAAACCTCGCTCTCATCTACTTCGATCACCGAGAATTCGTGGCGGCGAAAGTGTTGTTCGAGCGGGCGCTCGACCTGATCGACCGGCGGGACAGAGCGGAAGGGCGGCGCGGCGAAGAGGACGCCAAACCGGCGGGACGGCGGGCGCGGCGGCGGCGCGGCGAGGAAGCACCCGTTTCTCCTGCAGCCCCGCCTACCGCGGCGCCCGCGGCGCTTGCGATTCCCAAGGCCAATCCGGCGACGGAGAATCTGGTGCTGCGGGCACTACACGGCATCGGGCTCTGCGGCTACTGGCTCGGCAACTACAGCGAAGCATTGGCCGTATATCATGAGATGCTGGGCCGCGATCCCTCGGATTCAATGGGCGTTCGCTATCTCGTCGGCGAGCTCTACCACCGCCTCGGGCAGCTCCACAAGGCGCTTGCATCGTACGCCGCCAATCCGGATGACCCGCACGTCGCCTACAACCATGCGCTGGCGCTCCACTCCATGGGGCGCACGAGGGAGGCGACGGAGCAAATCCTGCGGGCCTTTTTTGTGAACTTGTATATCGCCGCCTTTCTGCTCAATGACAACCGCCCGTGGATTCGCAGCGCCAAGCAGTGGCACGTGAGCTCTGTGCAGTGGCCCGATCTGGCTGTCCAGTACATCGAGCTATGCGCCGACCTCTGGCAGGAAACACCCGGCGCGACCGCGTTCCTGAACCAGGTATGGCGCGACGGCGAAACGCAGCGAGCGGTGGAGAATTTCATCCTCACGGCCACGAGACTGGCGCAGGAGCCCGACTTTCGCCGGCGGTCCGAGCTGCAGCAGCGTATCGCTGACATGCAGTCGGATGAAATCGTGTCAGAGCTGGCCGCGAATATCAATCGCAGGTTTGTGAGCTAGCCGCTCCGCGCCGAGACCCACGTTATTGCCCAGCGCCGAGTGACTGCTTCGCCGGGGCGATGGTTGGCGCACAGGGGCGGTGAGCAGGTGACGGGCCTTGGTCGCACGCCAAAGGGTCACGCCGCTTTGGGGTGAAAATAGGGGACAGAATTGCTTCGGGCGCCCTTTCGAGCACCCGAAAACCGTTTGCTAATGCTACGGGAGCGACGAGACTTGAACTCGCGACCTCCGGTGTGACAGACCGGCGTTCTAACCGAGCTGAACTACGCCCCCTGATTTCAAGATGCTCTGTAGTTTAGATGGCGGCGCCAAGGTTGTCAATGGTCCGGGAGAACCTAAATCCACCGCCGGTTCGACTGCAAGTTGTGCGTAGCCCACCACCTGTCAGGGCGGCGATCGCGCTTCCGTTGCGCCGGGCGATTGGATCATGTACCTGTTGAGCAAAAGGACGCGGCCGCGCGAGGCGACCGCGAACCGCCCTGCGGCGGATGGCAAGCGGCGAGCTACGTACGGGAAAGGAACCTGGCGGTGCGGATGGCAAGAAGGCGAGCACGGGTGCTCCGGGTCGCGCTCATGATGGTGATGCTGGTTTGGGGGCGTCCGGGGCGCTCCGACTCCGGCGGTGAGGCACTGCAGGTCGATCCCGACGTCCCCGCGCCGGCCGCGGTCCTGGGGTTCGAGCCGGGCGCACGGCCTGCGACCGGCGAGGAGATTCTGCGCTACCTGGAGCGGTTGGCGGCGGCGACGCCGCGGGTGCGGCTGCGGGAGTACGCCCGCTCGCACGAAGGCCGCCCGCTCGTTGTGCTGACGATCAGCTCCACGGTGAATATCAACAATCTCGAGCGCATCCAGGCGGATTTGCGCCGCCTTGGGGATCCCCGATCGCCGGCACCCGCGCCGGCGGGGAAGCAGCTCGAGGCGCTGCCCGCAGTCATCTGGCTCGAGTATTCGATCCATGGTGATGAGCCGTCCGGAGCCGACGCGTCCCTGGCGCTCGCCTACCGCCTTGCGGCCGGCACCGACGCCGCCACGGAGCGCTTGCGCGACCGTCTGATCGTCAGCATCGACCCGAACCAGAACCCCGACGGACGCGCGCGCTACCTCGCTCAGACCACGGCCTTTTCCAAGGCCGTGCCCGACCCCGACATGGAGGGTCTCGTCCACCGCGGCCTGTGGCCGTGGGGCCGCGGCAACCACTACCTGTTCGATCTCAACCGTGACTGGTTCGCGCAGGTGCAGCCCGAGAGCCGCGGCCGCGTGCAGGCGGTCGCCTCCTGGACGCCGCAGCTCATCGTCGACGCTCACGAGATGGAGAGCTCGGACAGCTTCCTGTTTTCGCCGCCCCGACATCCGTTCAATCCCCACGTCCCGCCCGAGATCCGCGTCTGGTGGGAGCGCTTCGCCGGCGACCAGGCCCGCGCCTTCGACGCTCGCGGCTGGAGCTACTACACCCGTGAGTGGAATGAGGAGTTCTTCCCGGGTTACGGGACGAGCTGGGCGGCGAACACCGGAGCCGTCGGAGTCCTGTACGAACAGGGCGCCACCAACGGCGGGGTGGTCCGGCAGCGCGGCGGCGGGTTGGTCACCTTTGCCGAGGCGGTCGCGCACCAGCTCACGAGCTCGCTCGCGAATCTGCAGACCGCGGCCGAGCACAAGACCGCGCTGCTCACCGACTGGGCCGCGGCCCGGCGGCGCGCCGCTACGCGTGGGGCGGACGGCGGACCGCGCAGTTTCATCATTCTCCGCGGGGAAAACCCCGAGCCGGCGCGGCGGCTCGTCGAAGCGCTGCTCACTCAGGGGATCGAAGTCCTGGAGAACGAGGCCGCCGTCGAAGCGCGAAACCTCATGGGTTACTTCGATGAGCGCCCGACCAGAGCCGCGCTGCCGTCGGGTTCGTGGCTCGTGCCAACCGCGCAACCTTTGGGGGCGTTGGTCCGCAACCTGTTCGATGTCCATGTCCCGATGGCGGAAGATTTCCTGGGCGAAGAGCGGGAATGGCTCGAGCGCGGTCAGGGGTCACGCCTGTACGACGTGACGGCCTGGTCGGTGCCGCTGGCGTTTGGCGTGCAGGCGTACTGGTCGGCCGAGATTCCGGGTGGGGACTGGCGCCCGGTTGCATCGGTGCCGCCGCCAGCCGGCCAGTTGGAGAACGAGCGTGGGCGGTATGGTTTCTTGCTCGACGGCCGCTCGGAAAAGGCGATGTTTGTCGCCGCGTCACTGCTCAGCGAGGGCGTCCGCATGCGCGTGGCAACCGATCCCTTCGTTTTCGGCGGCACGTCGTACGAGCGCGGGGCGCTGCTGGTGCGGCGGGATGAGAACGAACGCGCTGATATTCAAGCGCTGCTGGCGGACCTCGCGCGGCGACATGGCGTGACGGTTCAGGGTGTCGACGGGGCCCGAGCCAACGATGGGCCGGACCTGGGCGGAAACCAGTTCGCGCCGCTGGCGCCGCTGCGCATCGGGGTCTTCGCCGGAGACCCGATCCATCCCTCCGTGTTCGGTGCCGTCTGGCACCTGCTCGACGTCGAGATGAAGGTGCGAAGCTCCAACCTCGACATCGGCCAGCTCGCGGACATCGACCTCGATCGCTACACCGTGCTCGTCCTGCCGCCGACCTACGCCGAACCCGAAGCGCTACGGGAGCGCCTGGGAGCGAAGGGGCTGGCGCGCCTGCGCGAATGGGCGAACGCCGGTGGCACGCTCATCGGCATCGGGACTGCCGCCGAGCTGCTCGCCGACGCTGATAGCGGTGTTTTGGAGAGCCGCCCGAGACGCCAGGTGCTCGACCGCTTTCCCCCAGTGGTCCTGGGCCTGGGTCGCGCGGAGGTCGCCGCATCGGGGCCGCTGCAGGCGCGGGGGGTGGCGGCGCCGGCGCCGTCTCCGGTCGCGGGGACGGATGAGAAAGCCCGTGGCAGAAGCAACGAGATGACGAAGCCACCGCTCCGCTGGCACGACCCCAAGGTATACGCCGTGGCGCCTGTGGTCGGCCCCGCCGCGCGCCCCTTTCTCCCCAAGGACGCCGCTACGTTTGCCCTTCCGGATCGACTTGTGAGCCTCGACGCGTGGCTCGGCGAGGAGCTCGCGGCGGCGGGGACCGACGAGCTCAAGGCGCAACTTCGCGGGGCCGCCGACGCCCGGCTCCGGTCCTTCCACCCGCAAGGTGCCTACCTTCGCGTGGAGCTGGATCCCCGGCACTGGGTCGCCTATGGAGCGGGCAAGTCGATCGCGGCGCTCATGGATGCGAGCGAAGTCTTCCTGGGACTGGGTGCCGCCGAGGTCCCGGGGCGCTTCGCGGATCTCGCCGACTTGCATCTGTCCGGCCTGTTGTGGCCCGAGGCCGCCGGGAGAATCGCCCATTCCGCGTATGCGCTACGCGAGTCGATCGGGCGCGGTCAGGCCATTCTCTTCGCAGCCAATCCGCTCTTTCGCGGCTACGCGCTCGCGACCCGGCGGCTGTTCATCAATGCGGTGGTGCTCGGGCCCGGCATGGGCACCCGCTACCCGTCGCCCTGGTGATTGATGACGGCGAGGGGCCGGCGATTTCCGAGGGCGTCCTGAATCCACCGCTGGTTTGGTGCGAGGACTCCGTCATCGTCATGCCGGAGAGGATGTCAAAGTTTCCACATTGGGATTGGCGCACCCGCGCCATCCGGGCTTCGCGCATGGTGAGAGGGCCGTGCGCAGTGAAGTAGGCGTTTTGCCAGCGACGATGGTCGTTGCGGCAGCGCCCCTGTCCGGTCCGCCCGGCATGCGCCTGGCCCTGCTTTCCGGGTCGACACCGGTAGCAACGGTTGAGCCTTGTACAAGCAAATCGACACCAGTTTGTACAACTTCGTCCGGTTAGGCCGATAGCGGTCTCACTTCGGGCCATCGCGATGCCCGCGTTTCTGTTCTCTGCCGAGCTTCTCTGTTGGCGAGTAAGTGGTACGGATATTGCAACACCACGCATGTCGCGAAACTTCCGACAGGCAGCAAGGCTTCGTGTTTCCTGTGCATCGCCTTCCGGATCTACTGGAGGTAAAACATGTGTATAGAAGTGAAATGTCAAAGATATGAACAAGCTACATACGTGGCAGCATGTGCCAAAGGCTCTTTCTACGCGCGTTGTCTCTGTGCAGCTCTAGTTTTCTGTTCGTTGAGCGCTTACGGAAACGTGCAGGCGAAGCAGAGCTGGAGCACCAAGATCACCGGCGTGCCCGACTATGATCAGAAACGGGACGACCTGCCGAAAAATGGCAAGAACTATTGCGTTCCCACAGTGACAATGAACGGTTTCTCCTACGCCGCCTACCACGGCTGGCTACAAGCGATCTATCCTTTCTACTTGATGTGGTTTGACCTCTGGGACACCTACGACGGAATCACGTCTGGCATTAACCTGCTAGGTGCGTTCATGGACACGGATGCCGATAGTGGTACCAACCACTCAGACGCTATCGATGGAATCTATGATTGGCTCTCCGTTTCGCCGGGACATCCGTTCTCTGCTGTTTTCGAAATCGAAGCCGAAGATGTTGGCGGAGGCTACGGCGGACCTGGCTGGATGCAGGAGTGGCTCCTGGCTGGGGCCCAGATCCGCATGGGAGTCCTGTGGTGCAAGGGCGAGGACCACGACGATTGCGATGGCGGTCACGCGCGGTCGTTGGTCGGTGTTGGGTATGGAGCATGGTCAGGAGGTGGCGAAGGTTCTATTGTCTGGTACAGGGACCCTGCCAAGGACGACGGCGACATTAATAAGCAGTCCACATGGAAGACGCACAAGCAGCGAGCATATTGGAATCCAGAGGCAGAGATGTACTGCATTGGCGCAAAGAAACCGGCCAACAAGTCGCAGGCATGCATCAAGCGCTATGCACTCATGGTCCCATGGTTGGGCGCGGAAACCTGGGACGAAGCAACCGCCGAGGCCGCTGTCCCCTACAACTACAACTCCGCCTCCAGTGCTACCTCGCTGGTCATTACCAGGCCGGCATTTTCGGTAGATGGCTTCGGTAGCATAGAGTCCATGGTTGTAAAGCTGCCCCGGGGCGCGTCCATCGATGGCGTGGTCTTCGACCCGATCCGCCCGCGGGTTCTGGTGGCTTCGGCGATGAGCAACGCCGTGTTGGCCGCGCACGTGGTGTCGGGTGAGGTCGAGACCGTTGCCAATGTGGCGGGGCCCCGCGCGCTGGCGCTGGGGGGCCACGACAAGACGCTTTACGTCCTCGCCAAGAATGGCCTGCTGGGTTTGGACCGTCACGGCCGGACCGTCGCTCGCGCCGCCGTATCGGGCGACACTACGGCGCTGGCCTATGATCCCGTGGCACAACGCGTGGTGACGGCGTCAGCCTCCGGGCTGCGTTTCTTCGATACGCGCCTTCGCGCGCTCTACTCGGTGGCCCTCACCGGGTTGGGCGGAAGGGAAGAGGTGCTCCTGCAGGCGGACCCGTTGCGCGGCGGCCTGTGGGTCCTGAAACGAGGAGCTGCCACAGCCAAGCGAGTTGTCGTCAAGTCAGCGCGCGATATCCAGGTTGCCGACATTGCCCTGGACGGCGTAGTGGCGGCGCGCGCACTCGCCGTGGATACCTCCGGGAATCTACTCCTGAGCGACGAAGGCGTGGTCAAGGTGTTCTCCGCCGAGGGAAAACGGCGTTTGGGCGCCTCCGTTCTCGATGGTTCCCGCGCTGGCCGCATTCTCGCCGTGCCTCGGAGCTTTAACTCGGTTGACCCCAACGAACCGCGCGAAGAAGAGCGGAACACCCTGCCGCCCGAAATCTATGGCGACGAGGAGCTCGGGATCGTCGGACACGGCGAGGAGGAAGAGCCCACAGAGGACGACCTCCCCCAACTCGCGAGAGCGCATGATCGCCAGTTCCGCATGAGCTGCCTGAATGTGGCCGACCGCGCTGCCTGCGAAAAGCTGGTGGCGGAGATCGGCGTTGCCTACCTCCGGGTGACGGAGAGCCAGGAGCCTGGCGCCGGCCCCACCCTCGCCATCTGGAAAGGCCGTGAGGCTTTCGAGAATTGCGGCAGTGAGGATGGCCCGGATTGGAATGAGAGCGCCACCTGCCCCTTGCAGCACGACGGCACGCCCGAGGGGCTGGCCGCGCGTCTGCCGCTGCGGGACGACGGCACCATGTATGCCGCCCAGCGGAGCTACGAAGACTCGGACGAGCTCGGCAAATGCAGGCGTACGGGCGTCGAGCGCGTCTTCATCCACGGAGACCATGACGAGCTCGACATCGTCGCCAAGTTCATGAACGAGCGCCTCGATTCCTGCGCCGGGAGTCAATGGCAAGCGTTTGCGGTGGGGTTCGCTGCTATCCATTGACGCGGGGAGCATTGCCGTGGACTCTTGCACCTACCCAGCGTGAGTGATGGTCACTGCCCAAAGTCAAGCGACCGGCTACGCGGGAGTGAGCATGTAAGGACGCCGGCCTTGGGGCCGGCGACATGTTTGGGCGGGGTTGCGGACATCCGCCGCACAAAGGGCCACGCCACGACAACGAATTGGCGCGAAATGCTGCCCAGATGAAACGTGAATGCCCTGCCCGGGGTCGTCCACCGCCGCGCGTTGCCTGATTACTCCTCCGACAGGCGTGGCGCCTGCCCAGAGCGGACGACCCTCGGGCGAGGCTTTTTTCGCCGGAGCGAGCGCGGCAGCGAGTAGGCGTCGGGTCGGCGTTCGTCCGCGGCGCGCTGGCGATGGTGCCGCAGCTCCAGCTCGGACGGCTGCAGCTCGGATTCGACCGCGCCGCAGATAGCGGAGGATATCTGGTTTGCGCAGCGCAACCTCGCAAGTGTCCAGAGCGAGGGCGATGCCGCCTGCGAGAATGCCGGCGGACGATTTGTACAAACCGATGTCAGTTTGTACAACCCGTGGCGCCTGACGATGGGAGAGACGCCGGCGGCAGGCACGGAGTCACCGACGCCAATTGCGCGCCATGCGCGGGCTGCCCGGATTTGCGAGGTTTCGCTTGTCGCCCAGGTGTGGCACCCCGATTGCAGTTACTGGCCCGATGATCACCATGCACGAAATCGCCGCACCCGATGCCGGGACGCCACGACGCGAGGCGCTACCGGGCGCCCAGTCGGCGCACGCCCGCTTGATGTTCTTCGTGCCGGTGAATAGCCTGGTTTTCGTGGTTACACCGACCGAGGGTCGGGGCAGTCGGTGCCATGGGGCGACGCAGAGTCGATGCGTTCTCGACACGACGGCCAAGGGAGATGGGAGCGACGGGCGCACGGAGGATCGGCATGAGTAGACGGGAGATCGGCAAGCGCAGAACGAGCCGGGGATCGGTGACTTCCTGCGGACGACCGACTCGTTTGGCCGGGATCCTGTCGCTGGCGCTCGCCGCGGCTGCGGCTGGTGCCGCGACAGCCCACGCTCTGTCTCCCGGTACCGCGGCAGAAGTCAGCGCCGAGCTCAACCGGTTCGATACTCTTCCGCACTATGGCGATGAAACCCTAACGCCGACGTCGACGCCAACGCCCACCGCCACTCCGACCTCCGCAGGCAGCTACCGCAACGTCCTCGTCCGCGACGTGGACGGCGATGGCCGCAACGAAGTGTTGCTCGGGACTGGTGGGGACGGTGGGGGCCACGGCTTCGAAATACGAAGGATCGTCGATGCCACTGGGGAGTACGAGCTCATTTTCAATTACTCGCGGCCCGACTGGACAGAGGTCGCGCCGTACGCCGGCGATGTCGACAACGACGGCGACGACGAAATCGTCGCCGCGTGGGTCGGCCTTGACGGCGTCTCCGGTGGCGTGAGCATCTTTGAGCGCCAGGATTCGCCTTTCCCCGGCTGGTTTGAGGTCTGGTCCCTCCCCCTGTGGTTGCCGTTGGGCGGCACGAACGTGATGATCGGCGATGTCAACGCCGACGGTCTCAACGAGATCGTGGTGGGCGAGGCCAGCGAGAGCGTCTCGGCCAATGGGCTCCACCTCATCGAGCACACGGGCGGCAACAGCTATGCGGATACGATGATTGGCGCTGGACGGCAGTTCTTCGGCGGCCGGATCTACAATGCGGATGGAGCAAGCGGCAACGAGATCGTGACTGCCACTCGGCAACCCGGAAACCTCCCGGATGGCTTCCAGATTTACCGATGTGTCGGAGGTGCCGGGGCGATAACGTGCCCGATGCTCCCGGAGGTGGAAGTCGGGGGAACCAGCCTCACCCGCCTGACTACCTCGAACCTGGATGGCGCCTTCCTTCCCGAAATCGTGGTGACAGAAGGGGTCGAAGGAGTGCAGGAGCCCAAGGTCTACCGGTGGAATGGCAGCGAGTTTCTGCTCGTAGGCGCGGGATGGCAAGGTGCTTTTGCGACTGGCCATCCCTTCACGGGGAACCTCTCGAACGATGGATGCGTTGAGCTCGCCATGTTCTCCAATGGCGAGCTGACCCTATGGCGGTGGGATGGTGCGGCGGCGACCAAGGTGTGGAGCAACGCCGATCTCGGGGACACCGCCGTGTTCGATCCCACCGCTTCCGGTCGGCGGCTCGTGGTCCAAGATGCCGACAACAGCGGCCTGAAAGACCTCGTGGCGATTCCGACCGGTGGAGGCTCCGTAGCGGGCCAGTTGATCGTCTATCGGGACCCGGTGCTACCGCCATGCGGGGCGGCCAGTCCCACCCCGACCCCCACCGGCACACCGCCGACGCCGACCGCCACGCCGACGCCGACCCCGACGGCCGTGGCCGGCGCGCCCACCAACCTCAGGGTGATCCCGGCAGGCCCATTCGTGCACCTGTTCTGGGACTTGCCCGCGAGCTGGGCCGCCAATCCGCCCACCGGATACCGCGTCTATCGCAAGAGCCACCCGCCCGACACCGCTGACTTCGCGGCCATCGGCGAGACGCAAGCGACGTACGCCCGATATTTCCTCGACGACTTGCGCAACGCCGACCGCGAGCTCGCTCACGACTATACCGTGACCGCGCTCTATGACTCGGGCGAGAGCGTGCCGTGCAATCCGGTGCGCAATGTGCGCATCTGGCACGCCACCGGGGCGCTGGCGCAAGCGCGGCGCGCGCCCGCCCCCGCGCCGGACGGTCGGGCGGACGCCGAGGTCGTGCTCCCCATTGCGCTCGGCAGCGCCGGCGGTCTCACCCTCAACGCCATGGACATCTGGATCAACTACGATCCGGCGGCGCTGTGCCCCGCCCGCATCGAGCGCTCGGCGCTCGCCGTGGGCCTGCAGATTACCGACAACATCGGCGCTACCGATACGTGCTCCGGCCTCCTGAAAATCTCGGTTCTGAGCCCCGACCTCGAAAACCCGATCACGCTCTCCGGCCTGGGGCGCTTCCTCGACGCCGTATTCGCAGTGTCTCCGAGCGTCACCGAGGACATCGAGCTCCCGGTAACCTTCAAGAAATTCCTGTCCTACATCGTCGTCGGCGACGAAATCGGTGAACTCGCGATGGATCTCGAGGACAGCTCCTTCGTGGCCAGCGACGTTCACCGCCTCGGAGACGTCGACGGCGACCAGGACGTCACTACCGCCGACGCGCTGCTGGCGCTCATGATCGCCGCGGGCAAGATGGAGCCGACCGCCCTGCAATCGGTCTCCGGTGACATCAATCGCGATCAGCGCATGACTGCAGGCGACGTGGTGGGGATCCAGCGGCTCGCCGTAGGGCTTTCCGTCAATCCCCCCGAGGGAACGGCGCGGCACGTAGAGACGGCGGGGGACGGCTATCACATTCGCGCCGGAAAAGTCGTCTGGAGAGGAGAAAGTCAGGTCGAGGTCCCCTTGGTGCTCGATGATGCCGCAGGGGTGGCCGCGGTGCAGCTCGAGGTCGGGCGGACGGCGCCGGCGGCCCTCAGCCTGGCCTCGATCACGGCGAGCCCCGCGTTTTCGCAGCAGAGCCGGGAGCTCGACGGGAGCATCACGCTGTCGCTGAGCCGCGCCGAGGCGCTGCCTGCGGGGCCGGTTGAGCTGGCGACGCTCGTGTTCGACGTGGATCCGGCCGCGATGGCTGCGCTCGGCCGGCTTGACATCGTCATCGGTAGCGTGGCCGTCTACGGGCAGTATGCCGAGGACCTCTCCTGGAACCGCGAGGTCACCGCCGAGAACGGATGGGTAGCGGGTGGGGCCAGCGTCCCCGCAGGTGGCGTTGGCAGTGTGGTGGGCCTGGCGGCACTGGCGGCGGCGTTGCTCGTGCCGGCCAGGTCGCCGCGGCGGCGGAGAACACCGGGGAGTGTATCATGAGCATGAAGCGGGGTCTTTTTTGTCCTGTGATGGGGCTGCTGTGCGGCCTGGCGCCGTGCCTCCTCGACGTTCCAGCATCCTCCGTGGCCGCCACGCCCCAACCCCGTCCCGCCGTCATCGCCGGGCTCGGCGACGCGAGCCCGCTCCCGGCGGAAGACGCGATGCGCTCAATTCTTTCCCCGAGCCACCGCGTCCGCGGCGTACGCCTCGTCCACCGCCACGCGCTGAGCGCGCTCGCCGCCCGTCGCGACACGGTTTTCGCGGCGCGGCTCGCGTCGCGACTGCGGCAGGTGGTCCTCATCGAGCTCGACAGTCCGGCGGAAATACCCGGAGTGCTCTCGACCCTGCGCCGCCACCCGCACGTCGCGTGGGCCGAGGCGAACGGCGTGATGCGGCAGGCGGCGACCTTTCCCGATGACGACCGCTTTCCCGATCAGTGGGGGCTCCACAACACGGGACAGGAAGGGGGCACGGCGGACGCCGACATCGACGCCCCCGAGGCGTGGGATGTGACCATGGGCAGCGAGGACATCGTCATCGCGATCGTGGATAGCGGCGTCGACCTCGACCATGAGGAGCTCTCCGACCGGATCACGCTCGTCGCCGGGTCCGATCTGGTCAACGGCGACAACACCCCCGACGACGACAGCGGCCACGGCACGCACGTCGCCGGCACCAGCGCCGCGCGTGGGCAAAACGGGCGCGGCGTTGCCGGGGTGTGCTGGGAGTGCCGGATCATGCCGATCAAGGTGCTGGACGCGAGTGGTACCGGCACCTTCGACAAGATCGCCGCGGGGATTGCTCTGGCGGCTGCGGCCGGTGCGCGTGTGATCAATCTCTCTCTGGGCTCCCATTCGCCCTCCGAGTCCATTGCGGACGCGATCGCCGTGGCCGCGGACGCGGGCGCGGTCGTCGTTGCCGCGGCGGGAAACGAGGGCACGGACCAGCCGTTCTATCCCGCCGCCGATGTGGGCGTCGTCGCGGTCGCGGCGCTCGGGCGCGACGGAGAGCGGGCCAGCTTTTCGAGCTACGGGAGTTGGGTCGACCAGGCCGCGCCGGGTGTCGAGATCTGGAGCACGGTGCCGGGCGATGCCTACGCGATCAGGGAGGGCACGAGCATGGCGGCGCCGTTTGTCAGCGGTGCGCTCGGACTGCTGGCGGCAGCCCATCCCGACTGGAACCCCCACCTGCTCGCCGAGCACCTGCGCCGGACATCGAAAGCCTCTGTCGCCAGAAACGGAGGCACCGGCGCCGGCCTGATCAGCGCCGACGCCGCGCTGCGCACGGCCGTATCTCCGGAAGCGAGCGTCGCCCAGACGGCGGTTTCCGATCCCGGTGGCGACGGCGATGGCCGGCTCGACCTGACTGACGGCACGGTCACGCTGACGGTGGCGCTGCGCAGCGACTACGGCAACCTGACCTCGCTCCGCGGGACGTTGACGACCCAGACCGCGGGGGTTGCGATCTCGGACAGCGCGGGGACCTGGGACGACTTGCCCTCCGGAGCGACTGCCAGCAACGCAGCCGATGGCTTCGCGCTCACGGTCGCCGGACCTCTCCAGGCGGGGGACGACATCTCGCTGACCCTGGAGCTGGCGGCGGACGGCGAATTCGCCGCCAGCTTCCCCTTGTCGCTGCGGATCGACGGCGGCGTGGAGCTGCCCACGAACATCTTCTGTACGGACACGACGCTAGCCGCCAACGTCTACATGGTCCGGGAAGACGTCGCGGTGTGCGAGAATACCGTGCTGACGCTGGAGCCGGGCACCGAATTCCGCTTCGTGCGCCGGAATCCGGCGATCACCTTCACGGTAAACGGCACGCTGGCCGCGGAGGGAGAGGAGAATGGACGCATTCGGTTCACGTCCGCGGAATCGGCGCCCGCTGCCGGAGACTGGGGCGTGCTGCACCTGACCGACACCAGCCCTGATGCGGTGGGATGGGAGGCGGCGGAGTCGATCCCGGTGGGTATGGAACCGTACGGGCTCGCCAGCGGCGACACGGACGGCGACGGGGATACGGATCTGCTGGTCGCGACGAGCCTGGCGCAGAATTCCGTGACGATCTCGAGGTGGGAGGGTTCGAGCTGGGCGAGCACGAGCGCAGCCGTCGGCCTTGAGCCCGTGGCGGTGGCCGTGGGCGACGCCGACAACGACGGCTCGACCGACATCGTCGTCGCCAACGAATCGTCGAACGACCTGACGATCCTGCGCTGGAACGGCATCGGGTGGGATCGCGAGGACTTCGGCGACCAGGATGTGCCTGCGTCGGTGCCCCAGGCGGTAGCCATCGGGGATGCCGACAACGATGGCGAGAACGAGGTGGTCGCGGCGCTCGGCGGGCTCGACGTGGCGGCGGTGTTCGAGTGGACGGTGGGCGCGGGCTGGCAGCGCACCGACCTGGCGGTGGGTTCGTGGGCGCGCGGCGTCGCAATTGGGGACGCGGACAACGACGGGGACAATGACATCGTGGTGAGCAATGGTCTGGGCAGCTCCGTTTCGTTCGTCGCGTGGAGCGGGAGCACGTGGGATCCGCAGGTGGAGATTCCAGTAGCCGTCAATGGGGCATCAGGGCCGTGGGGTGTCGCCATCGGCGACGTGGACGGTGACGGTGACCAGGATATCGCCGCCGCAAGCACAGGCAATGGCACCACCCTTCCCCACGCCGTTTCGGCGCTCCGCTGGACGGCTGGCCGCTGGGTGCGGTCCGACCTCCAGCTCGAAGACGCGACGCCGATGGGCCTGGCACTGGCCGATGTCGGCGGGAGCTCGACACCCGAGATCCTGGTGTCCATCGAAACCGGCTACGGAAGCTCTCCGAGCGCTTTCAACGTGTTACCGTGGGGCGGCGCGCCACAGGCTGCTTCGGTGGGGGTCCAGTACTCTGGCTCACCGGGAATCACGGTTATCGATCTCGGCGCCGACGGGCTGCGAGTTGCGGTCGCCATGCTCAACCTTGACGTGGTGCAAACCTTCCGCCCCAGGCAAGGCACCGAAGGCTCGCGCCTGGCGCACGTCGACTTCGAGTACGGCGGCGGGCTCCAGCTCTCGGCTACGAGCCCCGCCATCATCGATGCCGCCTTCCGCCACCAGGCGGCCGCTATCGCGGGCGACAGCGCGTCACACCCCGCGATCGACGGGTTGACGGTGGAGGACCCCAGCGGGACCACGGTGGTGTCTGGCGGAACCGGCACGGTGCTCGCGAACGGCCTGATCCCCTCCGGTATGGTCACCGCGGGAGCCATTCAAGATAGCACCCTCAGTAATTGCAGCATCAGCGCCCAGTTCGTGTCGAGCTCGACGCTGGATTCCTGCAGCAGCATCACGGCGCGCCTGGTGGGCTCCAGCGTCACGGGTGGCGAGTCCATCATCGGTGACCTCGACGACACGACGGTGTCCAACTGCGGCACGGTCTCGGCCGCGACGATCGTCTCCTCGACGATCACGGGCTGCTCGGGAGGCGTCGCGAACACCACGACCGTCGTCGATTCCACGATCGCCGACAATGGCGCCGGCATCTCCAAGGCGAGCGGCACCATCAGCGGCACCCTGGTTTTGCGAAACGGCGGACCAGGCGTATCGGGGGCGGCGGCCATTGCCGACTCCACGATCGTGGGCAATACGGGCTCCGGCGTGGTCGCCGGCGACGCTGCGCTGCCCGGCAATGCCAGCGCCGAGCGCTCGATCATCGACAACGGAGACGGCACCGTGGGGCGATACGCCGTCGCGAACACCGCTTCCACGCCCGCGAGCTTCCTGGGCAACTACTGGGGAACTGCCGCGACGGCGCAAATGGTCGCCGCCGACACTGATGCCGATGGAACCAACGACGAAAATGCGGATATCGAGGCCATCTACGACTGGTTCGATACCGCGACCGCGCTCGGCAAGGTCACCTACGACCAGTGGCTCTCGGCTCCACCCACCTCGGCGCCAGCCTACCTGATGTCCGTGGCGCTGGACCCGCCGAGCCCCGTCAGCGCGCAGCCCGTGAGCTTCACGTTCCGCTTCAGCCGCAGCATGGATACCGCGGTCACCCCGGACATCGCCTTCGAGCTTTCCGAGGTTCCCGAGATCCCCTCGGCCGAGTTTCCGCTGGAAAATCCGGTGTGGTCCACCACGGCTGTCGAGAACGACACGCTGACGATGAGCCATGCGATCCTCACCGAAACCCCGGACGGCACGCACCGGATCGTCGTCTCCGGCGCGGTCGACAGCGCCGGAAGGACCATCCCCGATGACCGGTCGGCCACCTTTGTGATCGACACGCCGGTGGGCATTGCGCGCGGCGTGGCGCTCGGCTTTGGCGCGTTTCGGCACGGGACGATCGGGAGGACCTGCCCGGGAGGCGATGGCGACGGCGGCGCGGCGATCCTTTCCTGGCAGCAAGTCGCCGAAAACGATCTCGGCGGATACGACGTGCTGTGGGGACTTGGCGCGACCCAGCTCGCCAGCTCGCAGGACGCCGAGCTCGCCACGAGCGCGACCGTCTGCGGGCTGAGCCCCGGCGTGACGTATTACTTCGCGGTCCAGACGCGCGAGAAAAACGGCAACTCCGGCCCGATTTCCGAGATCGTGAGCGGCACGGTGCCCATCCCGCCGGGTCAGGTACCGCTGGGCGAAGGCGCCTGGGCGTTGGCGATGCTCCTGGCCCTGGGATTGGCGCTCCCGCTCGAGTGGCGACGGCGCGGCCGGTGGCGGCCACCGAAGCGTGTGTAACAAGGGGGATGTGGAGCTCGACTCAGATGGTAGGGATTGGGAGATGGACACGGTGCCCTCGGTTGCCGGCACCATCGCTTTGCATGCAGTCGGCAAGGTCGTCCAGGCGCAGTGGGGCAGCCACTGCCTCCCGTAGCCGGGCGTTCCTCTTACCTCCGCCGCCATCTCGGCAAGGACTGCCCGCGCCCCCTCAATGCATCGGGACAGAGACCTTGCAGGGGCGTCAACGAGGTGCTACGCTCCGCCACTGGCACACGCACCATGTCGTCGTTTCTCGGGCGTCGGTCGAATGTCGGGTGATGCTCCTTTACAAGTGCCCACGCGTATTGCGCTCGCCGTGGTGTAAACCACATTCCGCCGACGCTGTTTCTCGGGGGGATAAGCCGCCTGATCTTGGGCGAATCAGATGACCCCATTTCACCACAGGGAGCCCGCGAAAGCCGGCGCTATGCGGCGGTGTTGAGGGGCGCGCGCTCGACCAGATCCTTGCGGGGGCGTCCAGCTCACCCACGGCAAGACCTGATGCTTGCGGCGGCTGCCGCCCCGAATTTGGACCGGACCTGGATGGAGAATCTATGACTGCGACTGCGCATCTGGAGAAATTCTCGTACGATGAAGACGTCGTCAGAAAGTTTGCACTGGCGACGGTCGTATGGGGCGTCGTCGGGATGCTCGTCGGCGTCGTTCTGGCGGTGGAGCTCTTCTTTCCCGCGGCAAGCCTCGGCCTGCCGTTTCTGACCTTCGGACGGCTGCGCCCACTTCATACCAATGCGGTGATCTTCGCTTTCGCCGGCAACGCTATCTTTGCCGCCATCTACTACTCGAGCCAGCGTCTCCTCAAGGCGCGCATGTTCAGCGACCTGCTCAGTCGGGTTCATTTCTGGGGCTGGCAACTGATCATCGTCTCCGCCGCCCTGACCTTGCCCCTGGGCATCACCCAGTCCAAGGAATACGCCGAGCTCGAGTGGCCTATCGACATCGCCATCGCCGTCATCTGGGTCGTCTTTGCGGTCAACCTCTTTGGGACGATCGCCAGGCGGCGTGAGCGCCACCTCTACGTGGCGATCTGGTTCTACATCGCCACTGTGGTCACCGTCGCCATCCTGCACATCTTCAACAACCTCGTGGTGCCGGTCGAATTCCTCAAGAGCTACACGATCTACGCCGGCGTGCAGGATGCGTTCATGCAATGGTGGTACGGCCACAACGCGGTGGCGTTCTTCCTGACCACGCCATTCCTGGGTCTGATGTATTACTTCTTGCCGAAGGCCGCGGAACGTCCGGTCTTCTCGTACAAGCTCTCCATACTCCACTTCTGGACGCTCGTCTTTCTCTACATCTGGGCCGGACCGCACCATCTCCACTATACCGCCTTGCCTTCGTGGGCCTCCACGCTCGGCATGATCTTCTCGGTGATGCTGTGGATGCCCTCCTGGGGTGGCATGATCAACGGTCTGCTGACCCTGCGCGGCGCCTGGAACAAGGTCGCCGAGGAGCCGATCCTGAAGTTCTTCGTCGTGGGCGTCACGTTCTACGGGATGAGCACCTTCGAAGGCCCGATGATGTCGATCAAGACGGTCAACGCGCTCTCTCACTATACCGACTGGACCATCGCCCACGCTCACGCCGGGGCGCTCGGGTGGAACGGATTCCTGACCTTCGGGATGCTCTACTGGCTGCTGCCGCGGCTATTCCAGACGCCATTGTGGAGCAAGAAGCTGTCAGGCGCTCATTTCTGGGTCGGAACGATCGGTATTCTACTCTACGTGGTCTCCATCTACACCGCCGGAATCACGCAGGGGCTGATGTGGCGCGCGTTCGATGAGACGGGCAGACTCGCTTACCCCGACTTCGTGGAGACTGTCTTGCGCCTCGTTCCCATGTATTGGGTGCGCGCGCTCGGCGGTCTGCTCTTCTTGACCGGCATCTTGATGCTCGGATTGAACATGCTGATGACCTGGAAGGCCCGGCCCGCGGCGTATACCGAGACGGTTTACGAGGCGCCTGCGCTCGCCGCCGAGCACGGCGACAGCGAGGCCGCCGCGGAGCCAGGCGCTTCCGCGTGGAAGCGGTTTGTCGGGATTCGCTGGCACCGATCCTGGGAAGGCCTTCCGGTGACCTTCACCGTGCTCGTCGCCGTGGCCGTCATCGTGGCTTCCCTGTTTGAAATCGTGCCGCTGTTCCTGATCCGCTCAAACGTCCCCACGATCGCCGCGGTCAAGCCGTACACGCCGCTCGAAGTCGCCGGACGGGACATCTACGTTTCCGAGGGATGCTACAACTGCCACTCGCAGATGGTCCGCCCGCTGCGTGCCGAAACCGAGCGGTACGGCGAGTACAGCAAGCCAGGCGAATTCGTCTACGACCATCCCTTCCAGTGGGGTTCCCGCCGGATCGGGCCGGACCTGCACCGGGTCGGTGGCAAGTATCCGCACCTTTGGCACGTCCGGCACATGCAAGATCCGCGCTCCACGACGCCGCAATCGATCATGCCGCCCTATCCGTGGCTGCTCGAGGACGAGCTCGATTTCGCCGGCATTCAGCCCCGCGTCGACGTCCTCGCCATGCTTGGCGTTCCCTACGGCGACGCCGTCGGACACGCCGAAGAGATGGCGAGAAAGCAGGCGCAGACCATCGCCGACGACGTCGCCTCCCAGGGGGGGCCGACCGGACTGGGGCAGCGGAAAATTGTCGCGCTGATCGCATACCTCCAGCGGCTCGGAATTGACATCAAAGGGCAACAGACCGCGGACGCTTCGGCGGCTCCGGTCGTCGTCACGAGAAACTAGGGGAGCGCGGCGGTGTCGCTAGGGGACGTGATGGCGCAGGCGCGGCTCGAGCTCTTTGCAGAGATCGGGCTCATCATCTTCCTCGCGGTCTTTGTCACGATCGTGATTCATGTCTTTGTCGGCCGCGGACAGCATCAGGACGAGCTGCTCCGCATGCTGCCGCTCGCCGACGACACTGCCGAGAGCCGGACCGCGGACGCCACCATGTCCCCGCTGCCCACCGCCGCCGACAAGGAGCAGATCGATGAGCACGACAGAGCGCGATAGAGTTTTCGATCACGACTACGACGGTATTCGGGAGTACGACAACCCATTACCGGCGTGGTGGCTGTGGATTTTCTACGCCACGATTGCCTTTTCGGGCGTCTACTTCCTATACTATCAGGTGACCGGCATGGGCCCCTCGATTCATCAGGAGTACCAGACGGACATGGCGGCAGCGGCCGAGCAGAAGGCGGCCGCACCCGTCCCGGCGGGTCCCACGGCGGCCACCCTGGCGCAGCTCGCGGCCGACGCCGCACAGGTCTCCGCGGGGCAGGCCGTGTTTGTTGCGCGCTGCGCTCCCTGCCACACACCAACGGGCGCGGGGCTCATTGGGCCCAACCTCACCGATGACTACTGGATTCACGGAGATGGCAGTATCTCCGCGATCTACGCGGTCGTCCGTGATGGTGTGCCCGAAAAAGGCATGATTCCGTGGAAAACTACGATTTCCGAAACCGAAATGATGCAAGTAACGGCGTTCGTCCACACCCTCCTCGGGACCAATCCGCCGGGCGCGAAGGAGCCGCAAGGCAACAAGATCGAGCGCCCAGCACAAAACTGATCGACGCCGCGCGCGGCGAAACCGCCGGGAGCGCCGTTACGGGCCTGAATCCACCGCCTGTGCCACTGCAAGCAGCGCTGAATGCGCATCGCGAAGACCACCCACCGCTCCTCCCCGCGCCAGTGGGCGGAGGGACGGGGGCGGATGGGCGGCGGATTCAGGCGGGTGCTCAAAGCAGCGACGAGGGCCGCGCGCTATCGACGCTCAACCGCGACGGGTCGCGGCGCTGGCTCAATCCCCGCCCGAGCAGCGGCATCTTTTCACGGTACCGGCGCGCCGTCGCGTGGGCGCTGATTGCCATCTTCACCGCGCTACCCCATCTGACGATCCGCGGACGCCCCATCCTGCTGCTCGACCTGCCGCATCGACAGTTCACGATCCTCGGGGTCACGTTCTTGCCGACGGACACGGTTCTGTTGATGCTCCTCGGCCTGTCGCTGCTGATCGGGATCTTCGCCGTCACGGCGCTGTTCGGGCGTATCTGGTGCGGCTGGGCCTGCCCCCAGACCGTATACATGGAGCTCCTCTTTCGCCCGCTCGAACGACTGATCGCGGGGACGCCCGCGCAACAACGCTCGCAAACCGCAGCCGAGCGCCGGTTGCGCAGCCTGGTCAAGTACGGTGTCTACCTGGCTTGCTGCCTCTTCCTGGCGCACACTTTCCTGGCCTACTTTGTCCCGCCCGCCGAGCTGCTACAGTGGGTAACCTCGTCCCCGCGCGACCACCCCGCCGGATTCGCCGTCGTCATGATCACCACCGCGCTGATGATGATCGACTTTGCGCTCTTTCGCGAGCAAATGTGCCTGGTTGCCTGCCCGTACGGCCGCTTTCAATCCGTGTTGCTGGACCGCCAATCGCTGATCGTCGGCTACGATTTCGCACGCGGCGAGCCGCGCTCAAAGCCCGGGCGCCGTTCTCCGGGTCAGCAGGAGCCGGCGGGAGGTGATTGCGTCGACTGTCGCGCCTGCGTGCTCACCTGTCCCACCGGGATCGATATTCGCGATGGCCTGCAGATGGAGTGCATCCACTGCACGCAATGCATCGACGCCTGCGATGCGATCATGTTGAAGATGGGCCGACCCCGCGGTCTGATCCGCTACTCGTCCAAGGCCGAGCTCGACGGGAGCCCGCGGCGGTTCGTGCGGCCGCGGCTCGTCGCGTACTGCGTGCTGCTTCTCCTGCTGTCGGGGGTGTTTGCCGCCGCGCTCGCGGAAAGAGGCCGGGCGGACGTGACGGTTCTTCGCGGTATCGGCGGCCCGTTCACCGCGACCGGCGACGGCCAGGTTGCGAACCAGATTCGCGTCAAGATTACCAACCGGACCGCTGCCGACCGCACCTACCGAATCGCGCTGCCAGACGCCGATGGGAGAGACACCGTCATCATTCCCGAGAACCCCTTGACCATCCAGAGCTTCAAGACGCGGGAGGCCACGGTCTTCATTCTCTCGCCGCATGACGCGTTCCCGGGCGGCCGGCGCGAAGCACGGTTTCGCGTCGACGACGAGGACGGCGTGGTGGCGGAGCCGGCGTATCGCCTCCTGGGTCCAGCCGGCGCGCCCGGGCAAGCGGGCCGAGCCGCACCATGAAGGCGGCGTGGGTCTGGCCGGCGATCATCGTCACCCTTCTGGCCGCGCACTGCTCGGTGACGGGGTTCCTCCTGGTCGCGGCAACGACGGATCCGTCATTTGCGGTCGAGGACCGGTATTACGAGAAGGCGCTGTCGTGGGACGCCGAGCTCGCCCAGCGAAAGCGAAATGACGAGCTGGGTTGGCGGCTGCTCGTGCAGCCGCCGGGTGGTCTTGCAGGTCTCGAGACGCAGGAGGTTCCGCTCGTGGTCCGGCTGACCGACCGCTCGGGCGCGCCCATTCAACAGGCCGAGGTCACCGTTGCCGCCTTCCACAACGCCCGGGCCGCGCAGGTCACGACCCGGGCGCTGCGAGAACGGGCGCCGGGGCAATACGAGGCGCTGTTTCCGTTCGTCCGCGCCGGCATCTGGGAGCTACGCTGCGCCGCGACGAGCCGCGGGCAGGTCTTTACCCGGGTGGTGCGGGCCACCTTGCCAGGCACGGGGGACAGCGTGTGAACGAGTGGTCGATGACCGCGGTTTGCCTCGCGGCTTTCCTGGGAAGTGCGCACTGCGTGGGGATGTGTGGCCCGTTTGCGGGACTTGCGGTCGGGAGCGCGCGTGCGGGCCGCGGTGGCAGTGGCGGCGGCGGCGCGGCACGGATCGCGGCGTATCAGGCGGGGAGGCTAGCGGCCTACGTGTCCCTTGGGGTTACCGCGGGCTGGCTTGGTTCCAGTTTCCTGGGATTCCTCGGCGACTTCGCTCGCTGGGCGGCCGTCGCGCTGGGGACGGTGATGATCGCCGTGGGAGCAGGCATGCTGGTGGGCGTCGGGCGCGGCTCTCCCCCGTGGTGGCGTGGCCGGCTGCTCGCCGGGGGGTTCGGCGCGGCGGTTGCCGGCGTCGCCCGCCGGGTGCGCGCGTGGCCGTCACTGCTTCGCGCGGCCGCGATTGGATCGTCGAGCGGGCTGCTACCGTGCGGCTGGCTCTATGGCTTCGTCGCAGTCGCCGCGGCGACTGCCGGTCCGCTTCGCGGCGGCGAGACGCTCTTTGCGTTCTGGCTCGGTTCCGCGCCCGCGCTCGTCGGCCTCGGCGCTGGCCTGACTCGCGTTCTCGCGCGCTTTTCCCGATACCGCCGAGTCGCATCCGGTGCGCTGCTGATCACCGCCGGTCTGGTCGCCATCGCCATGCGCGCCCACCTCGGCTCCCCCACCTGCCACTGATTGCGAAGCCCTGTGCCATGCCGCACAGCACGGACGATTCCCAGGACTCCCGCTGTGCCCATTGCCGGCTCCCCGTGCCGCCGGCGCTGCTCCGTGCCGGCGCCGGCGAGCAGTTTTGCTGTCAGGGCTGCCGCACCGTTCATGCGGTACTGCACGAGCACGGCCTCGAGCGCTACTACGAGCTGGCGGCGGAGGCAGACCCGACGCCGCGGCCACCGGACGTCAGCGGCCGCTCCTTCGCGGAGCTCGACTCCGAGACCTTCCGGGAGCGCTACTGCACCGCTGTCCCTGGTGGCCTCCGCGCGGTCGAGCTGTACCTGGAGGGCGTCCACTGCATTGCCTGCCTCTGGCTCCTCGAAAACCTCGGTGCCGTCGTTGCTGGAGTGGGTTCGCTCCGCCTCGATTTCGGCCGCGCCGTGGCGCGCGTCGTCTGGAACCCCGACGAGGTTGCTCTCAGCGCGATCGCGCGCATGCTGGATCGCATGGGGTATTTGCCCCACCCCTACCGCGCCCGCGACCTCCATGCACTGAGGCGGCGCGAAAACCGCGCTTTGCTGGCGAGAATCGGCGTTGCCGGCGCCGCCGCCGGAAACGTCATGTTGCTGTCCGTCGCGCTCTACGCGGGCCTGTTTACCGGCATCGACCCGGAGCTGCGGACGCTCTTCCGCTGGACCTCCCTCGCGGTCAGCCTGCCGGCGTCGCTGTGGGCGGGAAGCGTGTTTTTCCGGAATGCTCTCGCGGCTCTGCGCGTGCGCCGGGTCCACATGGACATTCCTATTGCGATCGGCATTGCCGCGGGGCTCGCCGGCGGCGCCGTGAATACCGTATCGGGCACCGGCGAGATCTATTTCGATTCGATCATGACGCTCGTATTCCTGCTGCTCGTAGGCCGATGGCTGCAGCTCAGGGCGCAGCGGCGCGCCGCGGAGATCACCGAGCGGCGGCTATCGCTGGTGCCTTCGAGCGCGCGCCTGGTGGTCGGAGATGAGATCCAGGAGGTGCTGCTGGAGGCTCTGGTTCCCGGCGCCCTGGTGGAAGTTCGCGCCGGCGAGACGGTGCCGGCGGATGGCACCGTGAGCTCGGGCGAAACCGAGCTCGACGCCTCGATGCTGACGGGCGAAAGCGCGCCCCGGGTCGCGCGTGCGGCTGACACCTTGCTGGCGGGAATGATCAATCTGAGCGGGGCAATTCGCATGCGCGTGGACGCGGCCGGAGAGGAAACGCGCGTGGGTCGCTTGCTCGCGTCGGTGGCGGAGCACCAGCGGCGCCGGGCTCCCATCGTGTCCCTGGCGGATCGCGTATCGGGATACTTTGTTGCCGTCGTCCTGGTCGCCGCGGTCCTGACCTTCCTGGCGTGGTGGGAGGCGGGCGGTCCCGCAGTGGCGCTCGACCGCGCGCTCGCGTTGCTGATCGTAACCTGCCCATGCGCACTTGGCATGGCGACGCCGCTGGCCGTGTCGGCGGCGCTTGGCAAGGCCGCCGCCGCCGGCATTCTGATCCGCGGCGGCGACGCGCTGGAGTCGCTCTCGCGATGCGGCAGGATGTGGCTCGACAAGACCGGCACCTTGACCGAGGGAAAGCTCCGCCTCGAATCGTGGGTGGGAGCGGACGCGGTGCTTCGCCGCCTCAGGCGCGCGGAGGCCGAATCCGCACACCCAATTGCCGCGGCACTGCGCCGCGGCGCCGGCGCCGGCGGTCCCGCGGACATTGCACGCGCGGCAGGCATGCCGGAGCCCGAGCTGAGCCGCTGCGAACAGGTGCTCGGTGCCGGTCTGCGCGCTACGGTTGACGGCCGCGAGCTGGTTGCGGGGAGCCCGGCTTTCGTCGCCGGTGAGATCCCCGGCGCCTTCCCGGCCTGGGTCGACGCCTGCGTGCGCGCCGCGGCGGCCGCCGGCCAGACGCCGGTGGTGGTTGCGGAGAGCGGGATCCCTGAAGGCGTTGCCGTGCTGGCCGACGCGCTTCATGCGGACGCGGAGGAAATGGTTGCCAGGCTCGGCGAGCGCGGGTGGCAGGTGGGGATTCTCTCGGGCGACCACCCGGAGGCCGTGAAATCAGTTGCCGCGACGCTCGGCATCGCGCGCGACGAGGCGTTCGGCGGGCTGACCCCGGAGCAAAAGCGGGACGTCGTCGCACGCGGGGGCGACGGCGGAGTCGTCGTCATGGTGGGCGACGGGATCAACGACGCCGCTGCCCTCGGTGCCGCTCAGGTCGGCATTTCGGTGCACGGCGGCGCCGAGGCCAGCCTGCAGGCGGCCGACGTCTTCTTGCAGCGCCCCGGGCTTCGACCCATAATCGAGCTTCTGGACGGTGCGCGGCGATCACTCGGCGCCGTCCGCCGTAATCTGGCCATCTCGCTTCTCTACAACCTGGTCGCGGGAGCTCTCGCGATGTCCGGCCTCATTCACCCGCTGATCGCGGCCGTGCTGATGCCGCTCAGCTCGCTGACGGTCGTCAGCCTCTCGTTTCGCGCGCGCACCTTCGAGGCGGCGGCGGAGCGCTCAGGAAGGCGTGCTCAATGAGCACCGTCTATATCATTTTGCCGTTGGCGCTGATGCTCGGGGGACTCGCTCTTGCGGCGTTCATTGCAGCCCTGCGCAGCGGCCAGTTCGACGACCTCCAGACGCCGGCCATGCGCATCCTCCTGGACGAGGCAACCCACCAGCGGCCCGCGCGGTTGAGCACCGTTGCGAGTCGCGAGACCACCGAGCCCCCAGGCCAGGGCGGCAGCCCCACCCCCCGCGATTTCCTCGCGCCACCGCATGAGCACGGGCCGGAGCGACCTGTCGACCTCGTGACGGGCGCGACCGGGCTGGTCGGCGGCAACCTGGTGCGCGAGCTCGTGGGGCGAGGCGAGCGCGTGCGCGTCCTGGCGCGCTTGACCTCGCGGCAGGGACATCTTGCGGAGCTGGCCGGCATCGAATGGGTGCAGGGCGACATTACGGACGCCGCCTCGCTTTCCGCGGCATGCGCCGGTATCCGGCGTGTCTATCATTGCGCGGCCCTGGTCTCGATGTGGCCGGGCGATGCCGGCGCCATGATGGCGGTGAACGCCGGCGGCACGGAGAACATGCTGGCCGCGGCGCGCGCGGGTGGCGTGGAGCGGTTTGTCCATTGCAGCTCCGTCGACGCGATCGGCCTGCCGGAACCGGGTGGCCCGCCGGCCACGGAATCCACGCCCTGGAACTGGGAGCACATGGGCGTCGCGACGGGGTACGCCCGGAGCAAACTGGCGGCCCAGGACCGCGTGCTCGCCGCGGTTGCCCAGGGGCTCGACGCCGTGATCGTCAATCCCGCCCTGATGTTCGGACCTTACGACCAGAAACCGTCCAGCGGCCGAATGATCCTGGAGGTGGCCCGCGGGTGGCTCGTGGCCTTTCCCGGCGGGGGCAACAACGTCGTGGACGTCCGGGACGTCGCCGCCGCCATGGTCGCTGCGGCCGAGCGCGGCCGGTGCGGCGAGCTGTATATTCTCGGCAACGCCAACATGACCTACCGGGAGATTTTCTCGGTCATGGCGGACGTCACCGGCGTCGCACCGCCGTGGCTGCCCGTCCCGCGCCTGGTAGGAATCGCTGCGGGCATGGCCGCCGAGGCGTTCGGGTGGCTGACTGGTAAGCCGGTCGAGCTCAACCGCGAGAGCGCCCGCATGGGTTTCGTCGAGCACTACTACGATGCGAGCAAGGCCCGGCGCGAGCTGGGGCTGGCGGCATCGCCGGTGCGCGGGGCCGTGGAGAGCGCGGTGGCGTGGCTGCGGAGTCAGCGCATGTTGCCGCCCGCAAGCGCGCCATTCATCGGGCGCTGATTCCCGAACGGACAGGTCCGCCTGCCGGTGCGCCGAGAAAGTCGACGCGGTCCGTGAACAGATAGGGAAAGCCGCGATTCCGAAAGGCGACAGCGGTGCTCGGCCAGTTGATGAAGCCGACGCCTTCCACCAGGCCGTGTCGGTGAAGGAGCTGGCGGCAACCCTCCGGAAATGCCGCGTACCAGCCGACGAGCCCCGTGTCGCGGCAGTGCTCGACGTATTCTCGGGCGCGCCGCGGTGAGGCCAGGAAGATCAGCGCTCTTGTCGCTTCCGGGAAAACGTCGCGCACGACGTCGATCACCGCCGTGTCCAGACTGATCAGCGTGCACTTCGCGACGAGACCGCGTGCGCACAGTGCGTCGCGAACCAGGCCGACCAACGTGCGGAGCTTCGCGCCGATGTGCTTGACCTCGATGAAAATCGCCGGAGCCGCGTCGCCAAGCTGCGCGAGCACCTCGCCCAGGGTGGGAACCGCCGGGGCCGCGGCCCGAAGCTCGGCGACGGAGAGGGCCGATACGAGCTCCGAGCGGCCGTGAGCTCTGCTCAGCGAAGCGTCGTGGCACACGACCACCACGTCGTCCGCGGTCAGCCTGACGTCAAGCTCGAAGCCCGCGCCGCGGTCGACCGCGAGCTGGAACGCACCCAGCGTATTCTCAACTACGGACGGGTGCCCGGTCAGGCCGCGGTGGCCGACCAGAGTCGGCGCTGCGACGCTACTGAGCACCGTGCGCCGTGGCCACGCGTACACCGCGTCGAAGACCCGCCGGGCCTTGTCGTAGAGCAGGTTCTCCGCGATTCTTTCGATCAGCGTAGCGGGTTCCGCCACCGGCCACCTCCTAAACCGCCTCACGGCGGTGCATTTGCTCGATGATGAGGTTCCTGACGCGCTCGGGCGCGGGAATCTTGTACAGGACGTACATGCTGAGCTCGCGGGGGACGTTGACGGTCTTGCCTCCGGCGGCGAAGAGGCCGGCGCCGGCCAGACGGGAACCGCCGCGAACGTCGACGCCCGCCACCGCCAAATCCTGGCCCATACCGATGCCGGTGGCGGTAACCGGAATGACCGTGCCGAAACCGACGAGCCGACCGAACAGGCTCCGCGATAGCAGGAGGTCGTCGATCTTCGAGAAAAACGTGTTGCGCTCGCTGAGGCGGAGCCGGCCGAAGCGTGCGATGATGCGATGGCTCGTGACGTAGTACCGGTGGCCGCGGCGAAAGATCTCACAGCCCACGACACCGAGCAGGCCTACCGCGATCAGCATGAGGTTTTCGAGGTGCGGGTAGTGGGGAAGCGCGAGCTGAGGCTCGACGTAGCACCGAAGCAGGAGGTGTCCCGCCGTCAGCGCCAGCAAGGTGAGCACGTAGCCGAAGCGCACCTGACGGAGCGCCATGACCACCATCGGGACGAGCACCGCGGTGAACCAGACGACCGAGTAGAAATGGCTGCTCAGGAGCTCGCCAAGCGGCAACCGGGTGGGAACCAGGAGCAGGTCGTCGCGCCAGATGATGAACGACGCTCCGAGCGCCGCGGTTCCGAGCCAGAAGAGCATCAAGCCGACCATCGCGAAGACGTGCGGGCGCGTCGCGCACAGCAGGTGCTCGCCGGTCGCGAGCGCGAACGGCAGGCGCTCACTCGACACCGCGCGGCTCCGCGAGCGTGCTCACGGCCGACCGATTCCGGTACAGCCGCCGGTCGACGACCGCGGCCATCGCCGGGACGTCCAGTTTCAGGTCCACAAAGGCGGCAATACGTTCCGCGCAGCCTGGCGCGTCCGCGAGCACGGTGGAATATGGCAGCACCACGTGCTCGAAGCAGCGGCGGAATCGAAGTTGAAAGAGCACCTTGTCGAGATGCTGAGCATAGAGCGTTCGCAGGCGCTCGTCGGAAACTTCCGTCGCCTCCCCTCGGCGCGCCAACATCTTTGCCTGCGATGCCAGCACTTCGTCCAGGTCGCGATCCATGAAGATGACTTTGTAGCTGTACGCCGGCGGGAGGAACTGTAGCAGCGATGACACGATCTTGATGGCCTTGCCGCGGGTGTCCGCAAGCCAATTCGTCGCGGCGCCGCTCGCGAGCTCCTTGACCCTTTCGTCTTCGAAGTACCCGCCCGGGTTGTCCTCGTCCGCTCCTCGCACCCCGTCGGTAACTGTGCTCATGCCGCCGGCTGCCAGCATCTTCATCGCCAGCGAGGTGCCCGAGCGCGGGAGACCCGACACGACCACGATGGGCTTTCCATATCGCAGGCGTCTGGCGGCTTGAAGCAAGGGCATGGAGCAATCTTCGCGGGGCACCGGCGGGCGGCGCGTTGATTCGGTTACGGAGCCGCTCGTATAATACAACGGCGCGCCCGCAAAGTCACTTCGGAAGGAGCACTCAGCAGATGTTCGGTCATACCAAAGTGCGGCTCGAAACCGCCCTGATCGAAAAGGTCCGGCGCTACTCCGAGATCGCCGGGTATTCGTCTCCCGAGGAATTCATCACGCACGCGTTGGAAAAGGAGCTCGCCAAGCTCGAAGGTGCGGAGACGGAGGAGGAAATCCGCAAACGCCTTCAGGGGCTCGGATACATTTCGTGAGCCAATTCCTTCCAGCGCCTGACGGGGCCGAAGCTGCCGCTGCCGCCGCGACCGTGCCGCGACTTTCCATCATCATCCCGGTGTATCAGGAGGCGGGACACCTCCGCCGCTTCCTTGACCAGCTTCTCGCCGTGAGCTTTCCCTGGGCGGTGGAGCTAGTCGCCGTAGACGACTGCAGCAGCGACGGATCGTGGGAAATCCTCGGCGAATACGCCGCGCGGCCGGGATTCGTCGCGGTCCGCCAGGAGCAGAACCGGGGAAAGGGCGCCGCGCTACACCGCGGCTTCGCGCTCGCGCGCGGCGAGCTCATCGTCGTGCAGGACGCGGACTTCGAGTACGACCCGGGCGATCTCGTGCGCCTGGTCATGCCCGTGCTGGACGACAAGGCCGACATCGTTTACGGTAGCCGCTTTTCGCGCTCGAGCCCGCAAGTCCATCGCACCTTTCACTACCTGGGAAACCGCCTTCTGACCCTGTTCTCCAACCTCCTGAGCGGCCTGTACCTCTCGGACATGGAAACGTGCTACAAGGTCTTTCGCTCCGAGATCCTGAAGGGCCTGCGCCTGGACAGCCGGCGCTTTGGGTTTGAGCCGGAGGTGACGGCGAAGATCGCCAAGCTCAAGGTGCGCGTCCACGAATACCCGATCTCGTACTTTCCGCGCACCTATGCGGAAGGGAAAAAGATCAACTGGCGAGACGGTGTCGCGGCCTTGTGGTTCATCGCGAAGTACAACTTGCAGCCGCTGTCGCGCGCGGTGCGGGAGACACTGCCGCGCAAATACGTTCCCGCCCGCCGGCAGTGGCTGTGAGTACCTGGTCATCTCCCCCTCGCTTGCGGGGGGGACAGAGGGGGGAACAGATACCATGAAAATGAAAAGCGCCCCTCCTTTGGGGGAGGGGCGCCGTGGCTAGGATCTACTCGGGGAGATCGTTACTATTGGCAGGTGCCGACACCGCGGCGGACTCGGCAGGAGCCCGAGCAGCAGTCGCTGTCGCTGCTGCAGGACTCGCCGGCCGCCGAGCAGCTTCCGCCGCCGCCGCAAGGATTGGCGGTCAAGTAGTCGTAGGCTGCCTTGGCCTGAATGAGGCCGTATCCGTAGGAGGTGTCGCGTCCGGCAGCGCCGAGGTCCTGGGCGGAAGCACCGAGCGCCGTGCGGATGTCGGCGTTGGTGCAGCTCGGGAAGTGGCTCCACACCAGGGCAGCGACGCCGCTGACGTGCGGGGTGGCCATCGACGTGCCGTCCCAGCTCGCGTAGTTGTCGGCGGCGACGGCCAGAGTGGCGCTGGCGCCGGCGAGCGTCAGCAGCTCGGCGCCGTCGACATCGGAGACACCGGCCGAAGGAATCGTGGTCGCGGTCTCGCCCAGGGTTCCGTAGAGCATGCCGGCTTCGTTGTTGTAGACAACCGCAGCGGCGCCGCCACCGGCCTGGCAGTTGAGGACCTTGTCGGCGAAGGAGATGGTGCCGCGCTGAATCAGGCAGACCTGGCCACCGCCACCCGGGCAGGCGGAATCGCCGATGCCGCAGTCGACGAGCGGGCCGGTCGCGGTGCCGAGCGGGGAGCCGTCCATTGCGGAGGACTCGAAGGAGCCGGCGCCGACGGTGAGCGTGGTCAGGCTACCGGTGCCCATCGGAACCGTGGACTTGATGGCGACGCCGGGCGCGGCAACTTCGACCTGCGAGTTTTTCTGGGAGAAGTCGGCGACGGCCTTGTTCGCATCGATGGCGGCCACAGACACGACCGAGGCGTAGGAAGCGGGGTAGGACATTCGCGTGTTCCCATCGTTGCCGGCAGCGGCGATCGACAGGACGCCGGCGGCGTAGGCGCTCTTGAAGGCGTTTTCTTCGAACCTGCTCTTCGTTGAACCGCCGAGGCTCATGCTGATGACGTCGGCGCCGTTGTTGCGGCAGGTTTCCACGGCGGTGATCAGGGACGAGGAGTAGGCCCAGGTGCCGTCATCGCCGAAGACGCGGACGATGTGCAGCTTGACGGTTCCGTTGGGGAGCACGCCGACCACGCCCGTGCCGTTGGCGAGCGCGGAAATCGTGCCAGCGACGTGGGTGCCGTGGCCCGAGCCGTCCTGATTCCATGGTCCGGAGCCGGAGTCGTTGGTGCCCGTGACGTTGCTCGCCGTCGAGAGGTCCTCGTGGCCGTAGTTATATCCCGAGTCGATGATGCAGACCTTGATGCCGGCGGCCGCGGCGTCGCTGAGCTGGTCGGCCTGGACCATGCTGATTCCGAAGGGCACGACCTCGGCGGCGCCGGCGAACATGTAGCGCCGGGCATCGACTTCGATCGTGAGGTTGGCGTCCTTGCGCAGCTCGGCGACGGCGGCGTCGGAGAGGTTCGCCACCACAGCGCTGTGGCGGGACAGCTCCAGGGCAATCGACTTACCCCGCGCCATGACCACCTCACGGGCGTGCGCGGTGCCGCGCTTGGAACCGATGATGTAGCGCTCGTCGGCGGACGCCGAAAGCGCGGAGGCGGCGAGCACGGTGAGCACGACAGCGGAAACCAGGGCGTTGCGGTGCAATCTCACGGTCTATCTCCTTGCGAGGCTGGTAGCACGAAATGTGACCAGGGATGATCTCGTCCCAGATGCGAAACATAGGAGCAAACCACGTGCCAAGTGCGGCCTGGCGGAATCGATGATCTATTCATGCGATTTGCGGCCTGTCGGGAGGGAAGGACGGCGCCGGCGTCCCGTGACATAAGCGGCACACCGTAGCGCCCCCTCCACAACAAAACAGCGGCGGGGTGTGTCCCCCGCCGCTGCGGTCTTTCGCCGGATCACGCGCACCCGGCGGCGATGGAAAGTCGTGACTTAAATCTCGCGCCAGTCGGCGATCCGGAAGTAATTCCCGGGGAAATACTGCTTGTCGGCGGCATAGACCTCGTCGAAAAGCACGTTCAGGTTGGAATTGACCTCCACGTCGTTCCCCATGATCCGACCGAAGATGTCTTCGTTCGAGGCGAGCTCGGCATTCGACTCGGGGCTGTAGAGATCGAGGTAATAGGCGTTATTGGAATGGATGTATACCGGCGGATTGCCACTGCAGGCCGGATTCGAGTTTTGATTGCCGATGACGAAAATGCTGAACGATTTGCTCAGCCACTCGTCCCCGGTGGTAGGTGTACTGCTCCCGTCCCAGAACCCGGAGCCACCGGATTCATAATAGTTGAACTGCGTATTCGATCCCGTCTGGAAACAACCATCTATGTAGATCTTCACGGGATCGCTCGTGCTGGCAGTGATGTTGATCACGGCCGAGTTGTCCGTGGCGAAATCGGTGAAGTAATAGGATCCGGGCTGAATGTTGATAATCTTGTTGAAGGCGTTTCCCGATACATTGATCGTCGGATTCACACCACCACTCGGCGGGTTTCCCACGTCCCCGGCAGCTCCGGCCGGGCAGGCGGCCAGACCCGGCGGCACGGCCCACGTGTAGGCGTTGATATCGCAAATGAGGTCGTTGTCGTTGACCAACGGATCGTCGATGCCGGTTGGCGGGTCCTTGATCTGCCAGCTTTCGCAGGCGCACGGCTTGTGCATATCCGTGCTGTTCGGCGTCGCCCCGCCCTGGAAGATCCCGGTGTCCGAGTAGTTCTGAATGCCCTCTCTGGATTCCGCCGGTCCCAGGACCTGGGTGCTCGTGCCCCCACCACTGAAGCAAAGACCTTGCGGGTCGTCGCAAATCCCGCTGCCGCTCGCCCCGTACGCGTCGACCGCTCCGTTGATCACGCTCGAGCTGGACAGCTCCATGTCGCCATTGGAGCCGAGATTGCCATCGCCGCCCGCCGGGTAGCTCGACACGGCGATGGTGGGCCCCATCTCGAGCTTGTTGCACGAACAAATCGCGTGGCTCCCATACAGGTCGAACGCGTTGTAGACTCGTGCCACGATGGTTCTGCGGACGGGCGAGCCGCCATGCTCGGGGGGAACCTTGCCGGTGGAGGTAATCTGATACACCGGCGAGGCGTGCGACACGTCCGTGATGGTGTTCACGGCGTAATTGTTTACGTCGCGGTCGGTACCGGCGTAGTCAGGGTGCAAGCCGAGCCGGCCGAATTCGGCGAGGAGAACCCAGTCATCGGTTCCACCGGCGGAGATGATCTGATTCACAAACTGGTTATCCAGAATGCCGTCGTCGTCTTCGTCCAGATACGGAAACAGATCCTCGAATAGTGTGGAGCCCGCCGCCCCGTTCTCTCTGGGTCGCACGTAGCTCACGGTCACCTCATAATCCATTGAGCTGCCCCCACCGAACGAGGTGAAGCAGGTATCCGGTGCGCCGCAGCTCGTCTGGTTGATGCGCCACACCTTGCTCGCATCGGCCACGTCTGTATAGTCGGGGCCATTGTCCGTCCAGAACGTGTCGTAAATGGCGTCGGGATCGCTCGAACCGTTGACGCGCCCGAGGTAGAGGCGGTGCAGCGCCTCGTGCACGCCCGCTTCCGCGGATTGGAGAGCGAGCTGCCAGCGCATCTCGTTCGCCTGTAGGTTGCTTTCCGTGAAGGATACCGTGCTGAGCATGATACCCAGGCCGGTAAACGCGACCAGCAGCAGCATGACCAGAAGCAAGGCGAAAGCCCGCTCGTCACGGCTTCGGAGTCGTTTGATGAGAGCACACGGCGCTGGCGGCGAATCCGGTCCGCCGCCACGAAGGTTGCGTTGGCGTGGCATTCGCGGTTCTCCTCTTGATCGTAGGCACAAGCTCATATATTTGATCGCGGCGGCGTCGGTGTCGGCTGGACCCGGAGCTCGGGAGCCGGCGGCGGCACCGCGGTCTCCGTTGTCGTCGGTTCCGCGGTGGGGACGTAGACGCCGAGCAGGCGGATTTTCACTTCGGAGACGAGCTGCGCGTGGAGGTAGCGGTAGTCGATCGAGCTGCTCGCGCGCAGCGGGTTATTGTAGTCGACCGCTTCCACGGGAGATTCTGCGGTCACGGTGACGGTGACTCGCGAGACCGCGCCGGCGAGCCACATAGGGTTGAAGCCCGCATCGGCGAACAGATCGCCGAGCCGGCAATCGGCGTTGCGCTGGCCAACCGGAATGCCGATGCTGCCGCGTGTATCGGCCACCAGGAGCGCGGCGATCTCGTCCTGATTCAGCACCCCGTCGTTGGCGTTGGCCAACGTGCCGGCGCCGTCGTCGCCGAACAACAGCTCGTCGGCGATATCGCCGTCGCCCGAGTAGTCGGGCTCGGTTCCGGCCGTACAACTGCTCGACCCGCCGGCGATATCCGCCATCTCCTTGGCGGCCGCCTCGGCAATTCCGGCCTCTATGAGCCGGTAGTACAGCGCTTCCTCCGAGATCCAGTACTGGAACAGCGGCTGCGGCAGCTCGCCGTTGGGGTAGGTATCCGCGGCCGCAGTGTACGCGCGGATCTTGCCGAGCGGCCTGGTGTAAGCGGCGTTTTGCCGGTTGTCGCAGGCGGCCGAGTCGAGATCATTTACCACGGGGCAGCCGCTCCGAGTGAGGATCAGCGTGTAGTCCGACGGATTGATCGAAAACGCCGCTTCGGCGTTTCCGTCGTTGCTGGCATCGTCGCTATCGATGATGAACTTGCCCGTATTCTCGCTCATCGCGACGGAGCTCGAGTCGATCGTGATCCGCAGCGTTTCTGCCAGCCCGCCGTACGCATACTGCGTCCTGAACCTCAGTGTGGGCTCGCCCGAGTCACAGTAGTAATTGAGCCAGGGTTTGGCACAATCCGCGGAGCAATCATCCGTCGATCCGCCATTGTCGATATCCTCCGCATACCCCGGGAAGCAGTAGCCGCCGTCCAGCGCGTATTCACGCTCGCTCGCCGTCTCCAGGTCGTGGTCGATATCGGCGTTGAACGCGACTTCGTAGGGGGACGCGTAGATGATGGGCGTCTGCTCGTAGCGCTTGCCGGAGCCCGCTTCCCGCAGCAGCGACGTTATCTCGTCGAGAATGAATCGGGCCTCCTGTCCGACTTCCACGCGCGCGCGCTCGATCTCCGTGGTCTTCTTCATGCCGGACGCAGCGATGGCCACGAAGGTCAGCACGATCGCGAGAATGAGGATGGAGATGAGCAACTCGAGAAGCGTGAACCCCGAGCTTGAGCGGTGGCCTGCCGCGCATGGGAATCCGCCGCCCAATAGCCCCCGGCTCGCCGCCGGCCCAAGCATCCGCAGCCCCTTTGTCCCGGGCGCTTCCGTGGTTCTCATGGCTTATTTTTCGCTCCCCTCATAGGTCTTCCGCGGACGGGATGTGCATGACAAAGGTGCGCAGCTCCATCACCGGGCGCACACCGGAGAAGTCGTACAGCTCGTCCGCAGGATTGTACAGCGCGCCGGTGTTGGTGCTTTCCACGGCCCCTGTGCGCTTCCACAGGACTTGCACGCGGATCTCCGCCATGGTGGCGGTCGGCACACCCGAGCGCACGTGGGTCACCATCTTGTAACCGGTGTAGGCGGGCGTCTCGCAACCCGAGGTCGAGTCACACAGCACGGTCAGCGAGAAGCCGCCCGTGGCGAGCTCTCGCGCCTCCTGGATCGTGTAGGTGGGCATCGCCACCAGGTTGTCATAAGACAGACTCCGCAGCTCCTCCATTCGCCCCGTGGCCAGCGCCAGCGCGTTGGCGCGGGTGCGCGAGTCACTCACCTGCACGGAGGAGTGCAGAAACATCTGCGACACTCCGGCCGTGATCACCACGAGCAGCGTGATGGCGATGAGCAGCTCGATCAACGTCATGCCTCGCTCGCCCTGCCATCGCGATTTGCTCGGCAACGGTCCGCCCCCGCAAGCTCTCTTTCGCATCGTCATTTCCACCGCTTGTTGTTGGCCGAGGTCAAGCGGTCATCCGCCTTTCGCACGTAGCGAAAGATCCGCACTCCCCCCCGACCGGATACGCGCACCGCCCGGAAGGGGGGCACGTCCTCGCTCCCCGCGATATCGACGGGAATGTCGTCAATGATGTAGACGTGGCAGTTGAAGGCCGGCGAAGCGGTGCGCTCGCCGCGAGGGTGGAAGACCACGTGGCTGTCGTTCATGGCGGCTCCCCCGCAGGTGACGGGCTCGGCGCCTCCCGGGAATGTCGAGGAGCTATCGATCTTGTACGCCTGTGTCGAGGTGCCGAACCTGACCAGCCCGGGTAGCCTGACGGTGCCGAGCGCCACGTCGTCCGTGTCGTCATACTTGTTATCGCCATCGAAGATGTTCGCCGTACCCGTTGTCTCGCTGTCCTTGAACAGCGTGAAGCTCCGATCGTCGACGTCGAAGTAGACGCCGTGGCGAATCTCCGTATTGATCGAGAGCATTCTGGCCATGCGGATCTGCGCCGCGACTTGCTCGGCCGCGCCATCCACCTCGTAATTGGTGCCGAAGAGCCCGGTCGACGCCAGCGCCGCGCCCATGAGAATCAGCATCATCATGATGACGATGAGGAGCTCGAGAAGCGTCACGCCGGCCTGTGAGCCGGGTTGAGCGCCCGCGACGCGCGTTGCCCGGCACGGCGCGGAACCCGCTGGACAGCGTTCCCCGCCGGCAAGTAGTTGATTCATAATCGCGACCCCCGGTACAGGTTTCTGCGGGAGGACCATATCTCTTGAGCATAAGGATTCGCCGGGTCGCGCGCAAGTGGGAGCACGACCGAGGCGAGGCTCATTCGGAGCTTGTCTGCTACGTAGGGGTAGATTCAGGAAGCGCCGGGTTCTTGCCAAACGATAACGTCCCATGTAATTGGTTAGGCACCAATCCCGCGGGTGGCATCAAGCGAGCTCGATGCGTCAGCCACACGGTGTCCCCGCGGTCCCGTCGCGTCCGCCATGTCTCGCACTGTCACCAGCCGTAACCCAGTGGACAACCCCGAGATTCCGATCAGGAACGATGTAAGCGGCGACAAGGCCGGCGCGGCGGATGCCGGCGCCAGCGACGGCGCGCTGCTCGGCGGCCGCTACCGCGTGGTCCGCAAGATCGGCGAAGGGAATTCGGCATCCGTCTACCTGTGTCGCGATGAAACCCACGACCGCCTGGTCGCCGTCAAGCGCCTGCGGCGCGAGCTGCTCACGGACGCCAATCCGGTTACCGGCGTCTTGCGGGAATGGCGCGCTCAGGTGCGCTTGCGCCACGCCAAGCTCACCACGGTGCTCGGCGCCTTCGTGGACGATGCGGGAGCGCCCTGTCTGGTGATGCAGCACCTCACCGAGGGCACGTTGGCCGCACTGCTCCGCGCCCGCGGTCCCCTCGCAATGAGCGACGCCCTGTCCCTTGCGGGTCAGATCGCCGATGGCCTGGACTACCTGCACGGCGAAGATCTCGTTCACGGCAACCTGAACCCCGCCAACGTCTTCGTCAGTGAAAACTTGCGTGCCAAGCTCTCGGAGCTCGCCCCCCGCGGCCGCGGCCGAGCTACCGGGCAGTCGGCGGGGCAGGCGCCGGCCCGGCAGAGCCCCTATCTGGCGCCGGAGCAGCTCCAGGGACAACCTGCGTCGGCAGCCGGCGACGCGTACGCTCTCGGGATGATCTTGCTGCAGATGGTCACCGGGGAACCACCGCCGACCGGCCGGGTACCGGGCAGCGACGTCAGGATAACCGATAGCGCCGAGCCTCACCTTGATCCCCGCCGCCTGGGCGCCACCGTGACGGCCGCCCTACGGCCCCTCCTCGACGAGCTGACCGCCGCTGATCCCGCGCAGCGCGTGCGCTCGCTCGCAACTGTCTCTCGCGCGATCAAGGAGCTGCAGAAGATCGCGACAACGCCGCCGGAAGGGGCTGCGGGGGCGGCGGCAGCGCCGCAGAAGCGGGGCGAGGGGACCGGTGGCGAGGCGGCGAGGCGCGGCGCGATCGCGGTCGGCCAGAAACCCTCCGCGACCTCGGCGAGGCGCCTGCCGCGGTTCGCTCTGGGCGTGTCCGCAGTGCTGGCCGCGGGCGCGGCCTTGTGGTTCGCGCTGGCGCCCCCTGGCCCGCCCCCCGGCCGCGGTCTTGCGGAACCCGGCGCCGCCACGACGCCCCTGCCAGCCGCAACAGCGATCGAGAGCTGGGAGGGCGTTGGGTTTGCGGAGGAGCCGAAAGCGATCCCGGGCATTCGCCTCGCCGTGGATCTGGCGGCACTGTTTGACGTTGCTCGCCTGCAGAAAAATGCGGCGCACTACGCGGAGCAGATCAAGGACCCGTGGATCTGTACGCCGCGGCAAGGCTTGACCTACGGGCTGAGCATTGCGCCGGGCAGCGCCACGATATCGCCCGAAATGACGCTCTTCGCGACCTTTCAGGATACCGGTCCCGCGAGCGCCGCGACGCTCGCGAGCTTCGCGGCGCTCATTCCGTTGGTGCCGATCGATGGCGGGATCGCGGAGCCGGACCCGAGTGAGGTGCTGCGGCGCGCGCACGACATCGGGTGCCGCTGTCTGGTCGCCTTCAATTTCGACGAATACGCGCTCGACATGGCCGTTGTCGGCGAGGATGGCCTGGGCGTCGCGGCGCGGTTGTCCGGGATGGCGCGGGTCTGGGATGCCGAAAAGCGGGAGCTCGTTGCGGAGGCGCCGGCCGGGCACGCGGCCACGATCACGTTGCACCCGCGGCGGGACGAGCAAGTGCGGCTGACCGCGGAGCTCGAGTCCTTTCTCCACGACCGGCTGATGGTTCCGGCCATGACGCGGGCGGCCGAGGAGCTGCGGCCGTTCAGAGCCCGCTTCGCAAAGCGGTGGTGAGCCGCCCGCCGCGGTGCGGCGCTTCACTCTGATCTCGGCGCGCCCGCCGCCGCCTGGCTCGGCGCCACTTCCGCGAGAAACGCCGCGCCAAGATCGGCGCGGAGCTCGCCGCGAAAGAGCGGCTCGCCGCGCTCGATCCCCGCCATTGCCCGCGCGAGTCGCCGCAAGGTCGGGCCGAGATCGCCGTCGGAGCCCGGAGCCTCGCCGATCTCGCGGCCGGCAGCAAGTGCGCGCGCGCCGAGCTCGGCGGCGTCCGCGCCCCGCGCCATGGCCAGGTGGGCGCGCTCGCACTGGAGAATGACCGATTCCGCCACGGCCGGATGCTGCCCGAGAAGCTCGGCCGCCGCGGTGAGCCCGCTTTCGGCGGTTTCCAGATCGCCGCCGGCGAGGCGCGCGTGGCGCGCGAGAACGAGCAGCGAGTAGGCTTCAAACGCGCGATCCGGGAGCTCGCGAAACGCCCGCAACGCCGCTTCGGCGAGGGCGCGCGCCGCGGCGACGCTACCCTCCTGAGGGTAGAGCTCGGCGAGCGAAATGCGGCTCGCCGCCGCCACCCTCGTCTCCTCGGCGGCGGTAGCCACGTTCAGCGCTTCCGTGAAGGCGGCCCGCGCGCGGCCGGCGTCCGCCCACGCGTTCAACAGCGACGCCTTGCTGTGCAGAATGGTTGCCTCGGCGCGGCGATCGCCGGTTTCGCGCACGGCGCCCAGCACCCGCTCGATGCACGCCGCCGCATCGTCGCGGCGTCCGGCATGGCGATAGGCGGTCGCGAGCGTGCCGTCGGCGGAGACTTCTCCCGTCCGGTAGGCGATCACGCCAAATATCCCCCGGCTTCGTTCCGCGAGCTCGATGGCGGCCGCGGTCTCGCCGCGATCGAGCTTGACGGTCGCCAGATTGATCATCGCGTTGGCTCGCCCGCGCTGATTCTGGATTTCGGTGTAGATGTCCAGCGCCTCCCGGAGGCACCGCTCGGCGCGCGAGTGCACGCCGAGCATGCGGTAACACACGCCCTTGTTGACGAGCAGGTCGGCCTCGCCGCGGCGGTCGCCCGCGGAGCGATACAGCGCCAACGCCTCGTTCGCCAGCGCCATGCTTTTCTTTTGCGACCCCCGATCGGCGACCACGTTGGAGAGGATGCGCAGCGCCTCGGCGAGGTCGCGCTTGCCGGCGACCGTGCGCGCGAGCGCCACGGCGCGCCGCGCCGCGGTCTCCGCCGGTGACAGCTCCCCGAGCCGATACAGCGCCTGCGCCAGGCCCCGCAGCCCGCGCGCCTCCGCATCTTCCGCCTCGCTGCTCTTCGCCAGCGCGATGGCGTCGCGAAACCACTGCGCGGCCTCCGGATACTGGCAGGCCGCGAGCAACGCGTCCTCGGCGCTTTCCAGCAGCAAGGAGATGCGGCTGACCCCCTCTTCCGACAGGCGCAGCGCGTGCTCGAAAGCCTCCTTGGCGTCGCGGAAGGCGAAGTGTTCCGCCAGCCATCTTCCCGCCGCCCGATACCTCGCCGCCGCCTTGCGGGGGCTGCCCAAGCGTTCCCAGTGGCGGCCGAGGTCGCCGAGGAAGCGCATGCGCGCGGTTGCCGGCAGGCGCTCGAGGCACTGCGCTGCGCGCCGGTGCAGGCGGATGCGTTCCGCCTCCGGAAGCGCGCTGTACGCTACCTCCCACAGGACGTCGTGAGCAAAGCCCAGACGGCCCCCGCCGCGCTCCGTGAGGATGCGCCGCGTCAACAGCTCGGCGGTGCCCTCGGCGCTGTCGTCGCCGCCCAGCGCCGAGACTACCGCGACCAGCTTGGGAGGCACCGGTTTGCCGAGAACGGCAAGCGCCGCGACCACCGCTCCCGGCTTCTGTCCGAGCCGCCGCAGCCGCCCGGCCATGGTTTCACGCACGACCACCGGCAGCGGGAGGTCCTCGGCGGCCCCCGGGCCACCCGCGTCGCTTTGCCAGCTCCACGCCCCGCCGCTACGGCGCACCAGCGCGCCGGTTTCCACCGCTCCGCGCAACAGCTCGGCGACCAGAAACGGATTCCCCTGCGACCTGCCGACGATCGCGCGAATCCGCTGGTCCGTAAGCGCCCGCTGCGCCAGCATGCTTGCCGCCATGGCTTCCACCTGGGGCAGCTCCAGCGGGTCCAGCAAGAGCGGCCGGCTGGTCGTCGATTCGCCCGTCAGACTCGCGGCGACGCCAGCATCCGTGGCGCGCAGGAAGGCGAGAAAGAGCAGCGGGGCCTCGCGCACGCGCGGCGAGCGCAGCAGCCCCGCGGCGAGCGCCACGGTGTGCTCGTCCGCCGCATGCACGTCATCCACGATCAACAACATTGGCTGGCGCCGCGCCGTCGCCAGCACCAGGTCGATACCGCCGTGGATCAGCCGGTCGCGGGCTTCCTCCGCCAGCAGCTCCGCCGTGGATTCACTGTCCGGGAGATCGCCGAAGAGACGCTCGAGCTCGGCATCGAAGCGCGCGAAAAGGCGCAACGCCGGTCCATACACGCGCAGCGCCTGGGCGCTGCCGAGCTGCTGCGCCTCCTGGCCGACGAAGCGGAACAGCTCGGAAAAGCCGGAAAACGGCGCGCCATGGCTGCCGTCGCCCTGGCAGGCGATGGCGTTGAAGCTCTGGCGGCGCGCGACCCGCCCAGCCTCCAGTGCGAGGCGCGTTTTTCCGGTGCCCGCCTCCCCGATTACCGCGATTGCCTTGCCGATACCGATCTTCACCGCGGCGAGCGGCTCGGTGAGCAAGGCGAGCTCGCGCTCCCGACCCACGAAGTCAGGCCGGTAAAGGTAGCCGGAGCGCGCCGGTTGCGCCGTTTTCATGGGGTCGCCGATGCCGAAATCCGCCAGCGCCTCCGCGACATCCCGCGCGTACCCCATGCGCTCGCTCTTGTTGCGCGCCAGCAGCTTCATGATCAGCGCTTCCAGAGCGGGCGGCCACTCCGGGTTGAGCTCGCGCGGCGGCGTGGGCCGGCCGAGCATGTGGCCGCGCGCGATGACGCTGTCGGATCCCTCGAACGGCCAGCGGTCCGTGGCCAACTCGTAGAGCATGATCCCCAGCGCGTACAGATCGGCCCGCGCGTCGACGAGCTCGCCCAGGATTTGCTCGGGCGCCATGTAGGCGATGGTTCCAGAACCGCGGTCGATGACGTCCACGCGCTCGCGCCACCACCCCCCGTCGCCACCGCGGTCACCGCCAAAGCGGGAGGCGAGGCCGAAGTCGACGAGCACCGGGTGCCCTCCCGGGCGCACCAGGACGTTTTCGGGCTTCAGATCCCGGTGCACCAGACCCTGCTCGTGCAAATAGACCAGCGCATCGCACAACAGTCGAATCGGCAAGAGCTCGCGGACGAGCAGGTCAATTGGATTCTCCTCGCGCAGCGCGGGCCGGCTCGTCGCGGTCTGTTCGGCGGCAGTGGCGGCTGCCGCTTCCTCCTCGTTTGCCCACCGCCACGTCGTCCCAATCGCCTGCGCCTCCAGGTCGGCCGCCGTCGCCAGCGCCGCGGCCGGCATCGTGCCGGCGTGCGTGGAAGCCGCAAGCGTGGATGGGGAGTGGTCGATGAGCTGCTCGGGGGATAGCGCGTGCTGGCACGCGTACCAGTAGGTGCGCAGCGTGATGCCTTCGATCCATTCCATGGCGTACCAGGGGCGCCCGCCGTCCGTGCCGAAGTCGGTGATGGCGACGATGCCACGGTGGCGCAATCGCGCCAAACTGCGCACCTCGCGGTGAATACCGTCGAGGGCGTGACGGTCGAACGTGCGAATCGTCTTGAGCGCGACCTCCTGGCCTGTGTCGTCGCAGACGGCACGGAATACGGTTCCCATGCCGCCCTCGCCAAGGCAGCACAGGATGCGGTACTTGCCGATGTGGCTGCCGGCGGCGTAGGTTTCCGTCTCGGGCACAGCGCGGGTTCCGAAGTAGGGGTGGATCGATCGCGTTTTCCACATCATAGCGCCGCCGACCACAGTCGCAAGCGCCACCTGAATCCACCGCCTCTTCGCCGTCGGCGCGACTGTGCCCCCTCCGCGGTCGCGCTCGATGGACGACAGGGACGGAAGGCAGGCGGTAGTTGCAAAGCTCCGGCTGGTGCAACTACACTACCGGCTGACTTGGCCGGCCAGGTAGCGTCGGATCGCGAGCCGATCGCCGCCCGCCGCCGCTGCAAACCGGCTCCCACCAGGGAGGGAGAAACCAATCGATCCGATACCCGAGCTTCGCAACATGACCCGGCGCTTTGCTGCCGGAACGGTGCTGTTCGCGCAGGACGATACCACCCTGGACCTGTTCATTCTCATGTCCGGCAAGGTTGAGGTGATCAAGGAGGGGCAGATCATCAGTGTCATCGACTCGCCAGGGGCGTTTCTGGGCGAGATCTCCACGTTGCTCGGCCAACCCCGATCCGCGCTGATCAGGACCGCGACGGCGAGCCGCATTGTCTGTATTCCTGAAGACCAGGTTTCTTCGTTCGTCCAGAAGGTTCCCGGAATTGGCCTCCGGCTCGCGCGCCAGCTCGCCCAGCGGCTCACGGAGACGACGAACACCTTGTTGCAGGCGCGGGAAATCGGCCGCCGCCACCAGACCCTGTATTTGAACTTGTATAATGAGCTCAGCCGGCAACTCGAGAAGAATCCGACGCCGGAGCTGAGGGCGCTGCTTGAACGTCACGAAACCGTGCGGACCGACCTGACGTAGGGCGGCTGCCAAAGGTAAGGGGCGTAAGCCCTGGCCCGCGAGATCTCGCGGGCAGCGCAAGGTAGTGACTGCGGCCATGCGGCCGTGGCCCTTGCAATGCGCTCCGCGACCGCTACAATATGGCGGGCTTTTCATCGCGGAATGCAAGATCCAATTCTCCTATTTCTCGTTTCGGAGGACAGGAATGATGACTCGACCGCACGTTCTCACTGTTCGCAATTTGCTCGGCGTGTTGCTCGTCGTGGGCCTCGCTGCGGTCTGCGCCACCGCCGTGTTGGCGCTCGAACCCTGGGTGGCGCCCGACGACGCTGCGGCGAAGGCCAATCCGGTCGCCGGCAAGGCAGAGGCCACCGAAAAAGGCAAGACAGTTTTCACCACCAACTGTGTGCCCTGCCACGGCGAGCTGGGGAAGGGCGATGGCGCAGCCGGCCAATATCTCGATCCGAAGCCGAAAGACCTGTCAGCAGAAGCCACCCAATCCCAGAAGGACGGCGCGCTCTTCTGGAAGATCACCAACGGCCGCGGCGTCATGCCTGCATTTGGCGCCATGATCCCGGAAGAGGATCGCTGGGCGGCGATCAACTATATTCGGCAGCTCGCCAAGAAGTAGGCGGAAGCCCCACCGATGCGGTAGGGGGCCATCTCCACCTCCCCCCGCTCACCCGGGGGGAGGAAGGAAGGCAGCGCTCACGCGGGCGTGCTCGGCGACCGGCGCCGTTTGCGCCCGCCATGGTCTCCCTGCCAAGACGCTCGGAGCCCCAACCGTGCCACCCCGACTATCCGACAGCCGCCTCGCCAACATCGCGGCTGAAGCTATCCTGAGCGGCTACGCCACCTACGCGGCCACATTCCGGGCCATCACGCGCCGGGCACATCAGCGCTTTCTCAGCCAGGACTGGCAGGGGCGCCGCGCTGACGTCACCGAGCGTCTCGATCTATACGCCCTCGTCGTCGGCGGCGTCGTCGAAAAAGTAAGAGACCTGCTTGCCGACCGCGTCGAGGAGAAGCTCGTGTGGGCCGGAATGAAGGCCGTCTATTCGGGTCTCATCCTGCGGCGAGACGATTGGGAGCTCGCCGAGACGTTTTTCAACTCCATCACGCGCCGGGTCTTCTCCACCATCGGGGTCGATCCACACATCGAGTTCGTCGACACCGATTTCGAAACGCCGCCGACCGATCCGGTGCGCTCCCCGTACCGCTCCTACCCTCGCCCCGAGCACACCGCCGACCTCGCCGTTCGGGTCCTTGCCGACCTGGGCTTCGCGGGCGAGTTCGCCGACCTGGCGCGCGACGTGAGCCGTGTTACCGAGCGTATCGACGAAACGCTGCTGCGCGTTGCTGGCGTCCATCGAATCCAGTGGTTGCAGGTTCTGGATTCCGCGTTCTATCGCGGAAAGGCGGCCTACATTATCGGTCGGCTCGCCGCCGGCGGCCGCGTTTTTCCGCTCGTGATCGCGCTTCGACACCCGGAGGGCGGCATTGTAGCCGACGCCGTGCTGATGACCGAAAACGACGTCAGCATCCTGTTTTCCTTTACGCGCTCGCACTTCCACGTTTGTTTTGAGCGCTCGTACGACATGATCAGCTTTCTGCGCTCCTTGATGCCGCGAAAGCGCGTCGCCGAGCTGTACATCGGCGTGGGTTGCGACAAGCACGGCAAGACCGAGCTCTATCGCGATCTCATGCGTCACCTGGGCACGACCGACGAGCGTTTCGACACCGCATCCGGCGCCGCGGGGATGGTCATGGAGGTGTTCACCATGCCCTCGTACGACGTGGTCTTCAAGGTGATCAAGGACCGCTTTGCGCCGCCCAAACAGACCACGCGCGAGCTCGTCATGGAAAAATACCGCATGGTTTCCAAGCATGAACGCGCCGGCCGTCTGGTGGAGGCGCAGGAATTTGAGCACCTGGAGCTCGAGCGCCGGCGGTTTTCCCCGGAGCTGCTCGCGCGTCTGTTGCAGACCGCGTCCCATGCGGTGTCGGTCGAGGCGGAGAAGGTGGTCATTCACCACGCCTACCTCGAGCGCCAGGTCACGCCGCTCGACGTCTACATCCGCGACGCCTCGGATCCGGCGGCGGCCGCCGCCGTCATCGACTACGGCCACGCCATCAAGGAGCTCACCGTCTCCAACATCTTTCCAGGCGACATGCTGCTGAAGAATTTTGGAGTGACGCGCCACGGACGCGTGGTGTTCTACGACTACGATGAGCTCTCCCGAATGACGGAATGTCGATTCCGCAGACTGCCTCCGGCGCGCTCCCCGGAAGAGGATCTTGCTCCGGGCGTGTGGTTCGGAGCCGGCCAGAACGATGTGTTTCCCGAGGAATTTCCGCGGTTTCTCGGCCTGCCGCCCCACCTGAGAAAGATCTTCGACGAGCACCACGGCGACCTGTTCACGCCGCGTTTCTGGCGCGACGTTCAGGAGCGCGTTCGGGCTGGCGAGTACATCGAGATCTATCCCTACGAGGCCGAGCGCAGGCTCGGAAATCCGGGCCCGAAGGTCTTCGGATAAGCGTTCGCCGTCAGGCGAAGACCGCACCCACCGCAGCGAATGGGGGTAGCGCGGCGTCCTTGGCGGAAAGCACGGGCGCCCTCACCGGCCAGCGCACCCCGATCGCCGGGTCGTCGTAGCGAATGCCGCCGTCGTGCCCCGGTGAATACACCTCGGTCGTCTTGTACAGCACGAGCGCCGAAGTGCTGACGACCACAAAACCGTGGGCAAAGCCAACGGGCACGTACAGCGCCCGGCGATTTGCGGCGCTGAGCTCGACCGCGTACCACTGTCGATACGTGGGCGAGCTCGGGCGGATGTCAACCGCGACGTCGAAGACAGCTCCGGCGAGCGCCCGGACGAGTTTCCCCTGCGCCCGCGGCGGGCACTGAAAGTGTAGTCCCCGCAGCACGTGCTGCCGGGAGCTCGAGATGTTATCCTGCACGAACTGCACCGCAATACCCGCGGCGCTGAACTCGTGCTCCTTGTACGCTTCCAGAAAGTACCCTCTGTCGTCATCGAAGACTTTGGTCTCGATCAGCGTCAGCCCGGCAAAGCCCGTGTCGTGGAATGTGCATGGCATGCTCGTTTCCTATCCGTTACCGTGATCGCCGCGACTGGACACGAGCAGGATCGCCGGCATGGCCGCCCGTCACCCGACCTTCGCCCCTTGCCGCAGCTCGTCTGGACGTCGTTGCTTTGAACACGCGTGCGGCACTACCATCAAGCAACACAAATAACAACCCCCATCGCTAGGGCGAAACTTGGATCAGTCCCGCGAGAAGCCCACGTGCCCGGCGTTCGAGATCGTGTCGACGCCACGCGAGGTCGCGGCGTTGTGCGGCCGAATTGCTGCGGACCGCGGCGCCTGGGGGTTGGATGTCGAGCTTACGCTGACCGGCGTCCACGACTGCCGACTCGCGCTTGTTCAGGTTTCTGACGGCATCAAGGCGTGGCTCGTCGACTCTCTGCAGGTCGATCCCACGCAAGTCTTTAGTGCCTTGTTTGCGAATGCCGAGCCCGTCGTGCTTCACGACGGCCGCAACGACCTCATTGTCGTGAAGCGGTTGTGCGGCGTGATTCCCGAGGTGTTTTTCGACACCATGATCGCCGCGACGCTCATTGGGGAAGCGACGCCCAATCTGCGCGACCTGGCGGAGCGCTACCTCGACAATCTGCACATGGGCAAGCAGCTCGCCTCGTCGAATTGGTGCCGCCGCCCGCTGGCGCGAAGTCAGGCCTGCTACGCCGCTCTGGACGCCTTCGTGTTGCCGGCGCTGCGCGGCCGCTTGCTTCCTGTGCTTCGCGAACGGCAGCTCGAGACCGTTCTCGACGAGGCCCAGCAGCGCGCACTGCAAGCGGTGCACCACTATGTCAGGCCGGCGCGCAATGCGTTCGAGCGGCGGTTTGCCAAGCGCTGTCATGACCACGAAGCTCAGATGCGCCTGCAGCGCCTGCTGGCCTGGCGAACGGCGCTCGGCAACGAGGGCAACCTTGAAGTCATCATGGGATTCGGCAATCGGGCGCTCGCTGACCTGGCCCGGCGCTCACCGCAGAGCTGCGAGAGCTTGCTCCGGGACCACGACATCTCCCCTGAGCTCGTGCGCCGATACGGCGAGCGGTTGCTCGCAATCGTGCGCGGGGACAGTGTCACGAGCGATGCCGCTCCAGTTTCCAGCGGCAGTTGAAACGATGCAGAACCGAGTGTTCGTGCTCGATAGCGAACGGCGCCCGCTCATGGCGTGCCACCCGGCGCGGACGGCGCTCCCGCAAGGTCCGGCACCGCGCGCCCCGGTTCGCGAATCGGCGGCGGCCCGAAGGGTGGCTCCCTCCGTCGCTCGAGAGCCGCGTCCGGCAGGTCGAGGCCTGGACGAGGCGGCTCATCCGATGGGCGCCGGTGAGCACGATCGAGATCGAGACGGCGCGATTCGATACGCACGTCCTCTCCGCCGGCCACGACCTCGAGGGCGTCGAGCCGAAGTACCTGACGCTCCTTCAGAAGGCAGACGGGTATGAGTACGCGTAACGAAGGCAAGAGCGCCGCTTCCGCACCCCCCAACCGCGGCGCGGTATGGGAGGAGCACCCGCGGCGCGATCCGGCGGAGCCCGTGTCGCCGCTGCTCCGCGCCGGGCACGTGGCCTTTCTCTTCCCCTCCCAGGGGAGCGAGCAGCCGGCGATGCCGGCATCGCTGCTTTCGGCTCTAGGCGAGGACGAGGCCGCGGGGTGTAAGGCCACGATCGGGTGCTCGGCGGAAAGGCTGCTCGCGCACGCGGAACGCGTGGCCGCGGCTGGCGGTCCGGCCGGTCTCGGTGATGAGGTGCTGGTGCAAGCGGCAATGCACCTGTGCGCCATGCTCGCGCTCCGTTGCCTGCGGCGCACCCTTCCGCCGCCCGCTGCCGTGCTCGGCTACAGCTCCGGCGTCTACGCGGCGCTCTCGGCCGCGGGCTGCCTGTCGTTCGCGGACGGCCTGCGCTGCGTCTGGCGCGCCGGCGAGCTGCTCTCCGCGGCGGCAATGGCCGGACCGCGCTCCGGCATGACCGCGGTGATCGGGGTGCCGCCGGAGAAGTTGGCCGACGCGGTGGCGAGAGCTTGCGGAAGCGCGCCAGGCCAGGGGGCGCAAGGCACCCTGGTAATATCGCACTGGAACGCGAGCCGACAGCACATTCTCGCGGGAGATGTGGAGAGCCTCAGCCGCGCCGAGGCCGTGCTGGCGAACCATGGAGCGCTCGCGATCAAGCGCCTGCCGTATCGGCTCGCCTACCACAGTCCGCTCGTCCACGAGGCTGCCGCAGCGTTCGCTCAGTTTGCCAGCACCTTGGAGATTGGCGATCCAGAGGTTCCGGTAATTGACGCAGCAGCGGTTCGAGTGCTACTGTCCCGTGCCGAGATTCGGGAGTATCTCGCGCGCCAGCTCGCGGCCCCGGTGCGCTTCGCTGACAGCGTCGCCATGCTCGCCGCTCAGGGCTGCCTAACGTATTGCGAGGTGGGTCCCGGCCAAAACCTGGGACGTTTGGTGCGTTGGACGGACCGTCGGGCACGCGTGCTGAGCTGTGGCGACACGCCTGAAATTCAGCGAGCGGTAGAGATTCTCGGACAACCGGCCTGAAGTAGGGAACGGTCCTCCCATACTGGACCGGTGGGTACGCGTGATCGAGAGGAAAGCATGGCGGCATCAATAGTCGATCTGAGAGATTCCGCTGCGGTCGTCACGGGCGGCACGCGAGGTATCGGACGCGCCATTGCCGAAAGACTGGCGCTGGCCGGCGCGCGCGTGACCGCGGTGTTCCGTTCCGAGACCAGGGCCGCGACGGAGCTTTCGGAATGGGCGGCGGCTGCCGGTTTGCAAGTCCGCGTGGAGCAGGCCGACGTCTCGCGATCCGAAGACGTCGAAGCCGTGTTCGATCGCCACCTCGCCGCTTATGGCACCTGCGACATCCTCGTCAACAATGCGGCGGTCCTCAAGGACGCTCTCGCGCCGATGATGAAGCTGGAGGACTGGGACCGGCTCCTGGCCGTAAATCTTACCGGCCCGTTTCTGTGCTCCCGCCGGGCGATTCGCGCAATGATTCGCCAGCGGCGCGGCAGGATCGTCAACGTCATCTCCCCGAGCGCACTGAGCGGGCGGATCGGCCAGGCCGCGTACAGCGCTTCGAAGGGCGGGTTGCTCAGCCTGACGAAAACCCTGGCCATCGAGGTGGGCCGGTTCGGAATTCTGGTCAATGCCATCGCGCCCGGAGTGGTGCGCACGGAAATGCTCAAGGACGTCCCCGAGGACGTTCTCGCCAAGCTGCGGTCCAACGTCCCGATGGAGCGCTTCGGGCAGCCAGGCGAGATTGCCGACGCCGTCCTGTTTCTGGTCGGTCCGGACAGCGGCTACATCACCGGCCAGCTCCTGTGCATCGACGGTGGCATTTCCTTGATGGGCGCGGCCGAAACGCGTTGACCGTGCAGACCTCACTGCTCATTCTCCGCTGGTATGCGGTGCTCGCGGCGCTCGGCCTGGTGGCGAGCACCTTTGGCCCCTGGGTACTGCGAGGCTTCGCGGCACCCGAGCGCACCGGCACCTATCGGGCCCTGGGAGTCTTCGTCTTTGGATACTTCGTCTGGCTCGGCGGTTCGGCGGGGATTCTGCCGTTCAATCCCCAGGTGCTCAGACTTGCGCTGGCCGGCGCGTTGCTGCCGGCGGTGTGCCGCCTGGCGTTGCGGGTAGCGGCGCGGCCGCCGCGTTGGCGATTCCCAACGGTGCACCTGCGCGGCGTCCTCGCGTACGAGGCCTTGTTTGCGTCGAGCTTTGCGCTTTTCGTGCTCATTCGCGCCACCAACCCGGACATCTGGGGTGCAGAGAAATTCATGGACGCCGCGTTTTTCAACGGCGTGCGCACGAGCGAGACGTTCCCGCCCCACGACCCGTGGTTTTCTGGAGGGGTAATCAACTACTACTACTTCGGATATCTGCTGTCCGCGATGCTCGCGCACCTCTCCGGAGTGCCGTTTCGCATCGCCTACAATCTCAGCGTGGCGACGCAGTTCGCGCTGACCGTGACGGCGACGGCGGCGGTGGGGGCGACACTGACCCGGCGGTTTCGCGGCGGGCTCGCCGCGTCTTTGGTGGTGTGTTGCTTCGGCAATTACCACGTTTTCGGGCAACTGCTCGGCGGTACGCACGGCCCCGGAAACATCGACATCTTCGGCGCGACGCGCGTCATCAAGGACACGATCAACGAGTTTCCCTTCTTTTCGTTTCTGTGGGCGGACCTCCATCCCCACCTGCACGCCTTGCCCTACGTCATCGTCTTGCTCGGCTGCTACCTTTCCCGAGCGCTCGCGCCACGCTTCCGCGGTCGCTGCGCCGGCCGGCTCCTGGGCGACGAGCTCCCGGTAGCGCTGCTGGCCGGCGGTCTCGGATTCATGAACGCCTGGGACGTGCCGTCCTACACTCTTCTCGGCCTGGCGACCGCCCTGTGTTGGCGCGGCGCACGCGCCAGGACTTTGGGGATTTCCGTCATCATCGGACCGGTGTTTTACCTTCCGTTCTATCTCGGGTTCACGCCGCAAGGGCAGGGCCTGCGTCTGGTGCCCGCGGAGCTGCGGTCGGGTCTGTTCCCGTTCCTGATCGTCATGGGCTTCTTCTTGCTGGTCCACGGCGTCGAGCTGCTGCGCCCCCTTTCGGAGGCGTTGCGCCGCGAGCGCGAGTTGCCTGCACGCGAGCGCGCCGCGCTCCTGCACGCAGCGATCGCGCTGCTGGTGCTCGGCGCGCTCGTCGCGACCGCCGCGAACGGGGTAGTGGCGGCGATGATCTTTGCGCTCCTGGCACTGGCCGCTCAACGGCTCGTCGCGGCGTTCGGGGAATCCACGCGCGAGCGCTTCACGTGGCTGTTGTCGTCGCTCGGGCTGGCGATCCTGCTCGGGTGCGAAGTCGTCTACATGAAGGACTTCTACGGCGATGCACTGGCGCGCATGAATACGGTATTCAAATTTCACTTCCAGGCGTGGGTTCTGCTCGGGATCAGCGGTGCCGCCATCATCGCTCGATACTGGCACGCCTGGGTTCTCGACGTGAAAACCGCGGTCGGCGTGCTGGCCCTTGGAGCTCTGGTCTTTCCGGCGCTCGGACCGCTGGGCGCCGCCACGGACCAGCCGCTCTCGCTGGATGGCATGCGTCACATGCAGTTTTACCACGGCGAGGATTACGCCCTGGCCTTGTGGATCGACGACCACCTTCCGCCCGAAGCCACCCTGCTGGAGGCCGTTGGCAAGCCGTACCAGTACGCGGGACGCATCAGCGCCAACACGGGCCGCCAGACGGTGCTCGGATGGTCCCAGCACGAGGCGCTGTGGCGCAATGACTGGTCCGTGGCACGCGACCGCGAGTCGCTCGTCGAACGCGCCTACAAAGCTCCTGACCTGGAGGAAATGAGGCGCCTCCTGGAGCCGTTCGGCAGCGATTATGTCGTCTTCGGCGAGACGGAGCGCACCACCTACGGGGCGGCGGCGGAGGAGAAGTTACGGCCGCTTCCCGTGTCGTTCGCGCAAGGCCAGACCCGGCTCTATCAGCTCGGGACCGCGGGCGGGAGCCGGTAGAGGTGACGCCGGAAACCGCGGCGGATTCTGGCCAGATCGATGATCATGCGGGCGGAATCCCGTGCCGGGTTCACGGTAGTCGCCGCCGAGTTGCGCCAGCGAATCGGAATCTGCTCGACGCACAACTGCAGGTGCTGCGCGAGCAGCAGGAGCTCGACATCGAACGCGAAACGGTCGAGGCGCTGTCGAGAGAACAGCAGCTCACGGGCGCGGCGATTGAAACTTTTGAATCCGCACTGTGAGTCCGGAATCCCGTGGAGACCAGCCAGCGCCTTCAAGGCGCCGAAGGTCTTGCCCATGTGCTCGCGAACCCAGCTCTGATGCAGCTCTATGGTGGAGTCCGCGAGCGCCCGCGAGCCGATGCAGACGTCGGCACCGGCATCATGGCGGTGCGCGAAGCGGTCCCATTCCTCAATGGGCGTCGACAGGTCGGCGTCGGTGAACAGGGCAAAGTCGCCGCTACAGGCGTGCATGCCGCGGCGCACCGAGAAGCCTTTGCCGCGATTGCGGCCGTTTACGAGCAGAGCAAACGCAAGCCGAGGGCTCGCAGCGGCCGCACGGGCGGCGAGCGCGGCAACCCGGGCCGTGTCGTCGGTGCTACCGTCATCCACGACGATGAGCTCGCTCGCGTAGTCCTGTGATAGCAGGAACTGGGCGATCTTCTGGATAGACTCGCCGATTCGGCGCTCCTCTCGGTACGCCGGGACGATGATCGACAGGTGCGGGACGGGGATCATGGCGCCTGTATCCTGGCAGGAATCGAGGTAAGCGCCGCAGAGACGGCGTCGAGCTCCTCGGCGCTGGCCTCGCCGAGCTCTCTTGCCAGCCGAACCGTCTCCTTGGCAAGCACGGTGTATGCCTCGCGCACGTCGGGGACGACGGCGGCGAGCGCGCGCACGTGGGCGGCCACGACGGCCGCGTCGCCGCGCGCAATGGGGCCAGTGAGGGCTCGCGGCAGGCCTTCCGCCGCCAGGTTCCGCACGGCCGCGCTCATGAGCGGCAGTAGCGCCGCGAGCGCCTCCTCGCGACCCAATCCCACTGGCCCGAGCGCACGCGTGGCTGCGCTCGCCAGGGCAACGAGGGCGTTTGACGCGAGCACGGCGGCCGCGTGATAGAGCGCCCGGTCCTTAGTTGGCAGAGGCCTGGTGCGCGCTCCGCAACCGTGCAGCAACTCACGCACCCGCGACTGGGCCTCCGCGTCCCCTTCGAGGAACCAGACCGCCTCGCGCGCCATCTGCGGTCCGCGACGGCTGTCGGCAAACGTCTGCAGTGGGTGCGCGGCCGCGACGCCGCCGGCGGAGGGCACCGCGTTGCGTAGCACCGCCGCCGGCAGGGCACCCGCCGCATGCACGAGCACCGTGGAAGGGGGAATCGGCGACTGTGCGTGCATGGCCGCCGCCACCGACGCGATGTTGCGATCCGGGACCGTGATCCATACCATGTCGACCGCGGCGGGGAGCACAGGGCTGCTCGATACGACCGCGTCCACCCCGGTGCGTTCGCGAGCAGCGGCCGCGCCTGCGGCGGTGCGGTTGCTGGCACCGACAATCTCATGCCCGCCTTGCGCAAAAAATGCGATCAGCGCCCGACCGAGTCGCCCTGCTCCAACCACGAATATCTTCACGTGCTCCCCCGCCCTTATTCGCGGGCGCCGCTTTTCCAGATGCGCAGCGAGATCGAGATCATGATGACGACGAAAACGATCGGCAGCGACAGGAAGAGCGCTGCCTTGCCGAGGCTCGTGAAGAGAACGAACGTGACGGACACACCGGCAAGGATGGCCAACACTGCCGGCGATCGCTCGGCCAAACGACTGAAAAAAAGTGCCATGCCGCGGCGCAGCGCGGGATTGCCGGGCGCGTGCAGCGGTTCGGAGAAAGGAGGCGCGCCGGGGCGCTCACCGGGCCAGGCAAGCTCGCGGCGGCTCCGGACGACGTGCGCGGGGAGTAGGGGGTTTCGCCCGTCCCCCAGGGCGGCAATGGCGACAATGTCGATGGGCATGCCACAGAAGTCGCAAAAATTAGCCTGCGGCAAGAGCGGTCGCCGGCAGTGTGGACAGTCGTCTCGCTGGGCAGTACCGCATGCATGGCAAAAGTTTGCACCCTCCCGCAACGGCGCGTCGCATTCGCGGCATTGGCTCAAGAGCGTGGTCTCCTTTGGGCGGCGCCGCCTTGCGAGCTCGACCGACCCAAGCGGCTCAATCGGCTTCCAGCAGTCGGTCGCGAAGCGCCGCATATCGCCGCCGCAGCTCCTCGACTACCTTGTGCGGCAGCGGTGGAGGCGGCACCGTGCGGTCGGTCTTCGCCCAGGGCGTTGATTCCAGATAGGCGCGCACGTACTCCTTGTCCCAGTGCACGCCACCTTCGCCAGCAACGTAGGATTCCGCCGGCCAGAAGCGGGAGGAATCCGGCGTCAAGACCTCGTCGACCAGCGTGAAGACGCCGTTGACATAGCCGAACTCGAACTTGGTGTCGACCAGTACCAGTCGCGCCTTCTCCGCCAGCGACTGGGCGTACGAGAAGATGCTGATTGCCGCGTCTTCGAGCCGCTGCGCGAGATCGGCGCCGACAAGCTCCACGAGCGCGGCCGGAGACAGCGGCACGTCGTGGCCGATGTGCGCCTTGGTCGTCGGGCAGAACAAGGGCGCCGGCAGCCGCGCAAAGCGCTCCAGCCCTGGCGGCAGCAGCTCGCCGTTTACCGTCCCGTGCTCGCGGTATTCGCGCCACGCGGACCCGGTGAGGTAGCCGCGGACCACGCATTCGACCGGCACGACGTCCGCACGCGACACGACCAGACTGCGGTACGCGAGATCTTCGCCAAAACGTTCCACCAGCGCCGGCCAAGCGGACGGCTTTGCCTTGCGCACGTGGTTGGGAACGATCCCCTCCAGGCGAGGAAACCAGTATTCGGAGATTTCCGTGAGGATTCTGCCCTTCTCGGGAATCGGCGGCGCGAGCATGCAATCAAAGGCAGAGATGCGGTCGGTGGCGACGAGCAACAGCGTGTCCGCGTCCAGCTCGTACACGTCGCGCACCTTGCCGCGTTTGAACAACCGCAGACCCGCCTCTTCGAGGTTGCTTGCGGAAAGAACGGTATCCGGCATCGTCGTTCAGCTTCGGAACGTGCCGACCGTCACCCGGCCATTCACGGAAGCGCCGTCGGCGATCGCAATGTTGGGAACGGTGATGTCTCCCGAGATGCGGCCGGTTCCCAGAATCTCCACCGACTTGGTGGCGGTCGTGTTTCCGGTAAGACTGCCGGCAACCTGCACAGACTCGCCGGATACGTTTCCCTTCACGACCCCGGATTCAGCCACGGTGCAGGAACCTTGGATGACGATGTCGCCATCCATCTCACCTTCGATGCGCACATCCCCCTCGCCCTTGATCTCGCCGGTGATCATCAGGCCTTTTTGAATGATACTTTGACCGCGCGCGCCGGTACCCGGCTGGGCGCGGATCGTGCTCAGGTCTCGGACGAGATCGCTCATGCCCGCCTGCCTTGAAAATGGGTTCCTCGGTTACCTCGCGGGAGGGTACTCGTGCCGCGCGAAGGTGTCAAGAACGCAACGGCCTCCGGCGGCCTCTGACGGGCACCCACCCGCCCGGCTGAGTGTCGCGTTACCCGCCTATTCGGGCTTGGCTCCTCCACCCTCTTGCGTAGCGGTGTTGTCAAACGATTGCAACGCGAGATACCGCTCGCCAAACCGCTGGATGTGCTCGAGCTGCTTGTCGAAGAGATCGAAGTGACGCTCCTCATCCTGCACCAGCCGCTCGAAAATCTGCTTGGACGCGGAATCCGCGAGCTGGGCGCACTCCCGCGCAACCGTATTGTATTGGCCGATCGCCTGGCTTTCCATCTCGGCAGCCCTGCGCAGGATCGCTTCCGGGTCGCGAATCGGCTCGACCGGCGCCGCGGCCTTCAGGACGACGTCGCCCTTGAGAAACAAAATTCGCTCCGACAGCACCTCGATGTGCCCCATCTCGTCGATTGCGGAGCGCTTGAGGAGCATGGACAGCCGACCGTATCCCTGATCCGCGAGGTGGAAGTGAAAATACATGTACTGGTGAACCGCCTGAAGCTCGTCGGCGACGCCCAGGTTCAACAGCTCGATACTGCGGCTTCTGTCCATCAGGTAGTCTCCTTCTTTGCCGGAAACGTGAGCGCTCTGAGCGCTAATCGCCCCCAGGATAGTGTTGGCGGGGGGGTAATTGCCAGGGTGCATGGCGGCCTGAATCCACCACCTGCTCGACGTCGACGCCACAGCGCCCCTTCCGTCCCTCCACCCGCTTGCGGCCCGCGCGTCCCGCAACGATGCTTCATGTTGAGAAATCAGGCGTTGGCAGAATGTGGGTGTGTCCCGCTCGGTCAACCGCATCGCCGCAGGCTTTCGCCGCCGGTAGTCTATTTCCCGGGAGTTGCTTGACCTTGCTCGCGGGGTCTCCGCGACACGCTCGGAAGGCGCACGAGTTGCGCAACGGCTCATCCCGCCGCTGTGTAAGAGCGGCCTGCCATGCGCGTCTTGAAGGAGCAGAGATGGGGCGTTGTTTTTCATGCCGCTTTGCGCCTCACCGCCAGGTTTCGGATCAGGGCAAGAACGGCTCCTGGCACACCACTGACATCAAGCACCGGGTGGCGGTCCACAGGGCCACTGGCGTGGCGCCATTGCTGCTGTTTTCATGTCATCCACGCCGCCCAAAACCGCCGACAGACAACCGGAGAGAGCAGCCGCCTGAAACACCTACCCCTGAAAGACGTCCGGAGGGGGCGCTATCGCGTCGACGTCGGACGGGCAGTGAACTGAGATCCTGCTCCGCGCCTTGACAGCCGAGGAGCGCGCGCGTAGCCTGGCTGGAGACGATTGGAGAAATCGACCAGGTCGGGCAGGGCAGGGGGAGGGCATGTTGGATCGCACGGATTGGCGGCGGGAGGCGTGGGTTTCTGGCGCGGCGAGCTCCGCGTGGATGACGTTGTTGGCAGGGAGCGCGGCCGCGGCGGGGCCGGCGACGGCGATTTCCGGGCACGCCTACCTGGCGGCGCCGCGGACCATACCGGCATCGCGGTGTCCTTGTCGCAAGTGTATGTGGGGATCTCCGGCACGGCGCTTGGGGCGCTGCTGATCGCGTTGGCAGCGGTCCTGGCGGTGGCGTGGCGGCGCGGGGCCGGGCGGCGGGCGCGTCTTGCGGTCGCGGGAGCGATTGGGCTTATCATGGTTTCGGGGGGGGGACGAATTCCGCGTTGCCGATGCCCTGGTCGAACCCCTCGAGACCGTGACCGGCGCG
>JACPHN010000102.1 GCA_016188575.1 Candidatus Schekmanbacteria bacterium
GCAGATGTAGTCGTCGCCGGAGTAGGTATCGTCGTCGTAGATGAGGACTCTCCCGCGATGTTGCCCGATGTAGTTGGTCGTGCCGTCCGTCTCACTGCCGCCGTGCCACGAGAAGCGGCCGTCTTCGCGCTGATCGTCGTAGACCAGGGTTCCCTTCACCGTGAAGGAGATCGAGGCCAATGCCGGGGTCGCGGCCAGGGCCAGGATGAGGCTTGCCATTGTCACTCGCCAGGTGTTCATAATCCGTGTCCTCCGTCGTGGGTTCGTTGTCAGTCGCCGTTGTCGATAGTGGCGTCAGGCGTCTGGGCCGCTACGCGTGCCGCCGGGGCCTGTCGCGGCATGACCTCTGCGGTGCGGTCCGCGAGCGCCGCCGGCGCGGCGGCGGAAGCGCCCGAGCCGACCGAAATTGGTGCCACCGACCGGGCGGCTTCGGCCACGAACTGGTCGAACGGAAACGCGAGCTCTCCCGCGGTCGAGGCGTCGCCCGCCGCGCGCGCGACCGCCGGCAGACCCAGCGACTTGATGTATTGGTGAGCCTGTCGCGAGGTCATGGGGGTGGCTACGCTGTTTGCCACCACCAAGTGAATCTTGGTGCGCTCAGAGCGCGGCTCGCCGCGCACGGTCAGCCGCGCTTCGATCGTGGAGATACCGGACTTGAAGCGCTGGTCGAGTGTGATGGGAAGCTGGAGGTCTGCCCGGCCGCGGCTCAGTCGACCCTGGAAGGAAAGCGCCGACTTGCCGTCGAACGTTACGCGCGGGTCGCCACCCCGCACCCAGACCTCCACGGAGTAGTCGCGATCGCTCGCTTCCAGGCCAGGGAAGACGAGGATCGGCAGCAGCGATCTCTTCCCCGCCGGGATGTGCAGTGTGCCGAGCGGGTGAGAGGCGGACCAGTGGTCCTCGGTGGCGATGCTCCGCGCCGACACGGGTTTGGAGGTGAAGTCGAAGTCATAGGCCGGTGCCGGCGGCGACGCCCATGCGGACGTGGCAGCGCTCAGCAAGGCAGCGGCGGCCAGAGCGGATGCTTTCTTTCGGGTGCTTTGCAGGATGGCCATGACGGCACGTCTCCGGAGCGATGGGAAGTTATTCTGACAGCGTCCCGGGGTTGCAATCGCCGTGCCTGGCCGCGTCACCTTCGTGGCTGCGTTCATTCCGTCGGATTCGCCCCCTGCCGCGGTCAGCGGCGGCCGCGCCCGCAAGTTTGCGACAAATACTTGCGCAAGAAGTCCGACACCGCCCGCACCTACACGTGGTTGCGCTCGTGTTCCGCTTTCGGCCACAATGCGGTAGTAGCCCAACGCCATGCGGTTTGTTCAGTCATCACGTGCACGCGACGTCCCGCAGCGAGGAAGGAGGATCAGCTTGTCCGTGTCGGACTCCGATCAAGCTCCCGAAGCAACCTACGCCGAGGATTCCCCGAGCCGGCTCTCCGCTATCCATCTCCAGGTCCTGCTCGATCTCATGAGTCAGGACTACCTCGCCCGTCCCGATTGGCGGGCGGCGATCAGCGACACCGCGCGCATGCTGAAGGAAGCGGTAAACGCCGATACCGCGTGCGTGGCGATCTATCACGACGACGAATCCTGGCGAGTCTATTCGGCGGATGGACTGGAGCTCGAGGCCAGCAAGATCGGCGCGAGCCTGTCGCGCACGGTCCTGGAGCTCGCCCGCGCCCTGCAGCAGAAGCTCCACACCACCCGGGAAAAGCCGCTCGACATCAAGACGTTGAGCGTCATTCGGCAGCATATCCGACACGTGCTTTCGCTGCCGATTTTCATCTGGGAGGTGACTGAAGGCGCGCTGCGCCGGCGGTTCTACGGCGTGGCCTACCTGGACCGGCGCGCCGATATGCCCTTCACTTCCCTGGACGCGCGCATTGCGGAGAGCGTCACGGCGATCGCGTCGCGGAACCTCAATCTCCTGTATCACGTGCAAAATGACCGCCACGGCGCCGCGAACACGCGCAGCAACGGCCGTTCCGAGCGGCCGGCGATTTCGCTCGCGGAAATTCAGGAGGCGATTCTCACGCACGGAGACGCGGCCACCGCCGCACGGCATCTCGGCATCACACGCGACGTGCTCGTGTGGAAGCTCAAGAAGGTCGGGTTGACGGTGCACGAGGTCCAGCGCGTCGGCGGAGATCCTCGGCAAAACCTGACCGGCTCCCAACTCCGCGATGCCATAAGCAAACACGGTTCAGCAGCGGCGGCCGCAGAGCACCTCGGAGTTAGCCGCCACGTCATCTCGCGCCGACTCAAGACATTTCGGCTCTCTGTTCGCGAGATTCTCGCCGACAGGAAACCGTGACCTCGCGGCTTGCCCTCAGGCCAGCTCCTTGATCCGCTTGAGATCCACCGACTTGCCAAGCATGATTAGCACGTCGCTGTCCTTGATCACGAAGCTGGCCGGTGGGGCCAGGACGAAATTCTCCGGCACGAGCTCGTTGATCGCGATGATGTGGACGTTGTATTTGGCGCGGAGATTGAGCTCGGCCAGGCTACGCCCGATGAATGCCGCGGGCGGGCCGATCTGAATGAGATCGAACTCCTCGGACAGCGGGATGAAGTCGAGCACGTTTGGGCGCGACAGCCCCCGCGCGACCCGCATCGCCATCTCGCGCTCGGGGTGGATAACCTCCGTCGCGCCGACCCGCCGCAACACCTTTCCGTGATCTTCATCCTGCGCCTTTGCCAGGATCTTCTTGACCCCGAGCTCCTGCAGGTACAGGCAGACCAGAATGCTCGTGCTGATCTTTGCGCCGGTCGACACAATCACGCCGTCCGCGGACTCGAGCCCCAGCGCCCGTAAGGACCCTCGATCCGTAGCATCAAGGACAATCGCCTCGGTACAGTGGTCACCGATCGCCTGCACGCGGCCGCGATCGGCGTCGATGGCCAGCACCTCGTTGCCTTCCTCATAGAGCGATTTTGCTGCGAAAAACCCGAAGTTGCCGAGGCCGATCACCACAAAACGCCTGGATTTCATGTTCCGATCATCCAATCATGAGGTTTTCTTCGGCGTATTCGAGACCCAACGTCCCGGCTTTTCCCACGACGACATAGGAGAAGGTGAGAATGCCTACCCGCCCGAGAATCATCATGGCGATGATCAGGAGCTTGCCCCACAGCGTGAGCGCCGGCGTGATCCCCATGGACAGGCCCACGGTCCCGAAGGCAGACACCGTCTCGAAGAAGAATGGGAGAAAGGCGTGTCGCGGTCCGACTTCGCTGCCCGCCACGATCGCGTCACCCACCAAGAGCAGAAATACAATCGAAATCAGGATCCCGATCGAGACCAGCAGCAGCGAGATGCAGCGCGTCACCGTCTCGGCCGGGATGCTCCGGCGAAACATGTTCACCCGCCGCAACTTGCGGATCCGGCTGAGCGTGAACATGACGATGAGAGCGAGCGTCGTCGTCTTCACGCCGCCGCCGCACGAGCCCGGTGAGGCGCCGACGAACATCAAGAAAATCATCAGCACCAGCGTCGCCTCTCGCAAGGCGGCGATGTCGGTGGTATTGAACCCGGCGGTACGGCACGTTATCGACTGAAAGAGCGCGGTCAGCACCCGCGTTTGCCACCCCTCGCCGCCTGCCGCGGAGTGGCTCTCCAGCAGCGCGAACATCAGCGCCCCGATCCCAATCAGCACCGCGGTGGTGATCAGAACAGTCTTGGTTTGCACGGCAAGGCGCCGCTGCGGCCGGTGGCGCGCCCGTAGCGCCAGCCCCAGATCGAACAGGACGGGAAAGCCGATACCTCCGATGACGATGAGCCCGGACATGGTCAGGACGAGCAACGCGTTGTCAGCGTAGCGCACGAGGCTGTCCGGATAGAGCGCAAACCCGGCATTGCAAAAGGCGGAGACGGCATGGAATACGCCGTGGTAGATCGCTTGCGGCAGCGGCATCTCCCGGCTCCAGTGGTAGGCGAGCAAGATCGCGCCGATCCCCTCCACCGCGAGCGTCACCAGAACGACGCTGCGCACCAGCTTCAGGATGTCTCGCCGAGGCGTGTGCGCGAACACGTCCTGCATGATCATACGGTGCCGGAAGGGAATCGCCCTGCCGGCCAGCGAAAAGAGCATCACGGATATGGTCATGACGCCGAGTCCGCCAACCTGGATCAGCGCGAGAATCACGAGCTGCCCGAAGGCACTAAAGAAACTACCCGTGTCCACCACTGCCAGACCCGTGACGCATACCGCGGATGTTGCCGTGAACAGCGCGTCGATCAGGGCAATGGTCCCCGTGCGGGTAGAAACGGGCAGCGCCAACAGCCCCGTGCCGATGGCGATCGCCCCCAGAAAGCTGCCGAGCAGCAGCAGTGCCGGGTGGATCTCGAGAATGTGAGACCGAACCTTCATGTTCCGTTCCGCGTTTCGCGCCCCTCGCGTCGCCTCCCTTTCCGCAAAAACATGAACCGTAGCTTGACGCGCGCGAGCGCGCGCAACAAGTCCTCCCGGCCGCCTACTCCGATTCGGCGCCCGGTGGTAAGCTGCCCAGAAAAAGACATCGGCCGGCACTCGCCGGCGCGCGTTTCCGCCGTCGCGGACGGCGCCCTGATCAAGGAGCTGTTGCAACTGCCGTGAACATTCAACATTTCCGCACCATTCTCGAGCTCGTTCGCGAAGCGGACGCCCATGGCATTCTCAAGCAAACCGCCGGTCTCACCGGCTTTTCGGGCGCAAAGCTGCTCGGCGCGCTGCAGCGGCTCGCGAGGTATCAGGCGGAGCTAAACGGCGGGTGCTACCTGGAGATCGGCGTCTTCCAAGGTCTCACTCTAATTTCGGTCGCCAGCGCCATTCCCGCCGCTCCCGCGTACGGGATCGACAACTTCGCCTCGCACGACCCGGAAAAGCGGAACCTCCGGATCGTGGAGTCACGCGCCGCCGCGAATCGGCTCGACAACGTCACCATCATCAACGAGGACTACGAAGACGCACTGGAGGAGCTCGGCCGGCACGTTGGAGACCGCCGCATCGGTCTACTGTTCATCGACGGCCCTCACGACTACCGCAGTCAGCTCATGTGTCTCATGCTTGCCAGGCAGTATCTTTCAGACACCGCGGTCATCGTTGTGGACGACTGCAATTACCGCCATGTGCGGCTCGCCAGCCGGGACTTCCTCGCCACGCACGAGGACTTGAAGCTGGTTTGCGAATATTATGCACCATGTCACCCCGACAACATGAAGGAAGCGGATCAGCGCGCAGCCAAGGATGGGTGGTGGAACGGCGTTCACATCCTTGCCAAAGATCCGCTTGGCGTACTGGACAAGTCTCTTCCGCCCACGCTTCGCTCGCGGACGCTCTATGTGAACGACCACGTCGTCCACAGCAGCAAGTACGCTTTCCTGGCCATCGAGCTCGTCAGGTTCGCGTCGTTGCTCCTGTCGCTGCGCCTGAAGCCCGCAGCCTTCGCGCTCGTCGATCTGTTGCGCGGGCTCTTTCACCCGCCCGCCGAGCTCGTTGGCGAGTTTCCGCTCGCCAACACCTTCAGCCGCGACCTGCCCGGTTGCCGCATCAACCCGAGCTTGCGCGGGGATGTGCCATGAGCGCTGTCGGGAGGCGGGCCAGGTGTCCCAAGCAATGCTCACTCGGGCCCCTCCGCCCGGCGCGCCAGGAGAGGGGCTCCCGTACGACGAAAGCGCGCGGCGACCCGGGAGCCTCCCCCCGCTCGCGGCGGGGGGAGGGCTGGAGTGGGGGGAGCGGCGGTCAGAATGACAGAGAAAACGTCAATTTGGCAATGATGTCATCGTCGGGGGCCTCGGCATCACCCTCCGCATCGTAGAACGCGTAGGACACGTTCGGAATGACGCTAAAGCGCTTGTGGACGCGATAGTCCCAGCCGACTATCAACAGGTTCGACTTTGACGACTTGTCGAAGGTGTAGTAGCTGATCTTGTCCGCACCCGGAATCACGTCCAGCGTCTTGTCGTACCGCGCCAGCAGACTCGAATTATCGCTCGTGTTGACCACCCCGTAGAGCGACACGAGATCCAGGTCCACATCCTCGCCATCGGCGCTGTCACGCGTCTGCCGGGCGGCGAGCGCACCCACACGGCCCCAGCCCCCCTTGAACCCGGCAAATACTTGATAGGTCTTGCGATTGGTGTCTCCAGGCCGGTTCTCGAAGTCCACGTACGCCTGCACCAGGAAGGACTCCGTCGGCGCAAAACCGATCGCAGCCATGGCCTTCTTGCCCTGATCCGTCTCGCCCTTCGTCCCCGACCCGTTGCCCAGCATGGCGTGGTACAGCAGTTTCTTGTCCAGCGCCTTGCCCTTCAGCGCCAGACCAAAGTCCCGTGACGATCCATAACCCCACAGGTCCAGCGGCGTCTTTTCCACGGGCCGGTAGCCCCATTCACTTTCGACCAGATCGAAGGTCGGGGTGCCGGAAAGGCCAATGTACAACTCTTGGGAAGCGAGCTTCCACTGCACATAGGCGTCCTTCACGAAGGGGACCATGTTCGCGCTGGTAGTGAAATCACCCGCGGACGAGGCCTCGAAGCGCAGGCGTCCCGATATCGTATCGGTGATTTTCGGATCGAAGGTCAAATAGACGCGACGAATCCAGTATCCGTTAGACCCTTCTATATCCTTGTTGTGATCCTTGGCAACCCAATAAACATCTCCAAATACATTGCCGCTGATCTTGAAGTTCTGATACCAGGCCGGTTCGTCTGCGTGCGCGATTGATCCAAACAGCATTGCCATCATGGGAACAAGCACAAGTAGCCGCTTCATCTTCCAATCTCCTCCAACACAGGATCCACGGAGAACACCTGAAATGACTGCTCAACAATCTCTGTATATACCGCCTGCTCCTTCCTCCCTCTCAGCCGAGCTCGGCGCACGGTCGCTTCCCCCGGAACGATCGGCGTCTTTCCAGTCCGCCAGACCACCGGTATTGCTCACGTTCCGGTAGCCGGCCCGCAGCAGAATCTCCTTGGCGCGCGCGGCACGCACGCCTGCGGCACAGTACACAAGGATCGGTCGATCGAGGTCGTTTCCCGCCAGCGCGCCCACCTCCCCGAGCCGCGCAGCGATGTCCGACTCCGGCATCAGAATCGCGTTCGGCAAATGCTCCCTTGCGTACTCCTCCGGCGTGCGCACGTCCAGCAGCACGGCGCCTCGGCGAAGCAGGTCGCGTGCCAGCGCAATGTCGCGATCGGGAAGATTCGAGCGGAGCTCGGTGACGGGCCGCGCACTGCTGAGGGGCACCGCCTCGCGATTCCCGCACCCGCCGCACAGGCACAGGCAGGATGCCACCATGACCTGAATCCACCGCCTGTTCGGCTGCAAGCTGTGCAGAAAGCGCATCACGAAGACCCCCCACCTCACCTCCCCCCGCCAGCGGCGGGAGGGACGGAGGGGGACGCTGTCGCGTCGACCTCGAACATGGGGTGGATTCGGGATGACGATGGCGGTTGCGCTGGGGCCGAGCATCTGCATGGTTCGCATCTTGTGGTACCTCCCAACGTGGTCTAGAGCGCGAAGGCGGGAGCGCGGCAGGCATCACAGAGCGCGGCGCGCACTGCCGGCGTCGCATGCTCGGCGCGTGCCAGTCGGGCGCCGACGAGCTGCTGCAGGCGCCCTGACTCCACGGCCTTTCCACAGCGCGCGCACGCGGCAGATTCCACCTCGACGAGGGTTTCCGTGCGGTCGTCGAGGATCGCGTCGGTCAGGCGCCGCTCGAGCACCAAGGCCCCGGCCGCTCGCTCGGGACAGCGCGCCGCACACAGGCCGCACGCAACGCAGCGCGAGGGCGTAAACAGCAGGCGCTGGCGACCGCCGGTACGCTCACAATGCAGCGCACTCGTGGGGCACGCGAGTGCGCATACGCCGCACAGCGCACATGCGTCCGCATTCACGTCAAGGGCGCCGAAGGGGGAGAAGGGGTCGGCGACGTCCAGTCGCGCTTCCCCGCCCGCGAAGCGCCGTACGAGCTGTCGGATCACGGCTGCCGTCAACCGCCCCCCATCTCCGGCGGCCTCGTCCGCCAGCCACGCGTCGTCGTAAGCGGCCGCGCCGCTGTCGTCATCGGGCAGCTCTTCGTGCGCCCGGGACGAGAGCTCCAGGCGCGCCGGATTGGCGTCCAGAGCCGCCAGCACGCGGCGACCGAGCTCTACCCGACCTCCCAGTCGTTCGGCCGTTCCCCGTTCGTGCTCGTGCCCCTCACCCCCCATCGCGACGCTGACTCTGGCGGCGCCCAGCGCCAGAGGAAGAAGGAGCAGCGCCGGTGAGAGCAGCGAGACGCAATGGACTTCCACCGGAAGCGCGCCGGTCTCGCTCGGGCCGCCGCCGCGGCACCGATAGGCCACCTCCCAGGTCGGGAGCTCGGAGCTCGCCAGCCGCGCCAGTGCGCGCACCTGGGTGAGGATCTGCCGAGTCGTCGAGCCAGGCAGGAATAGCGCACCAACCGGGCACGCGGCCACGCACTGCCCGCAACCGGTACACTCCTGGGGAGCGATCGCCACGGCCGTTCGACCCGGCGCGATCGCGTGTTGCTGGCAAGCCTCCAGGCACCTTTTGCAGCCCCGGCCGGCGGCACATCGCTCGTGCGCGACTACCGGAACCGGCTCCAGATGCGCCGGCCGCAAGCGCAGAATGGATCTTCTGGACAGGGTTCGCGGCAGTGCGAAGCGATACCCGTCCGGACCCGGGGGCTCGAAAGCGCCCAGTCGGGCAAGCGCCCCGGCCACGAGGAGCCGAGCGCGCCGCGCGGCAACAGCCTGAGACCCGGCGCCGCTTCTGGGCAGGACAACGACGTCCACGCACAGCGGCTCGATACCTGCTCGCCGGCCTTCCTCCTGCATGAGCTGGTTGTCGACCGGCGTCGAGCACAGGCCGAGCAGCAGCCGATCCATCCCGGCCGGCACGCGGCCCACAAGCCGCGACGGATCGCAGCACAGTCCCGGCACCACCGCGCCGCGCGGCTCGGCGAGCCCCAGCCCCAGACTCGCCGCGGCGGGCACATGCTCGCAGGAGAGCACGCCGACTGTGCTCGGAACACTCATCGTGACACCGTACCCACGCCGTCAGAAAGACCCACCACCTCACCACCCCCCGCTTGCGGCGGGAGGCCAAGCTCGTCACTGTGGAGCCACTGTTCATCTCTCAGCAAGACGCCCACGGTACCCCCCGCCACTGCCCGATAGAAGCCGCACCGATCTGCCTCGACGACGCGGCGGGCAAACTCTGGAAACCATCTGAGCACGTGCCGCCGGAGAAAGCCCGCCTGTGTTCTCATCGCGGCATGGCCCGCACCCTCGGCCCATCCGCGCGACTCTTGCCGGCACAAGTGGGCCATGATCTCGAGCTCGACGACGACGTAGTCCGCCGTGTCGCATAGCGAATCTCGCAAGGTGACGCCGGCGTCGGCGTATTCGCGCAGGAGCTCGGCGTTGACCACACCCCGGTGATGCGATGGCTTGGTCGCATAGGCCGACTCATAGGGTGGCGCCACCGCGTTGGCCTCGAAGAGGCGCACGTGCTCCGTTTGGAGCGCGAGCAGAGGAGTCGCCGCGAGCGCCGCCTGCGCCTCCTCCGCGAGCCGCTCCCAGGCCGCGAGCAAGGGAAGCTGACCGCCGCACTGGTGCCAGGATTCCGACCGCGCGAGCTCGTCCTGCAACGTCTCGACGCGGCCGGCATCCGGGTACTGAAGAGCGGAGGCGATCAGCCGGTAGACGGCGTGACGCACCGCCGCGAGAAGCTCAAGCTCTCTGTGCCGCTGTTGCGTTGCCGCCGTCTGGTCCGACATTACTCACCGCCGTCGCGATCGGGAAGCAGCTCGTATACGATGGCCGCGATGAAGACCAGCATGACCCCGGCGATGAAGATCGCCGGCGCAAACGGCAACCGCGGGTTACTGTACTCCACGCCAGTCGGAATCCCGAGCGGCGCGGCCAAGAAGAAATACGACAACGCCTGGAGGAAGAATCCTCCGAGCACCATGCTTACGGCAAGCTTGCCTCTGGTCACCGTACACCTCCTGCGTCGACATCCGAAACCGGACTTTGTCGAACGAACGTTAGAATCACGTGAAGTCTATCGCCAGACACCTTACTCGGCCCCGTCCGTCAGGTCGATCACTGGAAAGACCTTGACGAAGATCGCGAAAATCAGGCAGCCCAGCGCAATGACGCCGAGCACGACTGCATACTCCACCGAGGTCGGCGAATAGGAACCCGTCCCGTAGGGCAGCAGGGTCCCGTGTGTCTGCGATGGCACCACCAGCAGGTACCGCTTGGCGATCGCTGCCACGTTGACGAGCGCGCCGGCGACCACGAGCTGCGTCAGGCTGAACTGATTGCGGACCCATTGGCCGAAAAGAATCGCCAGCGGCACGACCAGGCAGATCACGGCCAGCCAGTAGGTGGAGGCGAAATCGCCACCGAGCAGAGCCTTGGTCAGCTTCAGCTCGTGCTGATGCCCTTCGTACGCCCCGGTGAGCCACTCCACCACCATGAAGTACAGATACGCGAGCACCAGCACCATGAGGAGGTTTCCAAGCCACCTGAAGATGCGATCGTCGAGTCTGGTCTCGGCTCCATAGAGCCTTCTGAACAGGGCCGCTACCAGGATGACGAGCCCGACACCCGACACTCCGGCCATCACGACGAACCCCGGAGCCTGCAAAGCGCTGTGCCAGCCTGGCCGGCCGACCTGCAGGCCGAAAACGAAGCCCAGCGTCGAGTGCGCGGTTACGAGCAGCGGAAGAATCGCAATGGCCAACCAGAAACTGGCGACTTTTCGCCGGTGCTGCTCGGCCGGGGTGCCGCGATAGCCGGCTGCCCAGAGCCGGTGCAGGCCTTGCAGGCGGCTCGGCACCTGGGCGCACGTCGCCGCATCGGGTCTGCTGGCCAGGTACAGGTACACCAGGCTCGCAAAGAAGTAGCCCGAGACGACGAGAGTAAAGGTGCCGAAGAACGGCGACTGCGGCCGTGCGTAGCGAAACAGATTGGTGATGCCGCGGAGCGGCTGCCCGAGGTCAGGCAGGATGCACAGGCCCGCCAGGATGAGGGCGGTGACCGTAATCAGCTCGGCGATTCGGGAGATTGGTTTGAGATAGTGGACGTCCAGCAGCCGAATCATGGCGGCGATGGTGATGCCGGCAAAGCTCACGCCGACGAAGTAGATCAGGAAAACGATGTACAGGCCCCACGTCGCTCCACCCATCGAGCCGATGTCGCGGAGGCCGGTGATGATGTGGCCTTCCGAGAGTTGGCGGCCATAGCTCAACAGGCCGATGGCCAGCAACACGAGCATGCCCATGACGAAGGTGAGGTACTTGGGGGTCAGTTGGCCAACGCCGAACGGCAGTCGTTCGAGTTTCGCTTGCATCGCCTAACTCCTCTTTCCAGCGGGCTGGATCTGGCGCCAGCCATGACCGTGCGGGGTGCCGCCGACGTACTGCACGCGCGGGTGGGTACCGGCCTCCTCGAGAAGCCGGAAGCTGCTCTTCCTTTGCAGCTTCTGGGACGGTTCACTGGCCGGGTCATCGAGATCGCCGAAGATGATGGCGTGCTCCGGGCAATTGGCGGCGCAGGCCGTCGTCTTGCCGGCCTCGACCCGATGCACGCAGAACGTGCATTTCTCGATCACGCCCTCCACATGCGAGGCGCCGGCGATGTGGCGCTTTTCGGGGCCGCACGGCCGGTCCAGGTCGGGGTTCTTGTACGGGGGAATCACGCCGCCGGACAGCGCCTCGAGCTCGGGGTCCTTCCAATTTACGTACTGGTTTTCTTCCGGGTCGCGCCAGTTGAAGTAGTTGACGCTGTAGGGGCAGGCGACCTCGCAGTAGCGGCAACCGATACAGCGATCCCAATCGGTCGCGACGATGCCGTCCTCGCGCTTGTACCGCGCGCCCACCGGGCATACCTTGGCACACGGGGCGTTGTCGCAATGCATGCACGGCCGCGGCATGAACCAGATGCGCGTGTTTGGATATTCGCCTTCCTCGAACCGGAAGACGTACATCCAGAAGCTTCCCTCGGGGGTGTTGTTCTCTACCTTGCAGGCCGCCATGCATGCGCGGCAACCGGTGCAACGATCGAGGTCTATGACCATTCCATAGCGTGGCATGTCCGGTGTCCTCCTCTTCACGCCTTGTAGACGCGGACCTTGACGTGAAAGCTTTGATCCGCGGTGTTGGTAACGTAACCCTCCCCTGTGAAGAAGAGCTCGTTCGGCGACGCGCCCATCCCCTTGGCGCGGGGGTGTACCCACATGCCGTAGTGGTGGGCCATACCGACGGTGTCGGGCCGGATGCTCTCCCGATAGCTGGCGACCACCTTCAGCTTGCGGGTTTCACCTGTGATGGCGTTGTGGCTCTCGACCCAGACTTCGTCTCCGTCCTCGATGCCACGGCTGCTCGCGGCCTTGGGATTGATCTCGAGGCATTGATCGGGCGCGAGCTCGTTCAAGATGGGGATGAACGCGCTGCGCGACTGCTTGAATTCGATGAGCTTGAACGAGACGAGGTAGAGATCGTAGTCCGCCGGTGAGGCATCGAGAGTGAGCGGGCGCCAGGTCGGCAGGGGCGTGTAGTCACGCCAGTAGATCTCGTCGGCGCCCTTGGCCTTCATCTCCTGTTGGATCCGCAGGAGCGATTCGCCGTACAGGCGCTGAATGCGGCCGTCGAAGGGAGGATTCTGAGCGATCCCGTAGAACTTGCTGGCGGGCACGGGCCCCTTGACCTTGACGCCGTTTCTTTCGAAGAACGCCACGCCTTCCTCGATCCCCTGGCTTTTGGCCCAGGCGTCGAAAATGGCGCGCACTTCCGGTTTCTTGTCGAGCGGCAGCAGGTAGGGTTCCTTCAGCTTGAGCGACTTGTTGAGCAGGGCGAGGTAGCCGTCCGGGCCGAGTAGCACGCCGATCTTCTCGCACAGATCGAGATAGATGTCGATATCGCCTCGGGATTCGTACAGCGGTGCCATGGGGGGAACGCGAAGCGTCACGGCGTCCACATACTGGTCCGTCGCGGAGATGGGCCCTTCGTACTTTTCCATGGTTGCGGCCGGGAGCACGACGTCGGCGAAGTAGTCCGCCGTCTCGGACAGCCACGGGTCGATCGCCACGACGAACTTGAGCTTGCTGTACGCCTCCATGATGTCTTTTCGCGACGGATAGGCGATCAGCGGGTTCGTCATGTGCAGGATGCACACCTCGGGGATTGACTTTACTCCATACTTGGCTGGGTCTAGCATGGCCTTTGCGACAATGCCAGAGTTGTTCGAGTTGATGGGAAAGAACTTGCTCTCCTTCAGGTAGATGTTGTATGGACCATCCTTGACGGTAGCCTGATCCAGCTTGTCGTAGTTGTCGTTCGGTTTCCAGGAGAAGTCGACACGCTGCCCGCCTACGGCCTCGACAGCCCCGAGCAGCATCATCACCGTCAGCATCGCGCGAACGGCCTGGAAGCCGAGCTCCTGCTGGGTCATGTGGTAGGCCATGATCGCCACGGGCCGATACGGCAGCGACAGACCCTCGACGAGCATCTTGTTGCCGATCATCGCGTTTTCGCCGAGCTCCTTGGCGACGTGCGCGATGGTGGCGGCGGGGATTCCACAGACGGTCTCGGCCCACTCGGGAGTGTACGTCGCGATGTGCTTGGTGAAGACCTCGAAGGCCGGCCTCACCGGCTGGCCGTCAACGGTGAATTCCCCGGACAGCACCGGGTCCCGGGCCTCGGCCCGCACCACGGCCGCGCCGGTCGCGGCATCCCAGACCATCTCCGAGCCCGCCATGCGCAGGAAGGTCCCGTCGTCCTTCACGAGATACGGCGCGTTGGTGAAACTCTTCAGGTAGTCCTGGTCGATGGTGCCTTGCTTCACGAGCTGATGGCAAAGGGCCATGGCCAGCGCCAGGTCCGTCCCCGGCTTGATCGGCAACCACTCGTCCGCGAAGCGACCGGCGCCGCGCAGGCGAGGATCGATCGCGACCACTTTCAAACCGCGTTCGCGGGCGTCGACCAGTTGGCGCGGCCAGGTCAGATAGCAGAGCTTGTTGCCGCCGGCGTTGGTGATGTTCCAGCCCCAGGAGAGCAGGTACCGGCAATGCCGGAAATCAGGGTGCAGCACCCCGTGAAGACCGACGGTGTACTCACAGGCGCGATATCCGGCGTCCGAGCAGTAAGCGCCGTGGTGGAGCTTGGTCGCACCCGTTGCGCCCGCGAACGCGTCGTCGTAGAACGCCTTGGCCTTGCTACGGCCCTTCTGCCAGATGACCGCGTGCGGATCCCGGGCTCTGGTTTCCTTCACCTTGCCCGCGACCAGCGTCAGCGCCTCCTCCCAGCTTGCCCGGCGAAACTCGCCTGGCACGCCCTTTTCGTTGGTGCGAATGAGCGGCGCCTTGACCCGGTTGGTGTCGTACATCGCCATGATCTGCGCGATGCCCTTGGGGCAAAGAGTGCCGTGGTTGACGGGATTGGCGGGGTGACCTTCGAGCTTCACCACGCGGCCACCCACGCGGCGGGCCAGGATCCCGCAATCCTGTTTCCCGATCCAACACGTGGTCGGGACCCACTCTTCTTTCTGGGCGGCTTGCTTCTCGTCAATCGTCGCTTCGACGATCGTCTCGAGGCAACCCGCCATCAGCGACCCCGCCACCAGACTTCCGCTTGCCGCTGCTGCTGAGCTCTTCAGAAATGTCCTTCTCTTCATGCCGAACCTCGCGTCTCGAGACTTGATTGCCTGATGCGCTTCAGGCGCAACCACTCGCAAGAATGATGCCGATTGTCGAGCGGCAGGCGGTGGCGGTAGAAACCATCCGCGTCGGCTGAGACGCGGTGAGCTGGTTACATTTCGCCTCGAGTCGGTGTTACCTGGCGGTAACAGCCGCATTCTGGAGTCGGTTGCATGAGCTTTTCGGTGCTGCTTGTCGAGGACGAGACGACGCTGCGGGAGATCGTGGCGCAGGCGTTGCTGGGGCGAGGCGATGAAGCGGTCACCACCGGCAACGGCCGGCGGGCGCTGGAGCTGCTGGGGCAGCGGAGCTTCGACCTGGTCATCACCGACATTCGGCTGCCGGGCTGCTCCGGGCTAGAGATCCTGACGCATTGTACCCGTCACCTCCCGGCGGTGGCGGTGATTGTCATTACCGCCTTCGCGACAATCCCGGAGGCGGTCGGTGCCCTCAAACAGGGGGCCTACCATTATCTGTGCAAGCCGTTCGACATCGACGAGTTGCTCCACCACGTCGACCAGGTTCGGGAGCGCTGGGCGCTGCGCGCTCAGGTGGCCGAGTTGCGCCAGGCCGTCGCTGCCACCCGGGACGCGTCGGGGCTGTTGGGGCAGTCGGTCGCGATGTGCCGGATCAGAGAGCTCGTGTCAACCGTGGCGACGGCGGCAAGCAACATCCTGATCACGGGTCCGAGCGGGACTGGAAAGAACCGCGTGGCGCGGGCCATTCACGACCTCAGCGCGCGGTCCGAGCGGCCCTTTGTCTCCGTCAATTGCGCCGCCATCCCCGATACCCTGCTGGAATCGGCGCTGTTCGGCCACGAACAGGGCGCGTTCACCGGTGCGGTGCGCAGGCACGACGGGTTCTTCGAACGCGCCCGCGGGGGAACGCTGTTGCTGGACGAAGTCGCCGATCTGTCGCCGACCTCGCAGGCGAAGATTCTGCAGGTAATCCAGGAACGGACCTTCTACCGCCTCGGCGGAACCAAGCCCATAGATGTCGACGTACGCCTGATCTCGGCCAGCAATCGGAGTCTGACAGGAATGGTGGAGCGCGGGACCTTCCGGCTCGACCTGTACTACCGGCTCAACGTCGTCGAGATCAAGGTCCCGGCACTTTGCGAACGCCCCGAGGATATTCCCATTCTCGCCGAGCACTTTCTCAGCCGTCTCGCCGCGGAGCACGGTAGGACCGTCTGCAGATTCGCTCCGGCGGTCTGGTCCCGCCTGCTGGCGCACCCCTATCCGGGCAACGTGCGCGAGCTGGAGAACGTCATCGAGCGCTGCGTCGTGCTGTGCCGCGGCGAGGAGATCCAGCTCGAGCACCTTCCTGAAGCGCTCGGCGCCGGCCACCGACCCGCTGCGGCGGCAGTGCCGCCGCGCGGCGAGACGACGCCTCTGAGCGAGGCCGCGCGTGCCTTCGAAATCGAGTATATCCGCAGCGTTCTGGAGCGGAACCAGGGAAACCGCACCCGCGCCGCCGAAGACCTCGGCATCAGCCGAAAGCACCTGTGGACCAAGCTCAAGCAGCTCGGACTGGAACCAGACGAAGGGTAGCATGCCGCCGCCCAGCTTTGGCGCCGGGCGCCGACACCAGCCGCGGAGTCGCCGGTGTCCGACGGCGTGGCGAAGGCATGGTCGATATGAATGGCGTGGCCCACGTCGTTTTTCTCAGTGACAACCGGGAGCAGGTCCGCCGCGCCTTGGTCCGCGCTCGAAGTCGACGCTGCGCGAAGCACGGCGGGTCGGCCCGATACCGTTGGTTCTCAGGGCTGCCCGGGCGCAGTCTTCCAAGGGTTCTCGCCGGTCACCCAGTCCTGAAAGCGGATCGGGCGCTGCTGATCCGGAAGGCAGAACCAGTGCTCGATGCGCTTTCCGGGAAAGTCGCGGCGCTGGCGCTCGCACACCAGCTCTTCCAGGGTGCAGGGTAGGCCGCCCTTGGCATAGGGCCGACTCAGCGCCTCCAGCGCCGCCTTGTGGTCGGGCGGCGGTGCACCGAAGGCTTCGGTGTAGGTGCTGACGACGAGATACGGTACATCGGCGCCGAAGATTTCCCCGCGGCAATAGGGCGTCGCGAGCAGTGACTGCCAGGCGTAGCGGGCAACTCGCTGCGCGGAGGTCAGGTCTCCGAGCCGCCTGTAGGCGTCGGCGACCAGCGCGGCGTCGTAGTATCCGTGCGGCGTCGCGGCGATGAGCTCTTCGCCGGCCTCGACCACCCGTCTCAGCCACAGCGCCGCGTCCGGAGCGTCCATGCTCGTGCATCTCTGCCATGCGGCGTGGACCCGTCGAGACAGCCGCTCCAGAGCGGCGGCTTCCGTTCCGGCGGGCTCAATCCAGAATCTGACGGCGGGACCTCGCCTGTACCGGGGATCCCGCGGTGCGATCTCCGGAGGAAGAGTTGCCCGCAGAGCGTAAAATCCAGGCTGGAGGTTGGTCGAATCGAGCAGCCAGGAGGGGTTGTGGGTCGATTCCGCGAAGGTGCCGGCGGCGCGGCGCACGTCGAGCGCCGGCGTCGGCCCCACTTCGACGGTAAGGGGCACCTGGTCAGCGTACAGCCGCAGCACGTCGGACGGCGGCACCGGCTTTTGTTCCGAAGTTTCCCACGTTCCGCCTAACCAGATGCGATCACCCGCAACGAAGCTGGCAACGACTGGAGGACCAGTTATCGCGAACCGCGGCGGCAGATACCCACAGGTGAAACTGTTGCCGGCATTGACGACCTGGCTCTCCAGATCGCACACTTGCCACTCGTCGATGCAGTATCTAGGTGCGCCTACGTAGAGCCAAGCGACTTCTTCCCCAGCCAGGCTCGGGGAGACGAAAAGCGCTGTTGCAAGACATGCGAGAACGAGACGTTCAATCACGAGAATTTCCATGCAACCTCACTTGCAGTCTGTCTTCGTCGTCGGCCGGTAGGCCATTTCCCAGGATGGCTTGCCAGTGCGGATCGGTGAGACTCGAGGTGCGCGTCAGAAAGTTGGTCACCATAGCCGATTCGCGATTCGCCTCGGCACAGGGATCATTGTCGGGGCAGCCGGGAGATCCGGGCTGGCGGTAGTGTGCAGCGCCGATCGCGTGCCCAACCTCGTGGGCCACCGTGAAGGTCATGGCCTCCTCGTCGTGGGGCTCCGAGAGCGCGGTTTCACTGCTCGTCTGGGGGCTGATGCAGGTGATGGCGTAGAGATGGATGTAGCTGCGGCCCACGGTGTTGAGGTTCCGCGGTCCGCTCGCATTCGGCCAGAGGGTGCTGCCGATACGAGGGAGAGATGAGCCGCAGCCGTCACCCTGGAAATACTGGTTGGTAAACCAGAGGTAGATTCCTCCTTGCCGCGCTCTTCCCAGCGCGGTCTCCCAACGCGGCTTGACCAGTATGCTTGGCCGTTCCGAAAAGCTGAACTCGCTGTTGTCCTTCCGAAACAGCTCATGCACGGCCAGGCCCCAGCGAGGGGACAGAAGAGCGACAGCGCTCGAGGCCAGCTCCGGCGCAATGTCAGGGACTCTTGGCACTGACTCGTGGATGAGCGGCGCTACGAACAGATCCTTGCGCTCCGGAGAGGTGCGCACGAACCGCCGGTTCGTCACGAAGCCGCGATACTCCTCGTAGGCCGTGAATCCATCGCCGACAACGCCTTCGGCAGGTTCCCCCGAGGCCGGCGGGTCGGCATCCACGTCCTCGCGCACGTCCGGGCGGTCGGCGATCGGGGTGGGCACCCCGTCCGCCGCCCATCCTGCGTCCGGTAACCCGCTGCGGTCGTCGTCGCGCGGAAGCTGGCGGAGCTCTTTCGCCGAGCTGTCCCCTCCCGCGGGCGGCCCCACGTAGGTTTTTTCCCCCTCGACGTCCACCTGCACCGCGAAGTGCCCGTGTGCTCCGAAGTCGGTCGTGCTCGCCTCGATGACCGCGGTCTCCAGCGCTTGCCGGTCGTCCTCCGGGGTCGCCCCTCTCGCGTAGCGCATCGGTACGTTGAAGCTTGCCTCCCGGAATACCGGGGACACGGAGCTGGCCTCGAGGTCGGGATAGGCGAAGGCGCTGCTCTCCTCGAGCGTGACCTCCATCGGCCCCCCGTTCCCCTGGTAGGTAACCCGATAAACCACGTCGTCCTCGTTGCCGGGTGCGTCCGCGGGGTAGTTGGTGGCGATCCCCGGAAACACGGTGCTGGCGGTCGCGAAAGTGAGCGTGGCGCGGTCGGCGGCGAACTTCGGGACCGCCTCGAGACGGTAGCTCTGGGTGGTGGCGGGCTTGCCCGGGTCGCCGACATCGCCGAGCGGCAGGAAGCTTCGGGGCGTGTCTTGCTTGTAGCGGAATCGCCACCTGGTCTCGCCATCGGTGGCGTCCCGCGCCGGCGGCCCACCGCTGCCAGCGAGGTCACCATCTCCGTCCCACGGAATGCTTCCCGGGCCACCGCGCCGCCCGCCGCTCCTGGGTTTCACCGGAATCTCGAACAGCGTTCCGCCCATCGCGACCCTATTGGGGATGCGAAGGCCGCCCAGATACTCCTCTTCGCTCTCCAAGCAGCCGTCGACCAGATCGCTGCCGCAACCGTACCGCTCGGCGATCGTCGCGCCCGTCGCCCCGCCGCCATCGATCCACACGTACTCGACGTCGATCGCCTCCGAACGCGAGCGGTGCAAGCCAACCCGCGCCGCCAGCGGCCCCACTGGTCCGGACAGCACCTGCCAGCGCTGGTTGAAGTGATACCAGCCGTCCCCCTGCTCCTCTTCCAGGCATTCACCGACCGAGCTCGTCAGCGATACCGACACTGGGATCGGCTGCTTGTCGTACCACACCCACTCCTCGGGCTCGGCGCGGCGGCGGCAGTACGGCAGCGCCGCATTCAGGCAATCGTAGAGCACCCAGCTCAGCGAGAAGGTGCCGGCGAGCTGCGCCTTCATCGGCACAGACTTGGTTGCCCATGCGGGGCAACCAAGGTCGTCCTCGACCGTGTCAGTCCACTCAAACGTCAGATCCCAGCGCTCGAGCAGGTCGTCGGCGCGGGCCGGCACGACGTTGCTGAGACGCTCGGTTTCGACGGTGTCGCTCGAGGCCCCGTGCGCGGGGTCCACCGGCTCGCGAACCACTACGTAGAGCCGGTATTCGTAGTGCGAACCGGGCACGACGGTGTCGTCGGTCCATTCGGTGACGTCGATACCCGTGATGTGCGCGATGCGGACATGCGACAGCACGTTCGCGGCGGCGCCTGTCACCGCGGCGACGGCGAGGATCAGCGCGGCGCCACCGGCCGCCACGCCGCGCCGCCTCCGGACCGCACACCGGCGGGCCACGAGCAGCCAGGGAAACACCAGGAGCGGCAGGCACTGGCTCACCCGGGACAACGGCACGATCAGCGCCAGCTCGAGGTAGACATCGTAGGCCTCGAAGATCTGCCCGGGACGATCCGGCGTCCAGCGGTTCCAGCCCAGGCGGATCGCGCGCGCGGAGCTGTCGATGAGGCGCAGGAAAGGCGCCAGCACCCACCGCGCGGTGTCGCCGAACGGCGGGGTGAGCGCGGGGGTAACCGTCGCGGTCGGCGAGGGGGCCGGGGTGCGGGTCGCCGTGCCGCTCGGCCCGATCGTCGCGGTATCGGTCGCCGTGGGCGTGGGCGTGCGGGTCGAGGTCGGGGTGCGCGACGGGCTCGCGGTGCGGGTGGCGGTCGACGTTCGCGTGGGGCTGGCGGTGCGCGTCGCCGTGGGCGTCCCGGTGATCGTCGGGGTCGGCGGCAGCGCGAACGCCGGCAGGTCGATCGCGTCGATCCACACCGCATCGCTGCCGGCGCTGCCCGCCGCGTCCTTCTCGTAGGTCCAGACCAGAGTCCAGACACCAACCGTAAGCGTGTAGGACGCCTGGGTCCACGGCGTCTCCCCGGACCAGCGGTCTTTCTCATAGAGTGTCCCGGAAGCGCCCTGCACCGAAAACACCAGCGCGTCGCTCTCCGGTTCCGTGGAGGTCCTCAGCCAGAAGCGGACGCTTCCCGATGCGAGTAGCTCGAGCTCGACCTCGAGCACTGCCGCGCTCCCATCCACAAGCGGCGCCGAACCCGCAGCATACGTTCCTTCGGCCGCCACGCCCACAACCACCTGCCATCCGGCCTCGGGGCTCATGCTCCACGGCAGCGCCGAGAAGTCACCCGTCTCGAAAGACTCGACCGCGGCGAGGGCGACGGCCGGAGCGGCGGCCACGGCGATCGCGCCGACGCTCGCCGCCACCCAAAGGCTCAGAGTGAGAGAGAGAGACATGACGCGCCGGGGCATTCGCACCTCCCAAGATATTGGGGACGATCGCCGACTACGATTGTGCGGCGAAGCGTCGCGCGGCGCAAGGGGCGGGGGCTGACGCCAACCTGCATAAGAACCGATCTGCTGGCCTGCCGCCGCCGGGTCTTGGCGCCGGCCGCCTACCCCGGTCCCAGGGTCGCCGCGGCGGCGCGATCGCTGTCGCCGAGCGCCAACTTCTCCGCTCGGTCCTCGTACAGTCGCAGTCGCATCACGGTCCCGCCTCTCCCCCCTTCCGGCTCCTCGATGAGCAGCTCGCCGCCATGCGCAGCGACGATGTTGCGGGATACGGACAGCCCCAGTCCAGTTCCGGTCGCCCGCGTCGTATAAAAAGGCTCGAACACCTTGCTCCTGGCCTCGACGGGGATGCCTGGGCCGTCATCTTCCACCACCACGTCCTGCGCGTTCTCGCCGGAGATCAGCGCCACGGCGATGCGACCATTGCCGCTGGCGCCGCGGATCGCCTGGCAGGCGTTGAGCAGCAGGTTGACCATGACCTGCCCGATCTGGTCGGCATCGAGGCGCAGAGGCGGCGGCTCGCCGTCGATGCGCAGCTCGAGCGCGATCTCCTCTTCGCGAAGTGACGGCCTGAACAGCGTCACGGCAGACCGCACCACCTCTGCCAGCGACACGGCGCGAAAATGCGGCGGGTTGGGCCGGGAAAATGCCAGCAGGCGTTGAACGGTGCGCGCGATCCGCCCAATGGCAACGTCCAGCGCCCCCAGGTAGCTCGCACCTTGCTCCGGCGCCAGCCCCGGTTGGCCGAGCGCCCAGAGGCATGCCCGCACGCTTGCCAATGGGTTGTTGATTTCGTGAGCGACACCGGCCGCAAGTTGGCCCGCCGCCGCCATCTGCTCACTTCTGACCAGGGCCTGGCAAGAGCTGCTCAACTTGGCGGTCATCTCGTTGAACGCTTCCGCGAGCACGCCGAGCTCGTCCTCCGTCATCGGCGGGATGCGCACCGCAAGGTCCCCCGATCCGATTCTGCCGGCCATCTCGGCCAACTGCCGCAGCGGCGCGGTCAACACTCCGCCCATGAACAGCGCCACGCCGATCCCGATCGCGGTGAGGAAAGCGAACAAAATCAGCAGCCGAACGGTGATACTCCGGGCGAGAGCGAAGTCACGTTCCTGGTCGATGGCGGCGTGGAGACGGCCGGCGCGGCCGCCGAGCAAGTCGATGGCGATGTGCCGCAGCCGCCTGCCGCGGTCCAGGATCAGCAGGTCCTCCGCGGCAGCCGCACGCGCGAGGACCGCGTCGAGCGCCACCGGCGTTTGCGCGCCGAAGCTCGTCGCGACGATGCGGCCCTCGCCGCCAGCCACGACGAGATACACCAGGCGCGGATCGCGCTCCACGGTTTCGAAGAGCTGCATCTGGAGCTCAAAGGTATTCTCGGTGAGCGCACTGTTGACGATCTCGGCGGACAGGCCCTGGAGATATTGAAGGTAGTTTTCGCGGGTCGTATTCTGGATGGCGTCCGCGACCAGGACCTGCAGAAACGCCAGGACGCTCGTGCCGAACGAAACGCTGGCGACGACCATGATGGCGACGAGCTTGGCGCGCAGGCTTCGTTGGAGGTGCCTCAGCAACATCAGAAACTGCTGCGCTGGAGCTCACGAAGCATTTCGTCCACGCTCGCGTAGCTGACCGAATCGCCTGGCGCGAAACGGTCGACGCCGAGCCTGCCGAGCGCCCGTCGACCTTTTTCGTCGCGGTGCATGTTGAGGAAGATCTGCTGCAGCTTCGCGCGGAAATCGGGGGGGAGGCCCTTTCTGATGACGACGGGCGGGATGCCGAACGGCTCCGAGCGCTCGACGATGCGCACGAGCTCACCCAGCTCGGGTTGCTGTCTGAGCAGCGCCGCGTAGACGAGGCTGTCGACGGCGGCGCCGTCTACCAGGCCGTCGCGGACCATCTGAATCGACTTTTCGTGACTGTGCGTGCGAATCGTGGTGCGAAAGTAATCTTCCCTTTCGCCCGGCTGATCGAGGATGCGCCATCTGGGGTATAGATACCCCGTGTTGGATAATGTATCCACGTATGCAAACGTGCTCCCGCGGAGATCGGAAAATGACTTCGCCTCCAGCCTGGGGTGCACGATTATCAAGGATTGATATGTTGTACTGCCATCGACAACCGGAACGACCAACAGATCCGCCTTCGCCTCTTTTTCGAGAATGACATAGGCGCCACTGCAAATGAAGGCCACGTCTACCAGGCGCCTTTCAATGAGCTGGTTTATCGCAGCGTAACTTGGCCGCTGAATCATGTGCGCCGGGCTGCCGAGCTTTTCGCCGAGGTATTCGATCAGCATGAGGTAGGCGTCGGCGTTGGATGCAGGCGCCAACATCGTCGCCACGGCCACGCCAAGCGCATCGACCTTGGCAGCATGAGCGGGGGAATACGCGCGGGTACGGGAAAGGTCGACGGGCAGCCGCTCGGACTCACTTCGCCGCGCTATCAACAGGGCCACGCCGGCGACGAAAACAGCGCCGGCGAGCAGGACCAGCGGCACCCACTCCGGCCAGCCGGCGCGATGGGTGGCGAGGTTCTCCCGGCCAGTCGTTTCCGGGGTTAGCGCCTTGCCACGAGGCTGATCCATAGGTCTCGCAGTCAGTGGACGGTGCGTTCGCCGGTGCTCTGATTGCGCACGCGGAAGTAGCGCAGCCAGAAACCCAGGTCGCGGGCGTGGCGGGGCGCGGCCGAGGCGTCGGCCAATCTTTGCACAAGGACCTGCGCTCGCCACGGGAGATGCCGGTACAGCCGCTCGAAATCTGCGTCATCACGAGCCTCCTGCACCAGCGCATAGAGCTCCGCGAGGGTCGCAAGCGGCGCCGCCGGCGCCCCTTGGGACGCGTCGCCGCCGCTCTCCCGCCAGGCGCTCAGCGCCGCTTCCCAGCTCACTGAGCTTGGATCTTCCTTTGCGGACCCCATATAGTCCCGGTGTGCTCCATTACGCGGGCCGTGTGTCACAGGGCCACCCAGCGCCGGGCATTATAGCAAGCGGCGGTACCAGCGTAAAGCGTGTGCGCGGGGGCAGCTCGCCTCGGCCAGACCGATCAGCGTCGCCAATACCAGCGCATTGGGCGCGCTGTGAAACGGAAACCCGGTCAGCGAGCTCACCACGCAGGCCAGCACCGCCGCGGCGAGGAAGGCAACGACCAGGCGGTCGCGGTCGGTGGCATCCTCGTTGCGCATCGCCGCAAGGCAGCGCCGCATGAAGGCGAGCAACGCGGCGAAGCCGAGCAACAGCCCGACCCCCCCGAGCTCGGCAAAGAGCTGCGCCGGATCATTGTGGGCCTGATGCACCAGCGTGTAGCCGCGGGCCAGCGGCAGGTTCAGCTCAGGAAGATAGTGGGCCTGCGCTTCGTAATACTGCACCGGAAACGACCCCAGGCCATGCCCGGCGACAGGCTTTTCCGCGATCATGTAGGCGACGAAGCGGAGGTAGAAAAGCTTGAGACCACCCGAGCCCTCCAAGGGGGAAGCGAGGGCGGTGAACCGCCAGCGCAACGCGGGGCTCAACAGCGCCACGCCAGCGATGGCCGCGGGAAAGGCCGCGACAATGACGAGCAGCCGCCGGCCGGCGCGGTGCCAGAGCTCCGGGGCGCGCCACCGGAGAACGGCCGCGAGGACCAGGAGCGCGAACCCCAGTGAGGCGATTGCTGACCTCGTCAGGCTCGCCGCCAGACCGAGGCCGATCGCCGCCAGCGCGGCGAGACCGGGCCAGGTCTGCCGCGGCCGGGTTCCCGCGACGACCGCGCCTGCCGCCACCACCCCGAGCACCCCCAGAAGCTCACCGAAGAGCATTGGCGTGCCGATTGTCCCGGCGGAGAGAAGGCGTCCCGCGTAATCGCCGCGCGCAGGTTCGAAAACGGGGTCGAAGCCGAGAAACTGCACCATGCCGTACACCCCCTCAATGGCGCCCAGAAGCAGCAGGGCCTGGAGGAGTCGCGCCCGCAGCGCGGCGTTTTCGGGCCCCGCAAGATTGTGGGCGATGGCCAGGGCATAAACGCCATAGGCGGCGAGATTCAGCGTTTGGGGAAGCGACACATAGAGGTTGACGCCCTGCAGCGGAACGGCGGCAAGGGACCAGAGTGCCAGCGCCGCCCAGGCGAGAAACCATGCGGGAAGCCGCGGCCCGCCGCCACGGACAGGCGCTTCGTTTCGGGGAGTGGCGATACCGGCCCGAATCACCGCATCGACCGCGAACATGACCGTGAGCGCGGTGACGGCAAAGAGCTGCTTCGGAAGCCGAAACGGGTTGTCGGCAAAAGGGTAGACGAGCAGCACCGTTCCCCAACACGCGACGACGGCGGCGGCGAACCACAAGCGGGGCAGTCGGAGCGCGGTGCGAGCACCCTCGTCTTTGCCGTTTGCCGGCGGCTGCGCGGTGAGAGCAGCCGCCTCCCGCGGGCGGTGAGGTGCGCTCAGGGCGGTTCTCACAGGTAGCCGAGCAGGCGCAGGCGGCGCCGCAAGAGTGCTTCGTCCTCTGGGTCACCCGGGCCTTGTGGGAGTACCGGCGCGGCGTCGAGTGCGACCAGATCAAGGTGCTCGATAACCACCCACATGCACTGATCGAGCGGCCAGGCGCCGCTTACCGTCACTTCGGTACTGCCGGCCGGCGGCGCGCCCGAGATGTCCCCCGGAACGAAGCGCACGGTCAGGTCCGTCACTTCGGCGGCGCCCCCGCTGCTCTCGACCGCGACACCGCGCGTGGCCAGGTGCTCGGCGAGCAGTCGCAGGAGCTCCTCGCGGCGCTCCGACGTGTCGCCGGCAACATGGATTCGGAGGCGATCGCGCGCTGACATCCGCCCACTCCTACGCCGCGAATCAGAGCTCGATGCCGCACGCTCAGTACGACTTCGGAAGCTCGAGGACGTGCTCGCCAATGTAGTTCAGAATCATTTCGTTGGTGATCGGAGCGGTCTTGAGCAGGCGCACGGCATCCCAGTAATAGATGATGCCGTAGTCCTCGCTGAAACCATAACCGCCAAATGTCTGGATGGCGCGATCGACAGCATCCAGGGCCAGTGACGAACAGAAGTGCTTGGCCATGTTGGAGTAGGTCCCCACCACTCCCGGGTGCTTGCCGGCGTCGAAGGCCCAGGCGGCCTGGTACGCAAGCAGCCGACCCGCCTCCAGACGAATCCTGATCTCCGCCAGCGGATGCTGAATCGCCTGATGCTTGCCGATGGGTTGCCCGCTGAATACCTTGCGCTCCCTGGCGTAGCTGCAGGCGCGGTCGAGCATTTGCTCGGCGATCCCGCACGCCATCGCCGCCGCCAGGATTCGTTCGGGATTGAGGGAGTTGAAGAGCGCCATCGCGCCAGCGTGCTCCTGTCCCACCAGGTTTGTCGCCGGGACGCGCGCGCTCTCCATGTAGATCGCGAGCTGCTTGAACCCTTCGATTCCCCGCGTGGGGAGCGGTTGCAGCTCGATTCCAGGCGTTTTGGGATCCACGAGGAACAAGGTCAGACCAAACGCCTTGGGCATTCCCTTGGCGGCAAGCTCGTCGCGCGTCATGGTTCGGGTGACGAGCAGCATGTAGTCCGCGACGTCGGCCCCGGTGATAAAGGTTTTCTGTCCGGTAATGAGGTAGTCATCGCCGTCGCGCCGGGCCAGCGTCTCGATGCGGAAGGTGTTGGTGCCCGCGTTGGGCTCGGTAAGCGCGAAGCAGAGCTTGATCTTGCCGTCGGCGATGCCCGGGAGAAAACGCTGCTTGAGCTCCGCCGTGCCGTTTCTCACGATGCACGCCGTGTCCATGGCCGTCACCACCGTCAGCGCGTTGCCAAAACCGCATCGCGCCAGCTCTTCGATGGCGAACGCCAGCGCCAGCAGCCCGGTATCCGTACCGCCGTACTGCTCGGGAATCAGGCAGCCCAGAAAGCCCGATTCCGCCATGGCATTCCAGAGCTCCTGCGGAAACTTTTGCTCCTTGAGAATGAGGCGCTCGTATTCTTCCCGCCTGGCCAGGAAGGGCGCCAGCATTTCCTTGGCTGTTTGCTTGATCAGTCGCTGTTCGTCGCTGAGCTCGAAATCGAGTCCCATCTCACCCTCCGTCAAAAGCCTTCGAGAATTTGCGTTATGATGGTCTCCGCCAGGTCGCGCACGATTTCCTCGCGCGCCTCCAGCTCCGTCTTTTCGCGCGAGCCGAGGTCCGCGGGAAGCTCATAGTCCTTGCTGTAGGCATAGTCGCGGTTTTCCCACAGGACTTCCTTGCGCACGAGGTCGCGGAACACGAACTTCGCACGGATCGTAATGCGGTACGTCTTGACCGTTCCAGCCTGGTCGACGTTTACGGGTTGAAACTGGTAGAGGACGATCTGGCCGTCGAGGACCGCGTCTGCCTGCTCTACCGGAACCACGGTGAGCTCCTTGTGGTTGGAGAGCTGATCGGAGAGCTCAAACGTCAGATTGCTGGCGAGCTGATAGTAAAAGGCGGTGCTCTGAATGAGCGGAACCGCGACTTTTTGCACGTGGGGGGGCAGGTACACGCCCTTGCCGACCAGGACGTAGCCGCACGACAAGGAGGCGCAGGAGACCAGGAAGGCGGCGAGCGAGATGAGCGGGAAACGGCGGCAGGCGCGGCGGCGGCGGCACGAGCTCATGGCGCGAGGATCTCCTTTTGCTCCAAGTCGAGCACGTAAATCAGCGATTCCCTGGGGCGGGCGCCGGCGGTGGCGAGGACCAGGAGGGGAGAACGTCCGGCCTGCCAGGTGGCCGGTGGCAGTGTTTTCATGGAGATGATATCGGCGGCGAAGGACGTTTGCCCGTCCACGGCCAATGGTCTCCACGCGGGAGCCGCCGAGCTCGCTGCGGTCGCCACCTGTCCGCGCGCCGGTGAGCCGATCACCTGCGAGCTCTGAATTGGGCTGAATGCGAGAGCTTCGGCGTCATCTGGTCGCACGCGGGTGGTGCTCAGAATGCCGCTCCATCGGCCGCCGCTCCAGAGTAGCGCCGGCGGTCCATTAGGAAGGTCTCCCGCGCCCGCCAGGGGGATACCGGAGCAGGCGCCGGGGACCAGTGGCGGGGCGAGCCGACCGCGCGCGTCGAGCGGCCGGTAGCAGCCGCCCTCGGCCGCCAGCAGTCCGCGAAATGGCCGATCAACGGCAAATTTACCATGGTGACCGGCAGGGGAGCCCGACAGCGACACGCGCTCGATTGGCCCGGAGAGCTCGTTTCTGGTGGCATCGACCGGGGCGACGAGCACGCCGGTGTCTCCGCCTCCGAGCGCCTGGTCAATCACGAGCGGCATGCCACCGAGCGCGGCGATGACCGCGAACGCCGTGCCGGACCAGCGCAGCCACCGTCCTTTTGGCCACAGGTGGCCGCCGATCAAGACGTCCGCTTCGGCCGCGCTTCGCGCCCAGAGGACGACGCTCCCCAGGGCGTTGCGCGGCGGTGGGAAGACCGCATCGGCAGCGGGCGCGAGCGGCGTGGACCCGGCGCGCGTAAACGCGTTGCCGGCCCGGCAATAGAGCGAGAGCTCCCGAGTTGTCAGCACCGCGAGGAGGTTGCCGTCCGCGGCGACCGCCGCGTCGACGAGCTCGCCCTGCACCTGCACAGGATCGGTGACACTGGCGAGCGCTACCGGCCAGGTGCCGACACCGGTGCCCGCGGCATTGCGGATCGCAAGGAGGTTGGCCAGGATGGCGCTCGGGCGGACGCTGGCGGTCACGGCGGCGATCAGCACGCCTCCCGGAAGGCGCTCCGCCGACAGGAGCACATCGAGGCGCCCCTGTTGCCACAGAGTCGAGACGCGCAGCCTCAGTCGCGCGCCCCGCCACCATCCCGCGTCGGGCGTGTCGCGACCGACAAAGTGAAATGCCGCGCGCGAATCCAGCTCGTAGGCGAGCAAATCGGCGAGCACGGCGCGTATTGCCGGCGGCGGTGCCAGCAAGGCCGGCGGACTGTCGAAAGAAAGTACTGTCGGCAGCTCCTCCGGAATCCCGGTCACGCGGTCACCGATGGCGGCCCCGGCGATCGCCCGCAGCGCTGTGCTGCTCGCCGCCAAGCCTGTCCCCGTCGCCGGCGGCAGCTCGATTACGGTGGTTGGGTGCGGCGGACTGCCCGGTCCGACCCCGTGGACGAGCGCACGCGCTCCAGGCTGCGGAACGTCACCCGCGAGCACCTCGGCAATCAGCATCGGGCTGGTCGTCGCGATCCGGCCGCGCCAGGCCAGGCGGGCCGTGACCGCGTCCTCGATGTGGCCGGCGAGCTCCCGGCTCACGTCCACCAGCGTCGTGTCGACCAGCACCTCTGCCCCGGCCGGCGCGGGATCCGTCACCCGCAGCACCACCAACAACACCATCAGCAGGGAAACAAGAAGTATGACCCACCCCAGAGGAAGGCTACGCGCGGATACCCGCTCCGTACGCTTCGATCTTCGCTCGCACTTCCGCAAACTTGTCCTCCATCTCAGCCGCAGTGCGCGCCTCGAGGTTCAGGCGAATCATCGGCTCGGTGTTGCTCTCGCGCAGATTGAACCACCAGGTCGGATATTCGATGGTGACGCCGTCGAGCCACGTTACCGCGGCATCCTCGTAGTCCTCGGCCAGCCGGCACAGCAGCGCCCGCTTGTCCTCGACCTGGAAATTGATCTCACCCGTCGCCTTGTAGCGGTCCAGCGGCCGGAGCAGATCGCTGAGGTGGGCGTCCTCGCGCCAAAGCGCGTTGACAAGCTCAACGGTGGCGATCTCGGCGCTGTCCGCAAACCAGTTATCGCGGAAGTAAAAGTGGCCGCTCAGCTCGCCCGCGAATGCCGCACCGTGCTCGCGCATGCCACGCTTGATGAACGCATGGCCGACGCGTGAACGCACGGGGGTGCCGCCCAGCCGGGTGATTTCCTCCGCTACCACCCGGCTGGAGCGCAGATCGTACAGAATCGGGCTCCGCTCCGACGCCAGCACCTGTCGCGCAATCAGGCAGGTAATGCGATCCGACGGCGCCACCTTGCCCTCGTCCGAGACAAAAAAGACGCGATCCGCATCGCCGTCGAAGGCCAGTCCGAGGTCCGCCCCCTCGGCGATGACGCGCGCCTCGAGTGGGCGGACGTTTTCCGGCTCGAGAGGATTGGCGGGATGGTTGGGAAAGGTCCCGTCGAGGTCCATGAACATCGGAATCCAGTCCACCGGCAGGTGGTTCAGGATGGGGGGGATCGTCAGTCCCGCCATGCCATTGCCGGCGTCGGCCACGATCTTGAGGCGTCGCCGCGACGGCGCCAGGCCGCGATCGGCAAAGCTCAGGACGTGCTCGACGAAAGGTTCGAGCAGCGACAGGGAGGTGAGCGCGCCTACCGCGGCGGCAGGGGGAAGCGGTTGCTCGGCGGCACGCACCAGGGCTTCGATTGCCGCCAGACCAGCGTCACAAGACAGGGGAATAGCCTGCTCGCGGGTCAGCTTGAAGCCATTGTATTCCTTTGGATTGTGAGAGGCCGTCACCATGACGCCACCGTCTGCCTTCAGGTGCGCCACCGCGAAGTACAGCATCGGCGTGGAGCTCAGACCAATGGACTGCACGTCGCACCCTGCGCGGCAAATGCCGCGAATGAGCGCCGCGGACAGCGGCAGTGAGGACGCGCGCATGTCATGGCCGACCACGAGTCGGCGCGCCGACAGATAGCGGACAACGGCGCCGCCGATGCGCTCCGCGACCGCCGTATCGAGCTGCTCCGGGACGATGCCGCGGACGTCGTATGCTTTGAAGATCCCGGACATGGCTGCTATCCCATGTGAGTAAGGCCGCACCTTGCTTTGGGGCGGTAGCACGCTCGGCCTCCCGGCGTGCGAGGCGAGCGTGCAAGTGCGGGAGGAGCAGTCATCTTAGTGTCTGCAGAAAAGCGGTGTCAACGGCAAAGCGGGCCGGCGGCGCAGGCATTCGGCAGGGATTTGGCAAAATCATGCAAGCGCGGCGCCTTGGTTTGCCTTGCAGAGCGGTGTCACGGTTGGCCCGACAGTTGCATGCAGATTTGAAAACGCACAGGAGGTTCACCATGCGACTCATCGCCAAGGCAGCACCGAGAAGTATCGAAAGCGAGCTCATTCCCTTCGTCCACGCCCTGGCCGAGCGGCATCGCGAGGAGACCCCGGAACAACTGGTCCGGCTTCTGGTGGTGCTTGGATTCTTCGCCGCCACTCCCGTTGCCGTCTGGTATGCGATGGCAGCCGAGCTTTCTCTGCGGGCGCATTTCGGCCTCTCCGCGATGGCTCTGGTGCTGTTGGGGTCTCTGGGCTTGCTGCTCGAGCCGGATCCACGCGCGACAGCAACGCCCGAGATCGGGTCCGTGGAGAGCAAGTTGCCTTATTGGTGCTGGCAGTTCACGTTCTCCGACCCCTTCGCGCTGCTGCTCTTTCCCGCTTCCCTCTTTCGGGCGCTCCGCCACCTGTTCGGGTCTGTGCCGGGGCTGACCGGCAACGAGCGGCGCGCCGCTGCGCAACTGCTCGCCCTGTTGGCGCATGGGCAGAGCTACCAGGAGCTCCGGGCCCGTGGCTGCTTTGGAACGAAGCGTGAGCTGTTCGCGAGCGCCGCCATGAAGCTCGTGAGATTCGGGCTGCTGGAAGAAAAGTCGCGCCAGGCGCGCCGCGGAACCTATCTGAGCGACGCGGGCAGGGCCATGGTGCGGCGTGCCGCGCCGGAACCCGAGGAAGCCCGGTTCGGGCGTGCCGAGATCCTGGTGAATAGTCTCCCTTGATTGCGGATCCCAGGGCGCGGCGCTCGGGCACACCTGCGTGCGGGCAATGAAAACGGCGTATCTGTAGCGAATGGTTGCGATCTGCCGTGCTCGATGTCGGTGCTGGCACCGGGGGGGGCCCCGGTCGGGACGCCGGTGGCGGCGTCTGGCGTCGCCGTAGCGGATAGCGTCATCCCTTCGGCAGCCGGTCCGAAACCCCGCCCTAAAGGCCGGCATCCATATTGGTGAAGACCCCCCACCTCACCTCTCCCCGCAAGCGGGGGGAGGGCCGGCCACGGCCCCAGTGCCTCAGCAGCGGAGGAGGAACGGAGAGGGTAGTGTCGCGCCGGCGGCGAATGGGCGGTGGATTCAAGCTATGGCTCCATTGGCAACTGGCAGTAGCCCGGGTACGTCTGGGGCGGGATGGGGGGGTAAACGGTGTTTTCGTTCACCTTGTCCCTGCGCAAGAGCTTCAGACCAAGCATCTCCGAACCCAAGTAGATATGCCAGTCGTCCTGCGTCTTGCCGTCGGCCTTCAGGCGCCAGAGCTGTTCCGGGAGCCGCCTGACGAGCTCGACCGGCGTACGCACGACCCCATCGAGGATGGCCCCTTGCAAGTGCGAGAACCGGCCGCCCCCCTCGAGCCACGCGATCGCCCTCAGCAGGAGCCGCTCGATCTCATCCCAGTCGTCGATATAGGAAATGGCGCTTGTTAGAAGGTATGCCATGGTCGGATCTTTCTCGTATTCCGCGAGCCAGAATGACGCGAGGCGGCGTCTGTTGCTTGCGTCGGTCCTCGATTCCTTGAGAAGGGTTCGCCATAGAAGGTCTTGCCGATGCCGTGGCAGGACCTCCTCGGGTCTCAGGCCGACGCGCCACTCCGCGGACATTGGTGTAAACCTCGCGATCCACGCGAGCGCGGGGGTGCGCGCGATGGATGGGTCGAAAGCGGCGACGATCTTGTAGGTGCCGCGCCGCAGCGGGCAGCCGTCGCGCAGACGGACCTCGAAGGGAATCGAGACGCCGCTGTCGGGTCGCAGCTCGGTCGGCGGATGCAGCTTCCCCTGCTTCAGCCACGCTCTGATATCCTCCGACTGCTGAGGAATGGCGAGTCCCTTGGCTTCCGTGCTGACATCGAAAGTCAGCTCGAGCCACGACTCGGCGCGCTCGCCATCGTGCCATATTTCCATGCGCAGGAAATCCTCCCACGACGCCCCGCGGGTGCGCAGGGCGGGAGTGGGTCCCACGCTGCTCCCGTTGCTGAGCCCGACCCTGCCGATGAAGCGGGTGGCAAACTTGTACTCTGGAATGACGTTCGTACGGTCATTCATGCCGTTGGAAACGCGAAAACGCAAGTAGGGACTGGTCAAGGCACTTCGTAGAGCGGGCGCCGGCGCGCCGTCCGCACCCGTCGCGGCGAGCGCAAACAGCAGGGCGACGGCTCTCACAAGGTTGTTCATGATCGTCCTCTCATGGGTTAGCGTGCAGGCGCACCTGGCCGAGATCGACTGGGCCGAAGACGCGGGGCGGTGGGTACAGCAGGCTCTCGGTCGCCATCAGCGTCGGATTTCCGTTCTCCGGGGGAACCTCGTAGTACGGGTAGTGGTCGATGTGAATGGAGTGTCCGCCCTCATGTCCGATGACCTTGCGCACCTGGTCGTCCCGGTGTTTCTCGATGAGCAGGATGTGATACCCCGAGCCGGGCGGGGGTGTGAACGGCTCTGCGACCTCCGCGTAGACGTCGTCGCCCGCGCGTACCGACTGCACCGGCCCTCTGCCTTCGTGCGCCCCAACAATCACCTCGAGCGGCGACGCGTCGCTATTCGCGTACCGATACCACTTCGCATCGAAACCGGTGATCAGGCGGTTGTCGTTACCGGGAACAAACACTGTGGTCAGCGTTCGTCCCGGCGGCGGCACGATGGCGCCATCCAGAAAGGCGGACAGATACACGTCGGAGTGCAAGATGGCGTTGGGGACGTCGATGCCTCCGGTCGGGCCGTACGTCATCCCGTAGTCTCTGGCGTCCAGCCCGGAGTACCCATTGACGACCTCGATGAACGCCAGGTCCTGGTCGTGATGACCGGGAAGAACGTCCTTACCGTTGGCGCAGCCGCCGCGGATCCAGATGCGCTTCACTCCGTGATGTGCGCGATGCGGACATTCGCCAGCGCCTGCGCGGCGGCGCTGTTGTCGTCGCTACTTACGAACGATCTGGTAGAAGAGACGCACCTTGAACGGCTCGCCAACGAAGACGCCTATCGCTTCGGCTCCCTCAGGGATTTCCGCGACGACCCTCTCGAGCTCAGACGCGTAGTTCTCGAGCTTTTCTCGTTCGGCCGTCATCCCAGAGTAGATCTTGCCGCGACGCTCCCCGAGCGCGGCGTTCGCCTCGGCAAGCGCCTCGCGAAACTTGCCCAGATTGACGAGCCACCGGATCGTGTAAATCCGGGTGTAGTAATTGGTGCGGTCAAGTTGTTGGAGGCGGGGAAGCGCCCATTCGAAAAAGCGCGGCCACGGCGGTGGTACCCCATAGCCGCGGTTCAAGCCCTGCAGGATTGACTCTATTTCGGCCTCGGCAGTGTCGTAGGCGTCGCGAATGTCCACGATCATCTTGACGGGGGGAGGGAGGCGCATCGCCGCCAGGCCATCGACGGGCCGGAGCCCCGCGGTGATCAGGTA
>JACPHN010000103.1 GCA_016188575.1 Candidatus Schekmanbacteria bacterium
CGGACCGTTGCCAAGGCCCTTTCCCGTCGCTCTTGATTGCCTGATGCTCCCGTGAAACCGCGACCCAGTTGAAATTTCGGATTCGCACCCTGGTCGACTTCTGGCCGGCACAGATGGCCTGATTTTCGCCAGCGGCGAAGGCAGGAACAAGGTGAACGAAAACATCGTTTACCCCCCCGTCCCGGCCAAGACCTACCCGAGCTACTGCCAGTTGCCGATGGAGCCGTAGAACGGGATCACCGCCACGCTCGCGCCGGTCCCCTGCCTCCTTTGACGGGTAAATCTTTCATCGGGCCGGCGGCGCGCGGCGAGTGCCGCAACCATGCTCGCCTCGGAGACCTGCTCGTGTCCGCGACCCATCTCGCGCCGACCTCCTGCCTTCTGGCCGTGTTGGACTCACGGAGCTCGTCGCTGAGCAACTCCCAGAGCCTGTTCACGTATACCCCAGCCTTTGCTGCCATCGACAGACTGCTGGGCCGATCGCGCTGTCGATGCCGGCAAGCGGAGGCTCACGCGTCGACGACAAGCTCGCCCCGCGCATGGCCAACACAGGTCAGCACGAATCCGCGCCTCGCGTCTTCGACCGAGAGGCAGTTGGGTTGCGCGAGCACCACCTCACCAGTTTCGCGGCGCACCATGCAAAGACCGCAGGCTCCGCGGCCGCAACTATGGGGCAAGTCGAGGCCCGCCCGGAGACCGGCCTGCAGAATGGTTTCGCCGGGCCGCGCCAGCACCTCGACCCCGCTGCGCGCGAAGGTGATGCGGCACGCCTGCCCCGGCTCGGCAGCCGCAACGGCCTCGCTGGACGCGCGCCACGCGCTCAGGAATCGCGCCAAGGTCGTGTCGCCAGCAGGTGCGTCGGGGGCCATCGCAGCCACCAGCGCCAGGGGTCGCGCACCGTTGCGAGACAGGCTCATGGCGGTCGCCTTGCGAAGACACAGTGGAGCACCGAGAGCCCGGGCGCAGGCGCGATCAGGCGAAATCGATCCGCGGCCCTCCCCAGCTCTGATGCGATCGGCTCGCTCATGACGCCGAGGTTGAGGAGCACCTCGGCGGTCCAGTTGCGGGCGCGAACGCCGTCCAGGATTTCGGCGTGTACGCCAGCCGGAGCGCGACGCGGGAAGACGGAGACTTTGGGCATCGCCTGGTAGTGAAGGGGAGGACGGTCCGGCGCGTACGTCGTGGATTCGTCGCCCCAGGGCGGATCGCTGAACACCAGGTCAGGCTGAATGTCCTCCGGCAAGGAGCTGAAGAGGTCGCTCTCGATGAGCTGGACATCGGCGTGGTGGCGGCGAAAATTCGCCGCGGCAACGGCTGCGGCCGCGGCGTCAATCTCCAGAGCGATGAGACGGCCATGCGGAACCGCCTTCTTCACACACACGGCGAGCGCCCCCGAACCTGCTCCGACCTCCACGATGATCGGTGCTCGCTCCAGGGCGAGTAAGAGCGCCCGAGCGCGCTCGATGACAAGATCGACGAGGTAGGACAGCTCGGGGTCAGTCAAGTAGACCCGCCGGTCAACCGCGAACTCGAGCCCTCTGAACACCTGAGCGCCGATGACGTAGGCAAGCGGCTCGCCGGCCAGGCGCAGCTTCAGCAGGCGCCGGAGCCGGGCATTGTCGCCGGCGCAGCGCGCCTCCAGAACGGCGAGCTCCGCGGCAACGTCGACGTGCTCTGGCGCCGCGGCCGCGAAGTGTGCGCGCAGGCGGCCGAGCTCGGAGTCTGACCGCGGGGCGATGTCGGGAGACGGCATGGCATAGCTCGCTAGGCCGCGACCGGCGGCGGTCAGCTCGGCTTTACACGCCGAGCCTCCTGCGCCACCACGAGTTGGTTCCAGGTCTGGTCGAAAAGGCGACTGATGGCGGAGGGATCCGTGTCGAACTCGCACACCGCCAGCACCGACATCGGCGGGTAGCTGACAGTATTGGCGAGCGCCTTGTCGCCCAGAAGCTCGCGCGCCGCGGTGTTTGGGCTTGCGTAGCCGAGAGCATCGGCGATTTCGGCGCCGATGTCACCTCTCAGCACGTGGTTGATGAAGTGGTGTGCCGCTTCGACGTTCGACGAGCCCGCGGGGATCGCCAGGCTGTCGAACCCGAGGTTCGAGCCCTCTTTCGGGTTGACGAACTGATAGGTTAGCGCGGTTCGCATCAGCGTGGCGGCCAGCCCATTCCACATCAGCACCAGGTCGGCGCCGCCGGTCACGCGTTTCTTGACCTCCGCATCACCGTTGACGATTTCCCAGCTCGCGGCCGCGCTTTTGACCACCGCTTCCGCCTCGGCGATTTCGGTGGGATTGATCGAATTGTAGGAATAGCCCTTGTACTTCAGCGCGAGCCCGAGAATCTCGCGAGGATAGTTGGGGACGACGACGCGCTTCCCCGCGAGCTGCGTCGGTTCGAAGAGGACGTTCCAGCTATCCGGCGCCGCCGAGAATGACGCGGTATTGTAGAGAATGCCAATGGTCCCGTAGACATAAGGTAGCGAGTGCTCGTTCTTCGGGTCAAACTTCGTAGCGCGGAGGAATGGCGAGATATTAGTGACGTTGGGGATCTTTTCGTGATCGAGCTTGAGGAGCTTGCCGGCCTGTATGAGCTCTGCGAGGATCCCTTCAGGGACGATGATCACGTCAAGACCGCCTTTGTCGACGGCAGGGTGGATTTCCTCGAGCTTGGCGTACGGCTGGACGCGCACGGTCAGGTGCCACTCGCGCGCAAAGGTCAGCGCAGTCAGGCGGCCAATGTAGTCACTCCAGTTCAGAAGCGCCAGCAGGCCCGCGGTGTCCGGAGCCGCCAACTGCTCTCTCAGCGCAGCGTATTCCGAGAGATTCTTCAGGGCAACTGGATTGAGCGGATCTTTCTTGAAGACTTCCAGGTAGAGACTGGCGGCCTGGTCGAACTCCTGCTTATCCCAGTGTCGGTTTGCGCGCTCGAGGTCGGATTCCTCAGTAACCACGGTGGTCGGAGCGGCAATGGGCGCAGAGACGCGCCGCGACCGCTCGCGCAGGAACCCGACGCCGGCGGCGATCGCGGCAAGCAGCATCAGCGCCAGTGCGGCGTGCCGCGCGCGCCTGCGGTTGCTTGTGGCAGGGATGACGATGGCAGCGGGTTCGGGAGTCGCCCCCTTGCCGGAGGGTGCGGCCGGGACGCGCGGTCGCGGCGCAAAGGTCTCGGCACCGGCCAGGGACTCCCCGGGCAGCGCGGCCGCCTGGTCCGTGGCGCGAGCTTGCTCCAGGAGCGTGTCTTCGGCGATCCCGGAGCGCGCGGTGGTGGTGGGCGCGGCGGGGGAGGGCGCGGTCCAGTCCGGCGCGCTCACGGCTTGCAAGGGTTTGCCGAGCGCCGCGGTCAAGGTCTCCATGGTCGCTGGTGAGAGCGCCGTTGTGATCGCGACAGAGCCATCGACGCTGGCGCGGAGCGCCTGACCGAAGGCCTCGGCGGTGGGATACCGGTCCTCGGGGTTCTTGGCCAGGGATTTCAGGATCACGGCCTCGAGCTCTGCGGGAACATCTGCCTTGATTTCCCGGACAGCCGGCACGGGTGTTTGCAACTGATGCAGCAAGATGGTGGCGGGCGTGCCGCCGGAAAACGGCAGTCTTCCTGTCAGCACGCGATAGAGTGTCATGCCAAGTGCATATTGGTCTGCTGCCGGACCGGCTTTTTCGCCGCGGATCACCTCGGGCGCCAGATACTGCGGGGTGCCCATGACGTCGCCCGTTCTGGTCTTCACGGGAGCGGAGGGAATGAGCGCGATGCCGAAATCCATGAGGCGCGCGCGGCCGGCCATGTCGACGAGGATATTTGCGGGCTTGAGGTCGCGGTGCACGATGTCGCGTGCGTGCACGTACTGCAAGGCGTCGGCGACTTGCGTGCCGATGGCCACGGCTCGCGCCGCGGGCCACGGCTCGGCATCGCGCAAGAGCGCCTCCAGAGAGAACCCTTCGACGAGCTCCATGACCAGATAATAGGTGCCATCGTCATCCGTCATGACGTCGTAGACTTGCACGATGCCGGGGTGAGTGAGCCGGGCGACGGTTTGCGCTTCCAGCATGAATCGCTTCTGCCAGTCGCCGGCCGCGAGGTCCGGTCGGATCACCTTGACGGCCACGTCGCGGTCGAGAACGAGCTGGTGAGCGCGGTATACCTTCCCCATGCCGCCCTCGCCGATGACGTCACCGAGCACGACCTTACCGATTTGCTTTTGGGCCATACGTCACTCCGCGGCGCCTGTGTAACCGAAGTCCGCTGGATCGCACGCACTCCTCAACAGCTCCCGGCGACCCCACTCCGGGGAAACGATCCCGACTGTCATTCGAAAGCCCAGGCGTGCTAACCTACGTCGTGCGGTGCAGGGATATGGGCGGAACAGGGCTCGAACCTGCGACCCCCAGCTTGTAAGGCTGATGCTCTTCCGACTGAGCTACCCGCCCGGAGCTCGCAGTAACTGTAGCAACATTCGGCGACGGGATCAAGCGCCATGAGACGTCTGACCTTGATGTGTGTGTGGGATCCATTGGCGGCTCCGGGACTGCCGCTGGGAGAAATGGCGCTAGCAGGGCTCGATATCGTCCAGATGCGAAGCCCCGGCGCGCCGGGGAGGGCGGTGTATGAGGCGGCGCTGGAGGCGCGGGAGGCGACGGGGGGAACAGGTTGTCGGCTGGTGGTCAACGACCGGCTGGATGTGGCGCTGGCGGTGGGAGCGGACGGCGCTCATCTGGGGTGGCGATCCCTGCCGCTGGAGCGGGCGCGCGCGGTGGCACAGCGGTACCGGACCGGGCCGGGGACGTTCCTGCTGGGATGCTCGGTGCATTCGGTAGAGGAAGCCGAAGCAGCGGCGAGCGGTGGTGCCGACTACGTGGTGTACGGACCGGTGTTCGACACGCCGAGCAAGCGCGGGTTACTGGCCCCGCGCGGGCTGGATGGACTGCAGGCCGCGGCCGAGCGGTGCGGGGTAGCGGTCATCGCGATCGGTGGGGTAGACACCGGACGAGTGCCGGGCCTGGTTGCCGCCGGAGCGCAGGGGGTGGCAGCCACCAGGGCGCTCGTGATCGCGCCGGCGCCGATAGCGGCGGTGCGCGAGTTTCGCGCTGCTCTGGACGGGAACGCGGTGCTGACGGGGCGCCGGTGAACGAACGGTTGCAGGGGCTTGCTTATTGCGTCTGTAGTCGCTAATTAGTCGTACACGCGAGGTGGTCGGCGAGGGGGCAGGCGCCCCCTAGCACGACCGCGATCGGCGCGATTCTCCCCCCAAGAAAATGTCAGTGGGGCCGCCGGCGAGTCTCCTCGCGCGATCGTGGTGTGACTGCGCACGAGTAGGCAAGCGCGCACTCGGGGTGTGCTGATGGCAACCCGCTTCGCAGGGGGCGTGGCTATTTCTGCCACTGAGGTGCGCAAGCAAATGGCGGGCGTGGGCGGTATCGATGCCCAGCTCCCGACGGCCGAAAAACTTTTCTCGGACTTATTTCATGACAAACGCGACCGAAGAAGCAACTTCACCGCAATCCAAACCCAAAAACCGCTTCAAGAGCAAGCCGCGGCGCCGGCCCGAAGGTAAACCGCAAACCGCCGATGGCGTGCTCGAGCTCGCGGATAACGGCAACGGCTATCTGCGCTCCCTGGAGCGCAACTTTGCCAGTCAGCCGGGCGACGCGTTTGTTCCGAGCAACATTATTCAACGGCTCGGCCTGCGCCCCGGAGTCGAAATCACCGGCCAGGCGGCGCCGTCGCGCCGCGGACGCTCCAACGTCGTCCGCGATATCCTGACCATCAACGGCAGGACACCCGAGGAATGGCGACGCGTGCCGCCCTTCGAGGACCTCGTGGTGATCGATCCGCGCGAGGCGATCCACTTCGAGCAGCCGGGAGGGCCGGCGGAAATGCGCGTCGTGGATTTGATGACCCCCATCGGCAAGGGCCAGAGGGGGCTCATCGTGGCGCCGCCGCGCTCAGGAAAGACCGTGCTGCTCAAACAGCTCGCCGCCGGCGTCGCCGCCAACCATCCCGAGATCATGCTCATCGTCCTGCTGGTTGACGAACGCCCTGAAGAAGTAACGGACATGAAACGCAACGTCAACGGCCACGTGTTTCACAGCTCCAACGATTCGAAAGCCGAAAACCACGCCCGCATCGCCAGGATCGTTTCGAGCTACGCGCGCCGGCATACGGAGTGCGGGAAGGATGTGTTTATCCTGCTCGATTCTTTGACGCGACTGGGGCGCACGTTCAATACCCTTACCGGAGGCTCCAAGCGCACCATGACCGGTGGACTGGATATCCGCGCCCTGGAAGAGCCGAAGAGAATCTTCGGCTCCGCGCGCAACATCGAACATGGCGGCTCGCTGACCATTATCGCCACCGCGCTCATCGATACCGGCAGCCGAATGGATGACTTCATCTTCCAGGAATTCAAGGGCACCGGCAACATGGAGATCGTCCTGGATCGCGAAATGGCCGAGCGGCGCATGTATCCGACCATTGACCTGAGGCTGAGCGGAACCAGAAAGGAAGAGCTCCTCCTGGGTCGGGACGCAACCGACAAAATCGCAAAAGTCCGCCGCCAGCTTCTGGATCTGCGCAGCAGCAACACAAGTATCATGGAAACACTGCTGCGGGGGCTGAAGAACGCGTCGAGTAACCAGAAGTTCCTCGAGCTCATTCCTGCGGGCTAGAATGTGCAGTTGCATCTGACGATTTCCGGCGACATGATTTCGCGAACGGGATCCGTCGCAACTGGACCGGCGGCCCGACTGGCAACCGGAGCAGCCAGACGTATCGCTCAATCAGGAACAGGAGAGGTTTCATGAGATCCACCGCACTGGCGCTGATCGCGCTGCTCGCCTTGGCCACAGGACAAGCTCGGGCTGATGTCGTTCACCTTCGCAGTGGCGGCCTCGTCGAAGGCCGGATCGTCGAAGAAGATACCGCCACGGTCGTCGTCGAGAAAGCGTCCGGAATGAAGATGACGATCAATCGCCCGGATATCGTTCGCATCGAGAAGAAGGAATCCTCCCTCGACCAGTACGAAGCGCAGGCGGCGGATGCAGAAACCAAAAAAACCGTGGAGAGCTTTCTCGCATTGGCTGACTGGTGCAAACAGAATCGCATGCGCACGCAGGAGGTCGCGGCTCTGGAGCGCGCACTCGAAATCGACGCGGACAACATCGCTGCGCTACAGCGCCTGGGCCGCGCCCCCGAACCGTACAAGGTCGCTCACAACGCGATCCAGAATGCCTCGCTGGAGCTCGATCCGCGAAACTATGGCACGCTCTGGCGGCTGGAGGACAGCGAGTCCGATCTGGTCACCAAGGTGTCCGCCGATCAGGCGCACAGTGGCAAGAGCTCGCTGAGCCTGACCGCAAGCAAGGCGGGCGCCAAGTGGCCCGGCTGGGCCACGGTAGACAAGTTCCCGGTAGTTGTCGGCGGCACGTATGAGCTGCACGCGTGGCTCTATACGACGGATGGCGCCGCGGCGTGGCTCGAGGCCATGCTCCTGGATGAGCAAGGCAAACCGCTTGTCGGTCAGGCAAGCGGCTGCGTAGAAATCCCCCAGGCGAGCACGTGGACGGAGAAACGCGTGACCTTTACGCCGCAGGATCCGAACACACGGTTCGTGCGCCTGGCGCTGCGGCAGTGTCTGGATTACTCCCGCGGCAAGAAAACCACGGTCTACGTCGACGATCTTTACTTCGGCCCACCGACAAAAAGCGCCGGGAACTGACCGCTAGTAGGGGCGCCGAATGGTGCCCGCAGCGTCGTTCATCCGCAGCAGCAGCTCACCGTGCAGAGACGCTGAGCGGTGAGGCGGGCCACCCCGAGGGCGCCTTTTGGGCGCAGGCGGTAGAGCAGGAGGTAGTGATGTCGACACCAGCAGAGTCCTCTTTTTGGGCGGCGCCCCGGCAGCTCGGAAGGTCCGCCGTCCGCGTATCGCCGCTCGGGCTTGCGGCCTTGTCGGTGCGTCTGGGCGCGCCGCGAGGGCCGGGGTTAGCGCCGAGCGAAGTCGAACGGGCGTTTCACGAGCTTGGAATCAACACGTTTCTGGTGACACCGGAGATGCGCAGCCTCGCCCAGGGCGTCCGGCTGCTGGTGCGCTCGGGGCATCGTCAAGAAATCACGATCATCTCCATGGCGAGCATCCCTACCGGGTGGACGGTGCGGCGGGCCTGGGAGCATGGCGCCACGGCCCTCGGAGTGGACTACCTCGATGCCTTCCTGCTCGGTTGGGTGCAGGCGAGGTGGTACGTCACGGGGCGGACCTGGCCCGCGATGCAAGCGCTCAAGGAAGCGGGAAAGGTCAGGGCGCTCGGCTTTTCTTGCCACCACCGGCCGCTGGCGGTGGAGCTGGGGCGCGAGCTCGGCGTCGATGTGCTCATGATCCGCTACAACGCCGCGCATCGGGGCGCGGAGCAGGAAATCTTCGCGACGCTCGGCGACAATCGGCCGGGCATCATTAGCTATACGGCGACGCGGTGGGGCAACTTGCTGTCGCCGCTGGTGGACCGCGGGTTTGCGCAGGGACTGCCGGCGGCCGACTGCTATCGGTTTGCGCTGTCGCATCCGGCGGTGGACGTGGCGCTATGCGCCGCGCACTCCTGGGCAGAGCTGTGCCAGGACGTCGCCGGGGTCAGCGCGGGTCCGCTGTCCGAGGCGCGGCAAAAAGAGGTGCGAGCTTTTGGTGACGCGGTGCATGCCGCGGCGCGGGGCGGGAACCGATGGATGTTTCGCCAGGGCTAAAGCTGCCGCGTGCGCGGCGGGGCGGCGAGCGCGATCTTGGCAACCCCATGGCAAGATGATGCCAAAATCTTGCCGCCGCAACTCCCTGCTGCCCGTCAGGTGCGGCTGCTGAGCTTCCGGCTGTGGCACGCGTCGTGCATGATGCCGACTACGGCTGGTGCCGCACGCGCAACAGCTCATGGCCGGTGGGGAGAAACACAGATGTATCGGGCACGAATCTTGATAACCAGTATTGTCGCACTCGTAGGGAGCGGTCTTCTTGCCGGAGCTCCGGCGCACGCAGTCGCGCCGTGGTCAGTCCAGCGTAACGCGCTGTGGCGAGCAAACCTGCGCTCCGTGTACTATTCCCCGGGCGGCTTGAACGGCTACGCGGTCGGCGCCAGCTCGCCGCTGTGGCTGTTGACGACAAGCTATAATACCGGCGAGGACGCGCTCATTCTGGCGACCACCGACGGTGGTGAGACGTGGCAGGAGCAGGTTTCGGGTGTCAGCGGTGACCTGAGGGCGGTAACATGTGTCGCGGGAGGAGCGTGCTGGGCCGTCGGGGATGCGGTGCTGCGCACTACCAATAGCGGCGTGAGCTGGGAGCAGCAGAGCAGCAGCGCTCCGGGAGCCCTCGATGTTGCCTTCTTCAACGCGACGAGCGGATGCATTGCTGGCGACGAAGCCATTTATTGCACGGCGGACGGCGGCGCCACCTTTGCGCCCACGCTCGCGGTCGAGGGGACGCAGTTCGAGACGTTGTCCGCGCTGGCGGAGGGCGCGGTGGGCTGGGCTGCCGGCGTGCATACCGCGCAACTCGGCGCCAACCCGCAGGTCGACATTTATCGCACGGGGGACGCGGGCCAGAGCTGGCAACCCATGGCGACGGTCAGCGGCGCCGGTGCGACGCCCGCGGGGTGTGCAGATCTGTGGTTTTTCGACGAGCTGGCGGGACTACTCGTCGCGCATGGAGCGGCGGCGCGCACCACGGACGGCGGTGAGACTTTTTCGGCGATCACCGAGCTCGATCCCATGCCGGTGCTCGCAACGAATCCGGCCTGTGATCTCGCGTTTGCCGATGCCACCACGGGATTCTTGTCCCTGGGTCGCACCAGCGTGGTCTATCGCACCACGGACGGCGGGGCGCACTGGGGTGCGGCGGCGAAGGTGCAGCCGTCACTGCCCATCGCGGACCTCTCGGCGACTACGGGGCTCACCGTCACCATGGCCGGTGACGGCGGCGCCCTGGGGCGCAGCAGCGATGGCGGGCAGAGCTGGGAGCTCGGGGATGGCGGCCCGACCGTGCCCAGACTGCAGCTCCGCATGCGGGACTCCGAGCGGGCGTGGGCGGCCGGGCCGGGGCCGGTCGTGGAACGAACCACGGACGGCGGCGTGAGCTGGGAGCTCCTGTCTCGCCGGTTGCCACTGCCGCCGACGCCGTTCGACGGTCCCGGTGAAAAAGTTCGGATCGCCACGTTTGGCGAGAGCTACACGTGGGTGCTGAAAGATGATCCAGGGCGCTTGTGGGCGACTACGGACGGCGGTGAGACCTGGGAGCTGCGCAGCGCAGGGGCGTGCGCGGAAAGCATCGCCTTTGGATCCGAGCTCACGGGTTGGTGTCTTGGACCGGGCCTTGTGTATGGGACCACGGACGGCGGGTTCTCGTGGAGCTCGCAGGCCATTGGCGCGGCCGGCGGTGGGGCGCTGGCGGCCATCGACGAAACGCACGCCTGGGCCGTCTTCGAGGTAGGGCGCGTGCTGAAAACGGCGAATGGCACGACCTGGCAGCCGGTGTTCGCCACCGGCAGCGGCGTGCGGCGCGGTGTGTCCTTCTTCGACTCGCTTTCGGGCTGGATCGCCGGAACGCCGGCGCTGCGGACCACAGACGGCGGCGCGACCTGGCAAGACATGGCTGCGGAAGCGAGCCTGCGGGCCGGGTTCTGGAGCGGTACGAGCGGATTTCTCATGAGCGACGAGCGCCTCTACTGGTCCAGTGACGGCGGGGCTTCGGCGCAGGAGATGACGCGCTTCAGCGCGGCGCTGCCGCTGCTTGACCTGGCGGTGCGGGGCAACGAGACGGGACTGGCATCGTCTGATGGCGGCAGGATCGAGGCGTCAAGAGCGGTGATGCCTCCGGACGGTCTACAGGTGCAGTCGGTCGGGGCCGATGGAGCGCGGCTGGTGTGGGCCCCGGGAATGGGAACGATTCCCGAGGGCTACCACGTCTATCGGTCGCTCGCTTCGACACAGCGGTTGGCGCGCCTGACCGCGGTGCCGGTCACGGCGACGAGCTACCTCGACAAGACCATTGCCGGCGACACCTCGTACGTGTACGCCGTCACCGCCGTGCAGGCAGAGGTGGAGAGCGGCCTCGGGCAGCGCCTGGGGCTGTATATGGGGACTCCGCAGAGCGAGACGACAGGCGGTGGTGGGGAGCGCGCCTCCGGGGCGCTGGCGGTGATCTATCGCCCGGACGGCCAGGCGATCACGCCCGGCTCGGCGAACCCGGAGGCTGGTGTGGAGTGCGGCGGCGAGGGCTTTGCCGAGTGGTGCTTCATCGCGCAGCCCGCGGCGGGGACGTGGACGGTGAGGGCACAAGCGGGCGCCGGAGACGTGGCGATTCAGATGCGGCCGGCGACAGCACCGCCATCCGGACGGGTGGCGCCAAGGGGGAAAGCGAACGGGGACGAGGCAAGTCGCGGTCCGGGATATGCGTTCGGCCTGGCGTTATCGCGGCCCGAGAAGTCGGACGGCATGCTCGTGCAGGTTCTCCAGTTCCTGCCCGCGAGCCCGACGCCGCTGTCGCCGGCGGCGGTCGCCGCTGGCGCGCTGGTACTGGCGCGCCTGGTAGGGGGCCGGCGCCGGCGCCAGAAATAGCGTTTCCGCCCTCCAGCGAAACCCTCCCCCCGCGCGCGGGAGGAGGGGACAGAGGGGCACTTGACACGGGTGACGCGGTGCGTTATATTGTGAGTCATTGACGCGGTGCGGCATGAGGGCATGCCGCCACTTCGGGAGAAACCACATGACGCGAACTCGCCTAATCTGACGCGGCTGCGGACGCTCCGCTCTTTCGCGCGCGACGGCATCTCGGTGTTCACATCCCATCGGCCTCTCACCTCCCCTCACTCGAGATGCTGTTGCGCCCGGAAGAGCGGCGCTGTCTTTTCATCCCCCGGAGGGGACAGCGGCCTCGGCGGCGTGTTGCAGCCAGGGCAGCGTGCCGCCGGGAATGCTGCCGCCCCGCTCGCCCCGAAAGAGAATCTCACCGCACGAGCGCGCATGTTCAGCTCGCCGGAGCTCGGCGAGATTCTCGGTATCTGCCCCAGGCACCATTTCTTCCGTACGACGCGCGGTCAGCGCCTGGGCGTAGTCAATGGCCGAGCTGGCGGATTCGCCCCGCGCGAGGGCGGCGTGGCCGCGCTCCACGGCGCATTCCAGGAGCACGCCGGCATGCGCCTGCGATTTTCCGAGCTCCTCCGCTTCACGGAGTAGCTGAAGCTGGCTTGCCGCGGGCATTGCCAGCCTACGCTCCAACGCCGCCAGTGAGATGAGCGTCCGCGCGAGAAACACGGGCTCACCGATCTGCCGGAACGTGGCGATAGCTTCGCGAAACAGCGCCTCGGCTCGCGAGGGCTGGCCGCACCTCATCTCCAGCTCGCCGAGGTTGCCGAACGTAATGCCGAGGAATCTCCTGTTGCCAACTTCCCGGTGGGCCACGATGGCCTCCTCGTACAGCCTCCGGGCATGCTCGACGTCACCCTGCCGTTCGACCAGCACGGCCAGGTTTGAGGCCGTTTCTCCCCAGTTCGCGCGGTTTCCGATCTGATCGTGGATCGCCAGCGCCTGCTCCCAAAGCCAGCGCGCGGCCGCCACGTCGCTCTCGCTCGCGGCGATCACTCCGAGGTTGAGCAGTGCCAGACCCTCGATGCGCCGATCCTTGATCTTCCGCGCCGTGCGCAGAATCCCCTCGAGGATGCTGCGCGCCTGTCCACTCTCGCCACGCCCTCCGTACATGCTCGCGAGGTTGGTCGCGATGGGCATCATCGCCTTCCATTCGCCAGCGTCTTTCAGCCAGGTCAGCGCCTGGCTGGCGGCGGCGATTCCTTCGTCGACGCGACCTTGAAGCCAGTAGACCGCGCCCAAGTAGCCCAGGCTGATCGCCTCGCCGAGGTGATCGCGACAGTGCCGAAGCTGCTCGACCGCGGCCAGGTAGAGCGGTTCGGCCTCCGCAAGGCGTCCCAGAGCCAGCAGCGATTCCGCGCGCCCGGCCGTGCAGCGAATCCGCTCGCGTTCGAGCCCAAGCTCCTGGGCCAGGGCGCCGGCGGCGGCGAAGGCGGCTTCCGCCTTTGCGGTCTGCCCGCCCGCGAGCAACACGCTCTTGGCCAACTCGCAGCGAAGCTCGAGCACTTCCAGGTCGCGCGCGGGCAGCAAGCGCAAACACGCCTCATAAAGGGACTCGGCGTCGCTCAGCGCGAATCGATCGCGCGCGCTGCGCGCCGCGGCGAGGTAGCATTCGGCCGCGCGGCGCGTGTTGCCCGCGCGCTCCCAGTGATAGGCGAGGTCCGCAAGGTGCTCGTCCAGCACCTTCGCGAACAGCTCTTGCATGGCCTTTGCGACGAGCCGGTGCAGCTCGCGTTCGCTGTCCCCGGCCAGCTCCGCCATGGCCAGGCCGCGGAAGTGGTCCGAAGTGAAGCGAAGAACGCCGGGCCGGTCCTCGATCAGAATCTCGTGGCGCATGAGCGCGGACACACCGTCGTGGAACGCATCCGCTTCGAGCTGGGCAACTCTGGCCACCAGGCGGGAGTCGCAGCGCCTGCCAATCACCGCGGCCACCGACAGCACCGCCCGCGCCGCATCGTCCAGACGCTCCAGGCGCGTGTGCAACAGCGCCGTCACCGATGTAGGGCGGGGCAGAGCCGCCAGGGCCGCGTCGGCCTCGTCGTCGTTCGCGGCCGCCAGGCGCCAACCGCCGGCCGCGTTCCTCTCCAGCAACCCTTCAGACACCGCCATGCGCAAGTATTCCGTGGTGAAATACGGGTTGCCGCCGGACTCGGCGAGCACGTGTCGGTCGAGCGCAGTGGGCAAGGTGTCAACCGCCAGCATTTCGCGCATCATGTTGCGGAGGGGTTCCTCCTCCAGCGCACCGAGACCTACCGCGCGCACCCTGGGATGTTCGGCCAACTCGAGCAGTGCCACGGACGCGTTTTCCGTGCGATAGGCGCCGAGGATCAGCAGTTGCGCTTGCGTCGCGCTGCCGGCGCGCGCCACGAAGCTCAGGAAGCCAATGGTCATGTCGTCCGCCCACTGCAAGTCGTCGATGGCCACCACGAGACCCTTGTCGTGGGCGATAACGCTGAGCGCAAAAAGCAGACTGCGATAGACGCGGATGACCGCCTGGCTCGGGGGAAGCTCCTCGACCAGCGGATCGGAGTCCATGCCGAGCGCAGCCCGCAGCGGTGGATGATACGGAGCGAGAAACGGCCACACCGGGCCGAGAGCATCCATGGCGGTCACGCTGTCGCGCTCGCGACACCAGTCGGTAAGCAACTCGAAGAACCGCTGGAACCCGGCAAGCGCCCCGACCCCGAGGCGCCGGGACGATTCCGCCGAATCACGGCCTCCAAGGCCGTTTTCCGCCACCACGGCAAGCTCTCGGCGCGCCAGTTTCTTGCCTACCTCGCCCATGAACCGAGTCTTGCCGATGCCGGCAGGCCCATGAACCAGTAGGATGGCGACACCTACGGAGCCGCTGAGGAGCTCGCGCAGGCGGGTAAGCTCTTTCTCGCGCCCCAGCAGCGGCGACGAATACATGTAGGGACAGCGCGGCTTCGGGCGCGGGAAGTGCCTGGTCCCCGCAGGAGCCCTGGCGTCTTCAAGGACCGCGCTCACCTCGTCGGCGTAGCCGACGCGATGCCGGGCTTCCTTGGCGAGCATGCGGGCGAGCAGCTCCTCCACCTTGGTGGGAAGCTCGGGCACCACGACAGAGAGCGGCCGCGGCTTTCTGCTCAGGTGACCGCGGAGCACTTCGCTCGGCGACCGGCCCAGGAACGGAGGGTATCCGGTGAGCATTTCATAGAGAATGCAGCCCAGCGCGTAGAGGTCGGCTCTGGCATCGACAGTTTCGCCGCGGATTTGCTCGGGTGCCATATACGAGACGGTGCCTGCGGCCCCGACGTCGACGTCCAGCGACGCTCGCCCGACGCCCGCCCGCGACTGCAGCGCCAGGCCGAAGTCAACGATGACGGGGGTTCCGTCGGTGCGCACGATGATGTTGTCGGGCTTGAGATCGCGATGAACGATGCCTTCGGCGTGTAACACGGTGAGGGCATCGCAGAGCGGAATGATGACGGATGACGCCGCGGCGAGACGCCGTTCCGGAAGCGATTTGCTCGCATCAGCGCTGCCGGCGAAGAAGAGAAGTGCGTCCGCGGAGACAGGCAGGCTCTCCGCTGGGGGGGGCGCCACAACGTCGTCCGCCAGGCCAATCACCGTATTGGCCAGCGACGCGGTCCACCACTCCTGTTGCGAGGTCGGCGTGAACGTGAAGCCCGGCGATGGCGCGTCAGACGGCGCAGGGCGGGTCACCTGCGTTTCCGTCCAGGCGTTGGCGATGAGACGCCGGAGTGTCGTTCCGGTGACGAGCTCCATGGCGTACCAGGGCATGCCCGCCTCGTCGCCGCTCTGCAGAATACGAACGATGCTGGAGTGGCTCACGCGGCTCAGAGCGCGAACTTCGCGCCGCAGCGAGCCCGCATAGATGCGGCTCGGAGCGGTCATGGCCTTGACGGCAACCATCTCCCCGCTCAGCCAGTGCTCGGCGCGATAGACAACGCCCATGGCGCCCTGGCCGAGAAGTCCGAGGAGGCGATACGGTCCGAGTCTTTCCATGGGACAGTGCGCGGCTGGTCGGAGAACAGTACGGTGGGCTTCTCTGATCACTGTACATCGGAGTGCTCACCCGCGCCAATGGCGGAGCAAGGCCTGGATCCACCGCCCGTTCGCCGCCCGGCGTGACCGTGCCCCCTCCGTCCCTCCCCCCGCACGCGGCGTGAGGTACCGCCAGATCGCACCGTTCGGGTTCGCCCGACCCACCTCCCCAGCACAGCAGCAGGTTGTTGAGGGCCTGGTTTCGGAGAAACTACGGCGTCGGCCGAATGTCCGGTTTCGTCCTTTACACTTCTTCTCGCCGCCGGCTGCGGTGAGCAGGGGCGCGCGATTCATCGCGCCCCAATGCCGGGCCGGGGATCATCGGACCCAGAATGATCCGCCCCGATCACCGGCCGCGATGACCGGGCGCGATAGCTCGCGCCCCTGCGTGGCGCCTCAGGCGTAAACCATAGTCCACCGACGCCGAAGATACGACCGGGGGAGCTCGCCACGACACGAGCTGCTGGGCTGTGTCCATCAGCCACAGTGTGTCCGTGCGAGGGGTCCGGCTAGCGAGCGCGCCGCATGTCATCGCGACCGATGACTGGTACGATTCGTGCTTGACCAACAGGTGAAGCCGCCACGAGTTGCGCGGCGTCCCCAGCCCAAGAGAGCGTAGCCGATGTCCAGCCCAGAGACCATGTCGACGACTCCGAACCCACCAGCATCCCAAACACCATTCCGCGAGTACCTCGCGCGCGCCACCATCGCCCTCGGTAATAGCGCTGGTGCACACCTGCGCCGACTATTCGGGTGGCGCGGTCTGGCGCTGCTAGTCGTGCTCGGCCTCGGCATTCGGCTCGTCTCCGCGCCGCCCGTTGGCACCGTAGGCCCGGGTGAAGTGGGCCTCCGGGCGAACCGCCTGACCGGCGAGCTCGTCGAGTTTCCACAGGGCGCCGTCGTCGTGCTGCCCTACGTCCACGAGCTGCGCCGCTTCCCGTTGCGCGACCAGATCTACCGCCCGCGGGACAGCTCGAGCGCGACGGCTTCGGCGCCGTTCCAATCCCTTGAGGGACTCTCAGTGGGATGTGACCTCACGGTGCGCTATGCGCTGGACCCGGCTCAGATCAAGACGGTGGCGCGGACGCTGCCCAAAAACATTGACGGCGAGCTCATCGAGCCGCTCGTGTCCGGCGTCATCTACAAGATCTTCTCGCAACATACGGTGCGGCAGATTTTCTCGTCCGACCGCAAGCAGATTCAGCAGGCGATCGAGGACGAGCTGCGCCCGCTGCTTTCGCAGAATGGTGTGCTGCTGCGCGCGGTTTTCATGGGTAATGTGGACTTGCCCAGGGAGTACCGTGCGGGCCTCGAAAAACTGCTGGCCGAGGAGCTGAACGCAGAGCGCATGAAGTTCACCTTGGACCTCAAGGGGCAGGAGGTGAAGCAGCGGGAGCTCGAAGCTGAGGCGGACAAGGTCCGCCGCGAGAAAGCCGCCGAAGCCGCAGGCAACGAGCAGATCATCGCCGCGAAAGCCCAAGAGGAAGCGATGCGGCATGTGCTGCCGTTCAAGGAAAAGCAGATCAAGCAGCGCGAGCTCGAAGCCGAGGCCGAAAAAGGCGCCACGGTCAAGCGGGCGGAGGCACAAGCCCAGGCCCGTCGGATCGAGGCGTCGGGTGAGGCGGATTCACGCCGCCAGCTCGCCGAGGCCGAGGCATACCGCGTCGAGGTGATCGGCAAGGCGCAGACGGAGCAACTGGCGCGGGACAGCGAGCTGCTCGCGCGCAACCCGCTCCTGATCCAGAAAACGCTCGCCGACAAGCTGTCTGACAAGATCTCGGTCATCATCGCGCCGCCTGCTGAAAGCGGTGGCTTCATCGCCCAGGGCATTCTTGGCGGCCCGGCGCGAACCGCGGCAGCGTCCACCGCGGCGCACGGCTACGCACCTCGCTCCGAGGCGCTGTCGGCTGACGAGACCGCCGAGGATGGCGCAGACGACGCTCAGGTTCACTGACCATGCCAAGCTGGATGCTACTCGCCGTCATGGCCATCGTCGTCCAAGATCAGGTCCCGCTGCGCGCCGCCGCAACCGACCGATCCCCCGCGAGCGCCATGCTGTGGCAGGGGGACACGCTCGAGGTGCGGGGCGAACGGCTCGACTTTCTGCAGGTGTACGACCACCGCCGCGAGCGCGGCGGCTACGTCAAGGCGTGGCAGGTGCGCCCCTACGCCGTAACCGCGGAGGAGACCGCCGAGCTGCTGGCCATCGTGCGTTTCCTTCGCGAAAAACCGATGGCCGAGGCGTTGGGTATCGGCTACACGGCGCTCTACATGAAGGCCGCGCCGGCGACAGCAATCGGGCCGGAGATCTTCGATGCGCTGGGAACGTTCGCGGACCGACTCGCCGCGCGTGCCGGATCGGGGCGGAGGCGAACCGAGGAGGAGAGTGCGGCGATTGCCGCGCACCTCGAGGTCGCCGCGAGCTACGGGTTGCGGTTCGACAGCATCGAAAACGCCTCTGGCAAGGTGGTCGTGTGTTATGATGGCGACGCCTTCCAGCGCGTGCTGGCGGCGGGCGGAGCGAGCACGGCCCTGCAGCGCGTGCGGGCAGCGCTCGGCCTCACGCGCCCGGAGTGTGTGCCTCCGGAGCTGAGCCCTGTCCCAAAAACCGCGCTCGATACCCGCCGCGCGGAAGCGCTGGACGCCGTCGACCTGACCGGCGTGCCGGATTATCTCCGCAACCGCGTGCACATGCGGCGCGCCGTCGTCTGGTCCGGCCTGGCCTTCGCGCATGCGCGGCGCGGAGATGCCACTGCCGTCGCGGCGGCCACGCGCTCGATCGAGGAGCTCGCGGCGGTCAACAAGAGTGAGCTGGCCGATAGTGACGGCGGGCTGTACACCGAGGCAGCCGTGCGCGTCGGGGCCTCGCGCTGGGGCGTAAACGGCCTTCCTTCCAGCCCGAGCACGCTATCGTTCCCGGTCACGGGAGGCGGCGGTTCGCCGGGCGCCCCGGCGCCGGCGCTGGCCCTGGTCACCGCGGCACGCGCTCCGGGCGAGACCTGCGTGCGCCTCGTGAGCGGCCAGGATCCGCCGCTCGTCGAGCGCTGCACGTATGGCGTGGTCTGGCCCGCCTCCTCCAGCGTGTCGCCCGCGGGGACTGCCGTGGCGCTGGCCGTGCAGCCGCTGGCGGGCTGGCGGGAGCTTTGGCTCTTGCGCCGCAGCGGCGAGCAGTGGACTCTCGATGTGGTGCCTCCGGGGATCGACGGTCCGGACACGGGCTACATCGAGTTTGCGGGGTGGCTGCCCGACGACTCGGCCGTGCTCACCGCGCGCGAAGCTCGGGAGAACGGTCGCTTCTCGCGCTCGTTTGAAATCCTGAACCTCCAGACGCTCGTCGTCGACAGGAAGGCCGAAAGCCCAGAGTTCCTGACGCCCTTTTACAAGTGGCGCGACGTACGGTGGAGGCAGGCGACGATCGCCGTGCGCTGAGAGGCGGCGCGGTGCGCGCCGGCCCCGTTGCCGGCGTCGTTTGACTTTACTTTTGACGGATGGCGCGATAGATAGGAAATGACTGGTGCCGGCCTGAAGGTCGGAGTTTCGGACTGGCTGACGAAGGATGAGAGTCTTACACACCATGATTCGAGTCGGCGACCTGCAACGGTCCATCGACTTCTACACCAGCGCATTGGGGATGACTCTGCTGCGGCGCCAGGACTATCCCGGCGGGCGATTCACGCTGGCCTTCGTGGGCTACGGCCCCGAGAAGGAACAGGCCGTAATCGAGCTGACCCACAACTGGGATACCGACCACTACGACCTCGGAACCGGCTATGGGCATATCGCTCTTGGCGTGGAGGATATTCATGCCGCGGTCGCTGCGATCCGCGCCGCCGGCGGCCGGATCGTGCGGGAACCAGGCCCCATGAAACACGGCACGACGGTGATCGCTTTCGTCGAAGATCCGGACGGGTATCGCATCGAGCTGATCGAAGGTCGCGCCTGAGTACAGGCGCCCGGGAAACCCACAGGCACGCGCCCCCGGGTGCCGCGCGCCGAGGGAGTATCGCGGATTACGTGCGGTGGAACAAGAATGGGGGCGGTATGGCTGCGGGCCGGACGGAGCCACCGGGGCGCAGCGCACGATCCCGCCGTCTGCCACCGCCACCGGCGCCGGCGAGCGGAAGCTCGGCTTTCTGGCGTCGGCCGAATGTGCTTTACTCCTGAGGCCGCCACGCAGGGGCGCGATTTATCGCGCCCGGTCGTCGCGGCCGGTAATCCGGGCGGATCATTCTCGGCTCGATGATCCCCAGCCCGGCATTGGGGCGCGATGAATCGCGCCCCTCCGCGCCGAACCTGCGGCGTGAAGAAGTGTAAAGGACGAAACCGGACATTCGGCCGACGCCGGCTTTCTTCGGCGGCACCGAACCCGTCGCAGCGCGAACGTCGACCAGGCCGTGCCCCGCCCACCGCGTGACCGAGCGGCTCGCCCGGACTATACTGCTCCGCCGGCGGCGCGCCCCGCGCCCACCTACCGACTTACCCAAAGGAACGCGGCATGGATCGTCCCATCGTCAACATCGATGACCTCGAGTATTTCCCGTGGGGTCATGGCGACCGATATGAAGCGCGAATCGGCCGCATCAGCCCGCGGATCGGAGCGCAAAAGCTCGGCTACAACATCACGGTGCTGCCTCCCGGAAAGCGCGCCTACCCATTCCATTCCCACCGCGTCAACGAGGAGATGTTTTTCATCTTGGAGGGCAGCGGGATGGTGCGTCTCGGGGCGGACGAGCATGCAATTCGGCAGGGCGACGTGATCGCGTGCCCGCCGTGCGGCCCGGAGATGGCGCACCAGATACTCAATACGTCGGAGACAGCCGAGCTGAGGTATCTCGCCGTCAGCACCAGATTGTCGCCGGAAATTGCGGAGTATCCCGATTCCGGAAAGGCCGCTATCTATGCGGAGCTACCCGCAGGACCCGACGGTTCGTCGCGATCGCTGCGATTTGTTGCGCGAGACCAGGCTTCGATGGCGGACTACTGGGAAGGCGAGTGACGGGCGACCGTCGCGCGCCCCCGAAATGATCGGCCGGCCCGGCGCTACCTGCCCGGGCGTCGCGCGAATGCTCATGAACCGTATCGCGCCTCGGAGACCGGGGCCGGGAAGCTGCGGGTCAATCCTCTTCCCCTGACATCGCTCGCACCTCAACCACGAACGGCTTCCCATTCTTGCCCTTCCGGAACGTGAATTGGAGGAGGCCGGTTTCGTCGGTGAAGAGCCGAAGTCGCGTTTCGTCACCGCTACGGCTGGCGGCTCTGACGTTGTGCTGCCCCAGGTGTACTCTCTCGCCGTCGTCGTGGGGGATGACCGCCCTGAGGGCCGCGGTGGTTGCTGGCGACATCTTGTCCGAGACATCGGCGCCGCGTCCGAGCTCTTGCACCAAAGCGTCGACGACCGCAAGCTCGGGGACGAGCAGCTCATGCCCCAGGTCCTGGACTCCGTCGGCGGTTACTCGCACTCTCCAGACGCCTTCTGCGTCGGGGCACGCGCCACAACTGCCGAAGGAGTTGAAAACCTCCTCCTTGGTCGCGACCGCCAACACGTCTCCCGAGATTTGGACCGCAGCCGGCGTGCCAAAGGAGACGAGGTAGCTGTCGATGAGGAGGGGTATCGCATCAGCTCCATTCCATTCCCAGATGCCGAGCTGTCTCGGGTATGTGCCGCCGGCGCCCGGATGACTCAACGCGACAACCGCAAAACGCGGATTGGCGTTTCGCGCCGGCGACAGCGCGAGCAGGCTGTCTGCCGCGAGCGGTCCACCAGCGTAGTGGCGGCCGGGAGGCTCGAACGCCCAGTGGCCGGTCTCGTTATCTAGGGCGTGATTCTCCGCTGCGACGTCCTTGAGGTTCCAGCGCAGGGAGAATGGCTCGGAATCGTTGCCGGCAACCACGAGGACAGTACCTGTGAAGTCGCAGTTGACGGCGATGACCAGCGCGGTCTCGGCGCCCCTGGCGAGCTCGAGAGCCTCGACGGATAGCTTGACTTCGCTCTGCTTCGCGCGAGATCCGAGGCCTTCCAGGTCGGTGACCAGATCGGCGGGACCCCACTTCGGGTTGTGCGTTCGCTGCATGGCGCCGCGGTGGCCGATGAGAGTCCAGAGCTTGCGCAAGGACGGGTAGAGCGTCTTCTCATCGCAGAGCTCAGACGTCCCACACGTCGATCGTTCATCGATCTCGGTCAACAGCCCGCTTAGCTCCCGTTCGAGCGCAACGCCGGCGCCAATGGGACGCTCGCGGGCAGGGAGGGACTCTGCGGTGACGGCCGTGATCGCGGCGGGCAGTGTAGCGGTGGGCTGAAAGGCGATGAGGGGGAGGGCGAACAAGAGGGCGGCCAATTGGGGCTTGAATGCGGGCACCGAGGGTCTCCGTGAAACAGGTAGCGCAAAGGGGCTGCATCTCCTGGCGTCGCAAATGGGGTGCCAGCTCCCGGAGCGCATGGCGAGACCGCTCGTCCTCGGTTCGGCGTGCGTTTCCGACACAGTTGCATGTTCATTAGGCACAACCCGCGCAACTGGCTCGCATGCTGCGGTCGATCCCCCCGCGGACCTTGACACGCCGCGGGCAAGAAACTAGGCTCGGCTGTGCTCGCCGGAAGTGGAATCCCCCATTGGTGCTGTTGCATGCGCTCACGTGGCTTGGTGGGGTGGGATGACGGCGGTGCAGCGGCCGTGGTGCCGTTGCACCGGTTGCCGGCGATCGGCGTGCTCGCGCTGGTCTGTGGCGCGGCGGTGGTAATGAGCTTTGCGCCCGGGCACCTCTGGGGTCGCTGGTCGTACGTGAACCTCCCGCTCCACTCCGCCGTCGAGGCGTTTGGAGCAGCGGCGGCCATCATCACCGCGATCTTGCTCTTCGAGCGCGCTCCCTCCGAGCCGATAAGCATGACCCCGGCGTCCATCGGCTTCCTGGCGATGGGTGTTCTCGATTGTTTTCACGCAATCGCGCCACAGGGGCAAGGGTTCGTGTTCCTGCACAGCGCCGCAAACCTCGCCGGTGGACTCGGTTTCGCGCTCTGCTGGTTACCGCCGGGGGCCTTGCGACCGATCTCCGCGCGGATGCCCATCATTGCCTGGTCCGTCGTGCTCTGCGGCGCCATCGCTGCGCTGCTCGTCTTTGCCTTCGACGCGGTGCCTCCGATGTTTCAGGACGGTGTGTTCACCACCACGGCGGCGGTCATCAACTTCACTGCGGGCGTCCTTTTCCTCGCCTCCGCGCTGCGGTTCCTCGCGCAGTTCCACCAAGCTCTGCGGATCGACGCCTTCCTGGTCGGGTACATGGCCGTCCTGTTTGGCCTCTCCGGATTGATGTTTGCGCGCTCTGCCTTGTGGGACGACATCTGGTGGTCCTGGCACTTCGTTCGGCTTGATGCTTTCCTGGTGCTCCTTTGGCTCGTGGTGTCGGGACATCGTCTCGTGATTGCGCAGATGCGGTCGGCGCTCGGGGAACGCATGCTCGCCGAATCGAAGCTTCAGGAGATGAATGCGGGGCTCGAAGAGCGCGTGCGCGAGCGGACCGCGGAGCTGCGGTCGGCCCTGGCGATCGCCGAGCGGGCAACGGCGCGCACCGAGCACCTACAATCGCTAACCGCCGCGCTGTCGGAGCCGCTTACCGCGCAGAAAGTGAGGGATGTCATCCTCCGACAAGGTGTGGCCACATTCGGGGCGCAGGCCGCGGCGATCTACGATCTGGTCGATCGAGGCGAGGCCCTCGAGCTCGTGGCGCACGTCGGCCATCCGCTCGGCCTCATGGCCGAAAGCAGGCGATTCCTGCACGACGCTCGCGGGCCGGTGACGGATGCGGTACGCGCTGGTGAGCCACTATTCCTCAACGCGCTTGCTACCCCCTGCGAGTGCAACTGGGAGTCCGCAGGCAGCGACGGAGGCCAGGGGTGGCTCGCAGCCATCCCGTTCCTGGTCGACGGCAGTCGGGCCGTGGGCGGGATGTGCTTGCACGCGCGGGATCCGCGGGATTTTGGGCCGGAGGACCGCGAGCTCCTCCTCGCCATGGGGAGACAGTGCGGCCAGGCACTGGAGCGGGCGCGGGTATTCGCGGCCGAGCGGCAGGCAAACGAGCTCGCGCGAGAAGCGATTCGCGCCCGCGAAGAGCTTCTGGCCGTGGTGTCCCACGATCTCCGCAGCCCGCTGTCATCGATCACGCTCGGAGTATCCTGTCTGGAAGAGCTGCTCCCCGAGTGCAAAGATGGAGAGATGGTGCCCGTCGTCACCGCACTCCGCCGCTCCGCGGCCGGAATGAGCCGCCTGATCGAGGACCTTCTCGACGCCGCGCGGATCGAGGCGGGGCGGCTCGCCGTCACCCTGAAGGCGCAGCAGGTCTTTCCGGTGGTTCGCGAGGCTGTCGAGGCAGTGCGGTTGCTGGCGGAGCAGAAAGCGCTGCGCCTCGAGGAGAGGCTCGCGGGCCACAGCCCGATCGCGCGCTGCGACTATCAGCGGTTGCTGCAGGCGCTCGCGAATCTGCTCGGAAACGCGATCAAGTTCACCCCCGCCTCTGGCTCCGTCGCGATTGGCGTCGAGACGGTCGAAGGCGAGGTCCGTTTCACCGTCGCGGATACGGGACCCGGGATCTCGGAGCAAGCGCTGCCCCATGTATTCGATCGCTACTGGCAGGCCGGCGGCTCGGCTTCCGCCGGAGCGGGCCTGGGGCTTTACATCGTGAAGGGCATTGTGGAAGCTCACGGCGGCAGGATCTGGGTCGAGAGCCGGCTCGGAGCCGGCAGCGCGTTTCTGTTCACCCTGCCTCCAGCTCTTCCTTCCGGGGAGGAACGGGCCGCAGCAACTGCGGGGAGCTTTCGTGCATCGGGCCTTTGGTAGAGCGAGCCGCGTTGAGATCGTGCTGTGCCGACCCGCCGACGAGCGCAACGTGGGCAGCGCGATTCGGGCCGCCGCCAATTTCGGGCTCGCCGAGGTCACGATCGTGGGCCTGCCGAGCCAGTGCGAAGAGGACGCCCTCGAGCGCTTCTCCAGCGGTGCGAGCGCGTGCTTGCGGGTGCGGTTCGCGGCCTCGGTCGCCGCGGCAGTCGAGGGCTGCGAGCTCGTACTGGGCACATCGCGACGCAGGCGCGGGGCGTATTCGCCCCCCGTGGTGCCCAGCGCGCGCCTCGGCGAGCTGGTCGCACCGGCTTCGCGCGTCGCTGTGCTCTTCGGCAATGAAAGGTCAGGTTTGAGCAGTGCGGAAGTGAAATGCTGCTCGGCGCTCATTCGCCTGCCCGCGCACCAGCGTTTCGCGTCGGTCAATTTGAGCCACGCGGTCGCCTGCATTGGCTACGAGCTGGCGCGGGAGAGCGGTGGCGGGCCACCGCATGACCAGGACGGGGCCGATACGAGCCCGCGGGGACCGGAGCCCGGGGTGGCGGAGCGCGCGAGCGTCTTCGCGCGGGGGCCACGGCCGGCCTCGGTTCACGAGTCCGAGACGTTCTACCAGTGCGTCGAAGCGCTGTGCGCGACGGGCGCGTCCCCTCCCGGTGCCGGCGGCGAGGTATTCGCGCGGCAGCTCCGCCGAATCCTGGAGCGCGCGGCGCCGAGCGCCAAGGAGCTGTCATTCTTGCTCGGCGTGCTCAAGCGTGCGATGCGCACCGGTTGAAGCGCGCCGGTGCGCACGGCGAGCTGCTCGCGAGGGGAACCTCCGGCGGCGACGAGGCTGGTCACGACGGCGCGATGATAGTAGCGTCAGATGCGGCATGGTCAGCCAGGAGCAGGCTGCGGAAGTTGCAGGCATGAGCCGGGCCGAGCATGTCTTCAGTCTCGCGCGATTTCGGGTATCACCCTTTCAGGAAACCAGGGACGAGATTCTCCCTAGGTTGAAATATGGTATGGAGAATATCGTCTGCGACGCATTTTTTACGAGCATGCGAGAGCAAAGCTCGCCGGCGTGAGAAGGCGGAAGGTAGATCATCATGAGTGCTCGGATGTACTGGGGATGGTTGTTTATCGGCTGTGCGGCCGTGGCTTCTGTTATTTTTGGTATGGTACTCCATGATCTGCACAAGGAGAGGATGCCTGCTGTGGCAGGGCACGAACACACTAGACGCGCAGAGATAGCCATCATCCAAGAGCAGCTTCGTACCGCGCGCAATGTCTCGCTCTCTTTCGCACTGAGCTCCACGTTGCTTGGTGCAGGCCTTCTCGCCTCAGGGTACCGCTCTCCTCGTGTTCGCATGCTACGAGCGCTGAGGAAGCATGACTTCAAGAAGGCAGAATTCTGGATGTCCGGCTTGGATGCGAAGGTCCTCGCAAGGAGCTTGTTCGACGCCATTCGAAGTGGAAACATCGATATCGTGGATTGGCTACTCGCGCACGGTGTCGATGCGAATGCTGCCGTTCCGCTGTCTGCACCTCCGCTACTGGAAGCCGTGGCACAAGACAGTCCGGAATTGGTTCGGCGGCTCCTGGCGGCCGGTGCTGATCCGAACGTACAGTATGGCGACGAATCGCTCCTTGGCTGGGTTTGTGCGTGCGGTGATGACACTCTCCTCCTGGAGTGCATCCAGGCTGGAGCCGATGTGAACCTCCCCACAAAAACCTCTCCACTGCTTTGTGCCATTCGCGATAGTGGCAAACGAGACGTGGTCTCGAAGTTGCTAGCAGCGGGTGCACACGTGGATGCAGGGGGTAGTCATGACGAGCGCGCCACACCCTTGATGTGGGCGGCAGCCTTGGGTCAGTTCGAAGTCGTTGAAGAACTGCTGCTCGCGGGCGCCGACCCAAACGCCTTGGACGCGAACGGGAAATCTGTTTTGGATTGGGCGGAGGCTGGTGTATCGGACTCTGCCCGCGCCGCGCGCCTCAGAAGCTCCTCTGGATACCAACCGGAGCCATCTGCACATCTCAAAGTCATGAAGTGTCTGACAAATGTGCCGGGGGAGGTTTCAACCTCACAACCCGCACCTGTTCAGGCTCCGCGCACGCACCACGACCTGACCGAACAAGGTGGACAAGACCATGCTGTTCCCGGCAGCACGACGGATACGATCCAAATTACGGGAAGCTCTTCGATTCCTGCGTCTGCTGGTGTCGCCAGCAAATACGATGAACGATGGGAGTTTCTGGATAAGGTGAAATCCGCTTACAAGCCAGACCATGTCGATGTTCCGTTGACTCCGCGCGCACGGGCCTTGCTGCGGCTCGGCTCTGCTGCGGCAGGACTCGCCGGGGCTGTTGTGTATGGATTTCTCTACTATGGTGTAACATTCGCCAGGGCGGAGCTTCACTTTTTCTGGGCATTGGCTGCGACCATCGCTCTGTTCTCCTTTTTCCCTGCCTTGGCAGGTTCTGCGGCTGGCTGGGTCCTCGCCCAAGCTGCCATCTTGGCTCATTGCGCGAGTCAGCGTGCCATGCGCGTGGCAGCGGTCTTCGCAGTGGGAGGTGCTGCCATTCTCTTCGCCATGATTCGAATCCAGGTTTTTGGAGATACTGTCTCCGACAGCGAATTCCTCATGCTACCTCTCATCGTGATAGGGATACCACTAGCCATCATCGTTAGCAAAGAAATCATTAGTAAGACCCCGTTCTGTGGAAAATGCACTCAATTCTATCAACTGAGACGATCTCCGGAACACGCAATGAGCCGACTAAAAGAGATACTGCAGGCATGTGAAGTATGTTCCTTTGGCCAAATCAATAGCGTATTCTCTGTTGAAGTGAATGAGGTCGGTAATCCGTTTGTCTATCTTGAGCTTCGATATTGTCCGGAGTGCAAGGCCACTGGTCTCCTTGAGACCCGTGTCGCAAAGAGTTATCAAATAACTTCCAAGGCGGGGTCGTATCAGAGCGTTGACGAGAAGCTGGTCTTCTCCAGGATGTTGAAGGCAGATGAGCTCAAGGCGCTTGGAATTGCGTAGGTCCGGTCCAGTGTCAGTCCGGAATGTGGGACTTTGCCGATTCGGCCAGATTGGTGACCGAGGGGTTGACGAAGCACGATGGGCTGTCAAGGGTGTCTACTGAAGCGCCTAAAACGCGTTGATGACACCCTTTCAGGAGGGCAGTCTGGTGACATTCTTGCCGAATTCGACCAGCGAGTCTATCGCCGATATCGAGGCCAATGTGAGGGCGCTGCTCAATCGGTCAGGCAGTATGATTGTTGCGGCCACGCTCGCGCGGCGCGACGTCCGGGCGAAGGCGTCGACCGAATGTCCGGTTTCGTCCTTTACACTTCTTCCCGTCGCAGGCTGCGGTGAGCAGGGGCGGGGATCATCGGGCCGAGAATGATCCGCCCCGATTGCCGGCCGCGATCACCGGGCGCGATAAATCGCGCCCCTATCGTGGCGGCCTCTGGTGTATTGCAGATTAGGCCGACGCCTAATTTTCGGCGTCGGCCGAATGTCGGGCTTCCTCCTTTACGCTTTTTCTCGGCATAGCCTCCGCCGCTGGCGAAAATCAGGCCTGTTACGACCCGCCTAGTCTCCGGTCTTTTAGTCGCATTCGTCCTGGCTTTCGCCCGTGAATTCAGGCGAGAGTCCCCGGGGTGAATTCGAGACGGGGGCGGGTCTTCTCCAACTTCACGACATTCCAGTCGCCGGCCCCGCACCGGCGATCTCGCCCGCGGTCGCGATCGCTCGCCGCCGCTCGTCATCCAGCGCCGGCACGGCGTCGCGGTGCAGGTAGAGCGCGCCGCGGATTTGCTTGCCGGCGTGCGGAGAGCCCGATTCGCAACCGTGTCGGCGCGCCGTCACGCTTCGCTCGCCCCGTCCGCTGGCCATGAGGCGACGACTGCGTCCACGAGCACGCCCATTTCCTCCTGGTCCGCAAATGGCACCTGAGCCAACTTGATGTCGTTTTCCCCCGACAGCTTCGCCGCCAGTTGCCCCTTTCCGAGGAGGCTCGCCGCCACGGGATCGTCGAGGACCAGCTCGGAGTTGCGGCGGTCGGAAACCTTCAGGACGAGGCGGTTGGCGATGTTCGCGCGGACGAGCGGCGGTACCGCGTCCTTGTCGGGCCGCTGCGTGACCAGGACGATGCTGATCCCCGCCGCGCGGGCCTTCGCGCTCAGCCTGGTGACGCTGGTCTCGATGGCGCGCCGATAGTCCGCAAGCACCATCCAGTCCGCCATTTCGTCGTGAAATAGCCAGATGAAGGGCAAGCGCTGATGCGGCCGCACCGCACAGTTGAACTGTTCGAGCTTGCTCACCCTGGCCTCCTGGAAGAGCGCATAGCGACGTTCCATTTCGTCGACGAGCCACGTGAAGGATTCGACGGCCGCCTCCCGCGCCGTGACCAGACCGCCATCCAGATGCGGCATCCGGCACAACCACTGGTAATCCACGCCGGCCTTGGGGTCGATCATGCGGATGCGCGCCGCGGCGGGATCGTTGGTGGAGCAGATGTCCAGCAGCAGGTTCTGGACGAGCACGCCCTTGCCGCTCCCCGTTTCTCCCGCGATGAGCGTATGGGGGGCGTGCTGCGGCTGCCCGGCGAACGCTGGCCCGACGTTCAGGTAGAGGAGCTCGCCGTCAGTCTCCTTGGCTCCGAGCAGCAGCGAGGTGTTGAACCGCGGTGCGGTCTCCACCAGCGGTCGCTGCCGCCAGAGCTCCCGCAGGTGCAGGATCGCTCGCTGGGGGCGGCGAACCATTACCGCCACCTCTCCCGGGGCGCCCGAGATATTGATGACGTCGAGCGCCCGCGAGGTGAGCAGCTCCTGACGGCGCCGCTCCAGCTTCTGCACCGTCAGCTCGTCGGTGCCGCGAAACCGCACCAGCGCCGCGTTCGGCGTCAGTCGACTGCCAAGCACCTCAGAGGTCATGTGATAACTTCGCAGCGCCTTTTGCAGCCGCTTGACGGTGTCATCGAGCCATGCTCGATGGCTGTCGTCGAGAGGCTCGGTATTCGCCCGAGCAAGCCAACGTCGCACCGGTTCTGGCCACCTGTCGCTCTCCACGCCACCGTGTTCCGCCTCTCCCGTTGCGCGCTCACTGGCAGGCCGGCGGCCTCCTTCCGCGTATTGCCCAGGCGCGCGACGCTGCTCGTCGCGCTCTGACCGCGGGCCGGGGCCCGGCGACCCCGCGTCGTCTTCGCGTGGCGGTTCGGCCGCGGTCGACCTCGGCTCCGACAATAGTGCTGCCTCCCATCGCTCGTTCCGCTCCCTGTCGGACAGCGCTACCCGGGTTCCGTTGGCTACGGCCTCGACCAATCGCCTGACCGCGTCGAACGCGAACACCTCCTGCATGCAGTGGGTAACGTCAGGGCGGATCGACTCGATCCGCGACGCGATGCCGGCATCCGCCTCGTGTACGAAGATGTGTGAGAGCCCGAGCAAGCTCACCGACACGTGGTCCTGCCGGATTTCGCGAGACCAGCGGTTGAGGTCCCAGCCGGCGACCGGCACGTCATCGAAAGGCTCCATCCCTTCGAGCATCAGGTCGGCGAGGCGCTCGAGCCAGACCTTGCGATCGACGCGGTCGCGGCGCGGATCGATCGCTCGCGCAACTCGCTGGACCGTCTCGATAAGCTGAGAGCCGGACTTGCGCGCGCCTTGTCGATAGGCGTCGGGCCCAACGAATTTGCTCTCCGTTACCACCAAGTTGAGCAGCGGCTGCCCGCGAGGGTCGACCGAGGGGTTGACCGCCAGGATATCGGCAATCTGTCCCTCGCGCTGTCCGAACCAGGTGGCGAAGTCATCGAGAAAGAACCATCCGATATGGCGGTCGTTTGCGGCTCGCAGGAGCGCCCGCACCTGCATCATACTCAGCACGACGCCCATGAGCTCACCGGCAAAGCAACATTGACGCGCCGCTCTCATCACGATCTTCCCGGACAGCTCCGCCGCCTGGGCACTGAACCGTTCGGCGGCCTGCCTGCAGTCGTCCGGCCGAACATGCAGCAGAATGTTCGCCAGACACTGCTGGAGCACGGCCAACAGCAACGGCGATTGTGCCATGGTCGAAACGATGAGGCCGCGATGGGTCGTGCGGTCGTTGACATACCGGATGATCTTGATGCCGCGGTCGCGATAGAGGCGGCGATCGGCCAGCGCGTCGTAGCAGGCCACCCAGGTGCCGATTTCGTGTGCTCGGTCGAGAATACGCCCGATTCCAGTATCCTGAAACCTGACTCTGCGGACCGGCAAACCCGGCCGAGTCTCGGGGCGCCCTCGGGCCATCGTCTCCAGCGCGTTCAAATAGGATTGCCCGGCCTGCGGTTGTAGCGGGCAAGCGAGGTAGACCGCTGCCGTCTGGTCACCGCGAGCCACCGGCCTCCGGCGCGACCACTGGGGGGGCGTGTGCGTCGCGAGGTCGGCAGCCTCCTGAAACGGGGACGGCATCCAGTCCAACTCGGCGCTTCGCGCGACGACATCGTGAAGAAAGACGATGTCCGCCGGGGGGCGGCCATCGCTGCGGCCGAGCTGTCCGAGCTCCGCGAACCCGACGCGTAGCCGCGAGAGGAAGTTTCGGGAGGATTCGCTCGAGAGCACCGCCTCCGCATCGTCGCCGATCGCCGCGTTTTGCTGCTCGTAGATTCGCCGGGTTCTTGCCGGGTCATCATGGCTGACGAGCAGGTGGCAACGCAGATCCGCGTCGCCTTCGACTCGGCGGCCTAGCTCTTCGGCGAGCGCCCCTGGCAGCACTCCTGCTTCTGGGTTGTACAGCACTACCGAAAAGCCTGCGCGCGCGTGCGGCTGTAGCTCGAGATATTGCTCGCTCACGGTTGCGAACTGCCTGGCGGCCGCCACGGCCTCCTCAGCCATGGCCTCCCCCCGAGTATCGCGCTGTCGAGCGCCCTCGCCGGCGCGTGTCGGTGGCTCCATCAGGCAATAGTCGGCGTAGCAGGAAGTCAGGGCGAGGATGATCGGCCGGTCGCCGCTCCCGTCGAGGCAGACCTCGGGATAGTACGGCGTTGCCATGTTGTCACACGCCTGCTCGAAGAACAGATCGGCTCCCCGCAGATCGTCCTCGCCACACCGCGCGAGACGCTCCGCCACGGCGGCGGCCTGCCTGACCTTCGCTGCGATCTCCGCGAGCTTGAGGGGATGCCAGGGAGCGACGATGGCCGCTCTATCACCGGTGCGTACGGAGGCGATGCCGATGGCCAGAAACGGGCGCCACAGCTCGCTGCGGCAGCGGTCTCGCGAGGCCAAATTTTGCAACGACTCCAAGACCGCCCCGTAGGCCTCTGCCTGCTCGAGGAAGGCGGGTGACGCCACGCCGTCGCCCATCGGGTCGACCCACGCTTTCAGCGCCCGGGCGTAGGCCGCGCGAAAGTGGGAAAGACCGCCCCGGACTCGCGCGGCGTGGGCGCCATCGAGCACTCCGTCGGCCTCGAGGTGATCGATTGCGGCAGCCATCACGGGGTACAGATCTCCCCCCGCGTTGGGGTTCACCAGGCGTCCCGCGCTACCGTCGCACATATCTCGAAGGGTGGTGGACCGCCGGAGGTCGATCTGCTGGATTTCACCCTTGGCGCCAACCGGCTCGCGGGCGACCTTTGCGCAAGCGAGCGGAACGTCATCTCCGCCCGTCAAGGCCCGCAGATCCTCCACAAGCGACAAGGCCACGGTATCCGCGGACAGCGTCCAGATAAATTGCGCCGTCGGAGCGCGCCGCTTCGCCGTCAGGTCATCAAGCTCCCGCCGCGACATCCAGGACATCTCGAGCTTGAGCTCCGTGCAGCGCTTGGTGGATGACGTGCACCGCCCGTCGATATCTGCGAGTGGCTTGGTCTGCATGCGCCCGAGTCGAAAGAGTACCGCCTCGCCGAATGCCTTCCAAATGCCATGGTACCGTACGCGGAAGTATTGTCCCAGGCGGGCGTGGTGGTCGTCGCGCCAAAAGCTCTCTCTTTCGGCTCCCGTGAGCTCGACCACGAAGACGGGTTCGTGTGGGACGCGCTCGGCGCGTTCGACGACGCGCTGCATGGTGGCGAGCAGGCCGTGCAGGAAATCGTGGCACACCTCCGGCTGGGAAAACAGGAGCTTCTCCCACTTCGGGGCGAGCTGCCGGTGTTGGGGTGTTTCGCGAGTCTGGGAGATCTCGGTGCGGTGAGCGTGGAAGAAATCGCTGATTTCCGGCGAAACCTTGCTGTTGGCCCGTACCCGACCGAGCAAGCGCCGCTCCTCGTCGTCCAGGGTATCGGGAAACTCCGCATCGAAGAACGTCATGGTTTCATCCCCGAGGCTGCTCGACCGACTGCGCTCCCACCCGGTGAAGACGGGGGCGATGTGCTGCCATTCCAGCTCCGCAAGCGCCGCCTGGCTGTCCGTCCACGTCTCGGAGGTGATCGTGGAGTCACTGAGGAAGCGTGCGACGACGGCCGCGGTCTCCGGCTCGATGGCGCCATTATCTTGCAGACCTTTGAGCCTGCCAAGCAGCTCGTCTTGCGGGAGCGGCTCTCCACGTTCCGTACATCGGCGCAGGAGCGGTCGAAACGCCTCGGCTCTCCCGCGCAGAGCGCGCGCCAGCTCCGCAGCGCCATCCCCGGCCGGCGCAGCGACCGGATCGAAGACGGTCGCCCCCCGAGGAAGTCGCAGGGCTGGCAGTGCGGCGTTCGCCGCCTCCGCCAGCGAGCAGCAGGTCCCGCTCCGCACCGTTTCGGCCACGCGGGCGATGAAGGCAGCAAATATGACGACCGTCTGCGCGAGGCGAGCGCGGTCGATGGCGTCCAACAGGGTTGCGAAATCCTTGCTTTCCTCCGATGACAGATGACCGGACAGTCCGCTGGCATCCCGCCAGTCGTCGCGAAGCCTGCGCAGCGTGTGGGTGTCGAAGCGCTGCATGCTGGCGATGCTTCCCTGGCTTTTCTGGAGCTCGTCGCCGCCGATTGCCAGAAGGATGGCTCGCTTGCGCGGGTCGGTGGGCTTGCTGTGCCGCCAGTGCACGGCCGTTTCGGAGGACACGAGCCGGCGATCGAGATCAGCGACCGCCAGCGCCGCGGGGATCTTGATCTCCAGCGCGTCCAGGTCGTTTGCCGTCGCCGCCGCGCGAGCGATCGCGCTCGTCAGCTCCGGTCCCAGGCCGACGATGCACACGCGCAGCGTGCCGACGGGCTCTTCCTCCAGCAAGCGCCTGAGGTACCGCACCGCGACCGCGGCGATCAGCTCTTCTGGCGGCATCATCGCCTGCGGCCTCGAAAGGGGTTGCGGACATAGGCGCAGTCGTCGGAGAGCCGTTCCAGAAGGCCGAGGGCTCGCAGTCGCATCTCGAGCCGGGTCTGGTTGGCATCGAGCTCCTGGAAGTCCGTGGGCAGAGACCCAAAAGCCTGCTCCGCCTCGATGGGTCCGATGACAATTCCATAACGGCGGTACAGCTTTTCGAGGAAGATGCGAAGCTCCTCGTGCTGGCCGACGGTGACGAGGACGATGGCCTTGAGAAATGCGTCGTCAGGTGCATACCAGGTACCGACTCCGCGTCGCGCCATGGCCAGTCCGATCTGTCTGCTCCAGGTCGGCAGGATGTTCCGGAAATGCTGATGATGACGCTTTTCCGCATCGGTGCGCATCACCTGGAAAACGCGGTCCGCCGACGAGTCCGGCATGAAGCCGCGGTCGGGGCGCCAGCAGAAGCGGTGCTTCAGGAAGTCGAGCGCTGCGACTCCGGCGTTGGGTTGCTGCGTCACGTCCGCCCACTCGGATGTTCGGCGGGCGCGCCCGAGGTAAGCGGCAAGCGCCAGCGCCGGCGCGTCGCGATTGGCCTCAAAGCTTTGCTGCGCCAAGTCGAGCACGCTGCCGCGCCTGGGGCCGGCAATCTCGAGCAGCAGCCGAGGTTTGGTAGCCTCTCCCGCCACGGCATGCGCTCGCTCGAGAAGGTAAAGCACGAGGTTGAGCCCGGTGACGCGGACGAGCGGGTCGAGCAGTGCCTCACCGGGGACATCGAGCTGCAACACCGCCAGCCAGTCCTCCGCGATCTGCTCGTATTGGGGAAGGTGCCGGTGCGGAAGGTAGCCGATCTTGATGCCTGTCAGCCGATCGCTCCCCGGCTCGCGAACAGGAGGAATCAGGGCTCGGACGGCGCGATTCCATCGGGTGTCCGGATCCATGAGCACTTTCTCGAGGCGCTCGGACAGCTCCGCACCGCGGCTGCTGCGATTCAGCATGAGGTAGAGAAGCTCTCCGCCGCGCGCAAAAAAGCGCCGGTCATTCGAGCCCAGCCGCGCTGAGCTGCCGTCGAGGTCGGCGTAGAGAAGATCGGGACCGTACGGATAGAGGAAGCGCGATGTCCACCGCCGATTCGCATGGCGCTCCACCGCGGTTACCTGAAAGAGCTCGACCAACCGGCAGAAATCGTCAAAGGAATCGAAACGTTTCTGCAAGTACGCGTAGCTCCCTTGCGAGTCGGGCATGTCGCCTGTGCTGTCGAGCCACACTCGCCAGCGCTCGGCGTCACTCGAGGTCATTTCCCGGACCTGCTGAAGATACGGTTCATTGAACACCAGGCGCCGGACCGCCGATAGCCGGTTCATGTCGTATCGGAAGCTCTCATGGCTTTCGTCGGAGACCGGTTCCCGAAACGCGACACCCTCGCGCAGGCGATGCGCCACGACATTCAGGAGATAGTACGTATCCGACCGATCGCCCAGTAATCACGTCGCGGCCCACTGTTGGGCGGCGCACAGGGCAACAGCCAGTCTAGGCGGTCCTCGGGTAGGCTGTCGAGGGTCATTCATCGGGTTCTTCCTCCGAGCCACCG
>JACPHN010000101.1 GCA_016188575.1 Candidatus Schekmanbacteria bacterium
GAAATACGACAAGCCGGCCGGGGCGGCGGCGAGCCTCGAGGAGATGTGGATATCCTTTCTGAAGGAGGGCATCGAGATGAGCACGGAGGTGTTGGAGAAATGGGCGACGCCGGAGCTGGCGAAGGCCCGCGCGGAGCTGGAGCGGCTGGCAGCGAGCCCGGAGCTGCGCCGGCAGTACGAGGGCCGCATCGACTGGCTCCGGGACTACATCACCGACATGGAGGGCTCGTTCGAGGACGGTCTGGAGAAGGGTCTGGAGAAAGGCCGGGAAGAAGGAGAGCGGCAGCGGGAGCAAGCCTTGCTCCGCTCGATGGTTTCCCGCGGCCTGACCGTCGAGCAGCTTTGTGAGCTGACGGGCATGGCCGCCGCGGACGTGCGGCGGGCACTCGGATCGTAAGCCGCCACGGCGACGTGCCGTCGGGGCGGCGCGTCGTTACGGCCGTGCTCACGGCAGCGCGGGCGCAGCGACACCCGCTGGTTTGCCCGCGAGATCGGCTCCGCGGATCACGACGGTTCCCCGATGACCCGCGCGCCGCTCACGCGGCCGGGACGCGCGCCGCAGGTATCCTGATGGTAACGCGGAATCCCGGATGCAGGTTCGCGGCCGCCACCGTTCCGCCATGAAGCTCCGCGATGCTCTTGACGATGGCGAGGCCCAGCCCCACTCCTCGCGAGCGGCTGGTGCTCCCGCGGGCAAATCGCTCGAAGAGAACCGGCAAGAGCTCCGCCTCGACGCCGGATCCACTGTCCTGAACGGACAGCGAGACCCAACCGCCGGCTACCGTGGCGGTGACATCAATGGTTTTGCCGCCATGGCAGAGCGCATTGAATACCAGATTGCTGAGCGCTCGGGACAGCTTGTCGGCATCTCCTTCTATCGACTGCTCCTCTGTGCCGTTCTTCCTTCCCGAGAGCTGGGCGCCGCTCTGCTGCGCGAGGATCTCGAAGCGGAGGACCGTCTGCTCGACCAGCGCCTCCAAGTCCACCGCCGCCGCGCGCAGCGTGTAGCGCGCCGACTCCATTCGGCTCAGATCGAGCAGATCATCGATCAGACCGCGGAGCGCCATGACTTCGCGGTAGAGCCCGGGGAGAATACCAGGATCTTCCCCACCGGCAGCGCTCTTGGATTCGAGAATCGTTTCCATGCCGGTTTGCAGGACGGTCAACGGCGTGCGCACCTCGTGCGAGATATCCGCGAGAAGCTGTCGCCGGCCCGCATCGGCGGCGGCGAGCGCCGCGATCTGCTCGCTGACCCGCTCCGCCATGCCATTGATCGTGAGCGCCAGGTGCGTCAGCTCGTCGCTTCCCTGCTCGGGAACCCGGCTCCCGAGGTCACCGGCTGCGAGCCGATCGACCGCGCATTCCATGCGCCGCAAGCGGCGCCGGAGCGGCCACACGAAGAGCAGCGCTACGAGCGGGGAAAGCACCAGGATTGCCGCTACGGTTGCGCCGAGGGCGTGCCGTGCGGCCTCTCTCACCTCCAAGGTCAGGCCGCGCGACTGAAACCCGATCGCCGCCACGCTCGCACTGCCGTGCGGCAGCGCGACGGGAATCGGCTTTTCGAGCGGCACCACCAACACCGGCGCCATGCGAGGGAAGGGCCCAGCTCCCCCCGGAAGGCGGCGGGCCGCGAGCACTCCCGAGGCGATGACGCGGCGGGCCAACGAAGCCGCTTCGGCAGGCCAGAATCCGGGATCGGAAAGTGCCAAGGGCCTGCCGCGCCCATCAAGCACCGCCACCCGAAACGATTCGACGGCCCCGAGCGACTCCTGCAAGATGGCCTCGGGCGAGCGGCCCGGAACCTGCGCAAACCCCGCCGAAAGCCGTTCCGCAACCAGCTTGCTCATGACCCTGCCCACGTCGTCGCGCACGCTCGACGAGGCCCGATAAACGGCAATCAGCACCGCGGATGCGTTGATGGAAGCAAACGCGCTCAGCAAGATGACGAGCCACGCGAACAGCCGAAACCACAAGTGGCGATGCCACCGCCATACCGCCCGCACCGCACCGCGGCGAGCCGCGCCGCCTTTCGCTGGCGATTGCTCCGCCATGGTCAGGCAGCGCCAGGCGGACGCAACTGATAACCGACACCCCACACGGTGCGAATCCATTGCGGGCGCGCCGGGTCGTCCTCGATTTTCCGGCGCAGGCGGGTGATGCAGGCATCGACGGTCCGCTCGTACCCCTCGAACGCGTCACCCCACACGGCCGCCAAGAGCTCTTCGCGGGAGAAAACCCGGCGAGGGTTGCGAGCGAAGTGCAAGAGCAGCTTGAACTCCGTGGGGCTCAGGTCGAGCTGCCGCCCGCGCCGCAAGGCCAGGAACTCGCCGGCGCGAAGGATCAGCTCCCCGATGGCGATCTCTTCCCCCTCAAGATTCGCGGCCGACTGCGCGCGGGCGCTCGGCTTCGACAGCGGGGCAGTCGGTGGCGCGGCGGCGGCGCCCGGCGGCACCCGCAGCGCCCCGGGCAACGCCGCGGCGGCACGGCGGAGCAGGGCGCGAACACGAGCGCGCAGCTCGCGGACTCCGAACGGCTTGGTCACGTAGTCGTCCGCGCCGAGCTCGAGGCCGAGCACCTTGTCCGTTTCGTCATCACGCGCGGTCAGCATCAAGATCGGCGTATTGGCCCGAGCTCGGAGCTCCCGGCAGACCCCGAAGCCGTCGAGACCCGGCAGCGTGATGTCGAGCACGACCAGGTCGAAGCACTCCTGCGCGAGCAGCGCCAGGGCCGCCTCGCCATCGCCGACCTCCCGCACGCACAGCCCGTCCTTGACCAGGTTCAGCGCCACCAGCCGCCGGATCTGGACATCGTCCTCAACGATGAGCACGCGGCTTCTAGCTCCGTCGCCTGGTGCCGACACGGCCGCTCCCTCGGTGCAACCGCCGGCCTCGCCATCCCGCGGCCAGCGCGCCAGGAACGAGGACCAGCCACACGGCCGCGGCCAGTGGCACCGGATACGCCGGGGTGCTGCTTCGCTGTCCTCCGTACGCGCCGAGATCCGCGGGGCTGCCGTCCGCGTCGTATCCATCGCCGGCGTCGACGCACGGCGAGTCTTCCCGCAGGTGGAACGTCGCACCGCTGAACCGCGGATCAGCTTCGAACAACTTCTCGCCAAGAGACACCGTGCCGTCCACCGCGCCTCCGGCGATCGCCGAGTAATTCGTGAACGAAACGTGCAGCTCTTCATTCGTCCCGCCGATCCAGTGCGACAGGCCGACCCCCGCCACGCCCGCGATAATGGCGTTGTTGAGCGTGACGTCGGAAAAGCGCCCGGAAACGGCCGTGCCGCGAATATCGGCGAGCGTGACGTGGCGCGCGACGAGGGCTCCTTCGTTGACCACGATGCCGCGCCGGCAGCCGGTGAGCACCGCCGCTTCCAGGACAGCGGCGGCGCCGCGGTAGAGCTGGTAACAGGTAGCGAGCGGTGACTCCGCACTGCCGGTAATCGTCACTCCGGCGACCTCGCTGTAGCGCTCCGCAGAGACCACCGCCGAGGCAACGCCGCCACCGTCGATCGTGACGACGTCCGGCCCGGAGCCCCACAGTCGCATTCCCGCTGACAGGCGGACACTTTCGCGATAAGCGCCCGGCCAGACGCGGACGACCACGACCGGCGGGCGATCCAGGGCCTCGTCGGCAGCCTCGACCGCGGCCGAGATCGTGCGATACGGTCGCTCGATCGTGCCGTCGGCTGCGTCGTCGTCACCGCGGGATCCATCCACGTTGTAGTAGTCGGGAGGACCCGGGATCGGCGTCGCCGTGTAGGTCGCCGTCGGCGAGGGCCGCCGCGTCGCGGTGACCGTTGCCGTGGGGCTCGGCGTCACCGTGCGCGTCGGGCCGGGCGGCGTGGGTGACGCGGTGGCCGAGGGCCGCGGTGTCGCGGTGATCGTCGCGGTCGGCGTCGCGGTGCGGGTGCGGGTCGGGGTGGCAGTCGGCGTCGCGGTGCGGGTTTTGGTCGGGGTGGCGGTCGGCGGGATGGTGCCGGTACGGGTTGCCGTCGGGGTCGACGTCGCCGTCCGCGTCGCGCTCGGAGTTACGCTTGGGGTTGATGTAGCCTTTCCCGTGGCTGTCGCCGTGGCTGTTGCGGTGACCGTCGGCGAGGCCGTGCTCGTCGCCGTCGGTGTTCCAGGTGGGGACGTCGGCGTCGGAGTGCACGGCGTGAGCTCGACTTGTACGGTATCGGCCCAAACGGCATCATACGGGTATTCGGAGCTCATCTTGGCGAGCAACCGAAAATGAAAGGTCGCGACTCCATGCTCCGCCTGCAGGGGCACGGAATTGGCCTGAAAGCTGCCAGGGTCCGCCGGTTCGTAGTGGGTCGCCAACCGTGTCCAGGAGCTTCCATTCTCGGACCACTCCACAGCAAAGTACTCACTACCCCCGTCGAGCAGGTCGACATCGAATTCATAGGAAACGGCTCCGCCGCAGCCGTCGAGAGCGGACAGGTCGAGCGGCGCGGCCATCCGCAGGAAAACGGTTTCGCGCCCGGAAGCGCTGGCGTCACCTTCAAACTGAGCCGCGGGACGCGAACGAACATCTGTAGCCGCAACCGTCCCATCTCCCGTGTCGGACAGATCCCACAGCACGCCACTGAGCTCCGGCTCACCGCTATCCGTCTCGAAGTCGTCGAAGAACAGCACTTCGGCGCCGGCGATCGCCGGCGCGGTCGCCGTTCCCAGGAACGTCAGAATCGCCAGCGCCCTCGCGAGCGATTGCCTCCATCGATCCATCGCACACCTCCCCGGCGGCGACGTCTTGCCGGCCGGTAATCCATCCCAAGCTCCTCGCCGAGGAGATTATCGTTTGGTGCGCCTGCGATCATACCTCCCGCGGTGACGATTTGGAACAAAGTCGCAGGCGTCCGTGTCTGTAAACAAGTACTGCTCATCGTGTCGCGTCACTCTCTGGAGCCCCCAAATGAGCGCAACCGAAACCTGGCCGCAGCGCCTTCTGCAAACTCTTCGAGAAGTCGCCGCGACCTGCATGGCCGTGCTGCTGTTCATCACCTTCGTAGCGCAACCGTATCGCGTCGACGGCGCAAGCATGTTGCCAACCCTGGAAGACCACGAGATGCTCCTGGTCAACAAGCTCCTGTATCGCTTCGAGGACATTTCGCGCGGTGACATCGTCGTCTTCGCCTCCCCGGGGAATCCCGAGAAGATGTTCATCAAGCGCATCATTGCGGTACCGGGTGACGTCGTCGCGCTGGACCACGGCACGGTGATCCTCAACGGTGCCGCGCTTCCCGAACCCTACCTGGAAGCGACCATGCGGGGCGCCGATACCGTGCCGCCTCGTCTCATTCCGGACGATTACTACTACGTCCTGGGCGACCACCGAACGCGGAGCTCGGATTCTCGGGCCTGGGGGCTCGTGCCGGTTGACTTCATCAAGGGAAAGGCATTCTTGAAGTACTGGCCACCGACTCACGCCGGCGGCGTTTCGTAGCGACGCGCAGGGTCCCGCCGGAAGAGGCGTCGACTTCGGCTCACAGGTGCCGTAGCGCGCCCTCCGGCAGGCAGAACCGCTCGCCGTCCCGAAAGAATTTCCCCTCAATCCCGGCCTCTCCTCGTATGTACACATAGGCCTGTCCCCGTCCGTGGCAAGTGACCGCCGTGCCGCGAATGTGCACGGCCATCGCCGAGTCCAGGCCGATACCGACCGTGGCGACGAGGTCGTGCTCGAGAGCGTTGAACAGGCGCGGCTGCCGCCGGCGCTCATTGAAGTGGGAATCGATGATGGCGCGCGGCAATAGTCCGAGCCCCGCGGTGCGAATCGTCGCGTCTCCAAGACCCGTGACGTGGCTCCGCAGATCCTCGAACCAGGGGTAAAAAGGAAGCTCCTCGTTGCTCAGCAGGACGCGCCCGCCGGCAATCATCGCACCCGAGCTCATGCCTAGATAGTCGCGGCCGCGCGCGATGTGCTCGCACAGGGCCGCGGTAACGGGAGCGTTGACGTAGTGCAGGCAGTACCGCTCGATGCAGCCGCCGAAGACGTACACGGTGTCGGCGTCCCTGATCATATCGGCCAGCGCTGCGGGGGTCTCCTGGTCGCGGACCTCCGGTAGATGGGAGCGCACCGACGCAAACCCCAGATCGCGAAAGCGCGCTTCGAAACCGGGAACCCAGGTGGCATGATCGGGGAACTCATCCATGAGCACGAGCAGGGACTGGAGGCTGCGGGCTTGCGCGGCCCATCTGGCGACTAGCGCCCATAACGCGTCGCTGTCGTCGTCGCCGCCGATCAAGAATAGCGATGCTTCCGTCATTGGATCTATCTTCCTCCGGGCACGGCGGCGGCACAACGGCGCCGGCGCAGCCACGATAATATGATGTCTTCCTGTTTTGTCCAACCTGACCCACCACTGGGAGCAGTCGATGCGAGTTGAGAGTAGTAAGCCGGCGTTGCCACCGGTCGAGACGGAAAAAGCGGAAGCCAAAACGCCGGCAGCGGCGGAGCCGACCATTGCTGAGAGCGCAGGCGCCACTGACGAGGTCGCTATGGGTGACGATGCGGCGGCGGAGGGGATGAGCACGAGCGACGCCGGATTCGAAGACTACGACGCCGGAGCCCGCGGGGCGGAGTCCCTGTTCGGGCGCAGCGGAGCGGGTCCAGTCAGCTCGGCGACCTCACCCTCGCCAGGCGCCTCCTTCTCGGCGCGCAACCTGGACCCCGGGGCGCTGCACGCGCTCTTCACGCCAGCGCCGGCGACACGGGCCGCGGAGGTCGTCGGAGTCGAATCGTCACCGCCGGCAGTGCAGTCCTCGTCTGTCACCGATCGCCTCTTCGGCTTTGTGCGCGACAGCGCCGAAGAGTTCGTCGATCGCGCCGCCCTTATGAGCGCGGCGGTCGGCGACGTGGTGACGCATGCCGGACAAAGCGCCGGTGACACGCTGCAGCAGGCCGCCGAGACCGTGCGCTCCTCGGCAGAGGGCCTCATCGAAGAAGTCGCCGGGGGTGCACAGGCCGCGGTATCGGAAGTCATCAGCGAGGTGTCGGAAGGTGTGGACGCCATTCGCGACGCCGGCGGTGAGGCGCTGCGGGTGCTCGACGAGGTCGGCACCGGCGTGAGCGAGCTCGTGGATCGCGCCCGCGACGGCGCCCAGTGGGTCGCCGATCGCGCAGGTGCGCTGGTCGAGGCGCTGACCCCGCTGGAAAGCCACCGCACCGCGATTGCCAACCTCAATTCGGATGGCGATACGTTCACCGTCAAGGTAGCGGGAGGAGTGCAGGTAGCTCCGGAGGAAGGGCTGGCCGTCGGGGTGCCGGCCGGTGTCGGCATCAGCACCAATGGGGAGGTGCAGGCGCAGGTCAAGCTCGTGCAGGATCCGCAAACGGGGCAGCGCCAGTACGAGCTCGAGGTCAGTGGCGATCTGCGGCTCGGGTTGTCCGCGGAGCTTGGACAGGACGGCGCGGCGTCGGCGGAAGGTCACGCCCAGCTCGCCGGTAACGGGCGGATGACGTTCCGCTACGACAGCCCCGAGGCGGCTGCGAGTGCTCTCGAGCAGCTCGGCCTCGGGAGGTTTCCGGAAGGGCTGCAATCAATCGAGGTGCGCGGGGGCACGGCGGGGCGCATCGCCGGTGAGCTTGGCCTGGAAGAGGTCGGAGGCGGCGGCAGCGCCGGCCTGGAGACGCGCATGGACGTCGGCGTTCGCCTGGAGCTCAACCCGCCGGGGGTGGTTGCGCTGGCGGAGGGGCGCGCGCAGATCGATGGCGGCTTGACCGCGGGAGCCACGGTACGCGGTCAAGCGCAGGCGGGAGTAAAACTCGAAACCGGAGTGTCGCTGCCGCCGGGGACAACGATCGCGGACGTGCTGCGGTCACCAACCCAGGCGCTGTCGTCAATCGATCGCAGCGCGCTGCGCACGGAAGCCACGATCACGCTGCGCCAGGAAAGCGGCGTCGGAGCGCTCGGAGCGACCCTGTACGGGGGCGGCCAGCAGGTGGAGCTCAAGGCGACGGCGCGTCCGGGTGAAGCTCTGGCCGCGGCCGGTGCACTGCTCGACGGCGACGTCCCGGGCGCCGTCAATGCGCTGTCGGAGAATAACGCCATCGCGTATCGCCACGACGTGTTCACGCAGCGGGGTCCACGCATCTCCGCCGACTTCGACGTGCTCGGCGTCGGACTGTCGGGCGGCTTCGAGTGGTTCCGCGAGGACCACGAGACCGTGGTCGATCGCAAGCTCACCGCCGCCGAAGTGCTGAGGGCGATGCAGCAGATAGACGCCAGCCAGCTCCAACACTGACGCGCGCCGCGGCTCGGCGGCAGCCCCAGCCAGGTGCTAGGGCGCCGCCACCACATTTCTTGAGACTCAGTGATCACTCATTCCTGGACGGGAGAATAGCAATGTCACTAGACGTTCAAGGCTCGACAGCCTCTGCAGCTCAGTATGTGCAATCGCCAACCGAGACCGGGGCTGCGTCCGAAACGACAACTGCCGCGGCTGACCAGGCCGAAAGCGTGGAGCAAAGCAACGCGGCGCCGGCGGCCGCCGCCGTAGACATGCAGGAGGAAATGCCGGCCACAGACACGTTGGGAATCTCCCGCGACCCGTTCCAGAGCGCGGGGAGTGGGAGCTCATTGCCGGCCTCAGGAGAGGCGACGGCAGCCACGCACCCAGACTTACTGGAGTCTGTTGGCCACGCCTGCGCCGAGGTCGGAGCTCGGCTCAGGAGCGCGGCCAGCGACGCGGTCGACAGCGCAACGGAGGCGGCCGGTGGCGCGGCGAGTGCCGCAGCCGACGGAGCCCGGAACGACTTCCGGGCGGGCTCCACCGACCAGGCCGAAGCAGCCACAGGGCCAGCCAAGGCGCTGAGCACCGAGCAGACCGCGGCTGCGGAAAAACTCAAGAACAATGCCAATTTCAACTCGGCCGACGCCAAAGTCAAAGAAGCCATTCTCAAGAAGTGCGAGAGTAACCCAGACCTGTATTCCCATTACTCAAAGTTCGTTGACTCGAAGACCTTCACAGAACCAGTAGATAACGGTAAAGCCGTAAGCGGTGAGGAGAAGCGCGATACCCAGTTGCGCTTGGTTAATGTCATCGGCGAAATGGCCGAGCGCGCGGAAAAGACGACGAACGGGAAACAAAAAAAGCTGCTCTCAAATACTCTGGATAACATCTACCAGGACAAGGTAAAGATCGAGCTTGCTGATAATGACCACACGCCAGGTGGAGGTGGCGGTGCCAATGTTTCGGGCAAGAATCCGCCGACCATTATTCTGAACCGCGAGGGGCTTCACATCGGTACCGATGGCCTGGACAAGAGCAAGATGCCTGGCGGAGACATCACGTTTGCCGATCAGACCATGGGCACTCTAGCTCACGAAATGAGCCACGCCACGCGCTCCTACTCAACGCCTCCCAAGACAGCCTACGAGAAATACCAGGAAGAGCTCAACGGCTACTGCGCTGAAAGCATGGCGATACGAGGTAGAATGCCGACGCCGGAAGAGCTGGAAAACGTGGACGCTGCATTGAGGCAGCCGCCCTACAATCTCGAGCGAAGCCAGATTTCGGAGGAGGACTTTCAAAAGATCAGCAGGCTCAAGAGAGCGCTCGAAGACCCCTCGGGCAACCCGAAGCTTGCGATCCCGGATCCGACTACCATCAACGTCAATGGCAAGCCGGCCATCCCGGGCACCGTGACGAATGAGATGGACGCCAACAAGGTGAAGGGCGACTACGACCGCGCCCGCGAAAGCGCGCGCAAGGCCTTCAGCAACGCCTCCGGCGAAGGCGAAATCGTCAGAGCGGCAACAGATTATCCGGAGTTTATCTCCGAGGCCACACCGGCCCAGCGCGAAAAGATGGTCAAGACCCTCATCCACGGCTGGACCAACGATGCCGAGAAACAGGCTGCTCTGCGCATCCTCGCCCACGCTCCTGCAGCGGAGCAAGCCAGGCTGAAGGAGATTATCGCCGCCGACGGCAACCCATTCAGTTGGCCATAACGGGTAATCACTGCCAGTGCCCGAATCGCGCCAGCGCGAGCAGCGCCGAATTGCCGGCGACGTGAAGCGCGATCGGCACGATCAGGGTCCGTTCGCGATCGTAGGCGAGCGCGAAGATGACTCCCCCGACAAACTGGTTGACTGGCAAGGGGACGGCGCGGTGCGCCAGTGCGAACACCAGCGCCGTCAGCACCACAGCAGCGGGGCGACCGAAGGTCTCGCGCATCGGAGGGTACAGGATCCCTCTGTACAGGACCTCCTCGAAAACCGGAAAGAGCAGCGCGACAGCCACTACGTGCGGAAGGATGAAGGGGCCCGCCGGCAAGTCGGGAAGGAACCGCGACATGGCCTCACGCCCGAAGACACCTGCCCACGCCGAAACCCCGAGCACCACTCCGTATGCCAGGCCCACCGCCGCGGTCCACCCGAGGCAGGCGCGGATCACGGGCCGCGCCGCGCGCGTCGACAGACCGAGCGCCCGCCCCACGGAAACGCCGCGCCACCGCCACGTGATCCCGGCTGCGGCGACGGCGAGCGCCTGCGCCACGAGTCCGGGCGCCAGGCCGCCGTGCGGCGACGCTACCCAGGCAACCGCATGCTCGCAGCCGCGCTCGCCCAGGATCCACGCGGCGGCCGCTGCCGCCGACAGCGCCGGAGTGGGGTCGTCAGGTGCCGGAGCGCGCGGCATGACGTTACGGCAGGCGCTAGCCGATGCCCTTGGTCTTGAGGTATTCGCCCAGCTTGAAGTCGGTACCGAGAATGTGGTTGTTGAGCCAGTCCTTCAAGAACGTCATGACATCGAGTGTCAGCGTCAAATCACCACCGGCGAAACGCTTTTGCAGCGCCACCACCTGATTGACGAGGTCTTTGTGTTTGGCGAAGTGGTCCGCGGATGCCGGGTAGGCGTGGGCGCCCATGAGCTTCTCCTCGGCCGAGAAGTGCGCCTTGGTGTAGTCGATCAGGTCGGTCAAGACCTGCCCGAGCACGTCACGGCCCTTGCGGGCCATCATCGCATCGTGAAGCGTGTTGATCAGATCAATGAGTTTTTTGTGCTGGGTGTCGATGAGCTCGACACCAACGCTGAGCTTGCTCGACCAGTTCAGGAAGGGCATGGGTGCACCTCATGATGTAGGGGGATCACGGACTCTCGCATCCCTATATCCGCGGCTGGCCCACCGCAAGGGGCGGGACGCGAGCGGCTTGCGGCTTCGCCGCGCCCGCGCCATGCTGTAGGAAACGGATTCTTCTGATGCCTGGGCGCGAGGAGGCGTGCGGAGGAAATGGCGTGACCGCCCATGAGGACGAGCTGTCGTCCACCCAGATGAAGCAGACGCCGTGCGCAGGTTGTGGCCGCTGGCTGCACCTGGAGGTGGCGGTATTCTGTTGCACGTGCGGCCGCAAGCTCACCGACCCGGCCGCGGCCGAGACGCGCGCGGATGAGGGCGGCGAGGAGCTGCTGCCCGGTAAGATCATCCTGGCGCGCTTTGAGCTGGTGCGCGAGCTCGGACGCGGCGGCATGGCGACGGTTTACGAGGCGCGAGACCTTGCGGTCGGCTCCTCCGTGGCGCTCAAGTTTCTCCACGAGCACCTCGCCGACAACGACACCGTCGTGCGCCGCTTCTTGAGAGAGGCGGAGGTCGCCCGGGAGCTGCAGCACCCAGGCATCGTGCGCTCGCTCGGCTCCGATAATTGGAATGGCCGGCAATTCATCGCCATGGAGCTCGTGGATGGGCAAACATTGACGGCGCTGATGCGCAGCCGCGGCGCCCTGGGATTTCGCGAAGGCCTTCACCTTCTCGACATGGTGCTTGACGCTCTGCAGTACGCTCACGGCGCCGGCGTCATCCACCGCGATGTCAAACCTCAGAACATCATGGTGACCCGCAACGGCCGCGTCAAGATCGTCGACTTCGGGCTCGCCGCCATCCGTGACAGCGCCGCGACCACCTTGACGCGCACTGGCGCGGTGCTCGGCACCACGCAATACATGTCGCCGGAGCAGCTTCACGGCGGATCCATCGACTTCCGCGCCGATATCTACGCCGCCGGGGTGCTGATCTTCGAGATGTTCACCGGGCAGCTTCCGTTCAACGGGCGTAGCATGATGGAGGTGGCCTACAAGCACATTTACGAGGAACCGCCCCGCCCGCGCGGGTTACGACACGACATGTCCAAACGCCTGGAAACGGTAATTCTTCGCTGCCTCGCAAAGCGGCCGGCGGAGCGATACGCGTCCGTAGAAACGCTGCGCCTGGAGCTCCACGACGCGATCGCGGGCAAGCGGATGGAGGAGCGGCGCCACGATGAGATCGGCGACCTGGTAACCGAAGACGGAACGGACTCGCCGTGGGACCTGATCCTGTATTCCACGCTCGCAAAACCCGACTGGGATGGTAAGGTCGTGCGCTACGACGACGAGTTTTACCGCGTCATGCAGAATGAGCAGCATGCCCGTGACACATATCGCTACGCGCTCTATCTCAAGCAACTCCCGCGGACGGAAATCGTCAACTATTACATCGACTACGAGCGCTACGTGGCCGAGCAGCATAGTCGAAAGTCGCACGACTCCGGGCTGCTCGCCGGTATCACCCGACTGTTTCGCCGGTAAGTAGCGCGCATAGCGTCACACCGACTTCGGATCGAGCGCATCCTGCAGCGCATCGGTGAAGATGTTGAAGGCCAGGACGAGCAGGAACATGAAGGCCGTGGCGGCGCCGATCTGCCAGTAGAAGTCCACGGCAAGCTCCGCGCGAGCCTGCTCGATCATGATGCCCCACGACGCTTCCTTTTGCACGCCGAGGTTGAGGAAGCTGAGGATGACCTCGGACTTGATCGCGCCGATGAACTCGAGCGAGAAATAGACGAACGCCAAGTGCGAGGTGTTCGGAATGATGTGCCTGAGGACGATTAGCGGCGCCGGGATCCCCAGCGCCTTGGCGGCCTGCACGAATTCGGCGTCCCGCAGTCTGATCGCCTCGCCGCGGATGACCCGGCAGACTCCCGTCCAGAATGTCGCGCAAAACGCGACGTAGATGGTGATGATCCCCTTGCCGAAGTACAGACCCGCGGAATAAGAAAGCACCATCAGCAACAGGAGATACGGGATCGATTCAATCGTGGAGTAGAGCCACACCACCAAGTCGTCGATGCGCCCTCCAAAGTAGCCGGCGGTAGCCCCGAGCAGCGTGCCGACGAGCACCGCCACGAGCGCCGTTACCATGCCCACGCTGATGGCAACGTTGATGCTGTAGAGCGCGCGCACCAGGATGCTGCGACCTTGTCGGTCCGTGCCGAGCCAGTGCTGCCAGGATTGGGTGCTTCCGGGCGTATAGTAGGCGACGGCCTGCTTGTCAGCGACGATCGGTCGCTCGTGTGAAGCGCCCACCGCCTCGAAAAAGCCGAGGCGGACGAGCGCCGCCACGAGCACGTAGACGACGATGACCCCAAGCGCCACCACTGCCATCTTGTCGCGCGAGAACTTGCGATAGGCGCGGTACTTCCTCAATCCCCTCATCGCAACCTCACTCGCGGATCCGCCGCTGCGTAGAGCAGGTCCGTCACGATGTTGCCGGCGATGAACAGGCTGGAAATCACAAATGTGAACGCCTTGATCACCGGATAGTCCTGCTCATCGATGGCGGCGAGCATGCGATGCCCGAGCCCTGGGATACCAAAGAACGACTCGATCAACAGCGACCCGGTGACCAGGAATGGAACGGCGATCATGACCCTCGTGATGATGGGGATCAGCGCGTTCTTGAGCATGTGTTTGAACATGACCTTCCAGCGCGGCAAGCCTTTCGCGTAGGCCGTGACGATGTAGAGCTTGGTGGATTCATCCACCATCACGGCGCGGTAAAAGCGGACGTCGTATCCCACGCCCACGATGACCTGGATGAGAATCGGCAGATACAGATACTGCCACCGTTCCACAAGCCCCGATTCGTACCCGTAGATCTGAAACCAGCCCGTCTTGAACGCGACAAAGTACTGCCCCGCCACGATATAGACGAGAAAGGATACGCTCATGCCCATAACGGCGAGCACCACAATGGCGCGATCGATGGCCTTGCCGCGATTGAATGCCGAGATCATGCCGAGTGTGATGCTGATAAGCGTCGTCAACAGCAGCGCGGGCATGGTGATGGACAGCGAGGGCCCGGCGCCCGAGGCGAGAATATCGCGCACGGACTCGCGGGTAACGAACGACCTCCCGAAGTCGAACGTGGATATCTCTTGGAGGTAGCGAAAATACTGCTGCCAAAGGGGCTTGTCGAGTCCGTACTCGGCTCGCAGTGCGGCCTGATCTTCCAGCGTGGAGCTCTTCCCGAGCCGGGCGACTACGGGGTCGCCACCGAACACATTCAGCAAGGTGAAAGTAATGAGCGTCACGCCGATCAGGATCGGCACACCCTGCAACAGACGGCGGATGACGTACGCCCCCATGCGCTACTCCCCGTGCCAGCCGCGGCGTCCACGGCGCCGGCGCCCCTGAAGCCACCGCCTGTCCGACTGCGAGCAGCGCGGAAAGCGCATCACGAAGACCTCCCACCTCACGTCCCCCCGCTTGCGGGGAGCGGGACTGAGGGGGACACTGTCGCGCCAACGGCGAACAGGCGGTGGATCCAGGTGCCCGAGCTCACTTTTCATGGACGACGTCCAGATACTGCCACCAATCGTAGTACACCTCTTCCGGCTTGTGGTTCTTCAGCCGATCATGCCACAAATAGGTGCGCGTGCGTGCCATCGAGCCGATCATGGGCTGATCTTCGACGACGATGTCCCGCAGGCGGCGGTAGAGCGCGGTGCGCTCTGGCGACGGAAACATGACCTTGGCTTGCTCGTACAGCGCATCGTACTCCGGGTTCCGGTAGTTGAAGTTGTTGCTTCCGGGCGACTCGTTGGGCCCGTAGAAGAGCTGCAGAAAGTTCTCGGCGTCCGGGTAATCCGCTCCCCAGGCCAGACCGAAGAACGGGGCTTTCTTTTTTTTCAGCTTGTCGTCGAGCTCCGGAAAGCTGTTCAGATTGACTGCGACTTCAATTCCGAGCTCACCCATCTGGCGGGTGAACATCTCGGCCTGCTCGCGATTGTTTCCCCCGCGCGACGTTTCGTACTGCAGCGGCGGCAGGCCCTTGCCGCCCGCGTAGCCGGCCTCAGCGAGCAGCCGCCGCGCCTTCTCGACGTCGGGCTTCCGGAATCCCGGCTCGTAGCCTTCCAGCCCAGGGGGGATGGGGCCGAGGTATAGCGTGTTGAGCCCGTTGTAGAAAGCCTGGTTGCGCGCCTCCAGGTCGACCACGTAGGAGATGGCCTGGCGCACGAGCTTCATCTTCGGCGGCACTCCCCATACGGGGTCTTGCATGTTGAAACCCCAGTAGATGAGGTCGAGCAAGGGGAGGTGGTAATGGCGTAGATGCGTACCCATGAACTTGGGCTTCGCAGACCAGTCCGGGTTGAAGGCCGTCGGCCAGAACTCCGCGGGGACCTGAATCACGTCGAGGTCGCCGGCGCGGAATTTGAGCCACATGGGTTGGTCTTGCTCGAATATCTCGAAGCGAATTTCGTCAAGGAAGGGCACCCGCTTGCCAGCGTATGCACCGAAACCCATGGCCACCTCGTCGGCGCTGAGGTCCGAGGGGAAGTAGTCTTCCCGATACGTCGGGTTGCGCTCCAGCGTGAGCCAGCCTTCGCGGCGAAACTCCCTGACCCGATAGGGTCCGCTGCCGACGGGCCGCTGCCCGAACTCGAGGTCGTATGCCTCGACCGCCTGCCGAGGCACGATGGCGGCGTAGTTCATGGCGAGGATGTAGAGGAACTGCGGATAGGGCTGCGTGAGGCGAATCTGGAAATGGTGGGAATCGATCTTGCGGAACCCGGACACGGGAGCGTCGTAGTCGAACGACACGCGCCTGCCCTGGGCCGCAGCGTTGGCGATCCGCTCCCGCTGCTCGGCCTTGTATTCATCGAGGCCTTCGATACGGCCGGCGAAGAGCCAGTAGCCGGTCGGGCTCCAGTGCGAGTCGCAGCTCCGCTTGATCGAATAGAAGACATCGTCCGCGGTGATTTCAGGCCCCTTACCCGAAGTGCTCACAAACGCGGGGTCATCCTGGAAACGAACGCCTTGGCGCAGCGCGAAGGAGTACGTCAAGCCATCTTCGGAAACCTCGGGCATGGCTTCGAGCAGCTCTGGGCGAAGCTCGAAGGGCACCCGCGGGTAGCGGTAGCTGATCAGGCGCTCGAAGATGGGGGTGCCGGGGAGGTTCTGGTACTGGGTGGCGCCGCGGACGGGATCGAGGTTGCCGATCTTGGCGCGCAGTGGGTAGCGAATGATTTTCTTACCGGACGGGCTCGTACCTGCCGGCTGGCGGCACGCGGCGAGTGGAGCGAGCGTGAGGAGGAGTACGGCAAGGATGGCGGTAGGCCGGGGCATGCGCATGTCGGCCTATTTACCGCGTCGGAGGCGGGTACGTCAAGGCGAGGGGAAGGAGCCGGTCGGGGCGCACAGGGTCAATGCCGCAAGGGCATGGGCTGGGACGAGGGAGATCCTGTCGCGCCCGGGGACCAGCAAGGCAACCGGCCAGGGGAGTCGCCGCGGGGACGAGCGGGGCTCGCTGACGGTGGCACGGTGGCTGTAGGTGCAAGAGACGCGCCAGGTGAGCGAAATGTGATCGATGGGGCAGGGAGTGCCGTCTGGGCTGGTGGTAGAGCGGGTGCGCGGCGCCATGCCGTCATATTTTGGCAGATACATGGCGAATAGTGGACGAAAAAGCTCCGGCCATGACGCTCCCCAGCCCCCCAAGACCCCCCACCTCACCCCCCTCCGCTTGCGGGGGGAGTAACGGAGAAGGCATCCGCGGCGAACCAACCCCAGCCAGGTGGGCGATTTGGGAGCGTTCTACACACTTGCGGCCCGCCCCGCTCGCGCCTCATACTGTTGGAGACTGGCGTCCGCGCCCCGCCTGCGCCTGGAGCCGGATGCGACGCTCACGCCCGCACCTGGCGCGCATCCCCCACGGAGAGCAGCAACACCATGACGAGCCCCACTGCGATTTTCGGCGGCACGCCGTACGAAGAAGTCGCCGAGATCGCCTCCAACGGCTTCGCTACCTGGGTCGATACCGACGACAAGGACCAGGAAGGCATCGTCGCCCACGGCGCCATGCTCGTCGACGCCCCGGTAGACATCGTTTTCAACACGGTCACGGATTTCGAAAGCTCGCACAAGTTCATTCCCGTCGCCCGACCCGGCAAGATTCTCGAGCGCAACGGGAGCTCGGTCACGGTCAAGCTCAGCCAGGGAATCGGCATGGGTATCGTCTCATTCGGCCTCGAGGAGGTCTTCCGCCTACGCCTTCACCCGCCGACGTGGATCGAGTGCGAGGAATACGTCAAAGGACCTTTCGAGCGCGCCAGTTTCGAGCTCTACCTCTTTCCCATCGGCGACAGGACGCTGACGGTGCTGTCGTTCATCAGCGACCTGCGGGCACTCCACTGGCTCACCAGCTTGTTTTTCGTGCACCAGCCGGAAATCGAGTTTGCCATCGCCGCGAATATGCTATTGATTCCGCTCAGCGGCTACGCGGCGGAGTCCGAGCGACGCGCCGCTGCCGGTGCGCCGCGCCGGTCGCGCCAGCCTGCCCGGGCGCTCTGGGATGCGCTCGGCGCCGGCAAGCTCGCGCCGGCGGTGCGCCACGGCTATCTCACCGCCTGTCGGCTGGACCTGCGCGGAAACATCGTCGACGTCGCCTCCGCAACCAAGGTGGGCGCGTCCCGCCCGGACGTGTGGCGCGTCACCGCCGACCCGGCGTATCTGTGCGAGATGCTCTCCTTTGTCACCGACGGGCGTATCGTGGCGCGGGACCACCGGACCCTCACAAGCGAGGTCACCTATCGCATCAAGATCGGCCCGTTTTCGCGGCAGTACCGGCTCCGGCGCCGCGCGCGATACGAAGAGCCCGCGTGGCTCGAGGCCGAGGAAGCGCACATCGAGGGACAGCCGGCAACCGAGGCCGACTATCTGTATGACGAGGGTAGTAACACGCTATTGTGCCACGTGTACTATTCGGACATCAAGCGGGATTGGCTCTCGGGCATGTTCCTGAAGAAGCACCCCGAGTTCGAGCGCCTCATCTGCACCTACGCTCCAATCATTCGCGTGCGCGCCATGCGTACCCGTTTTGGCGCCCCGTTCGCGCGCGGTTGATGCGGCAGGCGTCGACGCGAGAACACCCCCTCCGTCCCGCCCCCCAGCTTGCTCGGGGAGGCGAGGTGGGGGGCCGGGCCCGCGTGCATTTTGCCAGCGATCGGCGCTATGCAATCGAGCCGCTAGCGGGGCGGCACGGATCGAGCAGCGATGCGCAGGCGCTGCCCCCAGATGAGCAGGCGTGTTGATTGGGAGAAGACAAGCGTGGGTCCTCGCGTGTACCGGGTGCGCGGCACCAGCAAGGGATGCGGCGCGACCAGCCGCGGTGCGCCGCCAGCCTGCGGGACCGCCTGTTCGCCCGCGAGCGCCTCGCCAAAAGCTTTCTGCTGCGGCGGAGCAGCGCTGCCGGGGAGCTTTGCCGCGCCTGCCACGATCCTCACGATGAACCGGAGAATACGCCATGAGCAGCGCCGAAATCAAAAGAAGACAGGTATTCGTCCTTCCTCGCTTCCAGGGGCGATTCATCGCCGTGATTGTAGGGTTGGTCGCCATCGGCAGCCTCTGCTCCGCGGCGCTGCTCTACCCGTTGCTCGCGAGCGAGCTCAGCGTGGACGCGGCGGGCGCGCACCACCGCGCCGCCGATACGCTGCGCCGTCTGCTCCCCGTAATCGCCGTCGGTGGCATCGCGTCCATCCTCGTCAGCGGCATCTCCGTCGGCATCGCCGTGCTCTACATTTCCCACAAGATCGCCGGGCCGCTGTATCGGCTCGAGCGTATTTGCGGGGAGATCGGCCACGGCAATTTCGACGTGTCGACCCGGTTGCGCAGCGGTGACCAGCTCACCTCATTGGCCGACGGTGTCGGCGCCATGGCGCGAGAGCTTCGCGACCGGCGGGCAGCGCAGATCGAGCTGATCGAAAACGCCCGCAAACTGGCCGGCACGGTGAGCGCGATGAGCACGCTGGACGGCGCCGTCCCGGCTGGCGCGCAGCTCGCCGCGCTCCTCGATCAGCTCGAACGTTCACTGCGCGGCGGCGGCACGCGACCGGCAAACGCTGCATCCCTCTCTACAACCACTTCCGGTGCCTGAAAAACGCCAACAGCGCGAGCGCGACGCCGAGCATCAGCCCCAGCGCCAGCGGGTACCCCAGGTACCATCCGAGCTCGGGCATGTTCCACGGCGACGTCTCGCGGTCGAAATTCATGCCGTAGACGCCGGCGATGAAGCTGAGCGGCATGAACAGCGTCGAGATGATCGTGAGCACCTTCATGATCTCGTTCATGCGGTTGCTGACGCTGGTCATGTAAATTTCGAGCAGGCCGCTGACGACTTCACGGTAGGTCTCGACGAAGTCGAGAATCTGGACAACGTGATCGTGGCAGTCACGCAGGTGCAGGCGCGTCTCGGCGTCGAAGGGTGAGTTATCCTGCCGCTGTATTTCGGTCAGCACCTCGCGCAGCGGCCACACCGCCCGGCGCAGCGCCAGCAGATCGTGCCGCGCGGCGTGGATGCGCCGCACGGAGCTCGCGTCACCCGAAGTCAGGACCTCCTCTTCCAACGCCTCCAGCCGCTCCCCAAACCCTTCGAGCACCGGGAAATAGGAGTCGATGAGCGCATCGACGAGAGCGTAGGCGAGATATCCTGGGCCCGCGGATCGCAGTGTGCCGACGCCACGGCGCAAGCGATCGCGTACCGGTGAAAACACGTCTCCCGGGCGCTCTTCCTCCTGAAAGGTGAGCACAAAGCTCCTGCCGAGGAAGAGACTGACCTGTTCGGTGGTGAGCGGCTCGGTGCTGGACGGCATCGGTAGCACGGTGAACAGGAGCTCACCGTAGGCCTCGGCCTTGGGCCTCTGGTGCACACTGACGACATCCTCGAGAGCAAGACGGTGCAGGTTGAACATCTCCCCAAGTCGCCGCAGAACCGTCAGGTCGCCAAAGCCGTCGATGTTTAGCCAGACGACGGGAAACGCGGCGAGGAGTGGTGGGATCTCATCGAGAGCGCTCACGTCCCGCTCGACGAGCTCGCGTTGATCATACGCGATAACGTGGAGCGCTGGCCGCGGCGCGTCCACGTCGATGATGAGGGTTCCTGGAGACTGTCCGGGGGCGCCTTTACGGTAGGTCCGAAACTGCTTTCGCTTGGCCCGAGCGGTGGCCATGGTCTCACCGGGGGTGCGCGCGCCAGGGCTCGGCGGCACGGGCGTGCGTGCGGACGCGGCGCCAGCGGTCGACGGCAAACCCGGCGAGCGCCAGCAGAAACACCGCGCGATACGAAGAAAAGGCGAGCTGCTGGGCAAGCCCTGAGGAAACGGCCACCCCCAGCGTGATCGGGAGCGCCACAGCAGCCAGATCGTAGGCGTGATGGCGGCAGCCGTGGCCCGTGCCGCGGCGGCAGCCGTAGGCGGTCACGGCCCAACCGAGAATCGCCCCCATCAACGCGGTATGCTCCAGGCCCAGCACCAGCTCCGGGTGCAAGCAGGCCGCAATCACTCCTGCCGCGCACGCCACCCCAATGGCCAGGCGCGCCGTTCTCCCGCGCAAGACCGTGAGCCCTTCGTAGCCAAGCGCGCCCACCGCGGCAGCAAACCAGGCAACCGCCACGTGCCGACCCCAGCCGGGATTGACGTTGTAGTCCCACACCACTGCAAACAGCTCCACGGCCGCCATGAATAGCAGAAAGAACGCGAATCCCCGCCGGCCGGTGAACCGCGCCTGCTGCGTCCAGGGCGCCCCCGCCCAGATCGCGAACCCCTCGCCGATGACGATCACGGCTACCGCGGCCAGCGGAAACATGCCGTACCAGAGGCTCGACATCCACACGCAGGCGACGATCCCGAGCGCTCCCGGCAAGTGCCACAGGCGCTTCTTTCCGGACGGTGAGAAGGCCGCGCGGACCGACGCCCCAAATGAGGCCAATCCAAGTATGGCGACACCGGCCGCCTGAGTCACGCTGTGCTCGTCCCAATATCCGAGGTGCATCGGCCGATACGCGGCAAGCCCGCCGGCACCGCCAGCCAGCATCAGCAGCATCCAGGCCCAGCGCGGCACGCGGTGTCCGGAACGGGCGAGCGCAGGCCAGAGGAGGAGCCCGACGGCAAAGGGGACCAGGTACAAGTAACCCGTTACCTCCTTGAAGTCCGACCCGAATACCGTCAGCCCGATGACCGCCGCCGGGCAGTAGATGAGCGCGAACTGCAGAACCGCAAGGAGGTGGGTCATGGCTGCTCGGCAAGCTGCGCGGGAAGAAGCGAAATGACGACTTCGGAACGCGCCGGGATATCGACAACAACCTCGAAGAACCGCGTTTCCCCGAGCTCGATGACTTCCGCAACGGTGCCGCGGCTCGCCGACATCACGGGCCCCGCGTCCGCCCCTGCCGCGATCCGCACACGGGCGTTGGGCAGCGCTTCGTTGAGCTTGTTTTTCACGCGCACTGTGCCCGGCTCCGGCGCCTCCACGTGGATCATGCCCAGCGGGACTGATGCCGCGGCATCCCGCACGCCGTCGCCATCGACGTCATAGGTATACGACACCACTTGCCCCGCCTCGATGCGGACGATCCGGTATCCGTGGTAGCTCGTGAGCGTTTCCGACATCCTGCGCAGCGCGCGTCCCGCCGCCGTCGTCACCGCGAAATGGGTCCCGGGAAACGCTGTCGTGTCTTCCCGGCGCCGCCCCTGGCCATCGAAGACGCCGTCAGCGTGCCAGTGACCGTGTAGGACCAGCGGCACGCCGCGCTCAGACGCGAGCGCTGCAAAGGCCAGGTCATTTACCCTGAAGCTACGTTCCGGGAACGGCGGGTGGTGAATCTGGATCACAGTGAGACCGCTGCCCGCGGGCGGCAAGTTGTCGCGGAGCCAACGGAACTGGCTCTGCGTGAGCTGGTCACGACCATGGCCCGAGTTGAGCGACAGGATTCTGAGCTTCCCGAGGTCGACGGCGTGATAGGGTGAGCCGAAATAGGAGAGATAGCCGGCCCACCCTTCATACTCGTGATTGCCCGGGGCGGCAATGACCGGCGCGCGCAGGCGCAGCAGCGCCCGCACGAGCCGATCGTAGGAGTGCCACGCCCCGCCATAGGCCAGATCTCCGGTGAGCAGCACGGCCTCCGGATTGACGACGTTGATTTCGTCCACGATCGCGTTGAGGCGGCGCACCCCGTCATCGGTGGTCAGCTCCGGCAGGTCCGCCATCTGCGCGAGGGAAAAGCGGTCGGGAAATGACTTCTGGACAAACAACGAGCGGGGCCGCACGACGATCCGCTGGCGCCCGGAGACGACCAGATCGTACGGACCATCGGGGACACCCGCCGGGACGACCGCCTTGATGTCGGCATGGACACCCGTCAGCCGCAGGCCGGTGAGCACCAACACGTGGCGCTGCCGTGGCGCCCGCGCGTTTTGCGTGTCAATGGGCGCCGAAGAAACGATCTCGGCCTTCTCGACGCCCGACCAGAACGGCACGGAGCCGCGCACCACGATGCTGAACGTCTCTCCCGGAGCAACCACAGCGGGGATCCCGAGCCGGGGGCGCTCGACGGCGAACCTCACCGGCAACAGCAGCCAGGCGACGATCCCCCCCCCAACGAGCAGCGCCGTCAACGCGCGGATCCAGCGCTGCGTCACCCGCCACCTCCGCAGCGCTTCCCGGTCACCTGCAGGGGGTCCGGATCATGAGCATCCGGACCGGGCCCGGGCAGGCGCAGTCTCCCCTCCCTCCGCCCGCGCGGGGAGGATTGGGGCCGATCCGGGCGCGTTTGACCTTTGGGAGTGCAGGACAAGGGCGGCACGGTCATTTCGTTGTCGCTTCTCGCGTCGCCGCGGCGCTGGGCACCGGCGCCGCCGTGCCAACCGGCTTGTTGTGGTAGATCAGGTACCGCGCCAGCTCGTAGATGCCGCGCGCGCGCTCGGCGAGGCGAGCTGTCGTGTGCGGTTCGGCCCCGCTGATATCCTCTTCTCCAGGAGTGTCGAGGCGAAACAGGCGTGCGCCACCGTCGGGTTCCACGTTGACGTAGTAGTCACCTTCGATGAACCCGAGTTGCGGCGGGTACCGAAAGGCGGAATACGTAAACGCGCCGCCGGCGTCCCGCCTCGGCTCCAGCAGATTGCGCCCGAACGCAGTGTTGACGTACTCCAACCCGAGCATTCCTGCGAGCGTCGGCATGATGTCAAGCTCGCTAGCGACCTCACCGATCCGGCGCGGTGCCCCGAGCAGCTTGGGCGCGTACAGGAGCAGCGGTACGTGGAAAGACGCCAAGGCCAGCTCGCCGTAGCGGCGGTCCGTCGCTCCGCCTGTGGTTCCATGGTCGCCGTAGATGACGAAGAGCGTGTCGTCGAAGTAGGCCTCGCGGCTCGCCACTTTCATGAAGTGCCCCAACGAATGGTCGAGAAAGCGGAACGAGTTGTACTCTTCGACGGAATGGAACCCGTGCGCGCGCACCTCGTCCTCTCCGATCTGCACGGGCACAAATCCTTTCGCGTCCCTGGGAATATCGTATGGCCGATGATTTCCCGCCGTCTGCACGATCGCAAAAAACGGCCGCCCCGCCGGACGGCGGCGAAACACCATGTTGGCCTCTTCAAACAGGTCAGCGTCGGAAATGCCCCAGACGTCGTTGACCGGTGAGTCGTACGACCCCTCTTCGAAGATCTGGAGCCCGTCGATGTTGTGCGATAGCATGCCGCGGATGTTGCCCCAGTTCGCGCTGCCGCCGAGGAAGTAGAGGCGGTCGTAGCCGACGAATGCGTTGCAGATAGTGTGCTGGTCGACCGCCAGCGGATTACGCGACGTCGCCTGCTTGACGCTCACGTCCGGAATCCCGAAGAGCGCCGCAAAGAGCGACCTCGACGTATTTTCCATCGGCGTGTAAAAGCGGGTGAAGAGCATCCCCGCGGCGGCGAGACGATCGAAGCTCGGCGAGGAATCGAGGCCGCTGCCGAACGTTCCTGTCTTGTACGCCGCGAAGGTTTCCAGCATCACCAGGACGACGTTGGGTCGACCGGCAACCAGCGGCGTGGGACGGCCGCGCCGCGCCAGCGACAGCGTCTCGGGATGGCGCTCCGGCGCCTCCAGATAGCTCGCGACCGCATCGTAATGGCGCCGCGCCGACGCTTCGTCGAAGCTCAGCGGCTCCTCCTCCATCGTGTCGAACAGAAAGAGGACCGGATTGAGCGCGAACTGGCTGACAAAGGTGTCCTTGCTGAAGAACGCCTCGCTCCAGCGCAGCGGATAACGCGCGAGCTTACCGTAGGCCAGGCCGATCAGCACCAGAGCGCAGCAGGCGTGGACGATCGCCGCGCGCCGGCGCGACCGCGGCGGCTCCGCAGCGCCCGGCACCATCCGCTGCCCACCGAGGCGCCGCACCGCCAGCCCGTAGAGCAGCGTCGCCGCGACAATCCCGCTCAGTCCGGGCACCACGGGATAGGTCTGCCACACCATGCCGAGCGCGATGTCCGGGTCATCCAGTAAGGTAGCCAGGCTCGTGTTGAGGCGCGTCTGCAGGTAGCCGAACGCGCCGAAGTCGATGGCGTACAGGAGCATGATCGCTCCCATACCCACCGCCAGCGCGCTCGTCCAGAAAAACCGTCCGAATCGCGATTTCGTAAAGTCGAGGTGGGGGACCGCCGACAAGAGGAGGATCGGCAGACAGATCAGCGCCGCCAGGCGGGCGTCGAACTTCATCCCGAGGTAGTAGGCGTAGACGAGCGGGCCCGAGGACAGCGGCAGCGCGTCCGGCTTGAAGCAGGTCAGAAACGCCACCCGAAACGCGGCAAAGATCGCGAAGTTGAAACAGAAGAGGGCGATGACAAACGATGCTCGGCGGCCCACGCGCACGCTCCTTCGGCCGATCCAGAGAGGCTCGCGATGCGGTTCCGCCGGCCACCACCGGCGCCAGGGAGCTGGCGGGAACCGCTCGCTGCCACCATAGACTCGACAGGTAAACCCGTGCAAGGTGAGCGCGCCTCCTGGATCCACCACCTACCCCCCCCTAACTTCTGAATCCACCGCCTGTTCGAGCCAATCCCAATAGGCGTTGAGCGATGTTCCCGGCCGCCCCGGAGCTCCCCGTAGCCCTGGCCGTCGCCTTCGCCCTCGGCGTGGCCTGCTGCAATTCCCGGCGGAAGTGAGATGGGCGCCCGGCGAAGCTGGTCACCGAGCTCGCCCTGTCCTCGTGGCAAGTCGTTCAGAATGCGGGTGGCGAGAGCCAGCAGCGAGAGGGCGGTCTGGTAGCAGGTGAGCAGCATCCGCTCGGGGTCTCGGCCTATGGCGCCTACGATATGACGGGAAACGTGTGGGAGTGGGTGAACGACCGCTATGATCCGGAATGCTACAGCCGGAGTCCCTGCGACAATCCGCCAGAGTCCCTACGACAACCCGCGAGGACCGGACACCGGCACAGAGCGCGGCAGCTCATGGTACAGCGAGGCCCGTGCCCTGCGCGGCGCCAACCGCCACGGTGGCCTGCGTTGCGAGCTTTGCGTTTTTCGCGTCGAGTCGAGTATAGTGAATGCGCGTCCAAGCGCAAACCGCTCGCAACCAAATGGGGATCTGGCGCCGTGGCGAAAGCGAAACAGAAGAGTCTCGAAGCGATCTGGAGCTCCAGCGCTGCGCGCGTGGGTCAATCATCCGGCAGCGCCGAGGCGGCCTATCGCGTCGTCGATGTGGAGACGACCGGGTTCAGCCCCACGGCGGATCGCGTGGTCGAGGTGGCCTGGGTGGATATTGCGCCGTCCGGCGAGGTGGTCAACAGGCAGGACTACCTCGTCAACCCGGGGATGCCGATTCCGCCTGCCGCGTCGGCGGTGCATCACATCACCGACGACATGGTGGCATCGGCTCCGGCGTTTGCGGAAGTGTGGCCGGGAGCCCCCGAAGGGCTCCGCCTGGCCGCGCACAACGCCGAGTTCGATGCGGCCTTCCTGGGATTGCCGAAACGAATGATGATCTGTACGATGCGCCTGGCGCGCAAGCTCTGGCCGGACCTGGAAGGCTATGGAAACCAGTTCCTGCGCTATCGGCTGCGTTTGAACGTGCAGAGCGAGAGGCCGCACCGGGCTCTGGACGACGCGCTCGTCACGGCTGCGCTGCTGGCGAAAGAGCTCCAGGAGTGTTCGGGAGAGGACGTGCTCGAGCTGGCGTGGAAACCCGTGCCGGTGCGCCGCTGGCCATTCGGAAAACACAAGGGCCTGGCACTGGAGGAGACCCCGCGGGACTACGTCGAGTGGGCGCTCAGGAATCTGACCGATCTGGGCGACGACTTGCGCTGGTCGCTCGAGCAGATACTCGCCGGCCCATAGGGTTTCGCCCGCGCCAGGCAGAGCACGTGTGGCGCGGTTGAGCGTTGATCATGGTCGCTGGTCCTGAGAAGAAGCGGAGATGGACGGATGAGGAGACAGTTTCACTTTGGTAGGCGCGTGAACGCCGCCCTGGCGGCGCTCATTCCCATTACCTGCCCCGGACAGGTGGAAAGCGATCGCGTCGCTGCGGTGATCGCCTCACTGGAGTCTTTCGTGAGCGCGCTGCCGTGGTTCATGCGCCGGGGCTTTTCGGCTTTGGTCCTGCTCTTCGAGATATCCGCGGTGGCCTGGCCGGCTGGCGGCGGCGTGAGCTTCAGCAAGCTGCAGCGAGATGCGGCGGCGCGGTATTTTGACCGGTGGTGGCACAGTCGCCTCTCGCTGCTCGCCGAGGCGGCGCGCACGATGAAAATGATGACCGTGTTTTGTTACTACGAGCTACCTGCCGTGAAGTCCGCCATGGGATACGACCCCGAGGCGTGGGTGGCGAAGGTCAAGGCCGAGCGCCTCGCGCGCTACGGCAGCGCCATCAGCGAGGCCGAAAAGGCGGTGACGGCTCCGGATCCTCTCCCTGTCGGGGAGGCCGAAAACGCGGATTCGAGCAAGGAGGCCTGGCTGTGACGTCGCTACCGCTCGGTATTATTACCGGCGACCGGATCACCGGAGACACGCTACTCTACTGTGATGTGGTCATTGTCGGCTCCGGCGCGGGCGGTGCCGCGATGGCCGCGGAGCTGGCGGAAGCGGGAATCGAGGTGATCATTCTGGAGGAAGGCGGCTACCACGACACGGAGTCGTTCAATACCGATACGCTCTCGGCCATCAAGCGGTTATACCGCGACGGCGGGGCGTCGATGACCATTGGCCGCCCGTCCGTGATGTTCCAGGAGGGGCGCGTTGTCGGCGGCTCGTCGGTTATCAACGGCGCGATGTCGTGGCGGACACCCGAGCACATACTGCGGCGGTGGCGCGGAGATGCCGGAGTAGACCGCATTCTTCCCGACGACATGGACCCGTTCTTTGCGCGCGTCGAACGGCGAATCAACGTTGCGGAACAGGCGCTGGACACCGTCGGTCGAGACAATGCCTTGCTGCGCGAGGGCGCCGAGCGGCTCGGGTGGCAGGTGCTGCTGAATCGCCGAAACCAGTTGCACTGCGCCGGATCGAACAACTGCGCCTTTGGGTGTCCGACGGGTGCCAAGCGGTCGACCCTGCTGACCTACATTCCGCGGGCGCTTCACTTCGGCGCTCGCCTGTACGCGGACGTGCGCGTCCGGCGCATCCTGCGGCGCGGAAAGCGCGCCATCGGCGTGGAAGCGCGTGTGGTGCGGAGCGGCGGTCGCTACGGGGCGCGGCTTACCGTGCGCGCTCAACTCGTCGTGGTCGCGTGCGGTGCGGTGCAGACACCCGTGCTCGTCGCCCGCTCGGGATTTCGCTCGCCCTCGGGACAGCTCGGACGCAACCTTAGCCTTCACCCCAACGCCAAGATCGTGGCGCTGTTTCCCACGGACGTGCGCGGCTGGGAAGGCGTCCACCAGGCGTTCCAGGTCCGCGAGTTTCAGCGCGATGGCATCGTCATGGCCGCGGTCAACGTGCCGCCGAGTATCCTGGCGATGACGATGCCCTATTACGGCGACGCGCTTGGCGAGGTCCTGAGCGAGTACCATCGCGCCGTGATCGCGGGAGTCCTCGTCGAGGACACTGCCACGGGACGCGTCCTGCGGCTGCCCGGTGGTCGCGCGCAAGTGGCATATCGACTCGCCGATGCGGACATCGCGACGCTGAAGCGCGGGGTTGCCTTGACGTGCGAAGCGATGTTCGCCGCGGGCGCGACGAAGATCTACCTTCCGTTTGAGGGCTTCGGTCCGGTAACCGACGTGGACCAGGCGCGCCGAATTTCGGATCTGCCCATCGAGAGACGCGCGCTCGAAGTTCTGACCGTGCACCTCATGGGATCCGCCCGCATGGGATGCGACCGCAGCCGGCACGTGACCGACAGCTACGGACGCTTCCATAACGCGGATCGACTGATCATCAGCGACGCCAGCCTGTTTCCGACTCCCATCGGCGTCAACCCGTGCGAGACCATTCTCGCGCTCTCGACGCGCAACGCTGCCCACATCATCGAAAACAAGACGAGGTATCTGTCATGAGCGACCCAGGTCGGACCGCCAGCACGCGCTATCGCGAGCTCGAGCGCCTGCCGGGCGCGGAGCTTGACCGGCTGTTTCTTCAGGGCTCGGCGCCGGACCCCATGGCGCTCGCCGCCAGAGTTTTTCGCGGCGTCAACACCCCGGCATTTGCTCGCCTGCTTGGGATCAAGAAGTTCATGAAAGGATTCTGGCGTGCGGGCGACGCCGTCTTCGGATACAACTGCCCGGTTCGCCAAAACGGCCTCGACGAGCCGTGGCTCGCGAAGCCCTCGGACGACGCCCCCAAGCGGTTCGGGCACTACAAGGTGAGCCGCGTCGATCCGGTGTCTCGGGACAGCGCCTACTTGCACGCCATCCTGCTCGATTATGGACGAGGCGGAAACCCGCTCCTGGATCCCTCTCGCGGGTTGCGCGACTACCTGGTTCGGGTGGCGGCGACTGATGAGGAGATCTATCTCGGCAAGGCGTACTTCGCGCTTGGTCCGGCGCGAGTGGCGGTGTCATATTTTCTTCTGGAGCCCGATCGCAGCGGTCCCGCGGAGCGCATCGGCGGAAACGCGTGAGGAGCATGGGATCGTGGCTCGTGCGGTGATGCTGCGAACGCTGTGCGTCGCCTGGCTCGTGGCGGTGTCGGCGACGGGCTGCGGCTGGGGTGAGACCCCCGACTACGCCAAGGTGAAGCTCAAGTCATCCGGGGGCACCCTGTCCGGCCTGGTCGTGGCGGAAACATCTACGGCGATCACGCTGCGCACCGGCGAGAATGCGCGACTGACCATCAAGAAGAGCAACATTGCGCGCCTCGAACGACACCCTGACAGATTCTGGCGCCGTGCCTGGAGACGGGTTTCCGAGTGGCGCGCGGGACCACCGCAGCGCGAGCCCGAGGACGCGAGCGGTAGCATCTACATCGCTGGACCTGGCGACAAGGAGCTCCCAAAAGCCGATCGCGAGCCTACCGCCCGGCCGTGACTGAGTGGGGAGGTGCCGCGCTCTTGCTTTCACCGGGCTTCGCGATAACAATCGACAACCGCGCGTTGCGGTGTCGATGAAGGTGTCTTGCTTGAACATCGGATGACGTAGGAGGAGCGTGACATGGAGCCGACGCCCAGGGCCGAGCTCGAGCGTGCCGTCGAAGTACTCAACGACAACAAGGATCGCTGGGCCGCGTTCGACGTTCCCGCGCGGATCCGCCTGCTCAGGCGCATGATGCTCGACACCTGGGAAGTGGCGGAGGAGCAGGTGAAGGCCGCCTGTCTCGCCAAGGGGCTCTCGTTCTCGGCGCCCGTCAGTGCCGAGGAGTGGCTCGGCGGTCCCATGGCTGTCCTCCGCAATCTCCGCTTGCTCGCGGAATCCCTCGATCAGATTCGCCTCCACGGCCGCCCGCAGCTCAAGCCGGGAGCGGTGCGGCGACGTCCCGACGGTCAGCTTGCAGTTCAGGTGTTCCCGGGCGACCTCAAGGACAAGCTGCTCTACGCGAATTTTCGCGCCGAGGTATGGATGCAGCCCGACCTTCGGGAAGAAGGTCTCGTCGAGACCATGGCGGCAGCGTATCAGGTGCCGGAGCAGCGCCGGCGCGGCAAGGTCGCGCTGGTCCTGGGCGCCGGAAACGTCGCCAGCATCGGCCCCATGGACGTTCTCTACAAGCTGTTCGTGGAAAACCAGGTGTGCGTGTTGAAGATGAATCCCGTCAACGAGTACCTCGGGCCGTTCGTGGAGCGCGGCTTCCGGGCGCTGGTCGAGATCGGGGTCCTGCGCGTGGTGTATGGCGGTGCCGAGGAGGGCGACTTCCTGGTTCACCACGACGGCGTCGACGAGATCCACATCACCGGTTCCGATCGCGTCCACGACATCATCGTCTGGGGAGCGCCGGGGGAGGAGCAGCAACGGCGGAAACAGCGCGGCGAGCCGCGGATTACCAAGCGCATCACGAGCGAGCTGGGTTGTGTGACCCCATTGCTCATCGTGCCTGGCGAGTGGACGGCCAGGGAGCTGGTCTTCCAGGCGGAGAACGTCGCCACGATGGTGGCGAACAACGCTTCTTTCAACTGCAATGCGGGCAAGGTGCTGATCACCTGGCAAGGCTGGCCGCAGCGGCAGGCATTCCTCGCCAAGGTCGAAGAGATCTTGCGCAGCCTGCCCGGACGCCGGGCCTACTATCCCGGAAGTGACCGCAAGTACGACAGCTTCCTGGCGTGCCATGGCGATGCCCGGCAGCTTGGCCCGCGCTCCGCCGATACGATTCCGTGGACGCTGATCTTCGGCGTGGACGCTGGCAACACGGCGGACATCGTCTTCAAACAGGAGGCGTGGTGCGGGATCCTGGCGGAGTCGCCGGTGCCGGGCGCGGACGTGCAGGCGTATCTGCGCAACGCCGTGGCGTTCTGCAACGACGAGGTCTGGGGCACACTGAGCGCTTCGCTCATCGCCGACCCGAGGACGCAACGGCAACTCGGCGGTGACTTCGAGCAGGCCGTCGCGGACCTGCGCTACGGCAGCGTCGCCGTGAATCACTGGGCGGCACTCAGCTATGGGCTCGTCCTGACCACGTGGGGCGCCTTTCCCGGACACTCCCTCGACAACATCGTCAGCGGCAGCGGCGTGGTGCACAACACCTTGATGTTCGATCGCCCGCAGAAGAGCGTGATCTGGGGGCCGTTCACGATGGCGCCGAAACCGCCGTGGTTCTCGACGCATCGCAACGCCCACAATGCCGCCCGCCACATTGCCCAGTTCGAGCTGACGCCTTCGTACCTCCGCATTCCCGCCATCGCGCTGGCGGCGCTGCGCGGCTGAGGCGCGGAATATGCACCGCTGGCAAGGAATTGAGGCGCTGGCGTGGGCCTGTCTGCGCGCTGCGCTGGTTGTGCTCATCGGGGGCGGGCTCGCCGCTTCCGCGGCGTTCGGCTCCGATGTCTCCGTCGCTATCGAGGATAGCCCCGACCCGGTCGGCCCCGGTGGGCAGATTACGTATGCGATCACGGTGATGAATGCCGGCGCGGGCGAGGCCAGCGACGTGGTGATGGCCGACACCATCGACACGCGGGTGACGCTGGTCTCGGTCACGCCGCAGACCGGGGCGTGCACACCACAGGAATACGTCATTACCTGTAACTTGGGCGCGCTGGCGGAGAGTCAGAGCACTCGGGTCGACATCGTGGTCACCACGACCGAGGTCGGCACGATGGCGAATGGCGCGGTGGTGTCAGCGGCTGGGATTGACCCGAATCCCGCGGACAATGCCGCCTACGCGTCTACCGAGGTCTCGGACGACGCGAGCGCCGATCTCCGGCTGACGGCGACCGACGCGCCCGACCCCGTGGCGGTAGGGGGGACGGTGCGGTATGTGCTCACCATCGCCAACAATGGCCCGGCCACGGCGCTCGCCGTGGTAATCACCGATCTCTTGCCGAGCCAGGCGACATTCGTTGCCGCGGAGGCTTCCGCCGGCGGATGCTCGGAGGAATCCGGCACGGTGACCTGTGTGGTAGCGCGGCTGACGACCAGCCAGGAAGCGACAGTAACCATCGATGCCACCGCAAATGAGACTGGGCGCATCGTCAACAGCGCCGCCGTCACCTCGTCAAGCGGCGATCCGAGTAGCACCAACAACATTGCTCTGAGCGAGACGGTGGTCGCGGATCCGGCCTCCGCTGACACCGGAGTCAACCTGGTCGATTCCGCGGATCCCGTTGCCGTCGGGCAAGTGTTCTCCTATGTCGCGACGGTAAGGAACAACGGTCCCGCGACGGCGACCGCGATCACAGTTACCTTCATGCTATCTGGCGACCTGACCTATCTTGGTTCTGCGGGTGGGCGGGCGAGCTGTTCCGAGGGGCGGCGGGCCGTCACGTGCGCGCTCGCGAGTCTCGGTGTAGGCGTCGAAGAACAGGTGGCGATCACCGTTTCCTCGGGCGCCGTGGGAAGCGCCTCGGCGGTCGTGACGGCAGACGGCGCCGAGGCAGACGCCGACCTGACCAACAATGAGCGGACCGAATCCACGGAGGTAGTGGAGGCGGTGCCGGTGCTCGCTGGCGCGCCGGCAGTCGCCTGCGTGGCATGCCTGGCCGCAGCGTGGAGTCTGACGGGATGCAGGCGTAACCGGCGCCGCTGCCGGTAGCTGCGACGTTGGTCGGCGGCTCCCGCGTCCGCCGATCAGCGGCTGTCGGCCATGATCCACTATCAGGCGAAAGCGCGTTACTTCTTGGGGGCCGCGGCAGGTGTCGGCGTGGCCCTGGGGACGTGCGCGTCGCCGGTCTGAGTCTGTAGCTGTCTCAAGGAGTCCCAGGTCGCCCCGGTCATGCGTTTGAGGCGCACGTATTCGAGCGCCTTGCGACCGCTTTCGTCTTCATGCATCCGACTGGCCACGCGCACGGCCGTCGCGCGGACGGCCGCGTTCTGCTTGCCGAAGGTGACGATCACCACCAGAGGAAGATCCGCCGATTCGTGAATGATGCTCATCGCTCGCCAGATGTTGGCGGTGCGCTCGCGCAGGATCTCAAAGACGCGGTTGGAGACCAACGCGGCGTCGGCGCGCTTGTAGTAGACGCCCATCAGGGCCGAGATCGACGACTCGGTGGACACGATCGAGCTGAGGTCCGAGATTTTCAGCGCGTTGCCGAGCACGTCCCGCTCGAAATTCGCCGGCGCCGCCTTCCAGAGCTCGGGCCCCATGAGCGTCCGCCCCTTGAGGTCCGCGAGCGACTTGATGTTGGCGTCTTTTCTGACGCAGACCGCCAACCGCTGCGTGTTGAGATCCGCGCTCGTTTGCGGGAGGAACAGCACGTCGAGGTCCCAGGCCTGCCGGTACGCAATCGCCACATCGGCCGCGAGGGCGCCGAACAACGGGTAATCACCTGCGGCGATGCGTTGGCCCATGTCCGTGACCAGGTCCTCGAAGTGGTAGTAGTACTTGAACTTCAGGTCGTAGCCCGTTGCCGGGCCGAGCTGGTCGTCGAGCCACGCCTGGAAATTCGCGATCGTTATCGAGGGATGTTGACCGACAGTATCGGGAAAGTAGTAGGGGACGATGGACGTGCGCTGCGGCGAGCGCGGCGCGGTCTCTTGCGCGTTCGCGAGGCCGCCAAGCAGGCACGAGAGGCCGGCGGCGAAGATGGCCACGGCGGCTCGGATCGTTCTTCGCGGTATTTCCGATGACATCTGCGTGAGTGACTCGGTTAGGGTGACGCCGGCATGGCGCCGGAGGATCGCGATGGAGGGGATGGTTGACGGATTATACCACAACGCGCCCGGGAGGTAACGGTCGCCCTGTGCCGGGAAGAGCCGGCGGGGACGGGCACCGTTGACGGTGCTCCACGGCGATGCAAGATGCTCGGAGCGCCCAGTGCTCACCCCCGAAAAAAACCGCAAACAGCCAGGAGAATCTCGATGGAAGCACCGGCCGTTCCCCTCGACCAAACGCGTGTCGAAATGGTTCAGATCGTCTTGCCTGGTCACGGGAACAACCATGGAAACGCCTTTGGCGGTCAGATCGCGGCCTGGATCGACATCTGTGCGGCGGTCTCCGCGCAGCGCTTTGCGCGGGGTCCCGTCGTGACGGCGGCGATGGACGAGCTGCATTTCCTTCTACCCGTTCGCATTGGCATGGTGGTCGTATTGCAGTCGCAGGTCAACCAGGCGTGGCGCACCTCGCTGGAAGTGGGGGTGCGCGTCGAGGCCGAAGAGCCGGAGACCGGAGCCAGAGCTCATGCCTGCTCTGCCTACCTCACGTTTGTGGCATTGGACCGGAACGGTCGGCCGCGACCGCTTCCCGCCCTCCAGTTGCCTGAGTGCCGAGAAGGCTCCGAGCATCGCCGCGCCAGGCAGGCCCAGGAGCGCCGCGACCACCGCTTGCAGATGCGCGAGCTGCGCCGGCGGACAGCGTGAGGCGGCGCGCGCGACTGCCGCGGGCCGGAACAATCCGCGGCCTGGCGATTGCCGGCGTCCTCATCGCGGTACTCGCGGTGGCGGGGTGCGCGCGTACGCAGCGCTCGCCGCTCGCGCTGGTGCCGGGTTCCACGGTCACGCTGCAGGCGTCCGACATCGATCTCGAGCAATTCTCCACGGCGCTTTCCCGCCACCGCGCGGCGCTGGCCGCCGACCTCGCCGCCGGAGAGGATCGGCCGCACGCTTTCGGGGCCGCTTCGGTGGCGGCATCCGAGCTGCTGCGCGTCCAGGAGGAGCTCGCCGGTCTGACACAGCAGGCGCCATCGGCCGATGAGCTCGTTCGGCGCACGCTCGAACGCTTCGAGCTGCACCGTTTCGCGGGACAGAATGGTCGTGGAGACGTGCTTCTTACCGGCTACTATCTGCCCGAGCTCGCTGCCAGTGATCATCCAGACGATACCCACCGCTTTCCTCTCTACGGCATCCCAACCGACCTTCATCAGGTCGACCTCGGCGTTTTCAGCTCGGATCTCGCCGGCAAACGCATCACATATCGGGTGTTGGCCGATGGCACCATCGCGCCCTACCACGAGCGATCGGCCATCGACTCCGGCAACGCGCTCGCCGGCCGAGGTCTCGAGATCGCCTGGGTGGATGACGCGATTTCCCGGTTCTTTCTGATGATCCAGGGGTCGGGCATCCTCCGCTATGCCGGCGGCACCACCCGGAACGTAAACTACGCCGCGCAGAATGGCAGGCCCTACGAGGCGATCGGCAAGTTGCTCATCCGCGAAGGCAGGATTGCCCGTGAGGACATGTCCATGCAAGCGATTCGCCGTTACCTGAGCGCTCATCCCGAGGAACAGGAGCGGATATTTGCCACCAATCCGAGCTACGTGTTTTTCACGCTCGCCGACGGCGGCCCGTACGGTGCGAGCCAGGTGGCGCTCACACCCGGCGTGTCGCTCGCAGTGGACCGCAAGGTAGTGCCGCAAGGCACCGTAGTCCTCGCGGCGCTTCCCATACTGCGATTCGACGCGGCCGGCGCGATCGCCGCGGTGGGTCAGGTGTTGCGGCTGATGATCGTTCAGGACACCGGGGGCGCCATTCGGGGGCCGGGTCGCGCGGACATCTACTTCGGCTCCGGCGCCGAGGCCGAGCAGCATGCGGGCCACTTGCGCCACGACGGCCAGCTCTACGCGCTGCGGCTTCCCCGGGCGCCTTGAGCCGACCCCAGGGGCGGTGCTGGCGCCGCGTCACGGTCCTGTGCGGCCGAATAGGCGGCCTGACTACGACGCGACGCTCGCACCGGGTCTCCACTTGCGACTCGCACGACGGGGAGCACCGGTGCTACTCTGAGAATCGTGATTCACGAAGCTGAAGAAATCCTCGACCGCCTCCCCGAGCTGTTGCGGGCCTCGCCCGAGTTGCGCTTTCGCCTCTACGAGGTGCTGGCCGAAGAGTTCCCGTCGCGACGCGAGATGGAACGTCTGCTTGCGGAGCTGGCCGAGCAGCGGCAGGAGTCAGCGCAGCGATACGAGGCCACCGAGCGCCGTTTCGCCGCCATCGACCAGCGCTTCGAAGCGCTACTCGCGGAGCTTGCGGCGCAACGGGAGGAAGCGGGCCGGCGCTTCGAGATCATTGATGCAAGGTTCGAGGCGATCGATCGACGGTTCGAGGCACTCCAGACGGAGATGGATCGACGGTTCGAGGCACTCCAGGCGGAGATGGATCGACGGTTCGAGGCCATGGACAAGCGCTTCGAGAAGATGGACGAACGCTTCGAGAAGATGGACAAGCGCTTCGAGAAGATGGACGAACGCTTCGAGGCAATGGATCGGCGCTTCCTGGCGATTGACCAGCGCCTGAAGGACATGGGGCAGTATCTCGTCGTTACCGTCGGGGGCTCGCAAAGTCGTCTGGGCCACGAGCTCGAAGATCTCGTAGCGGGTACGCTTCGCGTCGCGCTCGATCGCACCGACCTCAAAGCCGAGAACCTGCTCCTCAGGCAGAAAGTCGAAGATCGGGATGGGTTCATTGGCCCGGCGGGCAGGCGCTATGAATATGACGTATTCGTGAGCAATGGCCGCTATTGCGTTTTCGAGGTCAAGTTCGGGCCCGACGAAGAAGATGTCGATCGTTTCCGCGATAAGTGCGACCTGGTGGAACGGGAGCTGGGCCGTGGCCCTGTTGAGCGCATCCTCGTCACCATAGCGAAGACCCCGGAGCTCCAGAGTTATTGCGCGGCCCATGGTGTATTGCTGGTCTAGGGCATGCCAGCCTGCCAGCACCGCCGGCCTGCCAGCCCGCCGGGCCGGCGGTGCTGGCGCCGCGCCGGTTGCGCCTGTTCCCGCCGCGGTCACGCCTCCAGCAGGAAGCCGTCGGGATCCTCGAGCAGCGCGCGCAAGCCGTGGCAAAACCGCGCGGCTTCGGCTCCGTCGATGACGCGATGATCGTAGGACAGACAAAACGGCAGAATTAGACGGGCGGCGAACGCTTCTCCCACCCAGCGCGGGCCGACAGCGGCGCGGGCGACTCCGAGAATGGCGACCTGAGGCGGGTTGATAATCGGCGTGAATCCGGTTCCGCCGATGCCGCCGAGATTGGAAATCGTGAAGGTAGCTCCCCGGAGCTCGTCGAGGCCGACCGTGCGGGCGCGCGTGCGCGCGGCGAGCTCGGCAAGCATCGTGGCCGTCCGCGCCAGGCTTGGCCGGTCGGCATCGCGCAGCACGGGCACGATGAGCCCGTCGGCGGTGTCCACGGCGATGCCGATGTGAAAGCAACGAGCGATCGACAGGCTCTGTCCGTCCGCGGAGAGCGTCGCATTAATTCTGGGGAAGTCGCGCAAGCAGGCGACCGCAGCTTTTACGAGCAACACAGTGGTGGTGAGCCGCGCACCCGTTTCTCCGAGCCGGCGATCAAGACGTACGCGGAGCTCCTCCAGAGCGGTGATGTCCGCTTCGTCGAAGTGGGTGACGTGGGGAATGGTGGTCCAGGAGAGATGCATTTGTCGGCCGATCTTCAGACGCAGCGAGCTGAGCGCCTCGCGGTCCGTGTCCTCCGCGGGAGCCGTGCCGGCGGTGCTGGCCCTGGCCGCCGCGGGCTCGGCGGCGGTGGTGGCGGTGGCTCGCTCTTGCTCAGGTGCCGGCGCGCCGGCGTCTGCCGCGGCCCGCGCGGCCAGCACGCGCACATAGGCCTGGACGTCATCAAGCGTGATGCGACCGGCCGGCCCGGTCGCCGGCACCATGGTGAGGTTCACACCGAGTTTGCGGGCGTGCGCGCGCGTCGCCGGTCCGGCGGGGAGAGGGAGGTGGGGAGTGTGGACCGGCTGCGGCACCCCCACCGCGCGCTCGTCCGTCGATGCCGGAGCGGCGCCCGCAAGGTCTTCCCGGGGCACGCCGGCAGGCAACGCGGAGTCGAACGGCGCGGTTGCACGTGCCGGCGGCGGCGGCGGAGCGGGGACGTCAGGCGCCGGAGCTCGCGGGGACGCAGGTACAGGCGGCACCGGTGCCCCGGCGACACTGGCCTCCCCGACAGGTTCCAACGTCAGCACGACGGCGCCGACCTCGACGTGCTCGCCCTTACCGACGGCAAGTGAGGCGATGCGCCCTGCTTGCGGCGCGGGAACCTCGATCACCGCCTTGTCGGTTTCCAGCTCGATGACCGGTTGCCCCGCGGCCACGCTGTCCCCGACCGCGACGAGCACATTGACGACATCGCCACCGTGGATATTCTCACCAAGCTCAGGGAGCCTGAACGGAATTGCCATTTCGTGGTCTCCTTGATAAAACTGTCACCGCCGAGGCGTCCGCCGCTCCGGCGAACGCCGGCCGGCCGGGTGGAGGGAGGAACCAGTTACCCCGCGCGGCCGCTCCACTTCGCGAGCGCCCACCGGCATGCGCAGGCGCTCACGTTGCGACGGGACTGAGCTTGCCGGGCTCGAGCCCAAACCGCTCCTGCGCCCGCGCGACGATCTCCCACCCGAGCTCGCCGCGGCCGGCCAGGGCGCTCAGCGCCGCGTGCGCGATCGACTCGGCGTCTACCTCGAAAAAGCGCCGCAGTGCCGCGCGCGTGTCGCTGCGCCCGAAACCGTCCGTGCCGAGCACCGTGAGGCCGCCCGGCACCCAGCGCGCGATTTGCTCAGGGACCAGCTTCACAAAATCGGTCGCCGCGACGAATGCTCCGCTTTCCCCCGCCAGCACCCCTTCCAGATAGCTCCGCCGCGGCTCGGCCTCGGGGTGCAGCCGGTTCCAGTGCTCGCACTCCAGCGCCTCGCGCCGCAGCTCCTTGTAGCTGGTCACGCTCCATACGTCGGCGGCGACGCCGAAATCCGCCTCCAGCAGCTCCTGAGCCCGCAGCACCTCGCCGGCGATTGCGCCGCTGCCTAGCAGGTGGGCGCGCGGCCCCGCGTCCCGATCCGCCGTCCGCCCCTCGCTCCGCAAGCGTCCCGGCCGCAGCTTGTACATCCCCCGCAAGATGCCTTGGCGCGCTCCCTCCGGCATGGCCGGCATCTCGTAGCTCTCGTTCTGCAGCGTAATGTAATAGAAAACCGATTCCCCGCGCGCGAACATCCGCTCCAGACCGTCCAGAACGATCGCGCAAATCTCGTACGCGTAGGCCGGGTCATACGCCATGAGATTGGGCACCGCGGTCGCAAGCAGGTGGCTGTGCCCATCCTGATGCTGCAACCCCTCTCCCAGTAGCGTCGTGCGGCCCGCGGTCGCTCCCATCAGGAAGCCGCGGCACCGCATGTCCGCCGCCGCCCAGATCAGGTCGCCCACGCGCTGCAGCCCGAACATCGAGTAGAAGATGTAGAACGGGATGGTGTTGATGCCGTGCGCGGCGTATGCCGTCCCGGCTGCGATGAACGAGCACGTCGCCCCAGCCTCCGTAATGCCTTCTTCCAGAATCTGGCCGTCGGCGGCCTCGCGGTAATAGAGCAGCGTATCGGAGTCGACCGGTTCATAGAGCTGCCCGAAGGCCGCGTAGATGCCGCACTGGCGGAACAGCGCGTCCATTCCGAAGGTGCGCGCTTCGTCCGGAATGATCGGCACGACGAGCTTCCCGATCCGTGGATGGCGCAGCAGGCGCGCGAGCAGCCGCACGAAGGCCATGGTCGTGGACACCGGGTGGCCGCCGCTGCCCTGGAAAAACTCGGCGAGCTCGCCGTCGCCCGGCGGCTCCAGGGGCGGCGCCGCGGGGGAGCGCTCGGGGAGAAAACCCCCCAGAACCTCGCGACGGCGTTTCATATACTGAATCTCCGGGCTCGTGTCCGGCGGCCGATAGAACGGCATGCGCTCGATCTCGTCGTCGCCCAGCGGAATCGCGAAGCGGGAGCGGAACTCGCGCATTTCGCTCTCGTTCAGCTTCTTCTGCTGGTGGGTGATGTTGCGCCCTTCGCCCGCCTCGCCGAGGCCGTAGCCCTTGATCGTCTTGGCGAGAATCACTGACGGCTTCTCGTTCTGGGATACGGCGGCGAGGTAGGCCGCGTAGACCTTTTCGGGGTCGTGCCCGCCGCGCCGCAAGCGGCTGAGCTGGTCGTCGCTGAGGTGAGCGACGAGGCGAAGCAGCTCGGGATCGGTGCCGAAGAAGTGCTCGCGAATGTAGGCGCCGCCGCTCACGGTGTATTTCTGATACTGGCCGTCGACCACCTCACCCATGCGGCGCACGAGCTTGCCGTCGGGGTCGTTGGCGAGCAGCGGATCCCAGTCGTCGCCCCAGATCACCTTGATGACGTTCCAGCCGGCGCCGCGGAACACGCCTTCGAGCTCCTGAATGATCTTGCCGTTGCCGCGCACCGGGCCGTCCAGGCGCTGCAGATTACAGTTGACGATGAAGATCAGGTTGCTGAGCTTCTCGCGACCGGCGAGGCTGATGGCGCCGAGCGCTTCCGGCTCGTCCGTCTCGCCGTCGCCGAGAAAGGCCCAGACGCGGGAGCGGCTCGTGTCGAGCAGGCCGCGGTGCTCGAGGTAGCGGTTGAAGCGCGCCTGGTAGATCGCCATGATCGGCGACAGGCCCATGGATACCGTGGGGAACTGCCAGAAGCTGGGCATGAGCCACGGGTGGGGGTAGGAGGACAGACCGCCGCCTGCGGACAGCTCGCGGCGGAAGTGGCGGAGGTGGTCCCGGCTGATGCGGCCCTCGAGGAAGGCGCGGGCGTAGACTCCGGGGGAAGCGTGCCCCTGAAAGTAGACGAGGTCGCTTTCGCCCGGCACCTCGGAGCGCCGGAAAAAGTGGTTGAATCCGACTTCGAGCAAGGTGGCGGCGGAGGCGTAGGTGGAGATGTGGCCGCCGATCCCCGGCGCTTCGGTGTTCGCGCGCACCACCATGGCCATGGCGTTCCAGCGCACGCAGCTCTTGATGCGCCGCTCGAGCTCGCGGTTGCCGGGATACGCCGGCTGCCGGGAGCGCGGAATGGTGTTGATGTACGGCGTGGTGGCGCTGAACGGTAGTTGCACGCCGCGGCGCTGGGCGAGGTCGCGCAGCGCCTCGATCAGGAAGACGACGCGGTCGGACCCGGCGCGCCGAAGCACGTATTCGAGCGAGTCCAGCCACTCCCGGGTCTCTTCCGGGTCGTCGTCGCGGGGTGGGGCCAGGCGTCCGGTCGGTTCCGACATCGGTATGTGCCCTCCTGTTGGCCCGACGTCCCTCCCCCCACTTGCGGGGGAGGTGATGTGGGGGGTCGTCGTGATGCGCTAGTTGTTGTACAGCATAGCGCGGGTCGGCGATCCGGCGACATGGGCGGCGGTCCTGAATCCACCGCCTGGTCGGAGTCGGGGCGGAGCTTTACGGGTCGCGCCCGTATGAACACCCGTGCAGTGCTCGTGAAAAAAAGTGAACAACCGTCCTGCAGTCGGCAAGAGTGGCATCGCAAAGCGCTTTTCACTGGCGCCGCGGGGGCGATTGGGGGCGCGTCTATGCAAATGCGTTGCCCCCGGTCACTTCGCCCGGCGGAGTCGGCCCGCGCCGCGTGCCGTGCCGTTGCCTGTCCGCTGCGTTTCGCCGTTCGCGCGGGCGGGCTCGAAGGTTGGCACGTGGCTTGCTTATAAAGTGGCCGAAAGGTGAAAACGGCGGTGGCCTGATCGGGTGCCCCGTTGAGCTGATGGAACCGACAAGGAGGCATCCCATGGAAAAGATGGTTCAGCTTTTCAACGACGAATCCGGCCAGACCACCGTTGAGTGGATCGTGCTGTCGATCATGATCGCAGTCGCCATCGTGACGATCGCCCTGACCTTCATCGACGCCATTACCTCGGTGATCGAGAAGATCAAGGAGAAGATCCTCGACTTCATCGACGCGATCAGCTTCTAGTCGCTCGCTGACTGAGCTCGTAGGGCCGGGGCTTTCCCCCGGCCCTTTTCTTTTGCCCGTTTCTCCCTGACAAAACAGTCGCCGACCCACGGGCATTGGGACGCCCGCTACTCCTGCCGCAGCAGCCGCGATCGCAGCTCTGGCGAGACGTCTTCGCGGCACTGTCCGCCGATCAGCGGATGCCCCAGAGCGTGCGCTTCGCATGCCCGCCGCAGGCGCGATAGGACAAGGCTTTCCGCATGCTCGGTGCCTTTGGTTGCTCGCTTTTCGATTTCCGTTGCGCGGAGCAGGTGCGCTGTCGCATCTGCGCCACTGGCGAGCGAGAGATGTCCGCGCTCGCACGCAATCAACCGCAGGGCAAGCAGATCGCCCGTCCGCTGTGTGACGCGATCGGCATCGTCCAGCAGGCTCGCCGCGCCTGGCAGATCGTTCAGGGCCAGACGTAGCACGCCTGCTTTGCCGCACAGCACGTAGGCGAGGGTAAAGTCGTCCGAGAGCGTGTGCGCCAGCTCGATAGCCTGGTTGTAGCACCCCTCGGAGACCTCGATATCACCCTGCAGCACGCTCATCGTGCCGAGGTTGCCGGTCGCGAGCAGGAGAGCGCGCAAGTCGGAAGAGTCGCGTGCAATACGAGCGGCCTCGTCGTACGCCTCCCTGGCCGCAGCTATGTTGCCGAGCGCGTAATGGTTCGCTCCGAGGTTCGTCAAGGCCCTGCTTTCGTAGTATGGGTCGCCAACCTCCCGGATGACCCGAAGGGCTGCGAGGAGGCTGTGATTCGAGGCGTCGTATCGCGCTAGCTTGTGCAGGACAATTCCCTTGTTCGTTAGCGCGCCGGCGCGCCGCAGCTCGAGCCCGAGCGCGGCGAAGGCGGATTCGGCGCGCTCGAAGTACGACCACGCCTCGTGGAAAGAGCCGAGCTCCAGGGAGATCCCGCCGAGCCCGAGGAGCGCCTCGGCGACGATGGCGTCATCGCCGCCGCCGCCCTCCTCCGGGATCAGGCTGCGGAACAGCTCCCGGGCGCGCTCGGTTTCGCCCAGGCGCCAGTAGGAGCGGGCCGTGGCTCTGACGATCTCTCGCGGCATCTGGCCGATGCCGCGGCGCTCTGCCACCTGCTCCGCGCCGCGCAGCGCTGCGAGCGACTCGCGGTATCTTCCTTGCAAGAAAAGCGCTTCGCCGAGCGCGCGGTGGACAGTGATGGCGGTTGCGTCCCCGGGGTCACTCTCGGTGGCCGTTCGCGCCGTCGCCGCCTGCCCGGCGCTCGCCGCCTGCAGGTAGCGGCGGAACGCCTGCTCCGCGTGCTGGTACGCGAAGCGCTGCATGGCCCGCTCGCCGTCGCGGCGGAAATACGCGGCTGCGGCGGCCGCGTCGCCTGCCGCTTCCCAGTGCGCTCCGAGCGCGCCGAGCTGCTCGTCCAGGTCAGCGGCGAAACAGCGCTCGAGCGCTCGCGCGGCGCTGCCGTGCAAGGCCTGCCGGCGCTCCGGAGACAGGCGCTCGTAGGCGACCTCGCGAAACTTGTCGTGGGTGAAGCGCAGGCGGTTGGGTGCGGGCTCGTCGATGATGAGCGCGGCGCGGAGCTCGTCAATCGCAGCCGCCAGCAGCTCGCGGGCGCCCGCGGCAGCCGCCAGCACCGTGAGGGCGACGGTCCGACCCAGCACAGCGGCGAGCTCGGCCGCGCTGCGAGCCGCAGCGGAGAGGCGGTCGAGGCGCCGCTCGACCAGCTCGCGCAGGTTCTCGGGCAGGGCGAGACGCTCGAAGGCGCTCGGCGCGGCACCCGGTCCGGCGTCGTCCGCGACCACCCAGCGGCCCGTGGCGTCGCGAGCGAGCAGACCTTCGTATAAGGCGCCGCGGAGATATTCGGCCACGAAGAACGGATTGCCCTCGGACAGCCGGTCCAGGAGCGCGGCGAGGCGCTTCGGGATGGAGTGACGGCCGAGCATGTCCCCAGCCATCTCGGCGATGTCGCCAGGCCCCAGGCGCGCCAGCTCCACGCGTTCCACGCCACGGGCCGCCAGCAGCCTCGCAAGTGACTCCGACTCCTCGGTGCGGTAGGCGCCGAGCACGCATACCGGGTCTTCCGCCAGCGTGCGGTTGGCCGCGAGCCAGACGACGAAGGCCAGCGTGAGCTCGTCCGCCCATTGCAGATCGTCGATGAGGATGAGCACCGCCGCGTCGCCCGCCAGCGCCTTGAGCGTCTGCAGCAGGGCCGTGAAGAGGCGCTCCCGCGCACGTTCCGGCGGGACCTCCGGCGGCGGCGCGTAGGCTTGCTGCCCGGGGAGGCTCGCCAGCGGCGGCGCGAAGGCGGCGAGCAGCGGTCCGCGCGCCCCCAGGACCCTGTCGCACTCGCGTTTTCCCCACTCCCGGCAGTGGTCCCCGATCGCCACCAGGACCGGGCGCAGCGCCGCCAACGGCGTCCCGGAGCCGCGGCGATCGGCGTTGGCGACGGCCACGACGGCGCGGCACTCGGCCGCGAGCACGCACATCCCGAGCTGCCGGCCGGCCTGCTCTGCAAGCTCGAGCAGGCAGCGCGTCTTGCCCAGGCCGCTTTCTCCACCCAGAAGCAAGATGCCGCCGGATTCCTGGACGGCCTCCGCCAGGAAAGACTGCAGCCGCTGCATGATCGTCTCGCGGCCGGCAAGGAAGGGCCGGTACAAGTAAGGGTGGGGCGCCGGCGCGCCGGGGTAGCCGCCGTTACCCGCGCCGGTGGCTGCCAGCATGCGCGCCACGTCGTCCGCGTACCCCAGGCGCTCGCGCGGCGACTTCGCCAGCAGCCGGTCCACGAGCTCGCTCAGTCCCGGCGGCAGCTCACCGGGGAAAAGGGCGTCGAGCGGCGCGGGTGGCCGGGTCAGGTGCGCGCGGGCCAGCTCGCCGACGGACGGCGCCGTGAACGGCGGCCGACCCGCCACGAGCTCGTAGAGAAGGCATCCGAGCGAATACAGGTCGCTGCGCGCGTCGACGACGTCGCCGCGGATCCGCTCCGGGGCCATGTAGGCGGGTGTTCCCGCCGAGATCGCGCCGGTGTGCAGGACGTCGCGGCTGACACGCCCGCCGACCTGCAGCGCCAGCCCGAAATCCACCAGCAGCGGCGCTCCGTCGCCGCGCACGAGAACATTCTCCGGCTTGAGGTCTCCGTGCACGAAGCCTTCGCCATGCAGGTAGGCAAGGGGCGAGCACAGCCGGCGCGCTATCGTCAGCAGGCCCCGCAGCACCTCGCCGCTCGGATCCTTGCGCCAGGGGAGCTCGAGCTCGGCGTCGAGCGTGCCGGGGTTCTCCGCTACCGGTGCCGCGAGACCGCCGGGTTTCGTGGAGATTCCGGCGCCGAGCGATTCGGTCCACCACGACGAGGGGCTACCGCGCGATCGCGTCCGCCAGGCGCCCGGAGCCTGGACATAGCGCCCCAGGGTGACGCCGTCGATGAGCTCCATGGCGTACCACGGGTGCGGGCCGCCGAGGTCCTCGTCGACGATGCGCACGATCCCCGGGTGGGTGAGGCGGGCGAGGCCGCGGACCTCGCGGCGCACGCAGGCGAGCAGCAGCTCGCTCGGCGCCGTCACCGTCTTCACCGCCACGGTCGCGCCGGAGTCGCGGTGGCGGGCGCGGAATACGGTCCCCATGCCGCCTTTCCCGAGCGTCGCGAGGAGCTCGTAGGGGCCGGCGAAGGCGCCGCTGGAGACTTCATCGGCCGCGCTCACGCCGAGTGCTCCGAGCCCGACTGCGCGGGCTGATCGAAACCGCAGTGCTCATCATTCGCGAAAGCTCCCGGCCCGGGCAGTGCGGAATGCGGCTTCGGCGCGGTCACCGCTTGATCCCGGCCTTCGTCGTGCAGTGCCAGCTCTCGCAACCCGTTCCCGGTCTCCTCGCTGCGGCAGACGCCGACCACGACCACCGCCGGGGCGGCGCATCGCACCTCGCGGCGCACTCCGGCCAGCAGCGCCTCGCTCGGAGCACGCACCGTCTTGATCGCCGCGGTTTCGCTCGTGCGCTCGTGGCGCCCAAGATAGACCACACCCCTGCCGCCTTTCCCGAGCGGCCTCTCGAGGCGGTAGAGGCCGAGCGACTTGGGATCGCCGCCACCGCCGTCACGGTCGCCAGACACGCTCACGGAATTTCCCCAGCGCGAGGAAGCGTTTCATGACAAGCATCATATCGCGGGCGCCCGCGCGCGGAAACCTCAGTCCGCTAGATGTGGCCGCGAACGTATTCGTGCTTGGTTTCGGCCCACGCCTCCGACGCTTGCAAAGGAGCATCACCCGACATTCGGCCAACGCCGGGGATCTTTTCCTGGAGGCGGGTCGGAGCGTCCGCGCCCGCGCTGCCAGATAGTGCGAGCCGGGGGATCAGATGTGGCGGAATTCCGCGCACTCTGCCCACATATAGTATTGTCCCCTGGCGGATAGACGACAGGCTGGCGTGAAAACCTGCATCCCGTGCGTTTCTCGCAACCGGGCTCGCGCGGAAATTACTGCCCGGACCGCTAGATGTTGCGCATGAGCTGAGAAGTGCTTATGATGTACTGGTACGCGCCTGCTGCGATCCGCTATTGTGTGGGTGCGGCATGCTCGGCGCGGCGAGAGAGGTGCACGATGGACGAGGCAACGCAACAGCGATGGAATCTCCGCTTACGCGGAATCGAGATTCCGAAGTGTCTGGCGGTAAGCTATGATCCCGACGAGGCACGGAGGGAAGCCGAGGCACGGTTGCGACAAGTGGGGGACCACCTGCGGGGACCGGATACACTGCATACGGAACACCTTCGGCGCAATCGCGGACGGCCAGGCCAAGTGCAAGTGGAGCCCGGGCCGGAGAGCTCCCTCGAGCATGAGGTTCATGTAGGAGTGCTCGCCGGCTAAGCCTGGTGAGCGCTCCGTAGGGATGTTTTAGCCGGCGCGGTCGGTCGAGCCAGGTGAGCGAGAAAGCAGTGGAGCGAAACCTGTCCGACCTGTCCGCGAGGCACTTCGATGTCGCCGTCATCGGCGGCGGCATCGCGGGTGCCTGCATCGCATGGGATGCCTGTCTGCGGGGGTTCGAGGTCGCCCTGGTAGAGGCGGGCGACGTTGGCGGTGCCACTTCGGCGGCATCGGGGAAAATCCTGCACGGCGGCATTCGCTATCTGCAGCAGGCACAGCTTGGGCGCGTGCGCGAGTCGCGGCGGGAGCGTCAGGTTCTTGCGAATCTCGCGCCGCACCTCGTGGAGCGCGTTTCCTTTCTCGTTCCCACCAGCGGCTGGGGCAAGCGGGGCAGAGGCCTGCTGTGCGCGGGAATGGCCGCGTACGAGGCGCTCGGTTGGCGGCTCGGCGAGCGCGGCACCGGTGCCGCACAGCGCGGCGACCGCGCGCGTCTTGCCATCGGTCGGCCGCAGCTCCTATCTCGCGCTGCCGCGTGCCGGCGCGAACCGCTGCTTGCTTCCCTGGGGACCGCCTGCAGCGGCGCCATCGCCTACGACGAGTACGTGATGCGGAACCCGGAGCGGCTGACTCTTGCCGTGGCGCGGGCGGCGGCGGAAGAGGGCGCCGCCGTGGCGACCTACGTGCGCGCGTGCGGGTTCGTCCGTGACGGCAAGCGCGTGACGGGCGTGCGCGTCGCGGACGTCCTGGGCGGTGCGGAGCTCGTCGTGCGCGCACACCTGGTGGTCAACGCCGCCGGGCCGTGGGCGCCACCGCTGGCCGTCGGCCTGGCGGGCGGGGCCGCCGCGCGGCTGTTTCACTTCGCCAAAGGTACCCACCTGATCACTCGACCGCTCACCGCGTCCTCAGCCATCGTCCTCGCCACTGCCCATCGGCATGGCGATTCCCTCTGGGATCGCGGAGGGCGGCACTTCTTTGTCGTGCCCTGGCGCGACTGCTCCATTGTCGGCACGACCTACGACCCGTTCACCGGCGACCCCGCGACGGCAAGCCCGCAGCCGAGCGAGGCGCACCTGCTTGTCGCGGAAATCAATCGCGCCCTGCCCGGCGCCGATCTTCGCCTCTCCGACGTGCGCTACGCCTACTCGGGTGTGTACCTGGAGCAGGGCGGCGGTAGTCGCGCGGCTACCGCTTTCGGATACCGCGGGGGTCGCGAGAACTGGTTCTGCGACCATCTCGCCGCGGACGGCATCGACGGGGCAATTTCCGTCGTGCTTGCGAAATATACGACGGCGCGATTGCTCGCCAGGGAGGTCGTGGATCTCGTCGCGCACCGGCTGTCGCCGCGGGCGACACGGCCGTGCGCGACCGCCGTCACGCCGGTGTGGGGGGGGCGAGTCGCCGACTCCGAGGCGGAGGCGCGGTGGCTGGCCGAATCATCGGGTGGTCTCCTGCCGGCTGAAGTGGCGCGCGGCCTGCTGAGCAACCACGGCTCGGCGGCCAGCGCGGTGGCGGCGATCGCGCTGCGGGAGCCGCGCGCTGCTGACCGCCTGGCGCCCGGAAGCACCACAATTGAAGCCGAGGTGCGTTACGCGTGTCGCGAGGAGATGGCGCAGCGCGCGGAGGACGTCATATTTCGGCGCACCGCGCTCGGCACCACCGGCGACCCCGGACCCGGGGTCACGGCGCGGGTCTGCGTGATCATGGCCGAGGAGCTGGCGTGGAGTCAGGACCGCCGTGTTGCGGAGCTCGAGGCAGTGCGCCGCCGCTTCGCCGCGCTGGAACCGCTCGCCGGCGGTGCCTGACGCCGTCGCGGCCTGGTCACGCCCACGCCGGCAGCCAGAAGCAGCGCGGCCCAAGCTCCGGTAAGCGGCACCGGCAACGCCATGAGCGCCGCCCGGGGACCTCCATAGGCGCCCTGATCGTTCGTCGCCCAGCCCAGACTGGGAGGAAACGAAACATCGTTGTAGTACGGATCGGGATCGCCCGCATCGATGCTTGGCGAGGCCACCGGCCCGAGCAGCAGTCGGTAGTCGCCGCGCGCCGGGCTCGCGAACAGGGGATCGGCGCTGATGTTGAAAGCGGCCTCGTACGCGGTCTGGTCCAGGAAGGAGCACGGCGTCCAGGCCGAATCCCCGTGGCCCAACAGCGCGCCGCTCACCGGGTCGTAGGCGTTGTTATACGCGACCAGCGGCGCTGGACGGCAGTCCAGGACGCTGCATCGATCCTCGCAGTCGATCGCCCAGCCGGGCTCGGACCCGTCCCGCAGCACGATATTGTTGCGAATCTCCGGCGCCACCCCGGGCGCGGCGCGGTCCGAGGATATCGCGATTCCAATGCCGCTGGTGACGATCGTGTTGTTGATCACCAGCGGGCTCGCGTTGTCGATCACCACGGCGGCCTCCCCGTTGCCGGCGAAGACATTGTTCTCGATCCGGCCATCCGCATCCTCCGCGAGCTTGACGACACTCCCGTGCCAGCCGCCCGCATCCACCGGATGATTGGTGAAGTGGTTGTCATAGAGCCAGAGATGCGACTGGTCGTTCGCCAGCGCTGCGTGGATTTGGTTCGCTGCGAACACGCCATCGTGCACTGTGCACCGCGGGTTGATTCCGTCGATCAGTCCATCGGCGACAATTCCTACCTTCGCATCTCGAATCTCGGCGTACGCCACCTCGCAGCTCGCCACGGCGCCCGATACGCCGATGCCGCCCCAGCCACCGACGGTGTCGCCGATGGCCGAGAAGGAGACCGGACGACCCGGTTGACCTTCGACGGCGAGCAGACCGCGCGCTTCGATGCGAAAGCAGCTCGCCTCGTGTTCCGTGGCGGACGCCGTCACGCATTCCTCCCGAGAGGCGATGAGAAATTGCGCGCCCTCCTCGACGCGCAGCTCCGCGCCGGCGTCTATCAGGAGCAAGCTCGCCGTCGCGCGCACTGTCACCACGGCGCCCGCGTCGATCACCAACACGTCTCCGGCGGCGATGGTGGTATCGGTGGTGACCTCAACGTCGCCGGACCAGTGCGATTCCGCGGCGCCTGCGTCCGGGGCCAGGAGAGTCGCTCCCCACGCCACCCAAGCTACCGGCACCGCCAGCAGCACCCGAAGCCCCCACAGCCTACTCGTGATCGCCATCGTCTGCGGCTCCTACCACTTGATCTCGAGGCCGAAGATCCGCGGCCCCCCGTCCTTGCCCGCTTTGGTGGTCGGCCTGATCCGGCAGCTCCCGACGGGAACGCCATTCTTGCCATAATCGATCGCTTTCTTGAGCCAATCCGGCACCTCCGGCAGGCCATTCGTGGGTTTCGGCGCGGGTAGACCTGGATCGAAGGGCCCGGGCGAGCTTCCGCCGCTGGTTCCGCCCGAGCCCCCGGTGGTACCGCCACCTGTGGTTCCCTGGTTCCCGTACAAATCGCGGCGGTTCACGGGGTTGTTGGCGACGTACACGTACTGGGTTGCGAGCTCCGGGGCGACTTCTACGAGGGCGGGTTCCGCTCCGCTGAGGTCCTTGTCGCGCAGCACGGGACTCTCGGCAAGGTCGTGCAGCACGGTTTCGGCGAGCGTCGCCGGGACACCGTCCCCGCGCCGGCTACGCCGCCACCCGTCCTCGGGCCACAACATCTCGGAAACGTAAAAGTTACCCCCAATGCCGCCGTCCAGCGCGGGATCCGGGGTCAGGTAGCGCCCCAGCGCCGGCGCGTAATAGCGGTACGCATTGTAGTACAGGCCGGTCTCGTCATCGGCGAGGTGCCCGGGGAGGCGGAACGCCTGCGCCGGTATCGCGTTGACGTACAGCTCCGCCTCACCGAACGGCGCGTACTCGGCTCGCCACACGACCGCTCCGCCGGCGTCCGTGGCGAGCTGTACCGCGCCGAGCGCATCCTGATGCAGGTAGTACGTCGTCTCCGCCGGCGGCCCGGCGAATCGCAGCGCGACCGGTGAAAACGGCCGCTGTGGGTCCCAGATAGCGTAGACGCGACTTTCCTGCTGCCCTTGACGACTGACGATCAGCCCCAGCGTGTCGTCCGGTCCGTAGACGTAGAACGTCGTTTCGTTTGCGGTTTGCTTGTAGACGCGGCGCCCGCGCCCGTCATATCCGCAGCGGACGGTGACGCCTCCCGGCAGCTCGGCGGTGGTCAGATTTCCGAGCTCATCGTAGGAATATGTCGTATCTCCAATCGTGCGCACCCGCCCCGCCAAGTCATAGGTCAGCGCCGTTTCCCCTGCGGCCGTGAGGCGATTGGAACCGGGCTCGTAGGAATATGAGGTCGCCGTCATTCCCTCGTTGTCCTGGTCGCTCTGACGCAGGCGATTGCCCGCCCCATCGTAGGTGTAGTGGAGCTGCCGGGCGCCATCGCCGTAGCCCGCGTCCACGAGCCGCCGCAAGGCATCGTACTGGAAAGCGGCGACGGTGCTCGACGCCGCGTCCTCGATCGTGCGCAGGTATCCCGTGAGCGGGTCGTAGCCGCGGTACTGCTCACGTAGCACGGACTCCCCGAGCACCACCTGCCACCGGGTCTCCCGGAACTGCTCATAGGCCCTCGTTTCGCGAACTCCGTTACCGAAAGTCGTCGCCTCGACCAGGTGAGGCGCCAGCTTCGCGACGTTCGACAAGACCGGTTCCAGGCCCTGATCGGTGCGCATGGAAATGCTGGAAAGAAGATCGCCGGCGCCGTACGCGTACTCTACCGTGGGGCCGTCGCACAGCCGCTCGGAGGCGATATTCCAGTCAGCATCGTACGCGAACGCGGAGTGGCAGGTGAGCTCCTGGCCACCAGGAGCGGTAACGGTCTCGACTTTGCGGGTGACGAAGTTGCCCCCCGGCAGATACGCATAGGCGAGTCGCGAGGCGGGGGTCTCGAGGACAGCGACGCGGCCCTGGACATTGCCGGCACCCTCTCCCACCGCGGCGGTAATCTCAGGCGCCTGCGCGTCATAATCGACGCGCACGACGGTGCCGCTGGCGCCGGTCACCGCGGTCAGGCGATCGACCGCGTCGTACGCGAAATCGACCACTTGCGTACCGTCGCTACTCTGGAGCAGGTTGCCACCGTCATCATATCGGTACCAGCGCTGGCCGAGATCGCCGCTCGCGGCGCCGACGAGCCTGCCGAGGTCGTCGGTGCGTCGCGTCAGCGCTCGTCCATCGGGGTCGATGAGACGGGTGATCTGATCGCCGCCGTCATACTCGTAGGTGTATCGGCGCGCGCCGCCGTCGGTCGCGGTCGTGGCGGTGATCATGCGGTCGAGCGCGTCATACTCGTACGTCGTCCGCAATCCGACCTGGCCGTTCAGCGAGGTCTCCGCGGCCACTACCAGGCCCAACGTGTTTCGCCTGGTCGTTACCTCCCTGCGCCTGGCATCAACGAGCTCCGCGACGGTCCGCAGGCGGCCCATGCCGTCGTACGCCAGGTCGGTGCGAAAGAGCTGCTCGCCTGTCGCGCGGTGAACGGAGACCGAAAAGGGCTTTCCATAGCTGTTGTAGCCGCTGAGCTGGCGGGTGAGGCCGCTACCGGCAGTCGCCACCGCCAGGCGGCCCCAGGAGTCGCGCGCCAGCGAGAGCAGCTCGCCGAGCCCGGACGACGCCGACATCACCCGGCCGAGACGCCGATCGTAGGCAAGCTCGTGAAGCGTCTGCGCGCCCACCTTGACGCTCTCGGAGGCGAGGCCGCCATCCGGCTCGAAGGTGTGCGCGATCGTCACGCCGCCCGGATAGTCGATGCTGCCGGGCTGGCCGGTGCGGTGGTAGCTGCCGAAGGCATACTGGAGTAGGCCAGCACGGTCCGCGGCGGTGAGGTTGCCCGCAGAGTCATAGGTGAAGCTGATCGTGTCGGTGACGTCCGCGCGCGGGCCGTCGAGAGTCAGCACGCGGCCGTCCGCGGCCCTGGTCAGCCGGGTCTCCACCGTCTTGCAGACCGTGACTCCCGGAGCCGACTCCGTCCAACCTTGCACGAGAACGCGATGAACGAAACGGGTCGGCGCCGTGTTGATCGCCGGTGTCTCGCACCCGGACGGCGTTGCTCCCGGTGCGGCGTCGAAGTCGTACCAGATGCGCTTGCGCGCGCCCGCGACCAGGGAGCTTGGCAGGTCCATCATCGTGAGCAGCGGCCGGTCAGCTTGATACGTGAGGTCGACGCGGCGCGCAAAGTTGCTGATCACCAGGCTCTGCTCGAGGTATGCGAGCAATGCCGCCTCGGCCTGATCCCAGGCGTTCGCGCTGTCGGGAAGCTCGTCGAGCACGTCAAACATCGCTCCGAGATGATCGCGTAACCGCGCGAACGTGTCCCGCGCCTGTTCGAGGTTGACGCCGGCGCCGGAAGCCGCGCCGAAAATGCCCGCTCCCAGCCGCGCGCCGGAGTAGATGCGCAACGGCAGGTGCCGCTGCAAGTCCCAGATGATCAGCTCGACGGTGCCTTCGAAATCGATCCGCACCCAGGGCAGGCCGCGGACGTCGTACAGCTCCATCCCCTGAAACCCGTTGGCCTCGGGATCGACGCCCTGCACGAACTGAGCGCCGTAGCGGACGCCCCACCGCGAGATCGTCCCGTTGGGTTTGTAATAGGCGACGAACGACGGGTTGATGCGCAGCGCGTCGGTGGTATCTTCCGGGTCGAGCGTCCCGTCGAGCAAGGCCGGGAGGAACCCCGGATCGATGTCGAAGAGGGTTTGCGTGTGGAGCTCGCGAACCCTGTCGCCGCTGGCGTTGAGGTACCCGTACGTCGCCGGCGCCAGGATGACGGTCCGATTGTAGGGGACCTCCTGCGCCAGCACTGGCCGATAGATGCCAGTCGGCCCGGTAATCGGGATGCCATAGGCGAGCCAGGTATCCTGCGTCTCCGCGCCCTGATCCGCGGCGGTGCGGGTAATCTCGGTGTACACGTAGGGGTTGAGCACCGTCAGGCGATCGTTGTCGTAGGTGGTCACGTCACCCTTGGTGTCGATCACGCGTTCGAGCACGTAGTTGGTGAGGCTGGCGCGGCCATCATCATCCACCCCCGTGCGGCTCTGGTAACAGTATGAAACAACGCGTTCGCCGCCGCTGGTGATTTCCACGAGTCGTCCGTTGCCCTTGTCCAGCGCGTCGCCGGCGATCAGGCCGCCGCCGCACGCCGCCGCCTGTCGTGATTCCAGGCCGCCCAAGGCGGCTCGCGACCATTGCAGGTCAAGCGAGCGTCCCACGGTCGGGTCCACCACGCGCCGCAGTCGACGCAGGCGCAGCTTGGGATCGGCGTTGCCATTGTCGTCATATTCAAAGGTCAGGCAATCGCTGCCGTCTTCCGCGTGGCACAGCCTGGTCAGGTATGCGGCCCCTGGAGCGGGGTGATACGCGTCGGGCTCGATTGCCCCGAAGTCGCGGATGGTGCCCTTCTGCTTGTCCGTCAGCCGGTAGCCCGTGATGGTCTCGCCGCTGCGCAGCACCTCGACCGCAAACGGCGACGGGCTCAGCGAGCAGAATTCGCCGGCGCTGTCGATGGCGCAAGGCCGTAGGCACTCCGGATCTTCCGCGGTGTCGTCCAGACAGGTCCCGCGCGGGACGAAGACGATCTTCTCCTCTTCGCCGCCGAGGTAGATGAGGCCGAGCGACCCGATCCCGGTCAGGCGGTCGAAGAGATTCAGGTGCCAGGGAAACAGGAACGGGTCAACCGCCAGAAACTCCGCGACCGAGCCGTGGCTGTAGCGGCGTGTGACGTTCACGATGCGGCTCTCGCTCGTGGTTGCCGGAACCTCCCAGGGCGGACCGAATCGCGCCCAGGCGATGTCGGTTTCCTCGCGCCAGTAGGTATCGCGCCCGAGAATCACCGGATCGGCATTGTGGCAGCTTTCCTTCCCGGTCGCGGTGTTGACGGCGCTGCCGCTGAACATGCCATAGAGGAGAAGCAGCGGCATCCACACCTGAATCCGCCGCCTGTTCGCTGCCGGCGTGACAAATCCCCCATTCGTCCCATCCCCCGCCTGTGGGGGAAAGTGAGGAAGGGGGTCCTCGCGATGCCCTTTCCGCCACACATGGGCTCTTGCTGTCATGCGCGGATGCCGGACTCGCGTTCGGTTGCTTGCTGACAAGGCAGTCCCTCCTGACTCGAAACGCGGCGAAGACGCCAATGGCCGACACGTCGCGGCTGAGTCTACCGCGGCATGCGACCGCCGGCAACGCCATGAATCCACAGTGCCCCCCACCTGACCTCCCCCCGCTTGCGGAGGGAGGGACGGAGAGGGGCCTTCGCGATGCGCTTTCCGCGCAGTTTGCGGGCTAACAGGCGGTGGATTCAGAAGTGAGGGGGGGTAGGGGGTCAGGAGGCGCGTAGCTCGCCAGGTAATCAACGCCAGCGCGAAATGCAGTTGGGCTAGATCTCGATTGCTACCAGACCGCCCTCTCGCTACTGACTCCCGCCACTCGCCTTCTGAAGGACTTGACATGGGGACAGAGCGAGCTCGGTGACCAGCTTCGCCGGGCAACCATCTCAATCCCGCCGGGCATTGCAGCGGCCACGCCAAGAGGAGTCCCGGCGATCGATCGCGTTGATATGACATCGCTCGAGGGTCGGCTACCGAATGCGGGGCAATCCTCGATGCGGCCAGGATCTTCGGAGCTCTTGACCAATACGGATGCCGGCCTTCAGGCCGGGGTTCCGCGGCGATTCCGCCCTGAAGGGCGGGGTTTCGGACCGGCTGACGAAGGGATGAGGAGAGGACGATTTCCGCAAGCGCTCGACCCGAGTTTACGCTCATCGCGCCGGACCTCTCTCGCGCCGCATACGTTGCGCTCCCCAAGCTGCTTTCACATGAGTGCACGCCGATTCTCCCGACGGACTTCCGGTCAAGTGCAGGCAGCTCGGGCGCAACGGCGGCGTACAGTCCCGGATGGTCCAGCGCGGATCCGGTTGTCGGCGGCTAGCGGCAAGCCTGTACCGATCGTCGGCCGCGGGTGTGCGCCGAATCGCGCGGTCACCGGCTGCTCCCGGCCACAATTTGGCGAGATAAAACATCTAATAGGAAACTCGAGTTACGCGGCCTCCTTTCCCGCACAGCGCGGATACAGTAGCTCCATCGTCTCCTCCTTTGTCGATAAACCGGCGAGGAGCCCACGTCGTGGAAATCTAATAGACGCGCTCCGGGGCATCGTTGCCCGTGGCGCAAGGTGGGGTGCTCGCGGGCTCCGGGTCCAACTAATGCCCGGGCTATGTGTGCACCACAGAAAAACCGGTGGTGTCCCGAGGTGACTCAGGCCATACTGATCGCATTGAGGAGAAAACGGCAGGTGCGCCTTTGGCGCCGCGGCCCACTTTGCAGAGGTTATCGCATGGAGACTCCCCACGGCGCAGCGTTACGCCCAGGCGAGCAATTTTGCTGTCAGAACGAAGACTGTGCGGATTGCGGGAAACGCGGACAGGGTAACCTGACGTTTCGCGGTTATGGCGGGCACCAGAAGGCGATTCGCATGATCCATTGCAAGACGTGCAAACGAGTCTTTTCCGAGCGGAAGGGCACAGCCTTGGAGCGCTGCCGACTTCCCCAGGAGAAGGCACTCTCAGTGCTTGCCCATATCCGGGAGGGAAATGGCACGCGCCAGACAGCGCGTTTGGTGGGCGTTCATCGCGACTCCGTAACACGCCTCTTACGGGTGGCGGGGATCCACTCCGCCACACTCCACGAGGAGCTCGTGGAGTTTTCCCCCCGCAACCAGGGAAGTCCAACTGGACGAGAAGTGGACGTTTGTGAACAAAAAGCAAGCGCACTGTAGTCCCGAGTCGGCTGACGATGCGGAGCACGGCGATTGCTGGGACCACACGGCAATCGACGCTGAGCATTCGCTCTTGCTGACGATAGTGCCCGGTAAGCGCACGGAAGAGCAGTGTTTGGAGGTCGTCAGCAGGTTGCGCAACGGACCGGGCACCGTACGGACCTGCTGCTGACCAGCGATGAGCACGCCTCCTACGAAGTCGCGATCCGCGAGGTTTACGGGCTAACGACGCCGCCACCTGAAAAGCCTGGCCGGAGACGTCCTCCCAAGCCACCTCGGCTCTTGCCCGACGAGCTTTGCTACGCGACTGTGAAGAAGACTCGCAGAAACGGCCGAGTCGTCGATGTCGTCACGACACTGGTGTTCGGCATCCTTGCCGTCCTCGACGCCTATCTTCAGCGCTCGCATGCAAGCCGCAAGATCAACACCGCGTTCGTTGAGCGGCACAATGGCACCGACCGCCACCAAAACGCTCGCAAGCGGCGCAAGACCTACAGCTCTTCAACGCTGGCGAAAAACGACCGGGGTGTGCCGGCGAAAAGTAGGCCAGACGGGGCGTGGCAGTTGTGTGGGTATGGCCGGGAGCAAGTAGGCCTGTGGTGGCTTGATCCGTGAACCGACGGCCGGGGATATCGGTCACCTGGTGAGCCGCGACAGGATGCCGGGGCGGGAGAGCGGAGTCGCCATCTCGGAGCGCGTCGCCACATC
>JACPHN010000106.1 GCA_016188575.1 Candidatus Schekmanbacteria bacterium
CGGCGTCAGCGGCCGTTTGCGCTTGTCTAACACAAAAACCATCGTTACCTCCAATACCTCCGAAGAGGTCCCCGTAAAGGGCTTGTGACGCCGCCAAGCGGGCTTGCTCGATGGTCTCCCCTCGACCCTGTTGAACAGCAGCCGTCTGTGCACATCCGTTTCGTGCCGACCCTACGGTTTGTCTGCAATGCGCACTTACAGAGTCCGAGGCTGAGGAAGCACCTCGGAATGTTACTTCTGCTGATTGTCCAACGCATCTGTTTCAACGATTGCCAATCTCAACAACTTGGCTGGTCAACATGCAAGCCTCGCGGCTTACGGCCTTCCACCGGAGCAAGCTCCGGCCTTCAGGCCGGGGCAGTTGACGGCAGCATCTCATCCTTCCTGATCAGTTGAGCCTTCCCGGCCGCCAACCCGGGAGTTGGGCTCAAGCACTGGCAGCGTCAGGGCGAGCACCGCCGACAACAGCACCTGGGGCGCCTGCGGGCATGGGGCTACGATGGCGCAGCACGAGAGCTACCGGCCAGGTAGCAAGCAACACGAGCAAGCCGGCCAGGCCTGTCATGCCGATCAAGGTGTCATCGCCTCCCGCCGTCACGAGCAAGGGCATGCCGGCACAAGCGTTCAGAGTGCCATGAAAAAACGTCGGCGCCACAAGTGTACGGGAAGCTTCCCGCAGGTAGCCCATTGGCACGGCGAGAAGCACGCAAAACACTATCATCAAGATCACACCCTGCAACGGGTGGCGCGGATAGTTATGACCCTGCAGGATAAGCGGAACATGCCAAATACCCCACAGCGCGCCGATGGTAGCGTGACGCCGCGTAAAGCTCATAGTCCCAAGCGCCTGGTGGAGATAGCCACGCCACCCAAGCTCCTCACCGAGAGCTGCAATTGAATTGACAGTCGCCCCGGCCAGGAGCGCTTGCGGTATTGACAGCCAAAACGGATGAATGGGAAGCGACGTAACCTGCGCTCTCGCTGCTGCGATCTGCTGCGGTGTGAGCATGTCATGTAACCGTTGAAACAACGCTTCCATGGTTGGATCGAAGGAAGTGCCGGGGAGGAGCAGGCCTACGCCCGTCGCGGCGACCGCCAGCACCACGGGCCCGAGAAGCGCAGCGCCCAGCAGCCAGCTCCAGCGCCAGCGCAGAGCCAACGCATCGCGCCAGTTGCTGCCGTGCTGCCGGCGGGCGAGGACAACGGCGACGATGCCGGGTATCCACATGTAGACGGGACCGACGACAATGGGGACGAGCCCTATCCAACGAAAGCCGGCGGCCCACACGACCGCGGCCAATGCCCACGACAACACAACGGTGAGCGCATAAAACCGCGCTGCACGGCGGGCGGGCCGAATCAAATCATTGACTGGGGGCGTGTTTTCGGCTGGAAGCATCATGCGCCACCGAGGGTGAGAACGGTGATTTTGGGCTGCCCGTCGATTGCTCTTGGCGCCAATGTACTGAGGCGCACGGCGCGTGTCCAGCCCGGGCGCGGCGCTCGCTTGCTTTTTCTGATCCGATCGGGCGGTTCGCCCTGTTGTCTCGCCGCGTGCTCACCCATACAATGCGGCCAGGCACGGCTCAAGACTGGCGAGGCGACTATGGCACGACATCGATCTCTCTGGCTTCTGGTTTCGCTCCTTTGCATTGCGCTGCCGCTGCCGCTGCCGCTGCGCGCCTCCGGCGGGGACGAAAGCGACGCGTGCCCGAGCTACGCGGCGCGACCCGGTGGCTTCTGGGCCCGGGAGGCGGTTTTCTACGAGATTTTCGTGCGGAGCTTTGCCGACAGCGACGGCGACGGCATCGGCGACTTTCGCGGTCTGCGCGCCCGCCTCGACTATCTCAACGACGGCGCGTCGAGCTCGGGTCAGGACCTGGGGGTCACGGGGATCTGGCTGATGCCGATCACCCGCTCGCCGAGCTACCACGGCTACGACGCCACGGACTACCGTCGAGTCAATGAAGCGTATGGCACGGAGGCCGACTTTGACGAGCTCCTGACGGCGGCACACCAACGTGGCATCCGCGTCATCATGGACCTGGTCGTGAACCACTGCTCGGCGCGCCACCCGTGGTTCGAAGAAGCCCGGCGTGACGCGAAAAGCCCGCATCACGACTGGTTCATCTGGCGCTCCGATGACCCCGGCTGGACGCAACCATGGTCCCAGTACGGGACGTGGCACCTGGTCCGTGAGCTCGGCGCGTACTACTACGGCCTGTTCTGGAGCGGTATGCCCGACCTCAACTACGAGAATCCGGCGGTGCGCCGCGAGATGATCGACACGGCGCTGTACTGGCTCGGGCGGGGTGTGGACGGCTTTCGCCTCGACGCTTCGCGGCACATCATCGAGGCGGGCGAGCAGAGCAAGATGGCGGGTTCTCCGGAAACCCACGCCTGGTGGCGGGAGTTTGCGGCGGCGGTCCGCGAGCGCTACCCGCAGGCGCTGCTCGTCGGGGAAAACTGGACGCACATTTCCGAGGTGGCGGCGTACTTTGGCAGCGCGGCGAAAGACGAGCTCGACATGAGCTTTGACTTCGACCTGTCCGAGGCGCTGCTTGGCGCCGTCAACGAAGGCGACCCGGAACGTCTGGGGGCGGCGCTGTGTGCCGTGTCCCGCCACTATCCGGAGCACGCGCTCGACGGGACGTTTCTCACCAACCACGACATGACGCGGGTCATGACCCAGCTTGGCGGCGACTGGGGGAAGGCGCGGTTGGCCGCTTCACTCCTGCTCACCTTGCCCGGCGTCCCCTTCCTTTATTATGGAGAGGAGATCGGGCTGAGCAACGGCCCGGCGCCCGACGATGAGGACAAGCGCCGGCCGATGCAGTGGACGGCCGGCGGCGGCTTCAGCTCGGAGTCGCCGTGGCGCGCGTACGGCGATGACGTGGCCCGGGTGAACGTCGCGGCGGAGAGCGGCGATGCCGCCTCGCTGCTGGCGGAATACCGGCGCCTGATTCGCCTCCGCGCGGAAAACCCGGCGCTGTCCGCCGGGGCGTACCAGCGCCGCCGCGTTCTCGGCCCCGACAGTGCGCACGTTTTCGCCTTCGCGCGCCGCGCGGGTGCAGGCGGCGGCGAAGGAGAGAGCGAGCAGCGCTTACTAATCGTCGCTAACCTCAGCGGTGAGGAGCGGCGCGACGTCGTCGTCGAGATGGCGGAGGCGGGAAAACCGGGTGGTGGCGATGGCGCTCGCGCGTTGTATCCCAAGTCAGCCGCATCCACCGCGGTGACCCGCGCCCTCACCGTATCCTCGATTCCGCCCGGAGACATCGTCGCCGTGCGGTTCTGAAGGGCTTTCGAGGCGCCGCATGAGTGGCGGCGTGTCACCGGTTGCAACAGGCGCCCCACCGGATTGGCAGCCGCTCGCGGCGCGCTTGCATTCACCTGGGCGCGATGATTTACTGACCTCGGCCATGCCTGTCGGAGGGCGTGAACGCCGCGGGTGGGAGTGGCAAGAAGCGGAGACCAAAGAGATGGGAATCGAGGTGGATGCGGCCAACGTGTCGGGGTTGTCGTCCTACCGGCCAGACCAAGAGCTGGAAGAGGGCAGGACGCCGGATTCGGGTATCGCGACCGAGGAATCGGCGCGCGGCGGTGTCCAGGAGGTACCGCCGGACGCGTGCGGGGCATTTCCGGACGAGCTCCCCGGTGGCGGCGGGCAGGAGAGCGGCTATTCACCCGACGAATCCGCAAGCAGGAGCCAGATGCAGCGCATGTTTGGCAGATCATCCATGACGAGCCGGTTCGCCGCATCCCGGCTCGGCGAGCTCGAGGCCGGCGCGGGCGAGGCCGAGGCACCCGCTGCGGGGGCCGCGCCGGCCGGCAGCGGCGACGCCAACGCGCCGGGGCCGGATGCTCGTGCCAGCAACCCCGCGGACGGCGCGGCGCCAGCGCCGACAAGCGCGGCCAGGGGGCCCGCGGCTTCCGGAACGGCAAGCGCGCAGCGCGACGGCAGCGACAGCGCCGCCGCCGTCAAGGCCCCAGACCCGTCGTCGCCAGGAGGCGCCGCCCCTGCGGCCGCTGTCAGGCCCGCCACGCCGGCCGCTTCCGCGGCCACCACCCCCGCGGCGGCCTCTCCGGGCGGCACGGACTACAGCAAGCTCTCCGACAATCTTACCATCGCGGGCGGCGTGCAGGGCACGCCCGGGTTCGCCATTGATCAGGCCAGGAAACTGCCCACAGGGTCGAATGTTCGGGCGCTCGCGGAGCGGGGTGAAAAGATGGCCGAAAACGCTATCAAGTCCTCCCCTGCCGCGAAGACGCTGGCCGGCATCTACAGGGCCGCGGGACCGGCACTTACTGTCGCGGGCGGCGCCGCGACGTTTGCCGATCGCTATCAAAAGAGCGACGCCAGCAGCGGCGGCATGAAGGCGCTCGAGGCCGGCCTCGCCACGGCTGGAAACGTCGCTTTTGGCATCGCGGCTCCGCCAATCGCCGCTGTCGATGCGGCCACTGGGGGAAACGTCTCCGGGATCTACAACAGCATGGCGGCCTACGTGCGCGCCGGGATCGACTCTATCCGCACCGGTTCCACGGCGCCCCTCGACCGCGTCGTAGCGGCGGCGAAGGACCCGAAAAACCCTGCCTTCGGAAAAATTATCGGCGGCTACACCGTGTTGGGTGAGAAAGTCGGCGATGCCGCGTACTACGCGAGCAACGTCGCGGGGCGGGGCCTCGCGAGTGCCGCGGACGCGGCGAAGGGCGCCTGGCGCACGGTGGCCGGTTGGTTCGGGCGGTGAGCGCGCGAGAAGGAGAGAAGCTCATGCAAACCTCAGGTTGGGATGGCGCTGCCGCGCTCACTGCAGATCCGTTGCGTATTCCCGTCCTCGCCCTGGCATCGCTGGTGGAGGCCGGGCATCTCGAGGTGAACGCCGCCTCGCCGTTTGGCTTTCTGCTCGTTGCCGAATCACGGTCGACGCTGGCGCAACGGCAGAAAGCGGCCAAGGAGCTGTCCGCTCTCGGCGTCGAGCTGCGGGTGCCCGAGCGGACTCCGGGGGGCCCGGAGCCCGCGGCGCAAAGTCGCATGTTTCGCCGCGGACTGGAAATCCTGGCGCAGCCGCAGGCGCGCCTGGGCGTCGCCATCACCAGGCCCGGCGAGGAGCCGGTGGTGGCGACGATGTTTGTCCGCGACGGCGAGGCGGCGCTCGGCGCTCTCGACGACGAGGCGGCGTACGTCGGCCCCCCCGTAAGGCTCGCGGACCTTCTCGAGCGGCTGGGCGAGCAGCTTGGCGGACCCACGCGGGCCCCGGAACCGCCGGGCATCATGGCGTGGCCGTCCCAAGTGCGGTTTGCCGCGGCGCTCTGGCCGGGCTCGGGGCGGACCGCGCGCGACGACCTGTCCGCCGACCAGGCCGCTACGCGCCTGACGTCGCTGGGCTTGAGCGCCAGCGCGGCTCGCGCCGTGATCGGGCTGCTCGTCGAATCGGGCTTTGTTGAACAGCGCTCCAACGGATTGCTCCGCGTCGGCGCCCCCTACGCCCCCTGGATGGAAGCGATGTGGTCCGGGCATGCGATCGAAGTCGAGGCCACACCGCTGCCGCCGGGCGCTGCCGCCGACCTCGGCGGCGTGCCGCTGCGGTCTCGCCGGCTGCTGTTCGTGGGCGCCCCGGGCGCACGAGTACTTTGCGAGCGCCTGGGGTTGGAGCAGCTCCGGCGCGAGCTGGGCGAGCTGGCGGCCCGCGCCGCGGAGGGTGGCGACGAGGCCATGATTGCCTTTACGATCGTGCCGCCCGCGGCGGTGATGGCGGAAATCGCAGGTGTGATCGCGGAAAGCCGGCCGGGAAAAAACTGAGGCGTAGCACCTTCCACGCGGAGCAGGCGTTTGCGTCTCTCGCAGGAGCGCGGCAGCGGCGCTCCCGGCATCCCCAGAGATCTGCGCCATGACGACATTGCCGAACAGCCTCGGCCCGTACCGCCTTCTCGACGTGCTCGGTTCCGGCGGCATGGGCGTGGTGTATCGCGGGGTCCATCGGGATACGGGGCAGGTCGCGGCCATCAAGACGGTGCGCTTGCCGCGCTCGGGAATCCTCGCGAGCCTGCGGCGCGAGATTCACGCGCTCTCCCGCCTGCGACACCCCGGGATAGTGCGGATCTTCCACCATGGGGTCGCCGACGGGCTGCCCTGGTATGCCATGGAGCTTCTCGAAGGCGAACGCCTCGATCACTATGCTCGCGTGCGCTTGCATCGGGCGACGGCTGCGGGAGATCGTGCCACCCTGGTGGCGGGAACCCAGGCGAGCGAAGGGGCTCCGCCGCCGACGTTCCTGTCGCAGACGCAAGATCGCTCCTCAGGCGAGGCGACCCTGGTCGAGGGCATGCGCAACCGCCACGAGGCAACCCTGTTCGGCCGCGAAGAGATGCTGCCGCCGCCGCCGCCGAAGGAGGACCAGGAGGAGCCGCCCCCGCTGCCGGTGAGCACGGCGGCGCCCGAGCCGCAGCACGCGATCCTGCCCGCCGCGGGGCTGCGGGCGGTGCTGTCGGTCCTGTGCCGCCTCTGCGAGGCGCTCGCATTCCTGCACGGCGAGGGGTTCGTGCACCGCGACCTGAAACCGGCCAACGTTCTCGTGCGCGCCGACGGGACGCCGGTCCTCGTGGATTTCGGGCTGCTGGCGCGGTTCGGCGGCAAGGTGAGTCGCGAAGTCCTGCAGCCGCTCGCCGCCCTGGAGGGCACCCTGCCGTACATGTCTCCTGAGCAGATCGACGGCCGGGTGATCGATGCGCGCGCCGACCTGTATTCGCTCGGTTGCATGATCTACGAGCTCGTCACGGGGCGGCCGCCGTTTGTCTCCGAGGTCGCCATGCAGCTCATCGGGCAGCACCTCATGGGCAAGCCGGAGCCTCCGTCTGCCCTGGTTGGAGAGCTTCCCGAGGACCTGGAGCGTCTCACTCTCCGGCTCCTCGAAAAGGCGCCCGTGGATCGACCGGGGTACGCCGACGTCGTCGCTGCGGCACTGCGGGACCTCGGAGGTGGTGGCGCGCCCGCGCCCGCAGCACCGCCGGCGAGGCCGTATCTGCACCGGCCGGCGCTCGCGGGACGAGCGGACGCTCTCGAGCGGCTCGTCGCCTACCTCGACCCGCTCACGGAGGGCCGTGGCAATCTCGTATTCCTCGGCGGGGAAAGCGGCGTCGGCAAGACCCGGCTGGCGCTCGAGGTGGCCTGGGAAGCGCAAAAGAGGAACATTCGCGTGCTTTCGGGCGAGTGTCTGGGGGCGATCGAGAAGCCACTGGAGCCGTTCCTGCGACCGCTGCAAGCCCTGGCCGATGCTTGTCGCGAGGGTGGGGTGGACGAGACGAACGCGGTGCTGGGAGAGCGCGGCAAGCTGCTCGCGGTCTACCAGCCGGCGCTGCTGGGGCTTCCCGGCCAGGCGGCATACGGGGAGCCGGCCGAGCTACCGTCGGCGGCGGCTCGCCTGCGTCTGGCCAAGGCGCTGATGGAATCGCTGGCGGCGCTGGGCAGGGCCAGACCGGTGCTGCTCATTCTGGACGACTTGCAATGGGCGGACGAGCTCACCGCCTACGTGCTCGGGCATCTGTGGCGGACCCGGGCACTGCCGCGCGCGAACGTGCTCGTGCTCGCGCTGTTCCGCAGTGATGAAGAGAATCAGCGCCTGCGGAGTCTGATCGCGACCGCGGGTGCGACGGCGTTGCGACTCGATCGCATCGATTCCGGTGCGGTCAGCAGGGTCGTCCGCGAGATGCTGGCGTTGCCGGCGCCGCCGCTCGGGCTGGGACAATTCCTGGCGCGGCATTCGGAAGGGAACCCGTTCTTTGTAGGCGAGTATTTGCGGGCGGCGGTCGAGGAAAGTCTGCTGTGGCGAGATCCGCAGGGCCATTGGCGCACGGCGGGCGGCGGTGCCGCCGAGGCCGACGAGACGGTCTTTGCGCGCTTACCGCTGCCGACCGTGTTGCAGGAGCTGGTTGCGCAGCGGCTGCACAGGCTGTCGGCCGACGAGGTGCGCCTTGTCTGGGCGGCGGGGCTGTGCGGGCGGGAAATTTCGGGGACGCTCTTGCGCGAGATCGCAAAGCTTGGCCTGGAGCGTTACTTCGAGTCGTTACAGACGCTGCTTCGCCGCGGCGTGTTCGAGGAGGCAGGGGATGACCGCTTGCGCTTCACGCACGACAAGCTGCGTGCGGCGGCCCACGAGCTCATCCCGGTGCGCGAGCGGCCGCGCCTGCATCGCACCGTGGCGGAGAGCATCGAGCACCTATCTGAGGGCGACTCCGGGGACGTTCTGGGCGAGCTCGCATTTCACTGGGAAGCGGCGGGTGAGCGCTCCAAGGCTCGCCGGTACTACCTCGAGGGCGCGCGGCACGCGAAGTCACGGTATGCCAATGAGGAGGCAGAGCGGCTCTACCGCGGCTACCTCGCTCTCGTCGAGGCGCCGACCGAAGAGAGCGTGGCGGTGCGCCGCGAGCTCGGTCTGGACGTGCTTTCACCGGCGGGACAGACGGCCGCGGCGATCGCCGAGCTGGAACGGTCACTTGCCGATGCCCGCCTGCTTGGTGACCGGCGCGGTGAGCTGCGGGCGCACACGGCGCTGGCCTTCGTGGGCTACGTAGCGGGAGAGCACACGCTGCTGTGGGACAACGCGGAGCAGGCGATCGACCTGGCGGGAACGCTGAATGATCCGGTGGAGCTGGCCCGCGCGGAGAATATCATGGGGATCGGGTGGGGCTATAGCGGTCGCTCGGACAAGGCGATCGCGCACTGCTCGCGAGCGGCGGCGATCGCCAAGGACCACGGGGATCAGGCGGCGCTGGCCATGTATCTGGGCAATGTTGCGCTCGAGCACAGCATTCTCGGCCACCATGAAAAAGCGCGCACGATGCTGCGCAAGGTGCTCAAGATTCACCGCGATGCCGGCGACCGGCACAAAGAGGCGACAGTGCTCACGAACCTGGCGAACGATTACTATGCGGCGGGGGAGCTGGACATGGCGTGCCGGCTGAGCGAACGGGCTGCCGAGCTGCACCGGCAGGTGGGTAATCGCGGAGCCGAGGCAGTGACGCTCAGCAATCTCGTAGACGTGCTGCTGGATCAGGGCCACCTGGGGCGAGCGCGGGCGCAGGTGCGCGAGGTGCTGGGTCTTTGCGCGGAGATCGGTGACCGGGTGCTCGAGGCGAGCTCGCTGTGCCGGCAGGCGCGGATCCGGCGGCACCGCAACCTGCTGCGCGAGGCGGAAGCGAGCATCGACAAGGCCATGCAAACGCTGTCGACATCCGGCGCGGAGCTTACGACCGGTCTGTTTTTGTGCGAAAAAGGCCACCTTGCTCTGGCCATGGGGCGGTCCGCGGCGGCCGTGTTGGCACGCGCGAAGGAGCTTGCGGCGGCGTTGGGGTCAGGAGAAGAGAGCCTGCTCGGGGTGGGAGTAGCAAAACTGGCGCGCGCTCAGGAGGCGTTCGCGGCGGGCGAACGGGATCGCCTGTTGCGCGGCGAGCTGCTGGCGGAGATGCCGGAAGGGTTGCGACGCGTGCATTGCGGCGGCGGGAAGGCGAACGCGGAATGAGCCGCCGCGGCGGTGTGTTGGGCGGGCGCGGTTTTGCCCCGCGCAGCGTTTGCTGGCGGCCCGCCGGAGCAGGAAGCGCCGCGGCGGGTCGCCGCGGGCCTAGCCCATGTTGGTTACCGCTTTACCCTCTGCTTCGCGGTTGACGCCGAACGACTGAGCGAAAGCGGCGCCGATCTGCAAACCGAGAAAGCCATATCGGTTCGCGGCAGCGCCCATGTCTTCGTAGGCGTCCTCGTCCTGCAGGCCTTGGTTTGCGGCGGCGTTCGCCTGTGGAGCTGCGCTCGCCTCCTTGGCAGCGGCAGCCTTGGCGGTTTTCATTCCCGCTCCGGCATCGATGGCGAAGAGCGCCTCGGATCCTCCGAGTCGCAGCATTTGATGGCTTACGGATGCTTGTGGCGGCCACTCACCCATCTGAACCTCCTTGGTGAAACACCTGTTCCGAGAAAACTTTCCCACTCAACACCATACCACCGCCGCGTATCGGCGCGCAAGACCCTGAACGGAACGCTAATTCCACGGCCCATTCACCGCCGGCGCGACAATGGCCCGCACCTCCCCTCCTCCCGAAAGCGTTGGGAGGGACGCAGGGGGACGGGTACAATAACTTCGCGCCGTCCTCCGTTATGACTCCTGCAAGGCGCCTCAGGCGCGCCGCGTGCACCCCGTCCGTGGCGCTCGCGGAAGCCAACTCGTACAGAGGGAGTCAATCATGGGATCAAGTCGCGCTAACGTGCTTGTACGGTCTGCTGCCACTGCTTTCGGCCTGGCCTTCGTCGTGGGACTCGCCGGTCCGGGATGGGCGCAAGAGCCGGGCTCACCGTTTCTCTTGGGGCCCGAGGTGTTGACCAAGGAGACCGCCGCTGACCTCGCACAAGTGTGGACCAGGCGCTTTGAGACACCGGCGGAGCAACCCGGAGAATACGTGTTGTCGCTGCGCAACGGCGACGAGACCGGAGAACATCGGGTGGCGTCGGCAACCGTGTTCCTCAATGGCGCCGAGGTGGTGGAGGCAGCGGACTTTACGGTTCTCGAAGGCGATGTCGAAGTACCGATCTCGGTCGCTGGCGATGGCAACGAGCTCGTCGTCACGGCGCGGGGTGAGCCGGAAAGCCGCGTCACGGTAGCGGTGCTCGTTCATCGACCTCCCGTGGGCTTCGTTTGGGGCGGCGTGCTGTCGGTGCCGTGGATTCTGCTGACGGACGGAGCCGCCGCCGGCCTGGACGCGCTCGTTCACCTCAAGTCCATGGCGCCAGATGGTGCTCCTGCGGAGGTCGTCGTCGCCTTCTTCGCGCCTGATGGCACGCCGGTCTTTTCCTCGGAGCCGTTTGTTCTGGCCAACAACGCCTCGATCGGCATCAACTTGGAGGAGCTTCTTGCCAGCGCCAGCAGCCCCGAGGATCCGGAAACAGCAGACGATCCGGACCATCCCGCCGAGCCGTTCGCGGGAAGCTTCTCGGTTCACTGGCTGTCGCCCGCGCCCTCCCGGGTGCAGGGGACGATAACCTGGTTCACGGCCGGAGAGTCACAGGCGGCCGCAGGCAACATCGTGGAGCTCGTAGCGGTGGGGCCGATCGCGTGTCCCGAGTGCGCGGGTGAGGCCGGCCCGACAGAGAAGGGGGCGGGCCGCCGCCACGACATCGTCGCACTGACGAGAACACTGCGTCTGCCAAGGCCGACTCGCTAGCCCCGAAGCCGCGGGGTGCGCTGCATATTCCCCCCACCACAACCCTCCTCCCGGGAGCGGGGGGAGGGGAAACTGAGCCTGCCCGGTTCTTATCCGAGCACCTCTGTCACGTCACCCCCCCTCCGAGCATCGCCCACTCGTTCCGCACCGATGCCTCATCCATTCGTCAGCCGGTCTGAAACCCCGCCCTTCAACGCGGGGTGCGAATTGTCGCGCCAGCACGGGCATTGCGGCGCGATGAATCGCGCCGCTACGGTCACGCGAAGAGCGTAGACGCGCGATTTATCTCGGGCTTGGCGCGCGAGCTCACCCAATGGTACGCTGAACCCGCCCAACGGAGGCGTTTGGAGCAAGGGTAACAATGGGGGTCTGGCACGGCCGAAAACCCTGGAGATGGAGGAGTTGAAGAGAAATGCGTATCCTGGCAGTAATGGGATGCTGGTTGCTGTTGCCGGCGTTGTCGCTGGCGTGGGCGGATGACCTGGAGGATACTCTCGAGGACACGTGGAACGGTGCCGCGGTGGTGGTGCGAGTCGATCTTCGTTCCGATTGCGGCGGTACGTTTACGGACAACGACATCAAGCACGGTCGCGTGAGCAGCTCGGGCGAGCACCGCTTTGTGGCCGGCGAGATCGGCCGCGTCAGCGACACGGCGCTGCACCGGCGCTCGTTCGACCTCGAGATCGAGCTCGAGGAACCGCTGCTCGCGCCGTACACCGAGGGTCCGTTCACACTCTACCGGGAGCTGCGCTGCAAGGTGGAGCTGCAGATCGAGCTACCCGACGAGGTGCGCGAGAGCGAGCGGATGGAGGCGGTGGAGGCGTTTCTGGCGCCGTCGGTGACGCGCCATCGGGGCCACTCGGAGGCAGCGGCGGACCGCGGCGCCAACGGCCGTCGGCGCATTCCGTATCCGGAGGACTACGCCGATACGGTCGCGCATCTTGCCGAGTGGAAAGTCGACAACCTCAGGCGGCAGGCGGCGCGGACGCTCGGAGAGGCCGGGCGAGTCGTGCGGGCCGTGACCGAACGGGTGAGATCCGACCCCGAGCTGCTGCGAGGCCTTGCCGAGGGCTTGCACGCCGGCCGGTACTCGTCGGACCCGTCATGCGAGACGTTGATCGCAACGAGCGTCGGTATTTCGACTTCCTTCTCGTCGGAGAGTCCCTTTGCGGAGGGCAAGCGCTACGGTCAGGCGTTGATGAGCGCCGCGGAGGTGCTGGGGCGGCTGCCGGAGTGCCATTTCGATCCTGAGGAGATTCGGCTGCAGTACCTGCCGCGGGAGCTGCCGTAGCGCTGGCGCGGCGTCGAGCCGCCGCGCGCCTCGACTCGGGGACAGCGGGATCTCGCCGGTGAGCTACGGGGGTGGGAACGCGGGCTGGGCATACCTGCCGGCGCGCAACACCGCGATGGTTCTCTTCAAGTTAGCCTCGACCTTCTTCAGCTCCGCCTTCGGGTCGAACCACCGCCGTTCGTGGGGGGGCGCCGGGGAAATGTCTTCGAAGGCCCGGTAACCGGGGGTGGCGTGCTCGACGTTCCACCGGAGGGCCTCGAGGTGTTTCTCCAGGTAGTCGGCGGCGCGATCGTAGTTGCCTTGTTCGTTCGTGACGTGGTATGCCCAATAATAGATGCCGGGAATCGTGCTCTTTTCCGCCGCGGCCGAGAGAAAGTGGCCGACGGATTCCGATTCGCAGCCGAGACGGGTGTAGTGGCAGTATCGGCCCCACTGGAAGTGGTACAGCGCCCGGGAGTCGGCGAAGTCGTCTGCGAGGATGGTGAGCGGCTGCTCGCCGCGCACGAGTGACCCGTCGGCCCAAACCGCGGAGCACGCGATGCGGTGCTCGCCCACCGGCAGCGGCGCGGTCACGGCGCCGCTCAAGGCCACGTCGAACTGCGGGACGGGGCTGTAGTGTATCCCCAGTCTGGGCTCCCAATAAACCCGGTAGGACGGTTCGAGGTCGCCATAGCTCATGAAATGCTGCCACCAGGAAAACGGTACCTCCCCGCCGCCGGTGACCTCGATCCGGCACTGCACGGACTGCAGCCACTCCCGCGTGAAGATGACCTCCTTGGGATTGGAGCCACCCGGCTGCCACTCATCGTAGTCAAGGCGCGGGCTGCCGAAGCCAATCTCGAAGATGTACGGCGCGCCGCGCACCGCGATCGTCCAGGGGAAAAGAGCCATATCGGGCGAAAAGGCTTCGTTCGCGAGGTAGAGCAGATCGTCGCCGGGGCGCGAGTATGTTGTGCTCAACAGGTCGATCTCCACCAGCGGCTGCTCCTCCGCTGCCGACGCCACCGCGGCGAGCACCAGCGCGGCGAGAGCGGCAGCACCACAAGCGATTCTCTTCATCTCTACCAATCCTTGATGTCGAGCTTGCCCTGGTCCTTGTCTTCCGACGCCGGACCGCACAGCTCGTAGGCTACGGTGACCTTGGAGTAATCGGGAGGCGAGACGCCGGCGTGGTTGGCCTGGTAGACCGCCCACAGCGGCGCCCTGAGGGTGCAGCGGTCGCCGCTGGCTTCTGCCTGCAGCCGGCACTCCAGGCCCTCCGGCGCGGCCGGGCACTGATCAGGATTGCCGTGGTCGTCGATGCTGCTGGCGTGCAGCAACTCGTGGGCGGCGATGTTGCGCATCAGAGACTCCCGAAACGCCAGCGGCGCGGGGTTGGTATCGTCCCGGATCTGATCGATGGCGACCCTGCTGGCGCCCGCGAACCCCGGCGAACCAAGGTGCTCGGTCATGCCCCAATAGTAGGGTTTGGGTTGAACGAAGGTGAGCTTTCTCAGGTGCGCGGCGTGCTGCCGGCCGCTGGCGACCCCGTGGGAATTGATCTCCAACCACGCCCGGACGTCGGTGCGGTCGGGAACGGCGCGGGGAACCAGCGTTATGCCGGTCGCCCACCCATAGCCCTCTTGAAATCGCTTGAGCGAGTCCTCGACCAGCGCGAAGAGGTTCTTGCGGTACGGGTCGGTGCGGACATGCGGCGGCGGGTTGCTGCTGCCGAAGACGAAGCCGCGGAATTCATCGTAGGCCACCAGGCCGTCTCCCGGCAGCGAAATCCGCGCGTACCGATCGGTATCCTGGTCGTCGAGCGGGTCGATGGCCATGCGGGACGAAGCTGCCCGGAGCGGGGTGATCCAGTTGCCGTCGGGGATCGCCTCGCCAGGGCGGGTGAGGGGAATCTGCATCACCTTGTCCGCGTCGGTGGCCGGCGGCGCGAGCGGGTCGAGGCCGATGGGGATCGGAGTCGTGGCATAGTCCGGTGTCCAGCGCGCGGCGAAGAACCCCTTGGCGCCGAAGTCGGTGGATTGCGCCGTGAGCTGGACGACGCGTTTGGGGGCCTTCGGCGTGACGTGGTCGTAGGTGGCCGTCCAGTAGGCGGTGCGGCCGTCGTTGAAGAACGGGTGCACGACGGCGGCGAACGGGTCTACCCACGGCGCGGCCCACGGGGTCGTCGTCACGGTCGTGGCCTGGGCGCCCGCGGTGACTGGCGTGAAGATCATGTCGGCCTGGTTCGCGGGCACCGATCCGAGTGGCCAGTTGCTCGCGATCCCGGGGAAGCGGCTCGTGGCGAAGGCGAGCTCGAGCTTAGCGTGGCTGAAGGCAAAGTTCGGCTTGGCCTCGATGCCGAAAGTCAGGGTGCTGCCGGCGGGCGGGCCGTTTTGCAACCAGGCGTGCCAGGACCGCCAGGAGGCTGGCACCCGGTTCTTCGTGGTCACCGTGGTGGACGCGCCGGCGCGTTCGTCGACCGGGGTTGTCACCGTCGACTCGCCGGAGAACCCTGGGAGGGCGCGGTCGGCCTCGAGCTCGGTGCCGAAGCCCACGCCCTGGGGAAAGTCAGCGAAGGTGTAGCACTCGTGGGACCGCGATCCGTCCGGCTCCTGCACGCGCAGCACCGTGAGCGTGCCGCTCGCGAGGTCGAACGGCAGCTCGGGTTCCGCGCGGCCCCGGAGGACGTCGGCCCGGTCGCGGTCGAGGTGCGCGGCGAAGCGCACCGGCTTGCCCGGGTAGAACCACACCTTGTAGGTTCTGCCGTCCTCCGTCGTGACCTCGGCCACCTTGTCCTCGCCGCCGCCGAGCTCGTAGGTAAACTGGGCTGGCTCGGTGGTGACCCGCAGCCAGTCGCCGCCGTCCTCGTGCTTGTGCCACGCGGGAGAACCGTCGTAGATCTGCACGTTCCACGCGCCGTGGCGGCGCACGGTGCCCGCCGCCGTCCTCGTGCTTGTGCCACGCGGGAGAACCGTCGTAGATCTGCACGTTCCACGCGCCGTGGCGGCGCACGGTGCCCTCCAGCTTCAGCTCCGTCAAATAGGGGAGCGGCTGCGCCACGGTGTCGACCTTGAGGTCGAGGTCGATGTTCCAGACCTCGACCGTGTCGGCCGCCCGCGCCGCGACGACGTTGCTTTCGGTGCGCGCCTCGCTGCCGGCGCCGTCCGCGGTCACCAGGACCACCACGTATTCGTAGCTCGAGCCGGGCACCACGCCGGTGTCGGTGAA
>JACPHN010000099.1 GCA_016188575.1 Candidatus Schekmanbacteria bacterium
CCGAGATTTACGTGAGGGGAGGGCCACTGGGCTTCGGCATCTCGGTGGGAATCTGGGAGGGCTGGACGCCCGGCCGGGTCTCGGGCGACTGGATCCGCGGCATCCAGTGTAAGATCGTCGGGTCCGCCGGCGAGACCGTGCCGCTCGGGGAGTGGTATCGGTGGACGGCGCCCGCGGTCGCGGACTCTTACCAGATACCACCCGACAAGGCGGAATTCCGAGGTTTGGTGCCGCTCGACATCGTGCGGCAGCTTCCGGTTGGTCGCCTCGAGGTGATCTGCACCGCGGAATGGAAAGGCCGTGAGGTCACGGATCTGACAGGGAAAGCGCGCTTCGCTCGGCTGGTGGAGCCGGACACGCCGGAGCACCGCGCCATCTACTACTATCAATGGGCTCACGAGGTCAGCGGGCAGGCCACCCACTCCGAGCAAGCCAAGGCCGACGAGGAAGCCTGGCGCCTGATCCAGGGCGCCATTCAGCAAAACGTGTCGCTGCCTTGCATTTGGGAGTGGGCGGCGGCATGGGCGCGCGACACCGGGCGCAACCACCGCGCGGCGGAGCTGTTCACCCGGTATCTCGAGGAGCTCACCGCGGCCGTCGCCCGCGGCGAGCCCGGCTATCGGCCTGAGGACACTATCGATATCGATCCCCGAGAAAAGCAGAAAGAGGTGCGCGCCGATACCTTGAAGCAAATCGCCCACCTGCGGTCGCTCGCGGAAGAGGAGTAGCCAGGCTCGCGCCAAAGTGCTCCCGCCTCGAGGTTGGCTTCGGAAGCAGCAGCGCCGTCGAGCCCGCACCATGTCACCGCCGGCGCGGCATACCGTGACCTACCACGCTTCAATAACGCCGCGAAGGAAGCGAGACGACCCGCGGCAGGAGCTTTCATTCCCCATCCCGCTGTCGGGTCGACGTCGAAGCGGCGATGGCCTCAGGCCCGTCCGCCGTGGAAGATCGCCGACGGGGGACGCCTGCGTGTGAACCCGGCCGGGGCCGGGATGTGACGTGCCGGAGCCTCCCCCTGCGCCGCTCCGGCAGGTCACATCACGCGCAGGCGGCCAAACGTCGGCTCGGCGTGCACCGAACGCGGTGGCGATGCACCCGCCAGGAAAGACCCGTGAACAGTTGCTCCAGCCTCGCCAGCACCGCCGCGCTCGCGGTGGCCTCGAGGCCTGGCATTTCGATATCGAAGTAATACCCGCCCGCGATGGTTTGGACCTCCACGGTGTCTTGCGGCCGGAGCTTTCCGGCCATGAGGTCCCAAACCTCCAAAAGTCGCAGCCCAGGCATGTCATGGGGCGGAAGGACCCAGATTTCCAAGGTCGCCATGGGCCGCGGTTCCAAGTCTTCTTGTCTGTCACTCCGAGCTTGGGGCTCGCTGATGTTGGTCTCGGTTGACATGTTCATGGTAATTTTTTTTCCGAAGTAGCGTGCGGTGACCTTTGACCTCCTGTCTTGCAAGCTCCGTGCCGCCTGATATCCGAGAAAGCACATGGGGCCGCGGCGCTTTCCGGCGGCAAGAAGTGGCACCGACAACGCCGGAGAGCTCACTGCCCCCGACCTGACGTGCATCTCGACCGCAGTTCCCTCGGACAAATCGCGTCCGTGGGTGACAGAAATTGTCACGACACCGACCCGTCTCCGTGTCGCTTGCCGTTACGGCCGAGTCTGGGCGCCCGCCTCCGCAGCCCGCAGCGTAAACCGCAGCGGCGCCCGGCCCAGCGAAAACACGCTGTCAAGAGACAGCGCTACGGATTCCCCCGGTCCCAGTCGGCGCGAACCACCGCCGTGCAATGCCCTGGCACGAAAGTGTCCACTCGCGTCATCGGCGTCCGCGCTAGGCGGCGCCAGAAACGTCCCCTCTGGCGCGAGAAGATCCGTCAGGAATGCGCTGGACTCATCGCACCGCACCATGGCGTGCCGTGGCGCGACCGTGGCACAAGCTTCCACCGCGCCTGTCGAGCCCCCTAGCAAGCTGGTCGCCGCGAGGTTCGCCGCGCCGTCCCGCCCGATGAGCAGCACCTCTCCCGTGCGCAGCGGATACCAACTGACGGCGTCGGACGTCCTGCATTCCAGATAGTACACCACCTGACGTACCGGCCCCGGCTCACTGTCCGCATCCACTCCCGCACCCTCTTCACCGACGACCATGCGCACGCCGGAGCCGCGAGCGAAATCTCCAAGAAAGATCTCGTCCCCAATATTCAGCAGCGCGTACGCGATGCGCAGGCCATTCACCCACGTGCCGTTACGGGAGCTCTGGTCCACCAGGAGCCAGCTCTCGGCCTGGCGCTGTAGGACCGCGTGATGCCGCGAAACGCAGGGATGATTGATCTCCACAGAGGAACCCGGGTCGCGGCCGATCGTGACGTCGGCCGCCTCGAGCGCGATGGTACCGTGGGCTTTTCCCCATTGATAGCTGATTTCGAGTATCATGCAGACCTCTGCGGGCAAGTGGATTGAACCGGTATGGCTTTTTTGACACGTGACCCGCCGAAAAGGTTCCCGCGGCAGCGGCGGAGCGGCGCTTCAAGCTCGCTCCCGGCGCGTTGCCGGCACGCCCTGGCGCAGATAGCGGCCAAAGTTCACCCTGGTGGTCTCGGCGACCTCTTCAAGCTCGCATCCCCAAATCTCCGCCACGGCCGCAGCGACGCGAGGGAGCCACAGGGGCGTGGCCGGCTCGCCGGCAAACGGTTGCGGGGAGTCCGTTTCAAGCAGCAGGAGCGCCCGCTCGATGCTCGCGCAGACCTTGCGCTGTTCGGCGCCGCTGATGAGGCTCGGCCCCACCGAGATGTACACGCCCGCCGCGGCGCACTGGCGCGCCAGTTTCGCGGAGTGGGTGAACCAGTGCAGGAGGGCACCGAGGCCAGTCTGGCGAGTGAAGTCGATCGCCACCTCCACCGTTGCCCGGGTGGCGCGCCGCGAATGCAGGTTGACCGGGAGCCGGGCGTCCGCCGCCACAGACAGGTAGGCCTCCAGCTCGGCGCGCTGCTGGCCCTGGCTCGCCTCGGTGCGGGCGTGAAAGTAGTCGAGGCCGACTTCGCCGATCAGATCCGCCTCCGCGGCGTGCTCGCGCGCAAACGTGCGGCAGGCGCGCCGCTCGTCGTCCGTGGCGGTGACGGCAATCGCCGGGTGATGTCCAAGGCCGGCCAGCACCAGGTCCGGAAACTGGCGGTGCAGCTCGAGCACGCGGCGCATTGAGGGCAAGTCCATGGAGATGGCGACGATACGGTCGATGCCAGCGGTGCGCACCGCTGACACGACGGCGTCGATGTCGTCGAGATCGCTCAGGTGGCAGTGCGCGTCGACGAGCCCGGGGCGGTTCTGGCTCACACGCGCGCCCGCGGCCGGAGTCGCCGCCGCGTTGCGGCCCCGCGGGTAGCAAAGGCAAGAACGAGCAGCCAGACGAGGTCGAGCACGGCGCGGGAATCCGCATCATGGCGCTTGGTGCCGGGGCTCGCGGCGAAGCAGGCGAACGGCCCATCGTCCTCGTCGCTGCTATCGTCCCGGGGCGGCTTCATGATCTGCTCGACCCATGCCGCATAGCGCGAGACGCGGGTGTAGACTCCCGGCGACTGCGCCCGCGCGCACCCCATCCCCCAGCTCACGATGCCCGCAAGGCTCCACCCCGTGCCCGCGCTCGGCACCACAAGCGGCCCCCCGGAGTCCCCTTGACAGGAGTCCTTTTCGCCATTCATGAACCCCGCGCAGACCATGTTGTCGGTCACCCAGCTCTGTTGCCCCTGCGAGTCGTCCAGCCACGACTCGCACTGCGCGTTGCTGATAATGGGGATTTCGACCTGGAGGAGGACGACCGAACCCGCTCCTGCCTCGCTGGTCGCGCCCCACCCGGTAACCGTCGCGACCACCCCCTCCAGGCTTCCGGCCGCGTCGCCGAGCGGCGGTACGGTCTGGACGCCGCCGCTCACGTCGGCGGGCCTGGCCAGACGCAGCAAGGCGATGTCATTGTCGCCCGACGCGCCGTTGTACAGCGCGTGCGGGTACGCCGCCGCGACGCCGAGCTGCTGGTAGCCGGGCTCCGGGGTTTCGAGATTGTGAGCTCCCACCACCGCGCCGATCGTCGCCGGGTCGGCGATGCCGTTGTCGTCGAGAACGCAGTGCGCGGCAGTGGCGACCCACTCGCGAGCGATCAGCGAGCCACCGCAGAACTGCGCGTCGTAGAGCGAGTACCCGGCGGCGACGAGACTCGGCCTGATCAGGGCGACTTGCCACGGCCAGGCGCCGGGCGCGGCCTCGACGCCGCCGACGATGAAGGCGTGCTCCTGTCCGGCGGCAGCCTGCGAAACCGCGACACCTGTGAAAAAGACGACGCTGCCGAGCAAGACGCGCAAGCGATGTGACTTCATTCTCGATTTCTCCGGCCAGGCGAGAGGACAGTATCGGACCATGGTGCTGCGCACATTGGAACCGCGAGCCCGCGAGGCGGGTAAGGGGCGCCGACGGCGCCGCGCAACAGATTGGCGTGCTCCTTTCCGAGATCCGTGCTGGGCTCCTCCCAGGGTACCGCCGGCAGCGTGGGAAGGCCAGAGTCCATCGCGACGGAACCTGGATTCCCTTTTCGCTCCTGACGATGGTAACCGCGCCCTGCTCCCGAGCCTCAGAAACGCGCTCCGCACAGCGCTCGCCGAGCTGGCGCGCGAGGGCCGTCAGGCTGGCACGTCGATTGCTATCTCGGACAACGTAACGCGGCGGACAGCGCCGAGACCACACCACGTGCACGCTAGCAAAGAGGGACACGCCGTGACTGGAGCAAACCGCGCGCAAAGCGCCAACCCGCGCAGATCTTTCCGCAGCAACCTTCGCGCCCTGGCGGCGCTGCTCTTATGGCTCCCGGCAGGCGCGTGCGAGGCGGCTCCGGAGTCCGCCGCGACCGCGCCGAGCGCCTGGGCAACGCACGCCCTCGTGAAGATCCGCCCGCACGACACCGCGGCCGGCGCGAACGGCGCCGCGACCATCGAGCTTCAGGCGGCGCGCAACGAATTTGAACCGTTTCAGGTGGTGCTCGAGGGAGGGTCCACGGGGCTTACAGACGTCGACGCAGTGCCCACCGATTTGCGTAGCGCCGCGGGAGCAACCATCGAGCGCCGCCACGTCCGGGTCTACTGCGAGCGGATGATTGAGCTGCAAAAGCCGTCGTCGCAGGAAGGGGAGGCCGGGCCGTGGCCCGACGCGCTCGTGCCGCGCCGTGACGTCTACGAAGACGAGCCGCGCAACGCCTTTCCGCTGGACGTAGGGCAAGGTGTCAGGCAGCCCCTGTGGATCGAGGTGTACGTGCCAGCGGAAGCCGCCGCCGATCGCTACTCCGGAACCCTGCAAATCTCCAGGTCCGGCCGCGACTGGCAAACCATCGGCATCACGCTGCAGGTGAGGTCGTTTGCGTTGCCCAGTACCGCGAGCTTGCCCACGACGTTTGGGTTCAGCGGTCTTTCGGCTCTGCGGCAGCACCTTGGAGGGTACACCAGCGACGAGGATCTGCTGTGGATCACGAAGCTCTACGCCAAGGCGGCGCTGCTGCACCGCCTCAGCATTCATGGCGGTACGATGACCCCGCCGCGGTTTTCTCCCGAGGGCGCCGGAGGGAGCGTGGAGTGGACCAACTACGATGCCGAGGTCGGTCCCTTTCTGGATGGGGCCGCCCTCGGGCCTCGCGACCCGCTTCCGGGCGCGCGCGCGACGTCGGTTGACCTGCGCGCTCCCGCGGGGCTCGAATCCGACGCGCAGAAGGTGGCGTACTGGCGGGAGTGGGCGCGGCACTTCAGGGAGCGGGGGTGGTTCGAGCGGCTCTTCCACTACGTCTGGGACGAGCCTACCGCGGAAATGCTGCCCGCGGTCGCGGCTCGCGCGCGCCTGGCGCATCAGGCAGATCCGCAGATCCGCAACCTGGTCACGGCCCCACTTCATGCGTCGCTCGTCGCGCTCATCGATGTCTGGGCGCCGCTCATCAACTGCTTTGAGCTCAAGGACAACGAGCCCTACTGTATCCTCGCGCCGGTGCCGCGCAGCGGATACGAGGATCGCCTCCGCCAGGGCGACGACCTGTGGTGGTATCAGGCCTGCGGCAGCCACGGCTGTGACATCGTCGGTGGCAGCTACTTCGCCGGGTGGCCGAGCTATGTCATCGACGTGTCGCCTGTCGCCAACCGCATCATGGAGTGGGTGACCTGGAAATACGGTATTCGCGGCGAGCTCTATTTCGCCATGAACGAGGCGTACGCGACCGCGCCCGATCCTTGGGAGAGCGTGTTCGCGCACGGCGGCAACGGCGACGGGACGCTGTTCTACCCCGGCTTGCCGGGGCGAATCGGGGGCACGACCCACATTCCCATCGAAAGCATCCGCTTGAAGCTCATTCGCGAAGGGTTAGAGGATTACGAATACTTGGCGATGCTCGCCGCGCACGGAGCCCGGCAGGTGGCCGACCGCGAAGTGGGGGCGATCGTGGCGTCGGCTTTTCGCTGGGAGAGCGACCCGGCGGCGCTCTACGCCGCGCGCCGACGCCTTGGAGACGAGCTCGAGCGGGTGCTCGGGTCGGCTCCGGCCCCGGGCAAACCGTAGCAGAGCACAACAAAGAGGAGGCTTGAGGCCATGGCTGTTCGCGCCAGTGATGTCTTGTGGAAGGCAGGAGGGGGATACTACGACGATCTCGCGCCCGGCATCGGGGCGGGACCGGTGCGCCCGGACATGAACCGCCCGCTGGTGCGGAAGCTGGCGGCGCTGCTTGGTGATTTCGGCGAGCGCCCCCGCCGGCCGGCGGCGCTCGAAGTAGGGTGCGGACCGGCCGCCTGGTCGGTATGGCTCGCCCAACGCACGGGCTGCAGGGTGGTGGGAGTCGACATCGAGCCCTTTGCCGCAGAGCTCGGCCGCACGAACCTCGCCGCCGCCCGCGTGGACGGCGAAATTCTCTGCCGCGACGCGTTCACCCCCGAAGCAAATCGCGATTTGTGGGCACAATTCGACCTCGTGTTCTCCATGGGAGTGCTCGAGCACTTCGACGATCCGGTCGAGCGCCTGTGCGCGCTCGGCCAGTACCTCAAGGTCGGTGGGCACATCGTGACCACGGTTCCCAATCTTCACGGCGTCAACTGGTGGCTGCAGCGCCTGGCGGACGTGGAGCGCCTGCAGATGCACGTGGTGTACAACGCGACCCAGCTCCGCGACGCGCACGAGCGCGCCGGTTTTTTCACTGAGGGCGCCGGCCTTTTGGGCTTCTACGATGGCTTTCTCAGCGCTCCCGGTGTTGGCGCGTCGCCGCGCCGCCGCCGCGCCCATCGCTGGCTGTGCCTGGCCACCAATCTCGCGGCGGCGGGCTGGACCCGGCTCTGCGGCGAACGGGTTCTCCCGGAGCGGCGGTGGCTCGCCCCTCACGTGTTCTATCGCGGGCGAAAGTAATCGCGAGCGAGTCTCGAGTCTGCGCGCGATAACCCCCGCTTCCACCGCGTGGAATGCCGGTTCCACTTGTGGAGGCGGCGCTACTTCCGCGCTGGTGCTGGTAACCCCGTTCCTCGCACAGGATGGCGTCCTGATGCGAATTTCGGGAAGCGGTGACGATGGCCAGTTGGAACGAAATTTGCAACGTGAACTGTGGGAGCGGCCCCAGTAGGATCCAAAGTGAGCCACTGCGGAGCCCGAATCAACCTCTTACACCCGCGGCACCAATGGGTAGCACGAGACCAGCCCATGTCGAACGAGCTGAGCAACGGTACGGGAGGCGGCTACGCGCGCGCCTCTCACGCTCCGCTGCGCCGAATTCCCGGCGCCGGGGCCGCCGTCTTGCTCGTGCTCGCTTTCGCGGTGAGCGCCAGCGCGCAGAGCGCCAACACTCCCCGCCTCGAAGTCACCCGGCTCACGCCGACGTCGGTCTCGCTGGCGTGGACGCGCAGCACCCTGGCGGATTTTCACCACTACGAGGTGAGATGTTCCCCCACGACCGATTATCGCTATTTTCTCCCGGTGCCTCTCCGGGGAATGCCGCTCGCGCTGGCACTGAGCGTGCTCGTCGCGGCGCTCGCCAGCTCCCGCGCGCGCCGCGCCGGACGCACGGCCGCCGCGGCAGCGATCCTGCTCCTGCCCGCACTGGTGCTCGCCGATGCCGGGGACTGGCTGCTGGTGCACGCCATCAGCGATCGCGACGTCACGACGTTTGACGATTCGGGTCTCGCCCCGGGCACCACGCTGTTCTACCGAGTGCTGATGGTCGGCATCGACGGCGCCATCGCCTCCACGAACGAGGTCCAGGCCACTCCGGGCGCGGCCGCAACCGCATTCGGGACGGGCAGCACCGATGCGTTCGGAGAGGCGGTGCTCGTCCTCGAGACCGCCGGCGGGCAGCGCCGAGCCGAGATCGCCTGCCGCACGGCGAGCGAGACCGAGGAGCCCCTGGCCGGTGTGACGTGCGCGGCGACACTTACGGACTTGCAGCTCATCGTCACCGCGATCGATCCCTCGGGAGCGCACTTCGCGGCCACCTCGCGCTACCCCGCTGGCGCGTTCCCACCGCCGGCTACGCTACCCGCCCGGGCAGTCACGAGCACGGTTCTCCTGACGCTGCGATCGCGCTCGCCCGCAGCCGAAACCGCGGCGCTATTTGGTGGCGCTGACTCCTGGAGCGAGCTGGACCTCGATCCGGGCATGAGCCGATCGTGCTACGAAGGAGCCATGCCACGGCTGGTCCACGACGTGCTCGAGCTGGTGGCGGGCAGTTCCGATCCGCGCCAACAGCTTGCCGGAACGGTGTCGCCGGGCGTCGTCGAACAGCTCGCCTTGCCGGTCGCGGCGACGCGGGCAGCGGTTTCCGTGATGTTCGGCGCCGGCGCTCAGCCGGTCACCGACGGGCTCGCCGCCGCGGGGTTTCCAGCCGACCAGGACTACAGCTTGTGCCTGGTGTATGCGCTCGACCGGCGCGATGTCCCCTTGCGCTTCGAGCTCCGCGAAGTGATCTCCCCAAGCCGCGATCCGCGCATCTTGTCGTTGCAGATCGAAGGATACCGCGGCGCGATTCCCGTTGGCTTTATCGTGGCGGATGCCGACAGCAGCCGGGTGGATGTGGCGCTCCATTACCTGCTGCTGGCCACCGATAGCGGCGATGCGGAGCACCTTGTCTGCGCGGCGATCGGCAGCACGTCGCACGGCGCGATCAGCGAGGGTGACTCGTTCTGTGGGCTCAGAGATGTACCCGTCACTGCTGCAGGCACCGCCGTCCGGCTGACGCTCGACAGCAGTCGAGACTTCCCGGGTGTGCAGAAGATCGTTCGACTGCAGTTGCTGCCCCGGGACGAACGCCCGCTCGGGTTCGGAGAAAAGATTTTTTCCGGCGCGATCGCGATCGACAATAGTGGTAGCACGGACACGACCCGTCCCGAGGTTCGCCTGACGGCGCCCGCAGATCACGCGACTGTCATCGGCGCGGTCGAGCTGCGCGCGGTCGTAAGCGACGACACGGGATTTCGGCAAGTCGATTTCTACCAGGACGCAGGTGCGGGCGAAACACTGATCGGCACCGATACGGCGCCCCAAGCGGAGGCCGCGGTGACGTGGGAAACCGCGTCGCTGCCGCCTGGCGAATATGTCGTCAGCGCCGTCGCCACGGATCTGGCGGGGCTGAGCGCGCGGAGCACGATCACGGTGACGACCACCGGCGTCGCGTCGGCCTGTGAGAACGGCGAGTGCCTGGTTCCGGAAGGAACCTTCGCGATGGGGTGCGACAGCTCCCAGGGGAGGTTTGCCTGCGAGCCGTGGGAAGCGCCCGTGCACGCCGTCACCCTCAACGCCTACTTCATCGACGAGCTGGAAGTCACGACCGGTGCGTACGCGAGCTGGCTCAACGGCGCCGGCATCGACCACCGGACCGGCTGCTCGGACACCGCATCGACCTCGGGCTATGCCTGCGTGCAAACGCGGGACGAAGACCCCGACAGCCACATCCTGTGGGATGGGCTCGCCTACACGGCCGAGGCCGATTTCGAGAATTATCCGCTGACGGAGGTAACCTGGTATGGAGCCCGCACGTTCTGCCAATCGCAGGGCAAGCGGCTGCCGACGGAGGCCGAATGGGAGAAGGCGGCGCGAAGCCTCGATGGGAGGATCTTCCCCTGGGGCGCCGCGGACCCGGTTTGCGACCTCACCGCGCCTAACGGTGCCAAGTTTGACGACGACGCGTATTGCAACGCGACGGGGGCCGTGCCGGTTGGGTCGTTCCCGGCGGCGGCGAGCCCGTACGGCGTGCTCGATCTCGCGGGAAACGCGTGGGAGATCGTCAACGACTACTACGACGCGGGCTATTATGCTCAGAGCCCTCCGAATGACCCGTCGGGTCCGGCGGACGGGACGGACCGCGTCATTCGCGGCGGCTCGGCAGCCGACAGCGAGGGCGCGCTGCGCGGCGCCTATCGGAGCTGGGGCGGGCCGACCGCGACGGATGTGGACACAGGATTTCGCTGCGCGCGCGCGGCGGTCGGGCCGTAGGATGCGCTATCGCCAGGACGCGCTGCAGGCCTACTGTGCGTAAATGAAGTCCCAGCGCTGTGCTTGCTTGGCTCATATTGAGCCTTCTTGAAATACCTGCCCATCAAGGGGCGCGAGGATAAGACGCTGGACCGGCCACTTTCCGATGAGATAAAACATCTAACGCGAATTTGGCCGGGAAATACCTGATAATCCGGCCATACTTGCCCTAGATACGGCCATCTGCGCTAAAAGTGTCCGGAAACGGGGCGAATTGAGGCGAATTGGCGGCCAGAATCGCCTCAGATGTTTTATCTGCGGCAAGTATGGCCGGTTCGGCTGCCACCACCAGCCCCGACTGCCACCCGCTCACCACCGCATCCAGGCAGTCGCGCACCTCCGTAGCCAAGCAGCGATTGTCGCTCACCACGAGGTGACAGCCGTACACGGGCAGCGCCCCTGCCCGATGCGGTGCACGCGGGACGTTGCGTGATCTTGCTGCGCCAGGTTCCACCGCCGAGTGTAGCGGCACGAGTGGGCCTGGGGGAGGGACGGAGGGAGGCGCTGTCACGCCGACGGCGAACCGGCGGTGGGTGCAAACAGGCAAACGACCTTGACCTGACTCGGCCTGCGGACCAGGCTGGTTGCGTGGTAGCGGCGAAACTGCGATTTCCAACAGGTAAATGGCGGCATCCTGGTCAGCCCGGTTGACGGCGTGCGCATGGTTCGGGATGCGGCGGCCCCGAAGAGGGCTAGTGTGCCTGGCGGCTGCCGAAGCGGCCTGATGGACACCGGCGACGACAAGATCCGCGCCGAGAGGATGCCGAGCCCCTACGAGGCCGCGACGTCCAGCAGCGATTCCTTGTGCGCGGCGCCCGGTCCGTTGCCTGCCGCGCCCCAGATCAGCCATACCGGTCCGCACCATAGTCCTACGGCTACTGTCGACTATGGTGGGGGAGGCCAGCCGGACGACAGCCCATCGCCATCGAGTTGCGCAACAGTGTGTGACCCGTAGGGGTGAGAGTCGCCGTGGGAGCGAGTTTTTGGGCGCCAGGCAGGGCGGGGGGGTTGAAAGCGAACGGCCAACCGTGCTCCTGAAAAGAGAGCATTACTTTTCAACTTCTCGGAGAATGATGACGCGGGAGGAGCGCGCACACCGGCGGCTGACTTTCGCACGACAACTGGCACGCAACGCCATCGGTCCTCACCACGGCAAAGCGATCCTCGCCATCAGCGGCCTGCCGAGGCGACTCCTCGACTATCTCAGCAACCTCGAGCCGAAGCGAACAGCGGCATGAGCTCGCTGGCCCCCAAGACACCCCGAAATGCGCATCCTACTGCCGTCTCACGCCGCTCCGGCGCCCCCGGTTGCGCAACTCGTCGGGCGACAGGGCACAAGGCGAACGCGAGCGCTCCGACGGCCGACGGCTGCGGCCAGCCGAGCCGCGACCGAGCCTGTAGCGCGCCGGTCTACGCGGATCCGTTGACAATGGAGGCAACTACCACTATTGAGCATGCTCACCCTCGAGCGCGACCAGTCAAGTGGGACAAGCAATGCTTGGGTATCACACCTACGCTGTCAGCAAAGCCGACCGTGGCCCTCTAGTCTCCTGGATGGTAGAGGCGCTCGAGGTTTGCGGATGCCGGATCCTCAGCGTTTCGGAGATAGACCGTGCACCCTTTCGACTGGCATTCGAAACCGCGATGGGGGAGCGAATGGGGATTCTCGCGTATGCGTTCTTTGCCAATTCGGAACCTACACTGAACCGCCCACCGGATGAGCACCGATTTCAGATAAAGTACGGTTCGAAGGACGGGGCTTTTCACGAGGTCTGGCAAGACGCATTTGGGCTTTATACGACTCTGTTCTTTGGAATCAATATTCGCGATGGTTTTTTTGTTGGCGCCGATCCCGTCTTGCACAATCCGACAAGGCTATTCATATCACTCGAATTCAAACAGAGTAATGTGGATTCAATATTGAGCACAGGCTGGACAAGCTGGGAGCGTGTAAAACGCGATCGGTTACGTAATGAATATCCAACGGAGGTTCTGGTAGGAGGAACGAAGAAGAGCTTTCTTCAGTTCATTCGCTTCGAACGAACTGCACTGGGTCTTGATCCCGGGCATCGTCAGATGCTTGCGGAGAAGCTCGGGCTTGAAGCACGGTCGGCCGTAGAGGTCACCGAGCTGGGGAGGGCTGTGCCGCACGCCTTGGCCGCCGAGCTCGAGCTGTCGCACGAAGAGCTTTTGGATTTGATCGCCACCGCGCCGCGTCTCAAAATGGCAGTTCGTGGCTGGGTTGCCGAGGTGCACTTGCAGCGGCAGCTTGCTGCAATCCCCGGTGTCCACGATTGCGTGCGGCTCGAGAAGGAAGGTGCAGCCGATATTCGTCTTCGGTATTGCGGCAGCCGCCCATTCGACATCGAGTGCAAGAACGTGCTCAGACAGCGCCTGGTCGACGGGACTATTCGCCTGGATTTTCAGCGCACCCGATCATCCAAGGCCGACCCATGTTCCCGGTTTTATGCGGCTTCCGATTTTGCCATTGTCGCTGCCTGTCTGCACTCATGCACCGAGCAATGGGAGTTTCGGTACATGCTCACCGGGGACCTCCCACAGCACCCAAGATGCTCGGGAAAGCTTAATCACGCCGTTCGTCTCGACGATCTATGGACAGCGGACGTGGATAAGGTGCTGAGTGAAGCAGCCGCCAGGGCATGAGCAACTAGCCTGCAGGGCGAGGTGCCGAAAATAGGCTTGGCGGAGCTGGGGCGCGCACTCGGATGTCTGCAGCGTCGACACTTTCCTGGTTCCGTTGCGCGGCTCTATTGCCTCGCCCGGTTCCCGGATGTGCCGAATACTCTCCAACCAAGAAGCGGTATTTTTCCGGGACAGGTAGGGCTGGTTCTGGATCCGGCACCGGCTCGCGTCGGCGGGGCGTAAGCGTAGCCACTGCCGGCACATTGTCACCGAGGATTTGCCTTCGAATGGCTCCCGCCAGGCACTGGGCGACTACCGAGGGAACGGCATTGCCGATCTGACGCTGGGCTGACGCAATGTTGCCGAGAACATGATACTGATCCGGAAAGGTCTGAAGCCGGCACATCTCCCGGGCCGAGAGGCGGCGGTTTTTCCAGTGAAACGGACCTATCGCGGGTCCCGGCTGCGCCTGTATTGTCCACGATGGCTTGCTCTTGGACAGCTTCAGGAGGAAGCTCCAAAACCTGCGCCTCCACCCGAAGAGCTGGAGGCCACCGCCCCGGGCCGTGTGCCACAAGTAGTTGTCGCCCTCGGGAATGGATGGGAGAAGATCGGCCCATTTGCCACTCAACTGCAACTCCGGATCGCCATCCTCTTCCAAGTCGCCGATGGCGTCCCACGCCGTCGTGTAGGGCGCGATTCCCATCAGATTGAATCGACCGCCCTCCGAAAGCGGCTGGTGGGTCGGAGCCGGAAACTGGAAGGTCTGCCCTTCGCGGCCGCCAACGACAAAGATCCTCTCGCGAAGCTGCGGCGCGCCGTAGTCGGCAGCATTCAGCTCGGCGATGTTGAGTCGGTAATGGGTACCCCTTTCCTTGTTGATGTTCTCGAGCGAGTGCTCGAGAAACAGCAGTCCCTCGCTCTTGCCCCTGTAGCTCAGACCGGGAACGTTTTCGAGCAGAAACGCCCGTGGGAGAGCATCGCGGAGAATCCGCAGGTAGGCCGCCAGTGTCCCCGCACGCGGGTCGTCGAGCCTGAGGGTGTCCCCTGATGCCCAATACCCGGATTTGGAGAAAGGTTGGCAAGGAGGTCCGCCGATCAGCACATCTGCGTCGCCTTCTCGGAGAGAGGCAACCTTGAGAAGCTCTGATGACGGCACGGAATGAATGTCGCGGCCAATGATGGGCCACTCTCGGTTATGGCGAAGTGTTGAGATGGCAGCACTGTCCATTTCAACCGCAATGGCGGTAGTGAAACCGGCGGCCTCGAAGCCGAGGTCCAGACCTCCGGCACCGGTGAAAATGCTTATGGCTTTGCGCTGACTCATGTTCGCTTTTTTTACGCCATCACGGCGCGCTTGTCAAGCCCTTAAGGCAATCGAGAATTCGTCGCGAAACGGCCTCGACATCCGATAGGATCTCCGCTTCCCAGAATCGCAGGACCGTCCACCCGTCTGCCTCCAAGACGGCGGTTCGCTCCAGATCTCTCATGCGATTGCGCTCGATCTTCGCGAGCCAGTAGCACGCGTTGGCGCCCCTTGCCAGCTTGCTCTTTCTCTCAGGCCAGTTTCTGCCGTGCCAGAAATCTCCATCGCAGAAAATGGCGAGGCGTACGCGCGAAAAAACGATGTCAGGACAGCCTGGGAGCTCTTTGACGTTCTTACGAAAGCGAGCTCCGCTGCGCCACAAGACGCTGCGGAGCTTTACTTCGCAGCGCGTATCGGCTTTCTTGCTGCTTCCGCGGGCAGCAGCACTGGCCTGGGGTGAGGCCGGAGCACGACCGCGGTAAGTTGGGGCCTGATTGACAGAAGCAGCCTTTCCCCCACCCATAGACTCTAGTCCACCAGCCACACGTGAATCCGCTTCACGTTCCAGATCTCCTGTATTTGTTCGGCACCTCCCCCCGCAAGCGACTGAGCCTCAGGCACAGCTAACGCGGACGTGGGCTGGCGCCATGTGTCATGAAGTATGTGGGTGAACGGCCGATATTTCAATGCGGAGCTTCTCGAGCGAATCGAGGGAGCGGCGAGGGCGAGGCCCGAGATGTCTCGTACCCAACTTCGCCGGTTGGTCTGTAGGTGGCTCGACGGGTGAGGTCCTCACACCCTCTCAACCCAATGGATGATGGCGACGCCGCGTCGAGAAGACGGTGGATCCAGGCTGACCTGGCCGCTGGTCCGGTGACCTCAGGCGCGCCTGCACCTCCGGACGACGGCGCCGTTTGCGTCCACTTCCACTATCTCACCGGAAACCAGAACATCGGTCGCCCTGGCCACCCCACAGACCGCCGGGATGCCTTGCTCGCGGGCAATGAGAGCTGCATGGCTGAGCATGCCCCCGGTCTCCGTGATCACTCCCGAGACGATGCCGAAAACCGCGGTCCAGGCGGGATCCAGCGCGCTCGCCACCAGCACCTCTCCGGCCCGCACCGACTCCAGGTCTGCGACCGACCGAATGACCCGCACCCTGCCTCGGCAGCATCCCGGCGACGCCGCCGATCCGGTGAGGAGCTCCTGCGCCGAAACGGCTTCGCGCGCACCATGGCGGTCCGGAGCGCCGTCGAGCCCGCGCTGCTCGTCCCGTCCCTCCGTCTCCACATCGTCGTACAGGTAGGTGGCCGGGCGGGTAGCCGAATCGCGCAGATACCGCAGGCGTCGCTCGGTGGCGAGCGCCTGCAGCGAATCGCGGTGTCTGCTTCCCGCGCGCGCTCTCTCCAGCTCGGACCGGGTCAGAAAGAAGACGAGCTCGGCGTCTTGCAGTGTGCCGGCGACCGCGAGGTCGCGACCCGCAAGCAGCACCAGAGCGCGGACGTGGCTCAGGATCATGTCGAGGTAGTAGCGCTGATCTTCACGGTACCGAGTGAACCGCCGCGCCAGGTCAACGATGCTCGTGATGACGGCGCTCCGGGCCGCTCCGGCCGCTCCCAGACGTCCCTGTCGCACCCGGCGCACGACCTCCGCGAGCGCCTGATCGCCCGCCGCCGCCGCTGGCGTCCCCGGCACCGGCCGCGCGCCTTCGGCGACGCCGCGCGCCTGCGCCTCGACCAGACCAAGCACGAGCTCCGGGCGCTCCCGCCACGTCGGAACGTTCAAGTCCCGCGATGGAGACCGATGGCCATGCCGCTCCAGAAACCCGTCGAACGCTTGCCAGAACGGTGAGCGTTGCTGCCGATCGGCCAACGTGAGGCGCGTTGCCGACAGTCGCGCGCGCAGCTCGGGATCAGCGCGGGCGAGGTCGGCAAGCTCGCGGATTTCGCGATTGACGGCGCCGGTCAGGGTGCGCTGCCGCTCTCCGAGGACGCTCAAGAACAGCTCTCCCGAGGGATCCGCGGCCCAGCGCGCCAGGGTGCCGCGAAGGATTGCGTAGAGCATCGGCGCGTGCAGCCCCATGCCCCAGCGGATGATTTGGAAGTGCCGCCGGCCCGCGGCCATCACCGCGGACAGGGCCTCGCGTCGCGCGTCGCGATCCAGCCCCCGGTAGCGACGTTCCGGGTCGCCGCGAAAGCGGCGGCCGAGGTCGACAAAGTGCGCTTCCGCCGCACGCAGGTTCGCCAGCGGCCACGCCAGCGCTTCACTCGAAGTCTTCGCGAGCGCGCTCAGCAGCACCCAGGGCCGAAAAGGCTCGTCCCGGATGTGCTGCATTCCCGTGTCATCGAACCAGCTCATGGACGCCGCCCTCCGCAGCGACACTGGCAGCGCGCTCAGCATCCTGGCCACGTATTCACCGCTCACGTAGGCGTAGCCGCGATGTAGGCGCAGCGGTGGATCCGCGAGTAAGTGGGCGACGCCGAAGCGCCGCGCGAAATCGCACAGCAGCTCATCCTCTATCCAGTTTCCGAGCAGCGAGTGGCTCATTGGCGAGGCGCAATCCGCGAGATATTCGTCGCCGAACCGCCGGGACCACACGTTTGCCGGAGCCGGGCTCGGGATCGCGGTCATCGGCCGGAGTTGCAACGCATACAGCCGCGCATCGCAAAACGCCCATTCGATATCCTGAGCCGGGCCGACGGTGGCCTCGACGCGCAGTGCGAGTCGCCAGATGGCCCAAAGCTGCTCTTCGTTCAAGCAGGAGCCTGCGCTACGCGCGCCCGGATGGTCCCGCAGCTCGCCCGTGAACAGGCCGATCGTGTGCCGGCTCGGGGCGACGGCTCCGGACACCAGTTTCTCGCCGAGGCCGGGCGCGGCCTCGATGACAATTTCCTTGCTCCACGGCCGCAGCGGGTTGGCGGTCATGAGCACACCGGCCACCTCGGCCGGAATCAGCCGCTGAAGGATCACCGCGATGGACTCGGGTGGAGCTTCCCCGTGCGCGGTGGCGTAGGCGCGCGCGCGCTCGGACAGCGCGGATTCCCGGCAAGCGAGCACGGCCTCGAGGAGCGCCGTCTCGCCGTCAACCCCAATGACACTCGCGAAGATCCCGGCGTGCGACGCGCCGGGAGAGTCCTCACCTGCCGCAGAGCTGCGCACGGCGAGCTGCGCTTCCGGATGTGCGGCGGTGAAATCGCACCAGAAGCGGCGCAAGATCTCCGCCCGGCGTCGCAACGACAGCCGCCAGCACACACTGTCGGCAGGGATCACCCACGTCTCCGGAATCAGGATCCCCGCCCTCTGCAGGGCCAGCAACCCCGCTGACTTGCCGCCCACGCTCCACAGCGGGAGATGCGCGGTCGCGCTCAAGGGTGCGATCACCAGCCGCGCCCCCCTTTCAGCACCGCCTGGATGCCCGTCGCCAGGAGGTCCGGCAGGCGCCGCACCGTTCCCCCCACGCCCACGTGAACCGCCCGTTCCACGACTCCGTATCCCTGAAGCGGCGCCCTCTCGCCCTCGGGGACCGCAGGCGCACGGACAGGCCCGAGACCTTCACCGTCCCTCCTCGCCCCGCTCGCGGGGTAAATGTCGGGGTGGGGCGCCGAGCACGCCTGCGCTGGTTCGCCGCTCTTTCGGGCGCGTCTGCCCTCCAGCACCCAGCGCGCGTGCACTTCCTCCAGCCATAACCCGCGGTACGCGAGCGGAAAGCGCCCCACAGGGGTGCCGCGCAGGATCAGCTCCTCCCCATCCGCGGGGTGTGCCGTGACCTGGACCTGGCGAAAGCGGGGCGCCTTCACGCCACCTCGGGAATAGGCCACCTCGGCGCTGAAAATCGGTGTCGTCGCGCCATCGCGATGCACGTATCCGCAAGGTATCGGCGCCCGGGGCCCCGGGCCGCGAAAGAGGTTGACGCTGAGCCGCGCACCGAAGAACGCGTTGATCCAATCCCATCCGGCGATCTCGGACCAGGCCCGTGCTCCCCAGGACTTGTCGCGTTGCCCGAGCCCGTTGACGCCGATCGTGGCGCCGCCGAGGCGGAGCGCGCCGCGCGCCACGCCGGACTGCTCGAAGTGGTGGGCCGCGATTCCGGCGAGGCCTTCGCCTTCGCTGTCGTGGTAATCGACGGCCGGGTGCAGCGCCCGCCAATCGAGAGCGACGTCGGCCCCCGCGCCGGCGAGCTGCAGGCGCCAGTGGACGAGCGGTTCCAGCATGGTGAAGCGCAGTCCTCTGGCGGCGAGGACCAGGCCGCGCTCCGCGTAGACCCCGACGCGCACGCCGATGGCGGGATAGAGCAGGACCGGGCGGCCCCGGTGGAGGGCAAAAACGAGCCCGTCACCGCGACCGTCGGGCCGGACGCTGATGCGCGCGACGAGCAGCAGCTCCGCAGCGGGATCGACGACGTTGAAATAGAAGCTCTCCTGCCAGTGCGGCAGGTTAGCGGCCGGGTGGAGCCACTCGTCCTGTTGTTCGATTATCCGCTGCATACCGCTCTCCGGGGTGCGCACCACCGACATCGTGTACACCGGTGCTGCCGAATCGTCGATGGCGACCGCGTGCGATGGCGATCGCCGCCTTCCCTGCTCTGGTGCACAGCGGCGCCTGAGCGCAACGTTGGGCGTCGGCGGAATTGGTTTACACCATGGCGAGCGCAATGCGCGTGGACACTTGTAAAGGAGCATCACCTGACATTCGGCCGACGCCAGAAGTTGACTTCCCTCTCCCCGGGAATTAGATAGCCAACCGGAGCTTGCCCGCACCAGAGGTGGCCCGTGGACGTGACCACCCGACCCAGTTGCCACCGCAGCGGCGCCGCGGGAACCGCTCGCGGCACGTGACCATGATCCAGATTGCCAATCCGCTGTACGACGTGATCTTCAAGTACCTGATGGAGGACAAGGAGTCGGCCTGTCTGCTGCTCTCTCGCATCCTCGGGCGGACCATCGCCGACATCGACTTCCTTCCCCAGG
>JACPHN010000100.1:0-34387 GCA_016188575.1 Candidatus Schekmanbacteria bacterium
ACCGATATCCCCGGCCGTCGGTTCACGGATCAAGCCACCACAGGCCTACTTGCTCCCGGCCATACCCACCCAACTGCCACGCCCCGTCTGGCCTACTTTTCGCCGGCACACCCCGGTCGTTTTTCGCCAGCGTTGAAGGGAAGACGCGCAGCTCTCCTCGGAAGTTCGTGTCCGTGAAGGCGTAGAGATACACGTCGGTGTCCATGGCACGGATCCTGATGCTGGAGACCTGGTCGTTCATGTTCGATCCGAGATTGCCATCGAGCTCGTTGGCGAGCCGTCGCACCGACGTGCTGCGCCAGGTGTCAATGCCGTCACTGTCGGGTGCGGCGAGGCTCATCAGCTTGAGCTCTCCCCGCTGGTCGGCATGCATGAACGCCTTGCAGTAGTCGCCGGCGGCGGCAGGCGGTGCCGGGGCTGTGACCATGAGCGCTGCGGCAACGAAGGCACTGGCGGTAACGGGGCGGGAAAAGGTAGCGCGTTTCATTTCTGTCTCCTACTGTGGTAGATGGATTTCCCGGCGCCGTGGCCCGATTGGCCAGGCGCGCCGTGTTTCTGACCACCTAATGAGCAAGGACCGTGCCACAACTCGGTCGGCAGATCGACGCGGTCATGGCGATGTCCGCGGCGACGCCAAGGGGGCGGACGCCATGCTCGAACAGGCAAGCGAACGAAAAAGACGTCTGCCGTCGTCTTTAAGGTGCAATAGACCCTCCCTGCGAAGGAACGCCAATGATCCCGTTCATCGTCTCCGCTATCTTGCTCGGCTTGTTTCTTGGACCCGCACCCACGGCGGCCGCCGAACCGCCAGACATGCCGGTCTACGTAGACCTGGCCAAGAACGCCATGGATCGCGAAAAGCAGCCGTGGACCGGCAAACTGCTCGCGGAGGTCCTACCAGTCGCCGCGGTGTCCCGGATCCTGTTGCTCAAGGCCGTCACCTCCGCCACCGCCGACCTCGACGTCGCGAACATCCACCGCCTGCTGAGCCGGAATGCCCGCTTCGAAAATCCCGCGTTCGCGCCGCCGGCGGACAGCCCGGACTTCTCGACCACCGTCTGCATCTGGGAAGCGGTAGTGGAGCTGAATGACGGCCGCCCGTTCCTGCTGCGGGTAGGTGGCGGCTGGGCGCTGCTCGTTTCGTCCGCAGGGCACGGCTACTTCCGCTCACAAGAGTGAGGTCGCGGCCCAGCGGTTGCCCTCCGCGCGCAGCCAGCGTAGTATTTGCTCGCATAGCCCCCCGTCACCTCGGTCCACCCGAGCGCGGCGCCGGCGTCGGGAATCGGGGTTAGACTCTCCACGCCGCGCACCTCCCCTCGGAAAGGAGGCACACTGCCATGATTGTCAGGCGAACAGATGATGCGGCGACATTTCGACCCGATCCCGCGACGGTGACAACCGGCCGGGGAGAACGACCGAAATCCGCGGCGGACGCGAGCGCGGCTCCGCGAGCCGACCGACCTCACAGCGCTGACAGCTTCGAGTCCGGAGCGCCGTGCGATCGCCTCGGGCTGCGCCACAGCGTAGTCGGCGACGGTGCTGCTCCGGCGAGCGCGGACGCCACCCCCGACCCAGGACCCGTCCCCGCCCTTTCGCCGGCAGCGCTGCTGTCACCCCTCGCGTTCGGTAGCGCTGACGCGCTCGCCGCTCACAGCGCCCTCATGGGGGCCGACATGGCGACCTTCGCGGGCTTTGTCGGGCGCATCGGTCGGCTGAATGGCGGCGAGATCCTGAGCGAGTTCGTGGAGCGAATCGGCGGCGATAGCGGGCGCCTGGCGGCTTTTGCGCGGCGGTTTGCGGCGGAGGTCCCCGCCGGCGACCGTGGCCGGATTCTGTCGCGCCTGTCCCTGCAGGCGCGCGAGCAGCTCGGCGCGCACTTGCCCGCCGGGAGCCAAGGCCCACCCACGGCGGCGATGGAAGCTCCGGCCGCCGCGGCCGCCGCGGCCGCGGCGCCACTCGATGCCGCCGGCGCCGCCGACGCTGCGCGTCAGTCCGTCAGCCTCGAGGATGTCCGCGCGCGCGAGGCGCAGGTCGGCCGGTCGCTGTCCGTCGGCGAGCTCGCTCGGACGTACCCGAACGCGCGCCTACAGGGACGCGGCGAGACGCTCGCCGAGATCGCTCGAACCCCGCTCAACAAGCAGGGGCCGGACGGCGCCGAGCTCACGCTGGCGGCCGCGACGATCGACCGCAACGGCGATCTGGACGTCTCGCACCTCTTCCGAGAGGAGCTCCGCGCGCACAACCAAAATCTGCTCATCGAGAAAGGCGACGAGCTCCCCGTGCCGCTCGAGCACTCGATCCGAAACGCCGACTTCGTCATCCGCGACGCGGAGCAGCGGGAGCGGCTCCAGCAGGCCGGTTTCCGCGCCCGGGACGGCGCCGTCCGCATCGACATGAGCGACATGGCGCAGGTCGACAAGGCGCTGCGGGCCACCGGCGTGGACCCCAAAGACGCCGCGCAGGTGGCGGCCGACCTCCGCAGCCAGGGAGTTGCGACACCCATGAGCGGCGACGATCAGCTCCGGCGCGCGCTTCTCGGGCGCCTGGACAGCCCCCGCAACGAAATTGACATCGATGACCGGCTCGTCGACCACGTCGGGGATCACAATGCCGGCATCACGCCGACGGTCTACGCTTCCGCGAAAGTCAGCCCGGAGCATCTCGACGAGGTCATCCTGGCCTACAAGCGCTACAACAATCAGAGCTATGCCGGGCAGGGATCGTGGGTAACCCAACTGCTCGGGAAGGACGAAGCGAGCCAGCACGAATTCGATTCGGAGGCCACCTTCGTGAAGATCGGGATGCGAGATCACGAAGTGGAGTCCGTGCTGGCGGCGCGCCACTATTTCGGCGAGCTATATGAGCAGGACGATCTCGCGGCGCTGCGCGACCGCACGGGGCGCGACGATTTGACCACGTCGGTTTCCTACAAGGCCCACGGGAGCCGGCTCGCGGAAAACGAGGAAGTAGATGCATGGGCGGGCCACGGTGCCGATGGCGTGAAATGGTACGATCCTCGCGACCACATCCTGAAGGACAAGTTCCGCGGTTATGGCGATGTCGCACGCGGTGACGCGGTGCTCATCCCAAGCGAGGACGTCAACCTCGTGATGGAGTGCGACGACCGCCAGACGCTGAACCTGCAGACACAATTCGGCGAGACGCGCCAGGGGATTCTCGGCACCGGGCTCATGGACATCTACAACGATGGCGGGCCAGCCGATCGGTTCGGGGGCACGGGGTGGTATTACGAGCAAGAACGGCTGTGCAAGGAGGGAAATGGCGTCGATCAGGCCCTTGCTGAGGTCGCCGGCACGCTCGACGACGCCATCCGTGCGGCGGAAGGACTGGTCGACGTCAACGGCGACGGCCGCCTGGGCTGGGGCGACGCCCGCGCGGTTGCCAAGGGAGCTACGGAGGCGGTGGAACGGGTCGCCGTGGAGGTTGCCGAAGGCGTGGAGGCGGCGGCGGTGGCGACGGTCGGCGCGGTCGGCGATGCCGCAGCCACGGTCGCCGAATTCGTCAAGAAGCTCAGGTTCTGGTAGCCAGGCGGAGGTGACACGATGACGGCAATAACTCGATCCTCGCACGGCGACCCGGCGTTTCGGCTCAATGAGCTGCTCCGGCAGGCGCGGCTCTGCCTGCGCCGCGGAGACCTCAATCGCGCGGCCGTCTACTTCGATCGCGCGCACGATGTCAACCCCGCCACTCCGTGCGGCGCGATCGGCATGGCGCTGGTGGCGACGCTGCTGAACCGCTTTGCCGATGCCGCCGCAATCCTCGATCGCGTCGACGCGAAGTTTCCGGAAATCCCCGAATCCGGCGCTTGCCGTCGGTTTCTTACGCGGCGTATGCAAACCGTATAGGAGCGTAGCGGAACCTTTCATGAATCCACTTGTTTGAATTGACTTGTGCAACCCTGAATTGGTTGCTGTTGGTTTGCGCTGCATGATCGTTTCCTCCCCATCGCGATTGCGGGGATCGCGGGGAGGACGTATTTGGCGCAAGCCACATTCACAGTAAAGAGCAGGAAGCTGCGAGCGAGCGCAGGCTTGCGCCCGGAACAACGCAGCGTTCCCGATCGTGAGAGCAAGTCGATCTATCAACAGAGCAGCGGATACCTATTCGTGTGCTCATCAAACAAGGAGGATCCTTTGCACATGCTCACGAAATCGCTACGGGGTGCGGCAGCGGTCGCACTGATGATGATTCCTCTTTGCCTGGGTCCGCGCGCCGCGGCCGGCGGGCAAGACCAGGATCAGGTCGCACCGGCAGCGCCCGCACCGGTGGCGCCCGCCGCGCCGTCCGCGGACGAGAATGCTGCCGCGGCGAGCGATGCGAAGGGCGAACCGTCCCGCGACGGCTCGCCGACCCTGACCGGCCTGAAAGAGAGGGTATCCACCGAGCTGCTGCGGACCTCAATACGGTTAGCGCTGCTACGGCAGCTCGGTACCGATGCTATCGGCCTGAGAATCGAGGTCGATGGCGAAGAGGCCATGCTTTTCGGTGAGGTCGACACGCGCGCGAAGCAAGAGCTCGCGGCGGAGGTCGCAGCCGCGGTGGAGGGCGTCGACAAGGTCAGAAACCACCTGGTCGTCGTTGCCGCGGAGCCGGCTGGGGAAAGCTGGGCCGCCAACCGCTTCCATGAGGCGCGAGAGGAAGTCGCCGACGCCGTGCTCGAGGCCAAGATCAAGCTGGGCCTGATGCGAGACCTCGGTGCCAACGCCTTTCGCGTCGAGGTGGAGGCGACCGACGGGGTCGTCAGCCTGCGTGGCCGGTTGCCCGGTGCGGAACATCGCCGGATCTCGGTCGAGGTCGCCTCGGGAACCAGCGGCGTTCGCCGCGTCTACGACCTCCTTTCGTAACCGCGATCGATCGGCTCTTGGCAGCTCCGCGCCGCCTTCGGCGCGGCGCGGCGGACAAGCAGTCGAGCGGCCCGGTGCGAACCTCACACAGAGGAGAGAAACATGCGGATGAGGATTGGACTCAACCTTTTCGCGATCGCGGCGTTCATAACCGCGGTCATCGCGCTTCCCCCGATCACTGCGGCCGAGGTGCTGGTCGGTGTTCGGGGCGGCGTCTATGAGGACAAGGACGCCGAAGACAGTAATTTACTACTGGCTGGCGCCGAGCTCGTCGCCCCCTTGGGGGGAAAGTGGTGGGTGAATCCCAATGCCGAGCACCGTTTCGACGACACGGCCAACGTCAATACGTTCAGCCTGGATTTCCACCGCGACATCGACACGGCTTCATCGCTATTCCTGTGGTTGGGTGGTGGACCATCGCTGGTACACACCAATCCAGATGGGCCGGCGGACGCGCACTCCGATGTCGGCGGCAACGCGCTGTTTGGCGTTGGCGTGAAGAGCAAGGACGTCGTGCCCTACATGCAGGCGAAGGCGCTGTTCTTGGATGAGGACAACGTGCTGAGCCTGGCCGCCGGGATTCGGTTCTAGGCGGTGCGGCGCGCCCTGCGGTCGCGTAGGGCGCGAAAAAAACCGGCCCCTCGCCAGAAGGGGCCGGTACGCCAGGAGGCACGCGTGAAGACGTCCGCGGAGTCGGTGGGGGCGGTGGCCCGCAAGGAGCGCGTCGGACGTGCTGTTGAGCGCGGCCGTCGCCCCGACCGACGCTACCAGATGCAAGGATCACGCCAGCTCACTTGTCGCGCGCGATTGCACGGCGAGAGCGCCCGAGCCTGACTGGCGGCTGGCGCGTAGCAGGGTGCTCATGCGGCGGGACGCCCGAGTTGGCGGACAAGGCCAGCCATCGTGGCGTCAGACGCCATGATCCCATCACAACGTCGAAATCGCCGTGCTCGCCACCAGCGGCTGTTGCTGGTGGCGCAGCAGCGTCTCGCCCGTTTCGGTGCTATCCGGACCGAGTAACCAGAGTGTTTGCGTCAAATCCGCGGCTTCAGTCGCCGGATCCGCAAGGAACGCCGCGACGTCGATGAGCAGCCCTGCTTCGCCGTAGGACATGCCGTCACCCGTGTCCTTGGCGCGCGCCACGCAGTGCTGAGCGTTGCCGCTGCTATCGTCGACGTAGCAGAAGGACACTCCAGCAAAGCTCCCGTAGTTGCCGACTACGACCAGCCGCCCATTGCTGCCCTCGATTGCCGACCACGAGCTCAGATCCCGCGGTACGGAATCCGGCTTGCCGTCAATCGGCACCCCACTGACGTGCGCGTTGCTGAAGCGCATGCCGACCGCAGTGGGCGCCAGATCGATCGTGCCCGACACGAGGACGTCTTTCACCCCCGCGGGCAGGGCTCCGCCGATCTCGCTCGGATCGAAGGCGAGCGGGATGCGAACAGACCACGGGTAGTAGAGCGCCTCCGCTTCCACCGTGGTATCCAGAAGCGGCTGTCCCAGAAGCGTGAGCAAGATGTGCCGCTCCGACCGTTCGACGACCCGGATCGGGCCGTCGATGAGGCCGGTCAGGCTCACCGAGATCGCGGGCAGGCCCTCGTTGAAAGTGACCTGGACCCAGGTGCCGAACACCGGATCTTTGACCTTGGCCTCCCCTTTGGCCTTCATCTTGTCCAGCAGATCGGGTGACGTCGTGTCGGTCGGGCCGGCGGCGAGAATTCGCAGGTAGTCGTACAGGCTGTCGCGGTAAGAATGGTTGAAACCGAGCTCGTAGCCGAGCCCGCGCACCTGAGGTGGGCTAGTGTTGAAACCGCTTGCGCCAACGTGCGCGACGTAATCATCCGGGCTCAGCGCGCCGGTCGTCGTCCGAAACAGGTAGGCAAAGCGCTGCAGGCCGGGCTGCAGGGGATCGGTCACCTCGACCTCGGCGCGCGGGTACCGCCTGGCGTCGGCGTCGTTGAGCCAGGCCGTGGCTGGAGCCCGCTCACCGAGATCCTTTGCGGCCACGACCAGCTCGTCATTGTCGTCAATGCCGGTATCAGCATCGACCTCGCCGGGGTAGGTGCGGTACACCCATTGATCGCCGGCGCTCTTCTCGTCGATCTGAAACGGAATGGCCTGGAATGCGCCCTGGCGCCACGCGTAGGCGCGGAGCTCGCCGGGTTCCGCCGCCGCCCGCGGCGCACTGTCTCCTGGCATCGCGTCGCGGTAAGCGGTGAGCTGATCGCCGCGCACCGTCACCCAATCGGCGCTTCGCAGGGGAGCCAGCGGGGGGGTCGAACCGCCGCCACCACCGCCGCCACCGCATGAGCTGCCGAGCGCAGCCGAGCAAATACCGATGGTCGCGCTCACCCACCAGGAAAGGGGCCGGATCGTCATGGGGAGGTCCTCTCAGCGCCAGGAGTGCTTCGCATCGAGCTCATGTGCTCCGACTGCATGATAGACATCCGCGAGCTACGCGTCAATCGCGTCCCGGGTCCATCTGAGGGCGTGGCGGGCGCCGCCACCCGCTTCGCCGCGCCCCGCCCCGGGGCGGCGGCACGCGCAAGCTCAGCCGCGCCATCGTGCGCTTGCAGCACCCCACGTTCCAGCGCATTGCGAAGCTCGCGGATATTGCCGGGCCACGCGTACGCGCCGAGCACCTCGCGGACACCATCCGCCAGACAAAGGTCGCCGCGGCCGAGCTCGCCGGCGAGTTGGCGCAACAGACTCGCGGCCAGGGGCCAGATGTCTTCGCGGCGTTCGCGAAGCGCGGGGAGCTCGATCGGAAAGGCACTGATCCGGTAGTAGAAGTCGGGGCGCAGTCTGCCCGTGCGCAGCAACTCCGACAGGTCGCCTTGGGTCGCGGCGATGAGGCGCACATCGATGTGGCGGTCCGCTACCTCCTCGCCGTCGCGGCAGCCCCGCGCGGCGGCGACCTCGTAGCCGCTGGCCATCAGAAGCTGCGAAAGCCGTCGCCGATACCCGTCGGCGCCGTCGATGAAGAGGATGCGCCCGCTGCACGTCAGTTGCGTGGTCATGCCGCCATTACCGATAGGATCCTCAGGACACGGTAGACCGAGGGGCAGCAAATCTCAACGCGGAAACGGCCGCAAACACTTCGCCCTGAGAAGTCGTTCAGCGTCGGTCATCTCGGTTCTCAGAGAGCGGGCGCGAGCGCGTTGTTGCGCCATTCCCAATCTCCCCCCTCTGTCCCCCCAAACGGGGCGGAGGTAAACGGGTACCTCGGCCATTTGTCCGAGCTCGCTACATGGTGTCCGAATTTTGGACAACGACAATCGAGGCCCCAACTTACTTCGCTGCGGGACCGCATGGCGCCGCACTTCCCCCATCGCAGCGCCGACAATTGTTTGGCACCAATTTTGCAAGTTCTGGCTCGGTTTGGCCCTCTGGAAGCTGTCTTCCTGAGGGAAGGAAATCGAAGCGGCCCTGACCGTGGGGTACGCATGACGCTTCTGGAGGTCGTGACATGAACCAGTTGGCACCCATGGCGCCATCAAGGGCTGCCGTGCTCGTCCTGCTACTTGCCTGCACGTGCGTTTTGCGACCAGTGGCGGCGGAAGAGATTGCGCAGACAGGAACCACAGTCACGGGGAAATCGGGGCTTTTCACGGTTCAATCCGCGGAAGGTCTTGGCCGTGGCGGTTTCAGTGTCGGTCTGTGGCTGGACGCGTATGATCGCGAGCCCGGCGAAATCGATCTCAAGACCGGCGCTCTGAGCGTGGCCTTTGCTCCCCTTCCCGACCTCGAGCTCAGTGTCGAGCTCCCTTACTTCCAGATCGAGGCCGACGGCACCGCCGCGGAACCGGCTAGCTGGGGCGGATTTTACGCGGACCGGAAGCTCACCCGGCGAGGCGCAGGTGATGTGTTCATGGGTGCGCGCTACGCCTTCCTCAGTCAACACCGCGGCGCCCCCCTCGGGGTCGGGCTAGGCGGCGACGTCAAGCTCCCCACGGCCGACGAGGAGAAGGGGCTGGGAACGGGCAGAACCGACTACGGCTTGACGGTGCTCGTCAGCAAGCAGGCGGGACCAGTCGGAATGCACTTCAACGCTGGCTACCTCATCACGGGCGACATGGACGGAGCGGACATCCCAGACGAGCTTCGCTACGGAGTGGGGATCGCGATTCCCGCTACAAAGCCGTTGCGGGGCATTTTCGAGCTCACCGGGGTGGGCTTTGAGGCGGGCGACGCGGCCCCCGACGATCCGTTGGACGCGACGCTGGGTCTGGAGTGGCAGCACAAAGGATTCGGCATCGGTGCCGGCGTGCGCCGGAACGTGCTGATTTCGGGCCACGGCACCGATGCGTGGGGTGGCGTCGCCTTCGTTTCCTACTGCCGCCCCCGTAACGGCCCGCCCACCGTCGCCCTACGAGCGGACCGCGCCACAGTGCCAGTGGGCGAGCTGGTTAGCTTGACCGCGGCCGCGAGCGATCCAGACGGCGACTCCCTGACCTATCTCTGGGACAGCTCCCGTGGCCGCGTCACTGGTGAGGGCGCCAACACGACCTGGAGGGCGGAGGACGATGCGTGGGTCGGCCCGGTGACCTTTACGGTCACGGTGGATGATGGCCACGGTGGCCGCGCCGATGACAGCCTGACGGTGCAGGTTACGCCGAGGCCGAACCGCGCCCCGCAGGCGCAAGTGACCGTCGCGACCAAGGTGCTCGCTCCGGGGGAGAGGACCGCCGTTCATTGCGCCGGTACCGACCCGGACGGCGACCCTCTGACCTACGCGTGGCGGCCCGAGGACGGCCAAGTGGAGGGTGAGGGCGAAAACATCACCTGGCATCTCGACGTCGCACGCACGGGCAACATCTCGATCACGTGCACGGTTACCGATCCGGCCGGCTTGAGCGGTAGTGGCACGGACAGCACGCTGCTCAGAGTAATCGTCCCGCTTCCCGTGATTCGGTTTCCGGGGGCGCGCCTGGACAACATCGCGAAGGCGCAGCTCGATGACGTCGCGATTGCGCTCAACCGCCATCTCGACATCCGGCTGCGGCTCATCGGGCACACGGACACGACTGGAAATGCAAAGGCACAACACGAGCGCGGCATGGCGATGGCGACCGCGGTGCGAGACTACCTGGTCAAGACCCATGGAATCGATTCGGGGCGCATCGAAGTCGAGAGCAAGGGAGGAGCGGAACCGCTCGCCGACAACAAAACCGCAAGCGGAAGGAGGCAGAATCGGCGCGTGGAAATCATTCAGATGGAGGACTGACGGGCGTACCCGAAAGCACCGCCTGTTCGCCCGCAAGCTGCGCGGAAAACACATCACGCAGCCCCCACCTCACTCCCCTCGCAAGCCGGGGGAGGGAGGGGGGTGCTGTCACGTCGACGTCAAGCAGGCGGTCGATTCAGGCGTGGAGATCTCGTTGTTATTGGCGACTATCGTGGGTATAGGCGAGAGTGCGGCGGCCGTCCGCGCTACGGGTGCTGACCGGGGGCGGACGAGCGCTGAGAGGGAGAACGTGCATGCGATACCGCTACGAAGAGGATAGCCAGGGCGCCATTCGGATTTTCGACGAGTGCGGGAAAAGGCTGGCCTATTTCGTTGGTCGCCACGCCAGCGACGTGGTGGCGCGTGTCGCACACGCGCGCCGGGGCGCCGCGCACTCCGGCGACGAAGATACTGCCATCAGCGACGCGTTGCGCAGCACGCTCTCCTGCCCCCCGGTCGGCGGCGGCGATCAGCAGGACGACGAATACTCGTTCAGCTCACCGTACGAGTACTCCTGAGCCTGCTCGACGGCGCGCACACGCACGGGCTGGGCGGGGGTGCAAGCAGCCGCCTCGACTCGCCGGCCCGCTAGCCGGAATTGGAGCGAGGGCGCAGAGCGATGCCGAGCCGGCTCATCTTGCCGTAGAGCGCGCTGCGCGAGATTTCCAGGCGACGTGATGCGGCCGCGACGTTGCCTCCAAGCTCAGTGAGTACGGCGGTGATGTGCTGCTTTTCCACCTGCTCGAGGGTAAGCTGGTTGGCCGCTCCGAAGCTTGCCGCCGGCCGACTTGCCCCAGCGCCGAGGTCGGCGGCCGTGATAAGTCCTTCATGTGCCAGCAGCACCGCTTGCTCGAGCGCGTTGCGCAGCTCACGGACGTTGCCCGGCCAGTCGCACCGTTGCAGCACCTCCGCCGCCTCAGCCGCGAGGACGAGGTGCGCGCGCCCCATCTCGGCGCCGATGTGCGCCAGCACCGCCTCAGCGAGTAGCGGAATATCCTCGCGCCGTTCCCGCAGCGGGGGTAGCTCGATCGGAAACGCATTGATCCGATAGTAGAGGTCGCGCCGGAACAAGTCGGCGCGCACGAGCGCGTCCAGATCGCGGTGCGTGGCGGCAATCAGTCGGACGTCGACGTGATGATCCTGGAGACCTCCGAGCGCACGAAACCGATTCTCTTCGAGCACCTTTAGCACCTTCGCCTGCACGCGCACCTCCATGTCCCCGATCTCGTCCAGAAAGATCGTACCCCGATGCCCCACCTCCAGCAGGCCTTTCTTCGTCGTATGCGCATCGGTGAACGCCCCCTTGCAGTGTCCGAAGAGCTCTGATTCAAGTAATTCGGCGGTCAAGCCGGCGCCGCTCAAGTCGACGAAAGACTCGTCGCGACGCGGTCCGTGGTCATGAATCCAGCGCGCGAGCACGCCTTTTCCCGTGCCGGTTTCGCCGAGCAGGAGGACCGGCGTCTTGGCGGCAGCAACCACGCGAGCCTGCTCCGCAACGCGGGTAATGGCCGGACTGGAGCCGACAAACGGATCAAGCCGCAGGCGCCGCGCCCGGTCAGTAGCGGCCTCGCCTCGGCGCCAACTGCGACGAGCCTCCAGGGCACGTGCGAGGACGACCTCCAGCGTGGTGGGCTCGACTGGTTTGGTCAGGAAATCCGCGGCCCCATAGTGGAGCGTGGCGACGGCGAGATCGATGGAGCCGTGCCCGCTCAGGACGACAACCGGAACCTCGGGGTCGATCTCTCGGAACCGCCTGAGCAGTGCCAGGGCGTCCCCATCTGGGAGGAAGTAGTCAAGAACTACGGCATGCGGCAAGTCGAGGCGAAAGGCCCGCAGCCCGGCGTGGCAACTGTCCGCCTGCACCACGTCGTAGCCATCCGCTTCCAGGTAGAGCGCGAGAGCAGAGCGAACGCTCTCATCGTCATCAACGATCAAGATTCTATCTCTCTGACCCTTCTGGTTCATGACCCGCCACTCTAGACGACTCCGGGCAGAAGCCGCAAGGGAAGGATTGACCTGAATCCACCGCGACTTCGACGTCGACGCCACAGCGTCCCTTCCTCTCTCTCCCCACTAGCGGCGGGACGTGAGGCGAGGGGTTTTCATCATGCGCTTTCTGCGCAACTTCCAGTCAAGGCGGTGGTGGATTCAGGGACGCGCTGGCAGTTGACAGGGCCACGTAATCCTGTTACTATGCGGCGCAGCTTGAAACCCGTCCGCTGGGCGGTTAGGTGATCGGATGACCTGCCCTTCCACAGGTCTCCGGAGGCTGTCCCGCGGGATCGTGGTAGGTGTTCGTAAGGCCATTCGTATCCCACAGGAGTGACGTATGCCGACCCGCTGCCGACCGATCCTCCGGACTTTCCAGCTCGCTGCCACCCTTGCTCTGCTCCTCGGCACAATCGTACCCGCCGCACGTGGGGAACAGTGCGCAGCAGACTTGTTTTTCTCGGAGTACCTCGAGGGATCCAGCCTGAACAAGGCGCTGGAAATCTACAATGGCACCGGCGCCGCCGTAAGCTTGGACGGCGTGTACGATGTGCAGATGTGCTTCAACGGCAGCACGTCATGCTCCATTTTCGCTCTGAATGGCACCGTCGCTGATGGCGACGTGTTCGTGTTTGCCGCGGCGGATGGCGACCCGGCAATCGCGGCAGCGGCCGATCAGACGACGTCCAGCGGCGTTTTCAACGGCGACGATGCCGTTTTGTTGCGAAAGAACGGCGCGGTAATCGACGCCATTGGCCAGGTCGGCCTCGACCCCGGCAGCGAGTGGGGAACGGACCTCACCAGCACCAAAGATAACACCCTCCGGCGCGCCGGCACCGTCGCCAGCGGCGACACCGACGCCTCCGACGCCTTCGACCCGGCAGCTCAATGGATCGGCTTCGCGAACGACTCGTTCGATGGCCTCGGCGCCCACAGCCTCAGCGCCTGCGACCCGGGCAATCCTGGCGAGGATGTGGCCGTCTATACGATCCAGGGTACCGGCACCGCGTCTCCGCTGGCCGGTCAAACCGTCAGCACGACCGGCATCGTCACCGCTATCGAAGCCAAGGGTTTCTACATCCAGGATCCCGCCGGTGACGGCAACGCCGATTCCTCCGACGGTGTATACGTCTATTCGGGCTCCGCACCGGTAGTCAGCACCGGAGACGAAGTCCGAGTCCAGGCCACGGTTGCCGAGTACAAGGAGCTTACGGAGCTTACAGGCCCGACCGTGACCATCCTGTCGTCCCGGAACGCGCTCCCTGCGGCCACCGCTCTTCACGCCGCCTTCCCCTCGCCGTTTGGCACCGACGACCAGCTCGAGACCGTGGAGGGCATGCGCGTCGCCATCGCCTCGGCACTCTCCAACGGCCCGACCAATGGCTACGCCGAAATCCCGGCCGTTATTCCGCCGAACGAGCGCGCCTTCCGCGAACCAGGACTCACCTATGACGCCGGAAATGGCATCCCCGTCTATGACGGCAATCCCGAAGTGCTGTTCATCGACACGGACGGACTGGGAGGCACGCCGCTCGACCTCAGCGCCAATGTCACCGTCAGCGGCATCGAGGGCATTGTGCAGTTCTCCTACGGCTACTATACGGTGAAGACCACGTCGATCGCCGGCGTTGGTGAAACCCTGGCGGCGCGGCCCGTCCGCGACCGCAGGAGCCGCGAGCTGACGGTCGGCTCGTTCAACGTGCGCAATCTTTATGACGACGTGGACAATGGCAACGGCGAGACCGTGACGGACAGCCAGGCTTATCAAACCAAGCTCGCCAAGCTGTCTCTGGCCATCCGCACGGTCATGAAGGCACCCGATGTCGTCGCCTTGCAGGAGCTCGAGAACGCCAACGTGCTACAGGCGCTCGCCGCCAAGATCGCGGCCGATGATCCCGCCATTACCTATACGATCCAGTATCTGCCGGGCCCCGAGCCGGCCTACGTGAGCACGGGCTATCTGCTCCGTCCAACCGTGTCGGTGACCGATTTCTTCCAGGTGGGCCAGGACGAAACCTTCCCGAACCCCACGACGGGCGAGACCGAGATCTTGTTCGACCGCCCGCCGCTCGTGCTCGACGCGTCGGTTTGCGTCGCCGGCGGTGCACCGTTCGAAGTGCGGGTCATCAACAACCACCTGCGGTCGATGAACGATCTCGAGAGCGCGGCCAAGGGGCCCTACGTGCGCATGAAGCGGCAACTCGAAGCGGAGTACCTGGCGCGCTACATGCAAGGCCTGCAAAGTGAAGCCGCAGATCGCCGCGTCGTTCTCCTCGGAGATCTGAACGCCTACGAGTTTACCGACGGCTACGTGGACGTCGTGGGAACGATCAAGGGCGACCCGGGGCCTGACCTTGCCGGCACGACCGACCTCGTCGAGCCCGATCTCATCAACATGGTCGAGACCCTGGAATCAGCGGAGCGGTATTCGTACACGCATCAAGGCGTGCCGCAGACGCTGGACCACGTCCTGGTCACGCAGGCCGCCACGGGGTCAGCCGCGGAGCTTGCCTATGGACGCGCCAACGCCGACTATCCGTGGAAGCTCTACGAGACGGATGCGACCCGGCCGGAGAACACCTCTGACCACGACATGCCGGTGCTTTTCATGACGGCGTCGGAAGCCGCCACCGGAACAGTGGGCTGCGACTGACCCCGACGTCCTCGAACATGCCGCGGAAGGCATGCATGCTGCTGCCCCCCGCCACGCGGGGGGAGGCAGGGCCGGGTTGGGGGCGGAAGCGCAGGTGCAGGCGCTCAGCCGAGCCGCCATCCGCGCTGGCCCGAATCCACTGCCGGTGCGACTGCGAGCTGCGCGGGAAGCGCTTCACGAAGACCCCCCACCTCACTTCCCAGGCTTGCGGGGGAGGAACGGATGGGGCGCTGATGCGTCGACGTCAAACAGGCGGTGGAATCAGGCCGACCCCAAGCCTGGCATTTCTGGCCAGCACAAAGGCCTGGGGATGCCGCTCCAGGCCGAGGCACTCGTAATAAGCGACGGCGCCTGGAGCCGACAGCAGAATGAGCTTGCACCGCGGCCCGAGCTCTTTCCGCGTCCGCGACAGGAGCTCCGTGCCCATGCCGCGCCTCTGGTAGGCGCGATCAACGGCAAGGTCTGACAAGTAGCAGCAGTAGCAGAAATCGGTGACTGACCGGGCGATGCCGACAAGCAGCACGCCGTCCCAAGCGGTCACCGTCAGGTTGCTGTTTTCGATCATGCCGCGGATGCACTCCTGATCGTCTACCGGTCGCCGCTCGGCCAGCCCCGAGCGCCGCAGGATGCCGGCAAACTCTTCGGGATCGACCGGCGCGTTCACCCGGTACCCGACGTTTATTTCCGCCACATCTGACCTCACTCCCATTGCGCCAGGCGCGCCCGCAGCTCACGATAGCGCGCCAGCACCTGGTCGCGCCGCACGTTCAGATACACCATGCCGCCGAGAACCGTGCCGCCAAGGCCGATCAACATCATGCCCCACGCCAGTCGCGGCATATCCTGCGCGTACAGAACCGGCTGCATGACGACATTCAGCGCGAAGAATGCCGTCCCCGCGTAAAGGAATGGTCGAATGCGCAGGACGATGCCCATGACCACACCGGCAAGGCTCATTGCGGCCAGTGCGGCGGGGTACAGCAGGGGATGCTGCTCGGATCCGACCAAGACGTGAAAGGTGGAGGACAGGTACAGGCCCGTGATCGTCCAGAGCCGCAACTGAAACAGTTGCTGTGGTCCCAAGTCCGCCTTGTGCACCTGGATCAACCCGAGGATGGAGAGCGCCAGGGGGATCGCGTAGAGCTGCGCCTCCGATCGCGTCTCGTCGGTAAAGAACCAGAACAGTGCCGCACCGAGGTTGAACATGGACGCGGACAGGTAGAAGGGCCAGCGGCGCGCCAGTTGTTGGCCGATCCCGGCGTACAGCAACGATGCGAACAGGGCGATGACGGCGGTGCCCCGGACGGCGCTGTCGGAGGTTTCGAAGGCGGTGACCAACGCGAGGATCGGCAAGGTCGCCGACAGGATCATGGCGGGGCGGCGGAACACGGAATGGCGCTCGCGGTCCACCAGTGCGCCAAGGCCAAGAAAGGCAAACGCCGCCAACAACGTGAAGACGCCGTCAGCGAACGACCCGGCATCGAACAGCTCGGCTTCGCCGCGCAGGTACGGGTAGAGCGCGCAGCACAGCGCCTGACCGACGAAGGCGAGCCGCTCGCTGTGGCGGAGAACCGCGGCACGGAGGAAAAAGACGGCGGAGGCCGCCAGGGTAACGACGAAGACGCCTTGCTCGGCGGCCGCCGGCGCACTGGCAGCCGGCGACAGCACGGATGCCAGCACGAGCGCGAGTGCAAGCCAGCCGAACGCGACGTCCGTCCCTGGCGACGCCGCCGATGCTCTGCGGCGCGGTGAGGTGAGGGCGAACCGGCGCGCGTCCAGGGAGGCGAGCCAGGCCACCAGAATCGCGGCCAGGGCTCCCAGCAGCGGCGCCGCGGCCACGCGCAACCCGCCGAGCCCGGCGCGGGGAGCCAGCGCCACGAAGCTGCACGCCAGGCCCAGCCACAAGAGAACCGCCTGCAGCAGAGTAGCTCCTCTTCCCCACTCCAGGCGGCGCGGGTCGGCCCCCGTCAGCGTCGCGATGGCGGCGGCCGCGAGCAGCGAAGGGACGATCAACACCGAGACCGGCGCAAACGCCGCCAGCGATTCCGTCCACGGCGTCCGCCAAAACAGCAAGCCGGTTTCAGCCACTGCCAGAGCGTACCCACCCGCGACCAGCGCGATCGCCCACGCCGGCAATGTCCGCGGCCAGGGCGGCTCGGCGCTGCCCGCGTGGCGCCACCACGACGCGAGGCCGATCGCTCCGGCGGGCCACAGCCAGCACGGCAGGCCTGGACCCGGCACGAACACCGCCGCCGCCGCAAAGCCGCATACGCCGGCCGCCACGGCGCCGGGAATGGGCTTCCCACCGCCGCGCCGCGCCGCCAGCACGAGAGCCGCCGCCGTCGCCATCGCCAGCACGGCACCGGCAAGCGCATTCGCGAGCAAGGGCCTCATTCCCTTGCTCAGCACCACCGGCACCCAGAGATCCACCGATGCCGCGCTACACGCCGCGACCGCCGCCAGTGCGCAGACGGCGGACCACTGCGCCAGCGCCGAAAACGGCGGGTCGCCGCGCCTTCCCCGGCCGGCGCTCGCGAGCACCAGCGCGATCAGCGCCGCCGGGGCCAGCCCCAGCGTGCTGCCCAGCATGATATCCGCTGCTCCCGAGGCGCGCGGCAGGATATCGGCACCCATGAGCGCCACGACACCCGGGCACAGCAGCGCTGCCGAGGTGACGGCGAGAACGCTTCGCGCCCGCTTTCCGATTACCAACTGCCAACAGACAATCGCAGCGATCGCCGAGCATGCGATCCACGTTACTCCGCGCGCCGGAGACGCCGGCACGGGCCATCCTCGATCCACGAGCACGAACGACGCCCAGGCCGCTCCGATCGCGACCGACAGGATTCCGTAGTCGCGGCACGCGCGCCGGTAGTAGCGCTCGCGGTCCGGAAGTACCGTCGCCACTGCGACTGTCGCCAACACCCCAAGAACCGCGAGAGCCCAAAGCGTCCCGCTGCCCAAGAAGTCAATCACGCCCGGCCGTGACGCGGCGTGTTCCAGGGTGAGCAGCACCGCGGTGAGCGACAGGTAGGTCACGACCACCTGCAGCGAGCGGCTGGCGCCCCGCTTCCAGAGACGTTCCGAAAAGGTCCCGACGCGCCCTACCGCGATCATGCAGGAGGAAAGAACGGCTCCTGCCACCGCGGCGAGCCATGAGCCGCGAGCCGCTCCCACTTCTGCGACGCAGAACGCGCAGAACCCGACAATGGCGACGAGCGCGCACGCGTTGAACAGGGCGCTCCGCGCGTGCCGCCAGATCGTCGCGATGACCCACTGCCGATTCGCGGCGTCATCGGCACCGTCCAGCCACCGGGACAGCTCCGCCAGTAGCGCGATCCACAGACTGGCCACGGCGATGACGGGCCAGAGAGCCTCATTGCGATTGAGCAGCAGCACTTCGCCGCTGCCCGCAATAGCCAGAATCCCTCCTGCCGCGACATCGAGCGCCACGAGGTGAAGGAATGACCGGCTTCGCTGCACCACGGCAGCGATGCTGCCCAAGGCTCCCGTAGCCACCAGACCGGTTCCGAGGAGCGCCAACGCCGCCCGCGAGCTGCCAGGCACGGCGGCTGCGTGCACCGCCGAGGCCCAGGCCGCGGCAAGGATGAGACCGATACCCGCCGCGCTCTTGTATGACGAGAGCTCCCGCTCGTCGCGCGCGCCCGGCGCGGTCGAGCGGCTCGTCGTGCGCAGCACGAGCAGCGACCACCCCAGCACAAGGGCGGTAGCCGCGAGCGGGTGAGCGACAGGTGCGTGCTCGGCGCTCAAGACTTTGGAAAGCGGCTGGGCGAGGTAGTGAGCGGCCGCGGCCGCGGGCACGGCCAACAGCCACAAGGGCAGGGCCCGGCCGTCGGTATCGGCCTGATCGGCTGCGACGGCGGCGGCGGCACCGAGCGCACCCGCGAGCGCGATGGATAGCGCCACTGCGTCAGGGAAGCCCCACACCGCGCCCGTCGCCAGCAGCACGACGCCCGCGCCGCCCAGCACCTGCGCCGTTTCCCGGTGGATGAGCTCCGGCGCGTGCTGGGCCACGACCAGCGCCGCCGCCGCGCAAAAGCCGGCCGCGGCGCCGTACAAGGCCAGCAGAGCCGCGTGTCCGGACACGCCGGTCCAATGCGCGACGGCTCCCATCCCGAGGTGCCCCACGCCGACAAAGCCCACGAGCAACGCCCACGCAGCACAGGAGCGCCGCGCGCTCGCAGCCTCCTCGAGCCGGGTCGCCGCCAGCGCCCACAAGCAGCAAGCGATAAGGAGAGCAGCAGCTCCGGGCCGGATCGCCGGCCACGTCAGCGGGTGTGTGCCGGGATGACCCAGAACGAAGGAAGCACCGCGGGCCAGCTCCAGTACGGTCACGCCCGTGGCCCAGGCGAGCGCGAGCAGGCCGGCGAGACGAAAATGCCGCTCGCCGCGCGGCAGATACCGCGGTGCGGACAGCACGCAGAAGGCCCCAAGAGATACCGCAGCCCAGAGTGCCACCATGTCCATCGCATCATCGCCCCCGAGCCCCACCCCTGTGGCACGATCGATCGCCAGCAGCACCGCGAGCCATGAAATCCAGGCGACGACTGCGTGCAGCGTGCGACTTCCACCGACGTTCCACAGAGCTTCGGCGCGCGTGCCAGCCCGGCCTGCAGCCAGCAGGATAGCGGTCACCACCCATGCCGTCGCGGGGTCTGGCGGAAACCAGGCCGCGAGAGCGAACAGCAGCAGCGGAGCGCACGCCATGTTGAACAGCGCACCGCGAGTCTCCCGCAAGATCCGGGCAACGTGTCCGCTTGCCTCGGCAGTCTCTTCGTCTCCACGCAACCGGCGCGCGCCTTCTGCGAGGACAAACAGCAAGACGCTCGTCCCGCAGATCATCCAGGCGATATCGGCATTCGTGCCGCGCGCGGGCACCTTCACAAGCAAGGACAGGGCGGCGAGCGCGAGGCCGGCCACGATAGCAAGGGCGACCAGGTGAGCGAATAGCCTGCCTCGCTTGACCACTGCGGCAACGCTGCCGAACGCGCCGGCGAGCGCCAGGCTGACGCCGAGAAAAGGAAAGGGGTCGTTATTGTGGGCGCCCTGGACCGCGGCAACGTGGACCACAGACGCCCAGATCACGGCGAGTACGAGGCCGATGCGCAGCGAGCGGGCCGTCGCGTCCTGGCGCGACGGTTCCGGGCCGAGCCGCATGACACCTGGCGCGCGCGCTTCTTTCAGCACCATCACCGACCACGCTAGCACCAGCGCAGTCGTGGCGAGCGAGTGCAACATCGCGTCCAGCGGCGCAGCGAGGACGTCGGAGAACAGATCCGTGGTCAGCCGGTGGGCGATCACGGCCGCCGGCAATGCCAACAGCCAGATCGGCAGGCGGCGCGGCGCGAACCGCGAGAAATCCGCCATAACCGCGGCTCCAGCGCCAAGAGCCGCCGCGACGGCGGCAAACGATCCCGCCGGGAGCTGCAATGGAACGGCGGCAACCAATCCGAGCAGCAGGATCAGGCTGAGCACCCCCAGTCCCTGCGCGGTGGCGCGGTCAAAGATCGCCCGGTCCGCGCTGCTCGCCAGGATCAGCCCCGCAGCCGCGCAAAAGCCCGCGGCGGCGGCGTACAAGGCAGCGAGCTCCGGCAGCCCCCTGACGCCGATACCGTGCGCCACCGAGACTTGCAGGAGCTGCGCGACGCCGACAAGAACCGCGAGCAGTGCCCAGGAACCACAGCCGCGCTGCCAGGCCCGCGATGAATTGCGACCAGACGCCCAGCGCGAAAGTCCGTAAGCGATGGCAAATCCGGCGAGACCTGGCTTGATCGCGGCCCAGCTCAGCAAGCCGCTGTCGCCGTTGCTGCTCAATACGGCGATGGCGTAGTCACCCAGCGCAGTGGCTGCGATCATGGTAGCCCCGACCAGCGCCACGAGGCCGCCAGTGCGGACCGGCGGCCCGTAGAGCTCCGCTGACAGGCGCGGCGCCGCCCAGAGCAACGCGCCTCCCGCCACCGCGGCCGTCAATCCCCCGGGCGCAATACCCAGGACCGCCTCCAGCACCGCACCGCTCACCGCCGCTGCGACCAATGCCGCGTAGACGAGTAGTTGCCCATAAGCACGGCGCGCCGCGACGAGCAGAATCAGCGCGCACAGCGCCAGCGGGCCGACCACAGCCAGAAGCGCCGGCCAAAGCGGCCCGGCATCGGTGGCTACGGTGGCGAGGGCGCCGATGGCGGCAATCGCGACGGTTCCCCGCACCAGCACCGCTCTGAACCCCTGCGGGCGCGCGGCGGCGCTGACCCGTCGCTCGACCAGCAGCAGCGCGGCGAGGCAGATCAGTGCCGCTAGCTCGAGGCCCGGCGGCAGCCACAGTCGGGGCAGCCCGGCGAACAGGGCAGCGACAACCGCCGCGAACGTCGCCCATAGCAGGAGCGGAGCGTCGAGCCAGAGCGCGGCAAACGCCGCCAGCGCTCCATAGCAGAATAGCCCGGTAGCCGCCGCCGGCCATGCGGACAGCACCAACGCCAGACCGACCAGCGCCACGGTGAGCGCTGTTCGCCGCGTCAGCTTCCTGAGCCGCGCCACACAGCCAGCTTCCCACTGCGCTTCGGCCACTTCCTGTTGACCGCTCGCGATCGCGGTCCGCGCGTCTTCGTCGGCGTCGGGCGACAGCTCCTTCTTCAGCGTCTCGACGCCGCGGCGCAGCTCGGATACGCGCTGCAAGCGTGAGGCGAGCGCCGTGCCAAGCCGTCGATCCAGCACGAGAGCGAGGGCGATCGGAATGCACAGACTGGTGCCGAGCCGCGCGGGCGACGCCCAACCCGTAGACGAGAACGCGCTCACCCACGCGCCGAAGGCGCCCGCAAGCGCGAGCAGCCCCATGCCCGGCGACAGCGTGCGCCGGGTCAGCACGCCGTACGCCACGGCGCCCGCGGCGAACGCAATCATGGCGACCAGTGGCGCGAAAACGCCTCCCCCAGGCGCCGCGGGAAAGGCGCCCGGTGCCGCGAGAAGGTAACCGAGCACCGCCAAAGCGTAGGCCGCGATGGTCAGGCGGGAGGCGCGCCCAACGCGCTTGCGCTTGCCGCCGAGATCGATGTCCAGGTGGCACAGCATGGTCCCCGCGAGGACGAGGACGGGCGCATAGCTAGACGCGCCGGGAAAGGCGGCGTCCAGGTGCAGATGCCCGGCGCTCACCAGCGCGCTGAACGCCAGGATCCCGGCGAACATCAGAAAATATCGGCGCCCCAGCGCAGTGATCCCGGAGGTTCGCCGCTGCAGGCCGGAAAGTACGTACCAATAGAGCCCGAAGGTCATATATGTCGTGAGGATGAGCACCGCCGCACCCGTATCACCCCGGTGCCTGGGCACGAGCGGCAAGGCCGTCTGGATCGCGCCGAAGCCCAGGAGGCCGGCAGGAACGAGCCTGGCCAGGTCGCGGTGGGCCGCGGCACCGCTCACAACCCCGATCCACGCCGCCAGGCCAGCGGTGAGCGCCGCCGCGGCCAGGAAGGAGAGGAGCCGTGCCGTCCAGCCGGCCTTGTCGCTGTCGATCACGAGCATTTCCGTGACAAGAGCGAACGAGATGGGCACGAGCAAGAGCGAAATGGTGAAGAAGACCCACCGCGTCAGCTCGATCTTGTACTTGGCGTAGAGATGTCGCGCGGGAAGGAAGAACACACCCAGCGACGCGACCTCCAACACTGTGAGCACCACCCACAGGCGCGAGAACGGCGATTCCGCGGTGCGCAACCACGCCCACGAAGCGACGTACGCAAACCCAGCCACGACGCTCAGGGCGCCGATCAGCCATCCCACGTTCTGCACGAGAAACCCGCGCCACCAGTGAGCACCGTCGGCAACTTCGTCGATGATGCGCTCGAGCGCGGATGGCCGCCGCGGCTCGGCCACCCCGGGGAAGCCGGCCGCGGCCGTCACGACGGGGGCTGTGACGGCAGGCACAGGCGCCTGCCCCAGTAGCTCCGCGGCCACCTCGACTGCGTCAAGCACACTCGTGGGGTCGGGCAAGGGCGGTGGCTCGAGCGGCTGGTCGGACGCGCCCTTCGCCGCAGGCGGCGACGGCGGCGAAGCAAACGCGTATGCGGGCGGAACCTCTGCGGCAGGCAGCGGCGGCGGCTGGACGACCGCCGGCGGCACCAGGTACATCCACGCACTCTCCGCAGCGCGGCGATAGGCGAGCGCCTTTTGCTCCTGTGGCGCGGTTGCCGCGAAGTTTCTGGCCGCCACGCGCACGGCGAAATCCGCGAGCCGGCTGGAGCTCTTGAGCCCATGGGCAACTTCTGGGACTACCCCGCGCAGCACCGACAGGTCGCGAAGGAGCTGAACGAAGCCTGCAAGCAGCGACTCGCCGGAATCCGGTGGGACGCGGCCAGGAGGCTCGGCGAGTGAAGCGTACAAGTGGGAGAGCAGCGTGCCGAGCGCCTCGCCGAGGTAGCCGCGCCGGACGAGCCACGCGCAAGCGCGGGCCGCGGCGGCGCGGGTCGGAAACTCGGGGGGCCCGGGACTTCCGGGGGCAGTCGGGCTCGCCGCGAGCCGCATTGCCTGCTCCATCTTGCCGCGCGTCTGCTTTGCCAGAAACGCCCGCAGGTCACCGGCGCGCGGGCTCGCAACCGTCCCCGCGCCCACCGCGCTCAGAACGGCCCCGGCCCCGTAGGCCGTTTCGCCCACGGCGAGGAGTGCCTGGTTCCGGCTGGCCCGTGCCAGCGAGCCGCCGGCGGCGGCCAGCGCTGCGCGCGCGCGCTCAAGCCGCTCATGGCCTGCAGCAACGGTCATGACATGGTCCGCGTCCGCGCCCGTAAGCCCGCCCTCGGCGGCCAGCGCCGGCAGCACCTCGCTCAGGGGAACCTCGCGGGCGATGCGCGCCGTACGTTCCGCGACCGCCAGCACCCCCTCCTGTCGGCGCCACAGTGCCGCCATCAGCGCCTGCTGCTGCCCGGTGGTCAGCGCACCCGTGCTTGCCAGTCTGGACAGGACGTGCTCGACGCGAACCAGATCCGCGAGTTGTTCGAGTGGATCTCCGTGCTGCGCCATCAGAAGTCGGGACCGCCTTCCTTCATCGTCTCTGCCGGACGCGGTCTCTCATATCGCGGAGGCGCGGAAAAAAAAAGCAAGCACAAGGGTCCTCCCCCCGCCGTCCCTCCGCCGTTTGCGGGGGGAGTTGAGGTCGGGGGTCATCGCGCCGCACTTCCCACTCAGCTTGCAGGCGACCAGGCGGCGGATCGAGGCCTTGCGGGCCGCCCGCTCAGCGGCTAAAAAGGATAACCAGATCTGTATATTGCCATACGCGGCGACGCGTCTTCTCAGAAGCAACGATGACGACGGCGGGATCCGCGAGTGCCCCCATGTCGTCAGGCGGTAGCGCACGTGAGCACAGGGTTCTTCCGGTTGGACCGGGGGGGCGCCATCGTTCTTTGGGACGCCGGGGCGGCGGCGCTCACGGGCAAGGCGCCCGCGGAGGCTCTGGGCCGCCGCTGTTACGATGTAGTGGCCGGCACGGGAACGTCCGCCTCGGGGGGCTGCGGGCCGCGCTGTCCCTTGCTTCGCGTTCTCGAGGGAACGAAGATCTGTGCCGAGTCGGCGTTGCGGCTGCATCGAGCACCCGCTCCTGGGACCGCCGTGACCTGCCGGTTGACGGCGCTGCCAGGACCACTCGGCGGCGCGCTCGGCCACCTCAGCGCCGCCGCCGCCCTGCCGCCGCCAGCGCACGACCTCGCAGCCATTGCCACTCTCGGCGCACGCCTGCGCGGCATGCCGTTCCAGGCAGCGATCGACGCGACTCTCGAGCTTCTTCGCGCCGCCACCGGGGCAGAGGTCGCCGAAGCCTTCCTGGCGAGCCCCGATCGCAGCCGTCTGGTGCTGACGAGTCAGCACGGCGGCTTTCAGCGTGCCTTTCGGCAGGTTCTGACCTTCGAGTCGGGAGATGGTATTCCAGGAAGGGTGCTCGCGGACGGCACGCCCTGCGTGGCGAGCCCCCTTGGCCCCGACCGGCGATTCATTCGGTCTCTCGTCAAAGATGCGGGATTCGCCTCCTACCTGTGCGTGCCGATCGCCTCGAGTCGTGGTGTCGGCGGTGCCATTGGACTGGCGCTCCGCAGTGGCGCCGCCGACCTCGACCGCATCCGGGAAATCCTCTCATGGGTGAGTAGCCCCCTGTCCATGGCCCTGGAGATCGAGCTGCGCCGCATGCAGGCGGCGGTCACCGCTAGCGAGGGGAAGCTGGCGGGGCTGGAGGAGGTGGCCGGAGAGGCGCTCGGGGAGCTCGTGACGCTGTCTGGGGCTCAGGGCGGCGGCATGGTGGTGCTTGATCCCTGGAGCACGCGGGTGGCGATCCGCCTGGCGCTGGGGCTGGCGCCGCAGCGGCCGTGTCCGGCGCTCGCGGCCGACGGGGGCACCCGGGCCTGCCCTGTGGTCGCTACGGGGCGAGAGGTCTGGCGTGCCGGACCGCGCAGCGACTGGCCTGCGGCCTGTCGAGGGGCGGCGCGCACGGGCGCCGTTGCGTACTGCGTCCCGATTCCGGCGGCGACCGGCGTTACCGGAGTCTGCCAGCTCTACTTCTCCCATGGCGGTCGGGCCGCCGCCACGGGACGTCTGGTCCTGGCCAGCGAGCTCGCCGTCGCCGCTGGGCGGGTTCTGCATCGGGCATGGCGAAACGTAGAGGAGCGCCGGCGCCTGGACGACATGATTGCGAAGCTGGTCCGCGAGACCCGCGTGGACGTGAGCAGCGCGATGCGCTCGGAGACTCGATCCGCCAACACGTCCCGAACCGGCGGCGCGATCGGGGAAGGCGTTCGCGACCCTGGCAACGGGCCGCGGGCGGTCTCGGTCCTGTGCCTGGGGCCTTTCGAGGTGCGCGTGGATGGCGAGCTCGTTGCGCTTGCGGCCTTGCGGCGGAGACGCGCGCTGACGCTGCTCAAAATCCTGGTAACGCGAGCGGACCGAACCGTTCCGCGCGAAGAGCTGATCGAGTACTTGTGGCCGGAGCGGAGCACAAGGGGTTGTACTGGGCAGCTCCAGGTGCTCATCCACGATCTCCGCCGCCTCCTCGACCCCGGCGTCGAAGCGGCGCAGGCGTTTGGACCGGCCCGGCGCTCCGGGATCATCCGGACTCACGCCGACTCCTATCGCCTGGCACTCGCGACCGGAGTCTCGATCGACGCGGTGGACTTCGAGCGCTTGCTGCGGGCGGGACGGAGTCACAGCCTGGACAACGACATCGAGGCGGCAATAGCGGCCATGGAGGCGGCGGTATCCCGCTACCGGGGAGACTTCATGGTCGAGGAGGCGTACGCCGAGTGGTGCGCGGGGGAACGAGATCGGCTGCGCGAGATGCTGCTCAGGGCGCTGGCAGGTCTGGCGGACCTGCACGGTGGCCTCGGCAACTGGGCCCGCGCGAGCGCGGTGCTCGGCCGGGCACTCGAGATCGATCCTACGCGCGAGCCGCTGCATCGCGCGGCGATGCACGCACTCTGGGCCAACGGTCACCGGGACGAGGCGCTCCGCCAGTATCGCGCCTGCTGCGAGGCGTTGGCCAGGCTGCTTGGGGTGGAGCCGGTCCCGGAAACCCACGCGCTGGCTGATCTCATTCGCGCTCGACCGCGCCCATGAGGGGTGCTTCCGTGTGCTTCCTCCGCACGCGCCACCCAGCGGAACTGACATGCGGCGCGGAGCCCCCTGTCGGTCGGGTTGCGCGGTCTTCGGTAAGCCGCGTGGAAGCGGCGCTCGTTACAATAGGTGAGATTGGGGCTTCGCCCTTGACGAGCTGACAGGAGCCCGGCCCCGAGGTGGTGACAACATGGCGAGCTGCCGACTGACAACGCCCGTTCGCAGGCAAGACGATGCGGTCCGCGATGGACAGGCGCGGCCGAGGGCCGTTCCTCAGGCCCGCCTGCTGCGCGGACTCGCCCTTGCTGCCGTGTTGGCGGTCACGGTGTCGGCGGTCACCGTGTCGGGAGTCTCATGCCGCAGTGCGCGGCCTCGCGAACCCCCGGATGCTCTCCGCGCCCCGCTGGAGCGGGCGACGTCCGCTGCGGCACCATCTCCTACAGCAACGCCGACGCCGGCGCCCGAGGCGACCTTCACCTCCGTGGTGGTTCCCAGCTCGCCAACCGTGCCCTGGCCGTCTCCATCGCCAATCGCCGCGGAGCCGACGCTGACGAGGAGCCCACAGCCAGTCAAGACGCGCACCATGCCCGCGGGCTTGCGCCCCGGTGCGCCGTCAACACCGCGGCCCGATACCTCCACGGCAGTGGTGCCAACGCCTACCGGCGCGCCTTCTACGGGCCGGATCGAGGTCCGGGTGCGCGTCTCCACCGCCGGCAAGCCAGGGCCGGGCGCAAACACGGCCGTGTGGCTACCCGAGATCCGGAGCCCTGGGGCACCACGCGGGGCGGCCGCGAAGGTCGCGCAAAGCAACAAGGAATTTTCGCCGCGCGTCTCGATTGTGCGCGCCGGCAGCGAGGTCGCCTTTCCAAACCTCGACCGCATCTTCCACAACGTTTTTAGCTTGTCGCCGACCAAATCGTTCGACCTCGGCCTGTACAGAAACGGGGCATCGAAATCCGTGGCTTTCGACAAGCCTGGCCTGGTCCATGTCTTCTGCAACATCCACTCCCACATGATTGCCTACCTCCTCGTTGTGGATTCGGATATCTACGGTATCACAGATCAAGCCGGCAACATCACGCTCGAGCGCGTACCCGCCGGAATGCAAACGGTCTCCGGATGGAGCGCCGAGGGGGAAGAATGGTCGCGCTCGGTCGTGGTCAAGGCCGCCGGCACGGCGGAGCTCGAGGTGACACTGGACGCGACCGGGCATCGCGAGACGCCTCACAAGAACAAGTATGGAAAGGACTATCCGCCTCCCGATGACGAGCAGGACAGATACTAGCAGTGTCGCGCTCGGCGCGACGGTGGCGCTCGCCCCCTCACCCGCGGGCCTCGCCGCACCGCCACCTGCCGAAACGGCCGCGGTGCCGCCGGCGCGTTCTCCGGGGTTGGCGGTTCAGTTCTGTGCCGCAGCGGTCCTGCTCCTGCTCGCGACGATTGCTGCTGTGCTCGGTCTGGCGAGCTGGCAGACGAACCGAATCGCGGAGGACGCAATCCGTGCGTCGCTGCGCAAGGTTCCGCCGGTAGTCGACACGTACCGCTCCGACCTGGGGCTGCGCCGGCTCGATCAGGTGCGATCGGTGGCCGAAGCGCCGGGGACCAAGTCGTTGTTTGCGGGCGAGGTGAACGTGGCGACCCGGTACGACTTCGCGCGCGACACTGCCGCGCTGCTTGCGGCGAGCACGGTCTTCCTGTTCAATCAGGAGGGAGACCTGCTCGCCAGGAGCGATCGACCCGAAGGCGAGGGAGTGGGGAAATCGTTCCGGGGGGCCAGGTGGGTGGTCGAACCGCTGGAGACAGCGGCAGGAGCGACCGCCATGATCCGAGAGGAAGACCGTCTTTCGCTGACGGCGTCCGCGCCCGTTGTCGTGGGCAGCGGGGACGGCGCCGCGGTGATCGGCGGCCTCGCCGCGACCTTCGCGCTGGACGAGGACGAGGCGAGGACGATCCGGGATCTGACGGGAGGAGAAGTCGGCTTTCTCATTGACATGGCGAAACGCGGCGAGTCGCCGCAGGTTGCCTTCGGGGTGGGCACGAAGGCGTTCGCCGCCGCCGAGCTGGTGCCGCGCCTCCTCGCGGTGCCTGGGGGTTTGAGCACCCTGTTCGGCAGCGTCGAGGTGCTCGGCCCGGTCGACATCGAGGCACAGGGCGATGTCAGGATCGTAGTGGCGCTACCGATCACGAGTGCTGCGGGGGAAACCCTCGGCGCGGTCGTCGTGGCGCGCTCCAGGGCGCAGGAGGCTGTTGCATTCCGCAGTATTCGTAAGGCGCTGCTGTTAATCGGCGGACTGCTGCTCCTCGTAGCATTTCCCGCGGCGGCAGCAATGGGCCACCGGATCGCCTCACCGCTACGCGAGCTGGCCGTCTCCGCTGAGGCCATTCGCGAAGGCCGCCTGGACATCGCGCTTCCGGACGGTGGCCGGGGCGAGGTCGGTGTTCTCGCCCGTGCCTTCGCCGCTCTGGTCGCGGACCTGAGAGAGAGAAACTCGCTCGAGAAGCTGCTGCTTGATCTCGAGGCACAGCGAGCGGACGGGCAAGCGAAGACGGCGCCGGTGCGCGACTGCGGAGTCGCTGTCGAGCGGCTCGCGGCCGGCGAGGTGCTCGCCGATCGGTACGAGATCATCGCCATGCTCGGGCGCGGTGGCATGGCCGCCGTTTACCGGGCTCACGATCGCGAGCTCGAGGAGGACGTGGCCCTCAAGGTTCTGCTGCCCGATCGCTTTGCCGGTGCCTCCGGTCTCACCGAGGGGGTCGAACGGCTCAAGCAGGAAATCCGGCTCGCCCGCCGGATCAGCCACCCGAATGTGGTGCGCGTCCATGACGTGGGGGAGGCGCGGGGAAGCCGGTTCATCTCGATGGAATGCGTGCCCGGCCAGACCCTCACCCAAATCCTCTCGCGCCAGCGCCTCCTCGCGGGCGAGCCGGGGCTGCAGGTCATCAAACAGCTCTGCCGTGGTCTCGGTGCCGTCCACGCTCAGGGGATCGTCCATCGCGACGTCAAACCGCAGAACGTGATGGTCCTGCCGAATGGGGCGGTAAAGCTGATGGACTTCGGCATTTCGCGGCTCCAGGCGCCCCAGCGCTCGGGGACGGGCGAGCTGATAATCTCGGGCACGCCCGCCTACATGAGCCCCGAACAGGTGGAGGGACGGCGGGATCTCGACGCGCGCAGCGACATCTACTCGCTCGGGATCGTCATGTTCGAAGTGTTTACGGGCAGCGTGCCATTCGCGGCCCCCATCGCGATGGCGGTCCTTCACGCGCACCTTTCGGCGTCACCGCCCCGTCCGCGCGACCGCAATCCGAACCTGTCGGCGGAGCTCGAGGAGCTCATGTTGCAGTGTGTGGCAAAGGCCCCCGAGAACCGACCCCAGAGCGTCCGGCTGCTCGAGCGGCGGCTGCGCGATCTGCCGGCGGCCCTGCCCGTCGCCATGCCGCGCCCTGGACCGCCGCATCCCCTGGCCGCGCCGGCGAGACACTAACCGCATTCTGGAGGTGGCAGAATGGAGACGCCAAGGCTCGCGGGCCCGCCCCCCCCACCCTCCTGCGCCGACCAGCCGCTGGCGAATCGCTACAGTCTAAGGCATGAGCTGGGCAGCGGCGCGAGTGGAACGGTATTCCTCGCGCGCGATCGGGTCGCGCGTAGAGACGTGGCCCTGAAGCTCATCCCGGACCAGGTCCTCGGCACAGACGGCGACCAGCCGCGCGGGCGCGCCTTGCGAGAGGCCCGGGTGCTGGCGCGTTTGCACCACCCCGGAATTCCCCGGCTCTACGAGATCGGGGAGTTTCCCGGCGGCCTGTTCATCGCCATGGAGCTCATCGAGGGAACGCGACTCGATGCGCTGATCGGCGAGCGGACGCCACTTCCGGAAGCGATGGCGGTGCACCTGGCGCGGCAGGCGCTCGCCGCGCTTGGCCACGTCCATGCGGCAGGCGCGCTGCACCGAGACTTGAAACCCGAAAACTTCATTCTCGGGCGAGAAGACCGTGTCTACCTCATCGACTTCGGGTTCGCCACGCACGCCGGGGCGATGCCGCTGACGATGGAAGGGCAGACCCTGGGGACGGTCGCCTACATGGCGCCGGAGCAGCTTCGCTGTGAGGTGAGCCCGGCGAGCGACCTGTACAGCGTCGGCATGATCCTCCATGAGCTCCTCACCGGCGCTCTCCCCTGGCGCGGATGTCGGACCGAGAATGAGCTTGCGCTCGCGATCATGCTTCGCTTCGGAGATGCTCTGCCCGCGCCCTCGAGAGCTGTGTCGCCCGGCCTTTGGGAGGTGGTCAAGAAGGCGTGCGCCGCTGAACCCGAGGAGCGGTACGCCACCGCCGAGAGTTTCGGGGAGGCCCTTCGCGCGGTTGCCGAGAAGTCGTAACCGGCCGTTAGCTCGAGGAGCACGATGAACCCGCTGTCGACACCGGATACCTGGATCGACGCCATCGGTCTGCCAGCGTTCAATGATCTCCGCCGGTGCGATGAGCTCCTCGCGGACGACGCACGCCGGCGGCTGCGCGCCGCGCTCGGCACCTGGATGCCCGAGATCGGTATTCCGGTGCCCAAGCCCTATCAGCCGCTGAACCCTACGGAATACCGTCCGGAGCTGTCCGGGGGTCAGTCCATCGCGGAGCTGCACCCCAAGAGCAGCATGTTGCTCGCCGCGCCACGCCAGGGGCGCCCGCAAGCGGTGCTGCTGGGTAGGCTGTTTCATCGGCTGAGCGCCTCCGCGATCGGAGCGGCGGCCCTGAACCCGGTTACCGAGGATGCCGCGCTCTTCGGCCAGCTCTGCTGGTACCTGTACCGCATGGAAGCGGTCTTTACCGACTTGTTCGAGTGGGAGAGCGCGCTGGCCTCGCGCCGCCTCGCGGCACTGCAGCCGGCGCTCGCGCGCGAGGGCAGGCGGCCGCAAGCACCGGGCGTTGATGTACCGCGGCCTGGGAAGCTCGGCATCTCCGACCCGGGCGAGGTTGGGCGCCGAGTCGAGGCCTTGCTGGCCGCCATGGATTCGCCCGCAGAGCAAGGTCTCGCCTACCTGCTCACGGTCGAAGATCGCGGCGAGCTGGCGCCGGCCATGCACCTGCTGCTGGCGAAACCGGCGTTCCTCGGGCGCGGTCGCCCCCCTGTCAGCTCGCGGAGCGGGGTCGCAGCCTGGTTGTCGCACGCGGTGCGAAATGCGATGGGAAGGTCCGCCGGGGCGCTTGGCCTGGCACTCAAGTACGGCTGGACGATCGCGGCCGCGCCGGAAGAGCTCGCCGCCAGCCGCGAGACTGATCAGCCCGGTCAACCATCAACGACGTCTGTGCCCGACCCGCGGGGCGACTCGCCGTCGCTGCTGGCCCTGGCGCACGCCGAGCTCTGTGGCCCGGAGCAGCTCGCTGCAGAACGCCTCCGGTTCTGCTCAGGGAACCGCTGCCCTCAGCGCCTGTGGGGCTACGAGGATGGAGAGCTCATGAGGTTCGCTCGCCGGGTGGCCCGGCTCACCTACGACGACATCGCCGGTGATGCGCTGGCCATCGCCGATGGCTTGCTCTGTCTGCGGCCGGACGAACCCTACTTCTGGCACGTCGCCGCCGCCGCCGCCGCGGCAGCAGGCGAGCCAGGGCGCGCGGTACGGCTCTACTGGGGCGCCGTCGAGCGTAATCCGCATGACCTGGCTTCGGCCAGCGCCCTGACCGAGCTATTTCTGCGACAGGGGATGCTCGACCCCGCGATCGCCTTGCTTGAGCGCCTATCGCAAGTCGCAGCGGGCAGCTTCCAGGGGCTGGACGTACGGCATCAGGCTATCAATCGCACGCGCCTGCTGGCCGGCTTGCTGGTGACGCATCCCTGGCGATAGGCAGGCGGCGCCACCCGCAGCGCCACCGAATTCCCCTAGATTCCGCACCGCAGCGTGACGAGCAGCTCGTCGGGGTGGAGCTTGCCCCGCTCGGTGGTGACGTCATGAAGTGTGTATTCGACCGTCACGTCGACTTCCCGTATGATGCCGACTCTGAGGCCGACGTCCAGCTTCTTCCAATCCCAGGCGAAGGATGGCGCGACGAACTTCGGCGGAGCGGAGAAATCGTTGTCGATCTGGGAGTAGCGGACGACCGGCCGCACCCAGGTGAGCAGGGGCTGATCGCCGGACGCGAGGAGGCCGGGGAGCGCGAAGTGGGCGGAGAGCTCCGCCTCGAACCCAGCTCTCGGCAGCCCCGCGATCTCCTGGCGCACCCCCTGCGCGAAGAGCCGGAACGACCCGAGGCGCGCCATGGCATTCAGGCCGTACTCGATCTTGTCGCGTCCTGAGGTTGCCAGCGGTATTCCCGCCCCCCGCAGGAGCTCCAGATCTCCCTGGTAGAAGCTGCCGCGGATCGGCGCCGCGTCCTCGAGCTGCCGCTCGAAGTACCAGCCCAGAATGTCGACGCCGTGGCCGGACCCTGCGGCGGCGAACCGCGCTCCGAGGCCGCCGCCGACCTCGAAACGGTCGTCAAAGTTGACGTCCGACTCGTGCGTGTCGTAGAGGATCGGAAACCCCGACTGGTAGATTGGATGCACATTCCCTGGAACGCGTTCGGGCGTGCCATTATCGCCGGCAAGGGCATTGGGGTCGCGCATGAGCAGCGGATTGCCGTTGGCGACGTGGAGGCGGAAATAGACGTGGCTTCCGAGTGACCCGCCGGCCTGAATCTGGGTTTGCTCGAACCGGCCGATCGCGGTGCCCCACAGTCCGTAGCTCTCGAGTTGCCGGTTGGCCTGCCTGGAGAACCGCGAGGCTTTTCCGATCTGGACGAAGAAGGTGGATCCGGGGAGGGGCCGGAGGGGTTCATCGGCGCGCCCGAGCCGGATCCACGCCTCGCGCAGAAAGAGGCGGTCCTGCATCGAGGTGGGGTTACGGTTATAGAGATCGAGTCCCAGGATGGCGAGGCGCGCGGCGAGTGACGGGGTGAAGTCGGCGTCAGCGGAGAGCGCAACGCTGGAAACCTCAAGGGACCTCCCCGCGTCCGGCGTCCGCATGTAGACCTGCGTTTCGCCTGGGGGTATGAAGTCCGGTGGGAAGGGGAACTCGAGGGGGAATTCTTCCGCGCGCGAGTTGCGGAAGCTCACCTTGGCTTGGAGCCCGATCCGGAATCGAGACGCGGCCTCTGCAGTCGCGGCAGGAGCGTTCTCCTCCTCGGCCAGAGAAGCTCGGACCGACCTTCCCTCGCCCGCCTCGCTCCCTTGCCCGCATGCCACCTCTGGGGCGGAGGCGCAAAGCATGATGCCGACGACGAACGATGCGAACGGGAGCACGTGACCGTTTGACATGCGCAGCTCCTTTTTCCCGTGGCGTTCCCGTGTCTTTGGCCCCGAGCCGAATGGTGCGGGGCGCATGAGTGGCTCGCTTACGTACTGCGTCTATCTTCCACGCGGCTTTCACGAAAGCAAGCTCAAGGCCGGTTCGACTGCAAGCTGTGCGGAAAGCGCATCACGAAGCCCCCCCGCCGCATCCATTCGTCAGCCGGTCCGAAACTGCGCGCAAACATGTCGCCGGCGTAAAGGCCGGCATCCCGGTGTATCGCGACCGCGATGACCGCGCACATCTGGGTCGGAAGAGATGCCACCGCCGCCGGCACGGCCTTGATTGTTTGAGGATCAGCAGCGGGATGTTCGTGCCGGCACCAACGCGTGGTCAGTCGCGTGCGCGCGGTTGGGCGGTGACCTCACTCGAGCTGTTGCGTTGCTCGTGGGCGGCGCGCTCAAGGTCCCGCCCCCGCCGCCGGGCCAGGCCGGCTCGCGGGCTTTGGGCAAAGATAGATCGAGGGGTGCCCGAAGCAGTCGGAGTACGTGTAGCAGGGCGGAGCGGGCCAGTCCATTCCGGTGACAATCTCTAGCAGGTACCAGGCGGCGTCAAGCTTGGCCGATCCGTCGGGCATGCCGCAAACCTTTGATATCAAATCCACTGCTTCATTGCTGTCCGCTATTTCCGGAAAGCGCATGGAAAGGATATCCACTATTCTCAGCAAGTCTCGAATCGCGTACTCATCGTCCGTGCGCATTATTCTGTCTACAATTGGATCCAGTATTACTATACCTTGCGATGCTAT
>JACPHN010000100.1:34409-36238 GCA_016188575.1 Candidatus Schekmanbacteria bacterium
AGTATTACTATACCTTGCGATGCTATGTCCCATTGAAACCCGCAGCGAGGGTGCCTATACTTGCATTCATATAGATAAATATCTAGTTGCAATTCTATCCCCATAGACAAGAGCATTTCTGTGCCTTGTGATAAGTCGAGTTTGTCTAGCTCTACATATATTTCTGATTTTTCTCCAGGCTTTTTTCCGCTGTGCATGACGAGTAAAGTGACAGGACCGCAGCTTGATGTGATTAGCATTATAAATAGCACCGTAATCACCAAAAATGCCCTATTTGCAGCCGCACGGTCCATCTGTCTGGAATTCATTCTCGATTTCTTTCATTACTACGGCCGCCTTCTTGTCTGCCTCCTTCTCCATCGGTATTTCGTCTGGATTCGTACCCTGCTTCTTGGCGTCTGACCGTTGCTTCAAGTATTCACGGAGAAAGTCTACCTTTCCGCTTATCGCATATTGCTCGACGTGATGTAGCTCATGGATAATAAGTTCCAGGCCCTTCCTGGTTGACGGATTGTATTTCCCTTTTTCAAAATAGATGTTGTCTCCTAACGTAAATGCCAGCTCGTCCCCTTCGAGAAATGGCTTGGACCACGCTGGAAAACCCTCGTAGATGTCCACATCCTCTACGCTAATGCGGTCGAATTTCCGTTCCAGGTAATCGGCCAGACACTCGGACAAGCCCTCGAGTCCCCACGGATCCGTCAGATTGACCGGGTCATTGGCGACGTACACAAACAGGTTTACCTGGCCGCCCTGGAACAAGATCGGATCTCGAGCCGTCCACCTCCCGACCTCCGCGTCGTAATCCCTCGCGCCGAAGCGCACGAGCCCGGTGTCCGGGTCGTACAGCCCGCCCGCGAACCCGAACGGCTGAAAGCCCGGGTTCGTGTCCAGCAGCACCCGCCCCCACGCGTCGTAGTCGATTCGCTGCGCCACCGCTCCAGTTGCGGCGTCCACCACCAGGCGCACGCTGCCGAGATGATCGCTGATGAGCCGATATGTGCTGCCGCCACGCGTCATGAAGTCCGGCACGTGAGCGCGGCTCGCGTAGACGAACACGGACACGACCGCGCCGCTGCCGTCGAGCTCCGCCACGGGGTTCAGCGCGTCCTGGTAGAGCCACGCCCGCCGCGGCAGCCCATCGACCTTCTTGCCGACCCGCCGGCCGGCGCCGTCGACCTCGTATTCAATCGTTCGGCCATCCGGCAGCCCCACCGACCGCAGGTTCCCGAGCACATCGTATTCGTAATCCGTCGTCCCCGCCGGCGCGCTCTTGCTCGCGAGCTGCCCCGCGGCACCGAAGACGTAGCTCGTGTCGCCGTAGGAGGCGAGCCGGTCCTGGCCGTCGTAGCTCGCAACGACCGTGCCCGCCGGCGTCGTCGCGGACAGGCGGTTCCCATTCGCGCTGTATGCCCAGCGCGCCACCTCCACGCCATCCTCGGTCACCGACGCGAGCCGCCCGGCCGCGTCATAGCTGTATGCCACGTCCACCGTTTCCCCCTGCACCGTCTCCTGCTTCGCCGCGATGCGGCCGAGCGCGTCGCGCGTAAAGGTCACCGCGTAGAGCGGATCACCGCCTCCCGCGCTGGCGGTGTAGGACGCCACGTCGCCGTAGGCATCGTAGGCATACGCATCCGTGACCGCGCCGAGCGCCGTGCCGCTCAAGAAACCCGTGGCTGCGTCGCGCGTCAGCGCCAGCCCTCCGGCGGCCGTCAGCAGCCCGTCCGCGTCGTAGGAAAACGCCGTCTCGTTGGCCCCGTTTACGCGCCGTGACGCGACGCGAAAGTCGTTGTCCCGCGTCACCTCGACGCTTCCCGCGACGGTGCCCG
>JACPHN010000092.1 GCA_016188575.1 Candidatus Schekmanbacteria bacterium
CGGCTCTGTGGCACAGGCATCCTGCCTGTACAGCGCGGCACCGGGCCACCAGACACAGGCTGGAAGCCTGTGCCACCAGTCTGCACCTGTAAAGGAGATTCGGCCGACGCCGTTTTTTGTCGGGGTGGGGCCGGGCCGCGAATCCGCGACGTCGCCGTCCTCACCCGATGATGACCATGCCGCATTGCGTCCCGGGACTCGCTCGGCGATTCGTCTGTAGCGTGTCGACCCGTGGCCGCAACGACACTCGCCGGGGCAAGCGATCCTACCGGGGCGGCTCGCCGCCGCCTTCCCCGCCGACAGCGACGTGGAGCGTGGTGTTCCCCAGGCGCAGGGAAGCATGCCCGGCGATACGCAAGTCGCTGCCGCCAGGCTCGCCCGGCGCGGCGCCGCGGCGGCCACCGAGGTCACGAAAAAACAGCTCGCCGTGCGACCAGTAGAGAATGGCATGGAAGCGCGACGCGGTCGGGTCGCCCCGGAGCACGACGTCGTTGCGCCGGTCACGCCCGATTCTGATCGCCCGTGCCGCTTTGAAAACGAAGGGCCCCTGGCGCTGGCCATCGTAGCTCGCCGTCACGATCAACGAAGCCGCCGGCACACCCTCGCGACGACGCCGCGCGACCACCGCCGCGGTCAACGCCGCGGTCACCACCGCGAGCCCAATGATAACGGCAACCAGCACCGCGTCGACCGCACCCCAGCGTGCCGCGCCGCCGCCGCCCCCCCCGCCGCCCCAACCGCCGGCGGCACCCGGCACCCGTCCCGGCGACGCCCCTGTCCGCGGCGTCTTGGCGGGCGCCTCCACGACCTCGAGCCGCTGCTTGAGCCGCCGCGCCAGCGCCTGCCCGGCGGCACGCCATTCGGCGCGGATCGCGAGCGTGTGGGTCCCCGCCATCCGCGGCACGTAGAGCGCCGGGAAAGCGGGACCGAGCGGCGTTGACGTGCCGTCGGGAAGCTCCGCCTCCGCGGTGTAGCGAACGTCCGCGCCCGCGCCCATTACTTCCGGCCACAGCACCACGGTCTCCCCCACCGTCGCGCGGTCCTGGGTGAAGCGCAGCGCGAGGCGCAGCGGCGAGTCGCTCTGCACCGCCAGCCGGAACGACTCACCTTCCGGGGGGACGTCGACGGCGCGGACGCGCAAGGAAACGCGCTCGCCGAGGTTGCTCGGCAGCACCGCCACCAGGTGGCGCGGGCCACGGCGCACGGCGATTCCTGCCGCGGCGGCGCCGGCGGCATCGACGACGTCGAGCTCCAGCTTGCTCCCTGCCCAGGAAAGCGTCGCCGTCGTCTCCATAAGGAATGAGTCGAGCGCGACCTCGAAGCTCCGGGTCGCCCCTGGATGGATATGCTCGGTCTGATCGAGGAGCACGGCCTGCTCGCGCCCCGCCGCGAGAATGCGGTCAAAGATCGGCATGAGGTCCGCCGCTGCGGGGGCCGCAAAGTAGCTCCCCTTGGTCTCCGCCGCCACCTGCTCCAGAAGCGCCGCGCCTGCCTGTGCCGACAGCCCGATCGCGAAAGTCTGAACGCCGAGCTGGTCGAGCGACGCGCCCTGCCCCTGTGGCGGCGCCCCCGACTGATCCTGACCGTCGCTCAGTAGCAGGACGAGCGAGCGACGCGGCTCCGAGCGGTCCGCGAGGCGCCCAAAAAGCTGCGCCGCGGCGGCGATCGCCGCCGGAATGTCGGTGCCGCCCGCGGCGTCGACGCGATGCAGCGCCGCGGCCAGCTCCGCCCTGCCCTCGCCGGCAAGCTGCCGAATCGCCATGAGCGAGCGCTGGCCATTGTCGAAGTCGAGAACGCCCAGTCGGTCCGTGTCGCGCAGGCGCGCGGCGAACAGCGCCGCCGCCTCGACGCGCAGGCGCGAGGGATCCGTGTCCTTCATGCTCCCCGAGCTGTCGAGCACCAGCAGGGCGTCCACCGGAGGCGGCCAGGCGCCGTTGGCAACGCGGTGGAAATGCGTGATCAGCCCCGCGCAGTAGTCGATCGCGATAGGCAGAAGAATGTTGGCCTGGGCCTCGAGTTGCTCCTCGGTGAACCCCCACCTTGCCGTCGCGGCATCCCACGTCGCGATTTCGGCGTTGTCGGCCCCCGGATCGGTGAGCCCCGGGATCGTCGCGTCCGAGTAGAAGTTACCGTGCGCAATTCTCGCCATGCTCCGCAGGTATTCTTCCAGGCTCGGCAGCTCCACGCCGTGCTTGGAGAAGGTGTGCAGCACCTTGCCGCGCCAGACGGCCTGCTGGCCGGGTGCTCGGACGAGCCGCGACATCCCTGCGAGCGAGGCCGTGGCGGCCTCCGCGTCGCGGCCGGCGGCGCCCGGCGGCGCGAGCTGGTCCCGCCAACGGAGGTGGTAGTGGCGCGCGCAGTGCTCTTCGAAGCGGTCGGGGTTGTGGACCGTGTCCCAGGTATGGGCGGGAACGGCGAGGTCCTGCAGCACGTGCAGCACGTGGCCGAGGTTCTCGTAGGCTTCGGCGCGTAGGTGCCGCGCTTGGGCGGCGTCGCCGGCAGTCTCCGCGAGCCGCGCGGCGCGGTACAGCGCCAGCGCCCGATTCCAGGAGAAATCGCGAAAGTACCGTGCCACGTCCTCCGGCGCCGTGGCCGGCAATGAGAACTGCGCCGAGGCGAGGTGAATCAGCGCCGGGCCGCTCCCGACCAGGCCCTGTCGGCGCCGCCGCAGCAGCTCCGCGGCCACCGGCTCGACCAGGTCGCTGTCCACCTCCTGGCCGTAGCGCGCCCAGGAGAGCGAGCTCGGGAGCGCACCCCACCGCTGCCTCATGTCCTCCACGAGCACGTCCATGTCGCCGGGGACCACCCAGTCGATCCAGCCGCCCGCGCCCTGCCCGGAGCGCGGTGCGAGCACACCCCCGGCGCGATGCGAGGCGGCGGCGGCGGCCGCGAACCGCTCGATCGCGTCATAGGTCAGCCCCGAGCCGGTGTCGGGATTGAAAAAGTGGTTCCAGGCGCGGAAGCCGACGTAGTTGAGCAGCGGGTGCCGGGGGACCAGGCAAGGAGACCGCTCTCCCCAGGGCACATCGCACTCGACGGGCACCACCAGATCCTCCTCGAACGTGCCTTTGAGGAGGTCGTTGAGGTGCTCGGTGGCTTCTGTGGCGGCGTCGCCGCGAAGTCGGCTCAGCGCCATTAGCGTCAGGAAGGGATGCGTGGAGGTGGCATCCCAGGTGGCGTAGCGCTCGACGGCGGGTCGTGGGGTGATCTGAAACGCGAGCCCGCCGCCGGCGCACAGTAGCAGCGCGATGGTGAGCGCGGCGCGCAGGCGCCGGCCCGGTATCTGCCGGCATGAGGTGTCGAGGATCATGGATCTTCCTTTCGGCCCGGCACCGCCGGGCGATGCAGCTCCGGGGCGGTTTCGCCGTCTGCGGTGCAATCCTCGCGCCAGCCGGGGGTGCGCCGGCAGCGCCGCTACCTCCCCGCGCTTGACCGGTGCTGCAGGGAAGCCTGTCACGCCTTGCCCGGGCCTTCGCCGACGAATGGATGACGGACTTTCGTGGGCGCTGCGAACGGCCTGCCGCCGGGGCGACGCAGGCGTCGCCCACGTACGAGTCGGGCCTCTACTGGGGGCGGCCTTTCTGGCCTCCCTGGCCGCCGGCGGGCAGGATACCCGCCTCCCACGACCGGCCGAATCCAGGAACGAGCTCCTGCGGCGGGGTGTCGCGTTTTGCTGACGGGGCGCAGGGAGTCTTGTCGCCGGCTCGCGTCGCTTTCCGCATCCGGTGTTGAGCCGGAGTCTCCGCCACGCCCGTACCGCACCTGCCCGCAGCGCTCCGGGCGTCTGGCACGTTTTCTGCAACTAGCGGCGGCAAGGCCCTCCCGACAAACCGCTACGAAGGGAAGCAAACCGATGCCCACGCTGCTTTTGCTCGCGCCTCCGCCCGGGGACCGGCGGCGGCATCCGCCGCGGCGTCTCCTCACGGCAATCGTCCTCACGGTCTCCACGGCAGCGTGCGCGTCGGCGCATGCCGCCTCCTGGGAGCTGACCTCCGACCGCATCACGCACGGCTCTGCACTGACACTGACCAGCGCGGACGCCCCCTGGGCCCTCCACCTCAGCTCCGCCGCCACCGGTTTCGGCGTGTCCGCGGCGAAGCGCCCAAAGGCGGACGACTATGAGCTCTCGGGAACGTACGAAGCGATCACCCACACGCTGGGCGGCGCCGCCCCTCTGGAGGTCCCCGAGCTCGCCGGACTGCGCAGCGACGCAATCGGCTGGAGCTGGGCCAAGCCGGCGGAGCTCGTGGATACGGCGGGCCTGGCCTTCGAGGGCTGGGACTGGGAGACGCTCTACGGCGACGGAGACGACGCGCTCGAGTGGAAGTGGAGGAACGAGCCAGGCAAGGAGTTGGCGCATTCCGAAACAGGACTCGCCGCCAACAGCCCCGTTCACCGCGTCGTCCTCGCCGAGGCGGACGGCTGGCGCAGCGAGTGCTGGTGGGATGGGAGCACCGCGAAGGTCGCCTGCGGCGATCGGGAGCTCTGCACCCGGCCGGGCGAGCCAGATCTGCTCGGGGTCAAGGTCAGCACGGTCAACCCGCGGTACATGGAGATCACCCTGACGGCAATGTCGGCGTGCCCGGCCGGCAAAAACGTCGAGTACGCCGTTTTCGCGGACACCTGGCCCTACGCGCGCTTCCTGACCGATACGGATGGCATCGGAGGCGGCACCGGTGACGGTGTCGCGGGCCTCCCCATGAGCTGCGACGCCGCCGACGAGCTCATCCCCACGGACACCGGGTGGTCAGCCGCCACCGCCCGCGTTCACGGCCCACTCCCCGCGGCGGCCTACTTCTCCTATCGGGTCAGAGCGCGGAACAACGTGGCAATATACCCCACCGGGTCGGCGTCCCTCACATGCAGCGCCGCGGAGGGACTGTTCTCCCCCTTTCCTGCCGACCTGCCCGCAGACCTGCCGATCACCGTGCCCACGAACGGTCAAGTCAAGGAGGTCATCCACGTGAGCGCCCAAAGCGGCGACGACGCCAATTCCGGAGAGGTGGCCACCCCCGTCAAGACGATCACGAAGGGGCTGGAGCTGGCGAGGGAGAACAATACGCCGGGACCCGACAACTACGCGCTCGTCTACGTCTGGCCCGGCACCTACCGAGCGGACGAGACGTTCCCGCTCACCGTCAGCGAATACGTCATCCTGCGCGGGCACGGCGCCGACGTCGAGGGGGTGCGGCTCGACGCCGGAAGCACGGTCACCGGAAACGTGGTGAAGCTGGAGTCCAACAGCATGATCATCGGATTCTGGATCACCTGGGCGGCCGCCGACCCGCCCAACGAGCTCGCCGCCATCTCCGCCGCCATCGCCGCCGACAGCGTCGAAAACGTGCTGATCGCCAACAACATCATCGCGGCGGGGGGCGGTCACGGGATTCGCGTCGAGGGGCGAAAGAATCCCGCCGGCGGACTCTTCGTCTACCATAATACGATTGTCGCGCCGGCCGTTCACGGGCTTTACCTGCGCTATCCGGGGGCAACGGTGGCATCTGGCAATGTCTTCTACGCGGCGTGCCAGGCGGCCATCTATTACTACGTCCCGTACCACGTCCCGGGAGCGTCCGATTTGACGCTGTCGAACAACCTGGCGACCACCGGGGCGGCTGCGGCCGGCTGCGCAGGGCTCGCGCACGATCTCGGCGGGGAGCCGGCGTCCGGAAGCTCGGACAACGAGACCGTAGGTGTCGAGGCGCTGAAGCTGACCGCCGACAACGGCTACCGCTTGCCGTCGCGGAACGGTGCGTCCATGGACCGCGGCGCTCACACAGGGGACTTCGCCCTCCCCGGCTACCTCGCGCCTGCGACCGGGGTCCCCGCGCTGATGCCGCTCGCGTGCCTGGTTGCGCTGATCCTGGGAGGCGTGGCAATGGGACTTCGCTGGTGGCGGGAGGTGCGGCCATGAGCGCGGCAGGGGCACGGCAAACGAGAACTGGATCGCACCGGCTGCCGGCGGTCGCAGTCGCTGGACTGCTGGCCTGGTGGGGCGTAGGCGTCGGCTCGGCGCGCGGCGAGGCGCCACCTGCGGCTCCGGAGACATACTGGTGGCCGAGCGACGACGGAGCAGAGGTTTCCGTGTACTGGTTGCCGGTGGACCGCGTCTGGCAATATCGCCTGTACCGGAACCAGAGCGGCTCGGCACCCGAGCTGCTCGCCCCCGCCAACACCGACACCGGCAGTGGCTACCATGAAGTCGCTTGCGTCGCTGGTAGCCATTGCGCTCCGGGCAATACGATCTCGGTTACGGCCCTCGACGCCTTCGGCAACGAGAGCGACTTCGGGGATCCACCCCTCCCCCCGCTGGCGAAGGTGCCTGCCACTGCCTGCAACATCGGAGCCGCCGGCGACGGCAAGTCGCTGACCTGGACCGACGCGTACACGAGCAACACGGGCTACGAAATCATCCGCGACAGCGACGGCACCTCGTTCGATTCGCTGGAAGAACCGGACAAGTCGAGTTGGTCGCCGCCGAGCCCCACGACCCGGTGCACGGCGCTATACCGGGTGCGCGCTCACTTCGGCCCATACCGCGCTGTCGACTGCAAATCGAGCGACGGCAGACGGGAGGTCCAGCTCGATTTCAGCGGCGAAGATGGGGCGAAACCCACCAACGTGGCCACCGGCAGGGTCACGGCGGACAGCATCGAGGTGCGCTGGGCCGAATCGACGTCGGGCTGTGCCGTGAGCGGCTACGAGGTCGTGCAGTCGAGCCCCGCCGCGGGTGTCGTCGGCTCCACCGGCGCCGGTGCCACGAGCTTCACGGTGTCCAATCTCGCCGAGAACACCACCTACTGCTTCCAGGCCAGGGCGGTTTACACCAACGGCTCCCGCTCGGGCGCCACGCCCGCCGGCGGCGCCTGCGCCACCACCTCCACCACCTGCACCGTCTATCAACCGCCGAGCCAGTCAAGCAGCGGCGAGGACGTCGTCTTCTCCGGCCTGCCCGCCGGCCGGCCCATCGAGATTTCGGCGGGGGGAACGATCAAGTTCACAGATGGCGATGTTTGCTCGCCCAAGGGACCAGACGGCTTCAACGTAACGTGCGATGAGCTGATCAACGACTGCGACGATCGCGAGTGCTACACGAGCGACCCATGTCCTTCACTCGTACATGGTGCTCTTTTCCGCTCAGGCTGCCGGCTCGTTGGCACCAGATCGACTGTATCAGCGTCCGAAAACGATGGCAGCATTCGTCTTTCCATAAACGACAGAGAGCTGGCGAACAACAGTGGATCCTTCACGATCTCCATTACGGTGACATGCCCATGATCAACGACGCGCAACGCCGACGCACGCACCTCCTGGCTCTGATTGTGGCGGCGACCCTGCTTTCGTTCGCGGCGCTCTCCTGCGGCCGAACCGCCATGCAGCACCCGTCACTCGAGGCTGCGTTCAAGGGCAAGTCGATAGACGGCAGATTCGAGCTCTGCACCCACATCGAAAAAGGAGCCTGCCAGAACGCCAAGATGCAGTTCAGCACCCGTGGCGACAAGCAGGTAGCCCTGCTGCTCAAGTTCGTCGGTGTCCGCGCCATGGATGAGGCGGACAGAGACCGAACGGTCATCAAGTGGTACGCGAAAGGCATCCTCATCCATGAGACGGCGCCGACCCCTCTGATCCGCGACGAGGTATTCCCGACATTCTACCGGTGGAGCATCGTGTCACAGACGCTGGACATCTCGCGACTGCCGGAAGCGTTTTTCGGCGAATGGACGGTTGCCGTCACCGTGAATGAGTCTGTCTACGGGACAAAGACATTCCAGATCGTCGCCTGAGACCTGATCGGGCCTTAGGGAACAGGAGAATCATCCATGCCGAACAGATCCTCGCAGATCGCTCATCGCCCAGCCGCTGGCCGCCTTTGCCTGGCCGGCGCGGTGGCGATGCTGCTCGCCACTTCGCCATGGCCACGCGTACTTGGGCTCCACACCGCGGCGAGCGCCGAGGATAGCCAAGTCGTCATCGCGCACGAGCCGCTGGGGCAGACCTTCGTCGGCGTCGACGTCGAGCTCCGCATCGCGGTCCCCGAGCCTGTCGACCGAGCTGTGGTGTATTACCGCCCGGTGACGTACTCCAGCTACACCACCCGGGACATGCAGCCGGACAACGGCGGCTTCGTTCGCAATCTGCCGTTCTCGCAGTCCGACACCGCCAACACCGAGACTCTGGAATACTACTTCCAGGTTTGGAGGGGCGGCTCCGTGGCGGGGACCTCCCCGGTGTACACGTTGCAGTTCACGGCGCTGCCCGCGTTCGGACCGCCTGCGGTCGAAAACGTGGAGTCGCTGAGTCAGTCTCAGTTTCGGCGGCTGCTGACCGCGGGCAAGCCGAATCCCCTGTGGACCCGCTGGTGGGTCTGGGCCATCGCCGGTGCCGTCGTCGCCGGAGGAGCGTACGCAGCCGCCTCTGGTGGCGGCGACTCAACCTCAACTGCGACCTTGACGGCAGAGCTCACGTTTCTTAACTGCGAAGGTTGTCCGGTCACGGTGATCAGCGGAGGAAACCAAGAACAAATAGTTTACGGAAACCGCGTCCCTATAGCGTTTGATTACAGGGTCTCTGCATTAAGAGGCACTGAACCATACTCGGCGTCGATTACTTGCCATCCACCAAGTGGAGAGGGCTGGCAATGTGCAAGCAACACTACCTTCTCGTCAACAAGTCCATGGACTGGAACGTACTATGAATCCGAGGCAAGGAGCACATCGGGGGCGTGGCAATATGAAATCGCGCTGACAGGAAAGAATCAATCGTCTCCGCACGTTTTTATCCTCGTAAGGATTCGCGTACCCCAGTAACCCCCACCCGAGCCCACCCATGCTCATTCCGAGCTCCCCGCTCCGCCACCCGACCACCCGCACCCTGCTGGCCCTGGCCGCCTCGCTCGCCGTCTCCGCCTGCGCCGCCGGCCTGCAGGGCCGCGTGGTCGCCGACCCGGGCGGGTGGGGGGTAAAGGACGCCAACGTCACGGTGACCTCCGACCCGGACGGCATGCACGTCGTCTCCAAGCTGAAAACCGTCGAGCAGGGCGCCTACCGCCTCGGCGGGCTCGCACCTGGAGCCCGTTACTACGTCTGGATCGCCGCATTCGGATTCGAGGAGATCAAGGACGACCTCGTTCACGACGTCAGCGGCACGACCAAATGGACGCACCACTTGCCGCGGAAGTACGAGCTGCGCGGCATCGTGCGCCTGCCCGACGGTCGCGTCGCCGCCGGCGCGCTCATCACCGTCGACAAGATCGGTGCCGGCAAGAAGCTCACGAAATATGCCGGCGACGACGGCACCTTCGTCATCCCGGAGATCACCAAGGGCACCTACGACCTGCGCGTGGAGTCCAGCGAAGGCTACGTTTACGCGCAGCAGGGGAGGAAGCTGCCCGAGGATGGTCTGGAGCTCGACTTGGTGCTCAGCTACGACCCGCAGATCTCCGCGGGCAAGGCCGGCACGACCGCGATCTCCACGACGACGGTCCCGAAGGACCCGACGGCGCCGGCAACCTCGGGGCAGTGAGGGCGATGGCGGCACCGCGCGGCATCGAGCTGAGCTGCCCGTTCTGCGATGCAGTGCTCGCGGAACCCTGGCGCTGCTGCGGGAGCTGTGGGGCGGTGGTGGCGGAGCTCGTCGTCCCCACGCTCGCCGACCTCGCCCGCGCCGCTGCGCGGGACGGCCGGGCCGAGGCCGCGCTGGCGCTCTGGAGCGCGGTGCTCGCGGTCAATCCCGCTGACCGCGAGGCGGCGGATGGACAGGCGGCCGCCCGGCGGCTGAAGCGTCCGCCGGCGGCATCGTCGCAAAGCGCCACGGCGCCGGCGATGACGCTGCCGGACACCGACCCACTCGTTGGCCACGCGAGCGCGGAAACGGCATCATCAGCCGGCGGCGCCGTGCCCGCAGGCGAGCTCGACGCCTGGGCGGAAGCGGATGGCACATACGTCTTTTCTCGGAAGGAGCTCGGTCTCGAATCGGCGCCGCCCGTGAGCAGCCTGGCCGCGCTCACCGCCGGGCCGGTGCCCGCGGTCGCGCCGTCGCACCGTCCGCGCGACCGGCGCCGCCTCGCCGCGATCGTCGCCGGCGGCGGTCTCGGAGTGCTCGCGGGGATCGCCGTCGCGCTGCTTCTCTACCTGAACGTCACCTCGACTCCCCCCAGCGCACCCGGCGCAGGGCGCACCGTCTTTGGGTATCCGCCGACTCCCCATCAGGGCGCACGGGAGCTCGCCGCGCCGCCCGCGCTGGTCGCCGAGCTCCCGCGGCAAACCGATGCCGCGTTTCCCACGCCATCGCCTTCCGAGGTTCCGACCACCCCGCCCGCCACCGCACCGCCCGTCACCGTCGCCTTGCGACCCGTCACCGTCGCCCGCACCGCGATACCCGTCGCGACCCGGCAGGCGGCGACGCCGGCGCCCACCACACCCGCGGCGCCGCAACCATCGCCACCTACACCTGCCATGCCGCCCGCACCGCCGGCCGCCCCGCCATCCGGCTCCGCCGCCGACCTCATCGCCCGAGCCCATGACCTCCTCGAACGCGGCCGCGCCGAAGACAACGACGGCCTCATCCGCGACGCCATCCGCGTGCTCGAAGCCGTCGACGCGAAGGCGGGCGCCGCCTACTTTCAAGCGCTGCTCATGGCCGGGGAAACATACCAGTACGAGCTGAGCCTGCCCACGGACGCCGAGAGCGTCTATGGCAAGATCCTCAGGAAGGAACCCGGGCATCCGATCGTCTACTATCACCTGGCAAAGCTCCTCCTACTCGGGCGCCGGCATGCGGAGTGTCTGAAAGCGGCGGGTGACTTCCGCACCAACCTCAACGTCAACCCGGCCGAAATCCCCGAGAAGCTCAAATACCTGTGCGAGGTCCAGTACATCGAGGCGATGTGCCAGTCGGACCGCGCGCGCTGCCTCGCCGACGGAAGTTGCTCGGACCTCTTCGCTCCGGAGATCACGCCGCAATGGGAGCTCGGCGAGTCGCAGCGCAGCGCGAACCTCTGGGACATCTTTGCCGTCGAGTGCTGCGAGCTCCACAAGCAATGTCTGCCCGCCTGGCAGGAGATGGCGCAGGAGCGGGTTACATCGCTGCAGACGCGCATTCTGGAGCTGCAGCGGCATCTGGAGGAAAAGCCGTGATCGCGAATGACCGCGGAAGGAATGGGCACGCTGCCATTTCCCGCCCACCCAAACCCTCCCTCCGCGAGCCGGGAGAGAGGAAATCATGCCTGTCACCTCCGCCCGCTCCCGGGGGGATGGGAAATCGTGCCTGGCACCTCCGCCCGCTTGCGGGGCAAGGCAGGGCGTTTGTGCACCTCCCCCCGCTTGCGGGGCAAGGCAGGGAGGGGGGCATGTCTGCGAAGCCCTCCATGTTCTTGCTCCTGGCGCTGCTGCTGCCCTGCTTGCTTGCGCCCGCCGCGGTTGCAGTGGACGCGGAGCGGGTGCCGCTGCGCGCGGCCGAAGACCGGGAGCAGGACCGCCTCGTGGCCCCGCGCCTGAGCCCCGATGGTCGCTACCTCGCCTACGTGCAGCTTCGGGCCGCGGCGGAAGTCTTGCTGGTGACGGATTTGCGCGATCATCGCGCGCTCGACCCGCGGCCGCGAGGGATGCGCAGGAAAAATGCCATGTTCGACCAGACCGAGGAACGGGTGTTCCTCGGCGAGCATTCCTGGTGTGCCGGCAGCCGGCCCGGCGCCCCCAATCTGCTGCTGTTTAGCGCGGCCCGGGCGAAAGATGAGAAGGACGTCTACCTGTGGGCACCCGGCTGGGAGGAGCCGATCAGCATCTCGCAGAGCCCCGCCAACGATGGCTTCGCGCGATTCTCTCCCGATTGCGGCGCGATCGTGTTTCTTTCCGGCAGGGGGCGAGAGAGCGGCGCGGACCCATACCTGGTGACGCTCGCCGGAAGCGGGGGTGCCCTGCCACCGCGGCCGGGACCGGTGCGGCGCCTCGCAAGCCTCCCGAGCGGGGCGCTCTTTCCAACGTTCTCGGCGGACGGTACCCGAGTGCTCTTCGTTTCGGCCGGCGATGACCCCCAGCGCGAGCTCGCCGTCTACGCGACGGCGGGACCGCTCGGCGGCGAGCCAACGGTCTCCGCGCTGTTGAGGATTCCCGAGCACGACATCGTCGCCCCGTCACCTTCGCCGGACGACGCCTATCTGGCCTACTACGTGTCCAGCTTCGCGCCCAAGGAGACCAGAGCCCGCGACCGCGGCGAGCGCACCGCGATTCGGCAGGACATCCACGTCGCGCGCCTGACCGTGAGCGGCGGCAAGCTGGCCGCGGCCCCCGGCGCGGCACCTCTGGTCACAGACGTCGCGGATGCGCATGAGAACACCTATCTCCACGGCCCGCTGTGGGAACCCGACGGCGACTCTATCGTCACCGTGCTCCGCGACCACCAGCGCGGTAACCCTGTCATCCGCGTCAACGTTCCCGGCGGCAAGGTTCTGGAGACCTACGGCGGCGTCGACTTTCCCAAGGATCTCACCTTCGGCGCGCTGGACGGCCGGCGGGTACTGCTCTTCTCCGGGCTCGATGGGCAGACCACGAGCGTGTTTCAACGCGCGCAGGGGACGCCATGAGCAGGAACCGAATCGCAACGGGGGTGGCGCGGCAGGCAGCATGCGCGGCGGCGGTAGCCATGGTCGCGGCGTGCGGCGGCGAGGACGTCGCGTCGCGGGTGAACGCCACGCCGTCGTCGCCGGGCTCCTACGCGCTGGAGCTGCAAGCGGGCGTCGATCTGCCGCTGCCGATGACCGCGGACGGTGTCGATGACGGGCTGCGAGCGCTGGTGTTCGACCATTGGTCCGACGCGATCGCTACCTATCGAGGTCGCCTCGGCGAGGTGCAGCGGCGACGATCGCCGACGCTGGCGTTGCGCGCGGCGCTGGGCGCGGCCGAGCTCGGCAGGGCGCTGGTGGCGGCGCGAGCGGCACGGCTCGCGGCGGCGATCATTGCCGAAGCGGAGGATCGCACCGGGGCAAGCCAAGCTGCCCACCACCCGGAAACTCTGGCGGCGGTGGAGCGGATTGTCCAGGAGAGCTTCGCCGCGGCCCGCGACACCCTGGAGCCGCTGGCGCCGGCGCTCGCGGCCGAGGGAGGGGACGCGGAAACGGCCGGCCTGCTCCGTGCCCTGTCCGAGCTCGCCCGGGCTGGCGCCGCACCTGCCGCGGGCCGGCGGGAAGAAGCCGCCGCCGCGCTTCGCCGACTCGACCAGGCGCTTCCTGATCTCCATTCCGCCGCCACGGCCGCGCGCCTCGTTGCCTGCCACATCGCTGCCCTGGGTGCGGTGCCGGACCGCCAGGCGCGCTGCAGGCAGGCCTGGGATGCGCTCGGAAAGCTAAGTGCCGCGGGTGCCTTTGATGAGCAGCCCCTCTGCCGGCGCGCCCAGGCGCTGCTCGGCGCGCTCCTTGACGCGGAGCTGGACGAAGAGCGTTCCGCGCGCCCGAAGCCGCCGATGCTGCCCGAAGAGACCCGCTTTTGTGCCCCCTTCGACCTCGGCCAGCCGACCTGGGAGGGCGCTCACCCACTCTTGCTGCTCGCGTTCGCGCACCGCCACTTCGCCGGCAAGAGTTGCCAGGCACTCCTACAGGCCGCTCCGTTTCTCGACGCCCTGGATCGGCCCGAGCTCAACGAGCTGTTTTCCCCCTCCCTGCGCAGTCTCTTTAACCGCGTCTACGCGGACTGCGGCCGGGGCATCGAACCACCGGTACAAGGATAAACAAGGATGTGTCGTTTCCCCGGATCGCCCGCCTGGCCATGCCGATGCGATCATGCCACCCTCCCTACCTGCCCCCGCCGGCGCGGGGAGGTGACGTGGGGGGGCCTGGCAATGCACCTCCGAGGATACCTGCGGCCGAACAGCCGGGTAATGCGGGGACTCCTGAGGGCGGTGTGGCTGGCGCTGGTAGTCGGTGGTGTCGCCTGGGGCGCGGCCGCGGCCCGCGCCGATCCGGGCTTGACGGCCGAGCTGCCGCGCGGCGGCACGCTGCTCTACTCGTCACTGCTCCCCCTGCGCGCCTACGATCCCTATTCTCGGCCCAATGTCGCCAGCATCCGCCTGAGCACGTTGTTGTTCGAGAGCCTCGTGGACCATTCCTTTGAGGACCGCAGCGTCGTCGGACGCCTGGCGGAATCGTTCGACGCAACTCCGGATCGCATCACATTCCACCTCAAGAAGGGAGTGACCTGGCACGACGGTACGCCGCTCTCGGCCGCGGACGTGGCGTTCACCATGGACGTCGTGCGCAGCCCCCAAACGGGCTCCGCGCTTGGGACGGCCTACTCCTTCGTCGCCTCCACTGCCGTGGGCAATGACCAGACGATCACCTTCTCCTTCACTCGACCGGTTGTGCAACCCGCCGACTACTTCGTGCCGCTACGGATTCTTCCCCGCCACCTTTTCGGCACAGTCGTCGACGCGCGGCGGCTGCCGGCGTTGGCCGGGCAGGCCGGAAATGTCGCCTACGCCGGCCTCACGCTGCGCGTCGAGCCGCGCGACGAGGCGCGTGCCGTCGCGTTGCTCGAGAAAGGCAGCCGCATCCAGGTCGACGAGGTCAGCGACACCTGGATTCGCGGCACCATGCAATCGAGCAGCGGCACGAAGTCGGGGTGGCTGCCTCGTTATCGCGCTGTGCTCGATCTCGATTCGCCGATCTGCCTGCGCCCCGTCGGTTCCGGGCCGTACCAGCTCGAATCCGTGCAGTTCAGCGAGCCGTCCGCAAAACGGTACGAACGCTACCACGGTCGGCCCCACGCCATCGAGCGCGTGGTGCGAAAACGGACGACGGACAAGGCCACGCTCGCCCAGCATCTCGCTTATGGCACGCTCAACCTCGCGACGGAGCTGCCCTACGATCTCGTCACTGCCGTGGAAGCGGGAGGTCAGACCCGCACGATCGCCTACCCGAGCCTCGGTTTCGTCGGCCTGATGCACAACAACCGCAACCCCTGGCTGGCGAAGCCGGAAGTGCGCCGCGCGCTCACCCTGGCATTCGACCGTCAAACCCTCCACGCTCGCTTCTACCACGGGCTCGGCGAGGTGATCTCGGGGCCGTTTTCTCCCTACTCCTACGTCTGGGAGCGCGACCCGGCGCTGGCGCCGCTGAGCTTCAGCCCTACCGACGCCGCGCTCCTGCTCGATCGCGCCCTGATGACGCGAGCGGCGAACGGCGCGCGCGTCGGACCGGACGGCAACCCCGTGACGTTCGCGCTGATTGTCAGTGCCGAGCGCTCCACCGAGGACATCTCCGTGTGCGAGGCGTTTGCCGACGCGATGAAGGCGATCGGCATCGACGTCCAGGTGACGCGCGAAGAACACGGCAGATTCGCCGAGCGCCTGGTTGCCGGTGATTTCGACATCGCCTTTCAGGACTGGGTGCTGAGCTACAGCTACTTCGTCAAGCCGCTTTTCTATCCCAATGGAGCGCAAAACTACATCGCCTACAAGAACGAGGCCCTGCGCGCGCTGTGGGACGAGCTGGAAAATACCACGAGCACCGATGAGATCATCGCCAAGACGCGCGCCATCTGGACCGTGCTGCGGGAAGACTGTCCTTACACGTTTTTGTGGTCGCTCCCCAAGATCGCTGCCGCCCGCTACCAGGTGCTCGGAATCAGCGGTCACAACATTCACCCCTATTACTTCTTTACGCGCATGGATGAATGGTGGATCCGGCAGTGACTACCACTGCACGAGGACGATCGCGGAGGACGACTTGCCGCGGTGCGTTCGTGGTCATGGGGATGGCAATCGCGCTCGCCGCCGGCGCCGCGGCGGCCCAGAGCCTGCCTCCATTCGGCAGCACGCCACCCCCGCCGCCGCGGACAATGTCTGCGCCTGCCGCCGAGCAGACGCGAGCCGGAACGTGTGTGGGATTGGCATCGTACCTTCCGGCAACGACCAGTTTCTACATCCAGGTCTCCGGCCTGTCGCGGCTGATTGACAGGCTCCGGGGCAACCCGGCAGTGACACGGTTCCTTGCTGTCCCGGACGTGGCCGAGCTGGTAGCCGAGATCCGCCGGGAGCATACCGGCGCGCTCGCGGATCCCGAAGTGGGGCCCTGGCTGCGTCTCGTGGAAGCCGGTGTCGGCGAGCAAATCTCCGTCGGGGTTCCACCGGAAAGCTTCGATCATGTCGATGACCTGGTGCGCGCACTCGTTCTGGACGCCGTGCTCCGGGGACTGCTGAATCCTGAAACCACGGCCGCGCACTCCGACGGCGCAGCCGCCATCGGCCGCCTGCGCCAGTCCTTCACTGAGGAGGTCAAACGCCTGCAGCTTCCCGGCTTCACCATGGGATTGCGCGTCACAGATCCGAAGGTGACGGCGTCGCTACTGGAACGACTCGTTCCGGCGCTGTGGGAAGACCTCGAGCGCGAGCTTGCGGGAACGATGGGGCGCACCGTGGGTCCGCCGCCTCTGGCGTACCTGAGGGTCACGAGCCACGGCGTGCGCGTACACCGCTTCGAAGTCTCGCCAGGGCGACTCTTGGGCTTCGGCGCAGTGGAGACCACGCATCGGCGGGAGCCGACTGCTGACTTCACGGCGCAGGTGGACAGAGCTGTCGGCGCCCTGCGGTACCGCCTCGATCTGGCTGTGGTCGGCTCGCACCTCGTCATGGCGGCGAACGCGGACATGACCGTGCCCGAACCGGTGCCGCGGACACCAAATCCATCGCCGTTTCGCGTAAATTCCCCTCCCGCCGCTTACGGGGGAAGGGTTGGGGAGGGTGGCAAGTTGTCCGAGCGGCTGGCGTCGAGGCACCCTGGATGCCGCGAAAGCGGTGAACCCCTGCTGCTTTCTTACGTTGACGCGACCCGCGTCCGCAGGCGACCGAGGACAACGGGGCTACTGCGCGAGCTCGCCGGAGCGAGCGTGCTCGCCGTGCTCGGAGCGCCACCTGTCGTGGCGGAACAGTTGGACCGGGTCGCGAGTCGGCTCGATGCGCTCGCCGTAGCGGGGAGCGATGGGGCGGCCACCTTCTTCCGTGTCAATCCCGGAATCGAGGTCATGACCACATACTGGCGGGCCAAAGGGATGGCGTCCGCAGTGCCGGGAACGCTTTCCATTCCCAGGCGGGTTCCGGACGACGCGAGCGGCTACGTCGCAACAAGAAAGGACTTGCAGGCGATTTTTATGGGCGGAGCCGCCGCGCCCGCCGGCGCTCCGCAGCCGTGGCAGCCCGGAAAGCCCGCGACCGCCGGCCGTGCCGAGAAGCTGCCGGATTCCTGGACAGGGCTGCTCGGACTGCTCGCCGGGACCGCCTGCAGTGAGGCCGGAGCCGTGCTGGGCGCGGCGCGGGACCTGACAACGCGGCTGCAGGCGGCATCCCCGCGAGGCGTGGGCATCGTCATTCCCCCTGTGGCCTTCGTGTACGTCTGCACGGAGCCGGCGCTCATCGCACGCGCTCTGCAGCTCGGGTGGGCGGCGGCGGCTCCGGGTGTCGCCGAGCTCGCGCCCGCCACACCGGCCTCGGGCGCCGCGGAGTACTTCGAGCTGCGACTGGCCGGCGCTTCGTGGTCGGGGCCGGCGCCGCACGTGGCGGCGGGTTCCGGCATGGTCGTCGCGTCGACCTCCACCGAGCTGACGCGGAAGATCTTCGCAGCTTCCGCCGGCCGCCTGGCGAGCATCGAGACGCAAGGGCTGCATCGAGCGCTTGCCGGCATGCGAGCGGCTCAGGCTTCCGAGGTCGTATTCCTCGACGGGAAGCGCGGCGTTGCGTTGGTACAGCGGCTGCTAGAAGACAGCGGGGCCCCGCGCCGAGGTGATCGCGGAAGCGTTCTCTGGGGCTTCGTCGACCTCCTTGGAACGGTGGAAGCGGTAACCAGCATCACCACTGCCACGGGGGGCGCCACGGAGGAAAGCAAGCTCGTCATTTCCTTTGCGGATGCGGCTCCGCGCGGTGCCGCTACGTTGAGGGAACGCTGATCCCGAGCTGCTTGCACTTCACCGACAGCGATTGGCGAGCGAGCCCGAGCAAACGTGCGGCGCCGGAGATCGTCCCCGTTCGGCGCAGCGCGTCGGCAATCACCTTGCGAGCAGCCTGCTCCATGTGACGGCGATAGCTCAGAATGAGCTCGTGCTCGTCCGCCGCTCCGTCGCCGTCACTCCGGAAGCCGAGATGCTGCTGGACCTGGTCGGCGCGGATTTCGCCACCGTCGACCATGATGGCGAGCCGCCGCACGGCGTTTCGTAGCTCTCTCACGTTCCCCGGCCAGTGGTGGCCGCGCAGCCGCGCCAGAGCGCACGGCGCCCATGACAAGGTCTTGCCGAGCAGCCCCGCCTCGGTCGAAAGAAAGCGCCACGCTATCGACTCGACATCGTCCGGAAGGTCGCGCAGCGGCGGCAAGCGGAGTGTCACGACATTCAGCCGGAAAAAGAGGTCCGCTCGAAATTCGCCGTTGTCTATCGCCCTGGTGAGATCGGCGTTGGTGGCAGCGAGGATGCGGATATCGTGAGCTCGCTCTACCTTGCCCCCGATCCGGCGGCTGCGCCCGTTCTCCAGAACGCGCAGCAACTTGGCCTGCAAGGACAGGGGGCAATTCCCAATCTCGTCGAGAAACAGGGTGCCGCCTTCGGCCAGCTCCAGCACTCCCGATCGGGAAGTGACGCCGGTGGCGACTCCAGCTTCGATTCCGAAGATTTCCGCCTCCAGCAGGCTGTCCGGAAACGCCGCGCAGTTCACTGCGACGAATGCTCGGGCGCTGCGTCTGGACGCATCGTGGATCGCGCGCGACAGGATTTCCTTGCCGCTGCCCGTCTCGCCGAGCAGCAGGACCGTGGCGTCCGTGGGCGCCACCTTGGCGGCTTCGCGCAACACCCTGGCCATCTGAGGCGTGCGGGTTTCGATGGGGCCGAAGGTGACGACGCCCTGCGGACGTCTCGCGGACGCTTCTTCGCGAGGTCGCCGGGCGGCGCGATCGGGGCTCGTCTGCAACGTCTCCGAAATCTTCGCGAACCACCCGATCATCTCGCCGGCATCGCCGGGACCGTCGCTGTGCTCTCTCCCGTGTGGCGGCGTCTCGCCTCCGATCATCAGCGTTGCCACAGTCCCGGTGCTTCCACGAAAGGTGATGACCCTCCCGTTGCGAATGCCCAGCGCTTCGCATTCGACACACGAGGGGTGGGAAACGGATGCCCGGGTGGATTCGCAGGGCGAGGCGCGCTCGCTGGTGAGCGCAAACGCTCCGCCGCGGAGATCCTGGGGCAACTGGTCACCTCCCCCCCGCAAGCGGGGGGGACAGAGGGGATGCGGCGCAGATACATCCTGGGTGCTGCTTTGGAAATCTCGAATCGGTCGCCTGGCAGGCTCGGACATACTGTTTCTCCGCCGTTGGAGCTTCCCGGATTTCGCGAGACAGTTTACCGCGTTTGGGAGCACGCGCTCAGGATCATTGTGCGGATTTGCGCAAGGTGTCGCAAGATGCAAGCAGTTGATGCTATTCGGATGCAATTGCTTGCACTGTTTACAGAGGCGTTTACGCGTAATGACCGCGTGTGATGCCTATTCACCCCCCCTCCCTCGCAAGCGGGGGAAGGATCGGGGTGCTGTCGTCCATGGTCTGAGCGCCACCTATTGCGCTCGCAGAACACTCGCATCGCGCAGCGCTTCAGTCCGCCCAGTCGAGCTCGACCTCGCGGTCGGCGCGCCCGAGACCGATCTCCAGCCGGCGCCCCCGATTCTCCCGAAATCGCCCGCGGATCCGGCCTACGAAGGTGTGTTTCCGGTCAAGATCCGTGACCCTCACCACGAGCATCTGGTCTCCCGGAGGCACGGTGGCGGTGCCCTCGAACTTGACGCGGTAGACGCCCTTGCGGCCGAGCTTGAACAGCGGGCGGCCCACGACTTCTTTTTGCCAGATCGCAAGCTCGCCGGCGGCGATCTCTACGTGAGCGGCGCGAATCGGTAGCGAGCCTGCGATCAGGAGCCGCGCCGGCTTTGCTTCCGGAGCGGCCACGGCAGTCAGCGCGGCGTCGTCGAGCGGTTCGCTGCCGGCGGCCGGCGTGGGGGGCGGCGACAGCGCCGCCGGGGAGTTCGGCGCGGCGACGAGCGCGAAGGTCGGCGCGCTTGTCGGAGCCGGCGCGGTCGCGGTCGAGGCGGGCGGCGCCGCTGCGAATCCGGTCGACACCGAGGCCACGGCGGTCGCACCGGCCAGGGGTTCCGCGCGATCCGGCGCCTGGCGATACCGGCTCATCCAGAGCGCCCCACACACGAGCGCAATCGCGGCCCCAGTCCCCGCGAGGACGACGCGCCGCGGCCTCCGGCCTCGCCGAAGCGGAGTCGTGAGCACCACCGCAGGCGGCACCACCGCAGGCGGCACCGCCTCGTCTTCGGGAAGCTCGGGCACCACCAAACCCGTGGCGACGGAGCTACCCTCCTCCGGGAATGGGAGATCGGGGGGCGCCGGGATCAGCGCGAGGCCTGCGACCGCCGCCGGCGCCGCTGCGGAGACCCCGTGACCGCCACCTGCAGCGCGCTTGTTCTCCACAGGCGCTCCCTGGAAGTCGGCCGGGGAGGCGGCGTCGCCGAGGCCCTCTTGCGGCACGAGATCTTCTTCTGGAAGCTCGGGCACCAGGAAACCTGTGGACGCGGAGCCAATCTCGTCTGGCAATGGCAGCGCAGGAGGCGCCGGGGCGAGCTCGGTGCCCGCAGTCCCCGCCGGCGCCGGCGTCAGCGCCGCCGCCGCGAGCACCACACGGCTACCCGCCGCGCCATCGCTCTCCGCCAGCGCTTCCCGAAAGGCGGCCAGGAACGCGGCGGCGTTCTCGAACCTGTCTTGCGCCCGCTTCTCCATTGCCCTGCCGAGCACCGCGTCCAACCGCGCGGACAGCGCTGTTGGTTCCAGCTCCAGGTGATGCGGGAGCTCGTGCAGTGTCCGGTAGGCCATCGAGCTGTCCGTAGCTGCGGCGAAGGGCAAACGACCGGTGAGCATTTCGTAGATCATGACCGCAAGCGAAAAGAGGTCGCTGCGGCGATCCAGCGGACGGCCGAGGAGCTGCTCGGGCGACATGTACGGCGGCGATCCGACCGTGAACCCGGTGCGCGTGATCCGCTCGTCCTGCAGGTGTGCGACGCCGAAGTCGGTGATCTTCACGCGGCCGTCCGCGGTAAGGAAGATGTTGGCCGGTTTGAGGTCGCGATGAATGACGTCGCGATCGTGAGCATGATCGAGCGCCGCGCAGAGCTGCTCGAGGGTGGCCAGAATTGCCCCAAGGGGACAGGGGCCGCGGCGCTGTAGCACCTGGGCGAGATCTTCGCCTTCGAGAAGCTCCATGGCGAGATACGGCGTCTGATCTTCCTGGCCGAAGTCGTGAACGACGACGATGCCGGGATGGCTCAGCAGGCCAGCGGCGCGCGCTTCGCGGCGAAACCGCGCGAGCGCCTCGGCGATCTCCTCGGCGTCGGAGTCCGCGAACAGCCGCACGGCCTTGATGGCGACGTGCCGCCCGATCAGCGGGTCCCACGCGCGGTAGACGACGCCCATGCCGCCACGTGCCAGTGTCCCGCGCACTTCGTAGCGACCGAAACACCGAGGCGTCGTGGTCTGCACCGTTCTGCCCTCGCGCCGATGAAGGAAACACTCGCCGGCCAGCCTATCGCGTCCGGCGCAGCCGGTCAAGAGCGCGGGCGCCATCTTGCGCCATCCGGCGACGAAACCGGCGCCGCCTACTCCTCGAGACAGCTCAGCTCGCCATCTGCCGTCCAGACATAGAGACACCCGCGACCGGGAGCGACACTGGCGATCGACGCCACCTCCGTGCGCTCGTCCCTCCAAAGCTCGTCGCCGTCGGGCCGAATGGCGCGCAGCACCGGGTCGCTGAGCACGATGACGTCGGCGGAGCAGAGCCAGACACGCGCGGCGAAGCGGGCGATCTCGGCGGCGACGCCCGTCTCCCGGACGACGCGATAGAGCCCCCGCCCGGCCGCACCTCCCGATCCCGCGGCGAGACAAAGCGCATAGTCGGGGGCCAGAGCGATCGGCTCCGGTGCCATGCCGGCATCCGGCGCCGCTTGTTCCGCGCCCACGGGCCCCGCCCACGATTGGGTCGCCATCGCCGCCCTCTTGTCGCCGTCGAGGTCAAAGAGCCACAGATCTGGAAAGGAGACGGCGACGACGCCGTAGGGATCCAGAAGCGCTCGCGCCGCGCCGGCACCCGGCGAGACGGGAGCAGTCCAGAGTAGCGATCCGGTCTCGGCGTCGAGGATTTCCAGGCCGGCGCTGGTGGGGAGCGCGACGCGTTTTCCGGAACGTTCGATCAGCGGTACGTCGGCGCCGTGGCGCGGCGCGAGCTCCTTTTGCCAGAGCTCGCGTGAAGGCGCCCCCGTGCGGCCCATGATGTATGCAGTGAGCACTACGGCAAGCTCGTCTCGATCGATCTCCGCGATGAGGATCTTGTCGCCGCCGCAGCGCAGAAACCGCACCCAGCTCGGTGCGCTCCGAGGTTCCTGTGCGAGGGGCCTCTTCAGCATCTCGGTGCCGCTGTTGAGGCTCGTGGCGTGCAACGTATCGCCGGCAATGGCGAGAATCGTCCACCGCGAAATGGCCAGTGAAGACACGGTATCCTCGTATTCGTGGCGCCGCAGGATCGCGCCCGACGCCGGGTCGAGGACGACCCATGAACGCTCCGAGCAGGCGATGGGCCGCCCCGAGGAAGCCACGTGCAGCGCTCCCGGAGCAGTTTCGAGGCGCAGTCGCCAGCGGCAGCGCGGCGACTGCCGCGGCAGCGCTCCCGCAAAGTATCGGCTGCCGCCGCCGTCGCCGGCATGCCGCTCCCCGGCCCACAGCAGCACCTCGGCCGCGAGCGCGGGCGTCGGCGCCGGCTCGCCTTGCGGCCTGCTGTCGGCGCCCTCGGCGCCACGCGGCGCCTCCGACTCCGCGGCGCTTTCCGCGCGGCGTGTCGCTGATTCCGCCGCGGGGGCCTCGGCGCCCGCCTGGGCGATCTTCGCGGAGAGCACGGCCCACTTCAGGCCCCGGCGAATCTCGGCCGCATCGGTCTCCCGCGCCCGCCGCAGCCGGTACTTGCCGGTCTCTCCCTCGCGCAGCACGAGCCGCAGCGCCGCTCTGGGAAATATCGCCTTGTCGGACGCGTAGCAGGTGAGGTCGGGACCCGAAAACGCTCGGGAGGCTCCCGCCGGTCCCCCGTCGGGCAGCCCCAGGCTGTTCTTTGCGGGTGCGGTCATCAGGCCGAGGTCGCTCAGGGAGCGAAGGATGACCTTCTCAGGCAATGGAAAATCGTCGCGGGTCAGGTTCCACTCGCGCCCAAAACGCGCCAGTTGGGTCAGACCGCTGGGCGAAGCCGCGCTCCGGTAGGGGCCAAAGGAGCTCAGAAACACGACGTCGCCGCTGGAGCGCGCCGCGCCGTCGCCGCTGTCCTCGGGATGCGAAAGCTCGACGCGCTTGAGCTCCAAGCTCGTGAGATCCAGGCTGTCGCCCCAGGGGTAGCGAGAACCATGCGGCCCCCGCGCGGCGATTTCCCACTCGTAATAGTATGGGATCGAGATCCCCAGGAAATCACAGATCGACGCGGCGAGAAACGGCTCCATTTCGATGACGTACTCATCGTCCAGCCGATCGGATAACATGTCGTCGGAAATGATACTGCCGACGTCGAACATGCTCTGGAGCTCCGACCAGACGTCGAGGGTCAGCAGCGTCGTCGAAATGTAGTAGTCCGGTGTCTCGACATCCGCCTCGTCGACGGCATTCAGGTGCTGATAGTCGACGTCCTTGGGAATGACGGCAATGGGGCAGGTGCCTGACCAACCAATGTGATAGATCCCGCCGGGGATATGCGCGAACGAGATTCCCGCCTTTTCCAGGGCGGCAAGTTTCGCCTTCAAGCTCATTCCGCTCGTACTCACTATCATGGCGCTCGCCGGTTGACGCGAGGGCCGTTGGGAACTGTACCGCCAGGAGTCCGGCGGCGACCATCGGTGCTCAAGGACCGCGGAGGGCCTCCTTGAGGCGACCCGCGTAGGCGCTGGAGGCTACGAGAATCTTGTCGCCCGACCGCACGACGACCAGGTCGCGCAGACCCATGAGCACCAGGTGAGGGCCTGGGGTGTCTGCCGTTTGCGGGGACGACTCGAAAATGACCGTGTCGGCGACGTCGAGCATCCGCGCGGCCCGGGCGCTACCAACCGCGACGTTCCCCGCGCCATCGGTAGCCAGAGCGCGTTTCAGCGCGGCCCAGTTGCCGATGTCGTCCCATGAGAACTGAGCAGGGATGCAATACGTTCCCGGCGCATGCTCCATGATGCCGAAATCGATCGAAATCTTCTCCATGGCGGGGTAGGCGGCGTCAAGCGCGGTGGGAAGTCGCGGCGTGTCGAGCGCCTCGAGGAGGCTCGGAAAGGTGGCGGCGATGCCCGGAAGAAAGCGGCCGAACAGGCTTCGGAGGCGCTGCACCTGCCAGATGAAGATGCCTGAATTCCACAGACATCCTTGCTCGAGATAGCCGGCCGCAGCCTGCGCATCGGGCTTCTCGAGAAACCGGTCGACGGCCAGGATGGTTTCACCGAGAAACTGCTCCCTCGCTGCCCGCGGTAGCAGATAACCGTAGCCGGTATCGGCGCGGTCCGGCTGGATGCCGAACGTTACGGAAGTCGCGCGTTCGCAGGCGAGCGCCGCCCCGCGCTCGAAATCGCGCCAAAACGCCGAGACATCAGGGATGAAGTGATCCGCTGCGACGAGCGCAACGGCGGCATCGGGTCCACCGCGTTTTTCGGCGAGCGCGCAGGCCAGGGCAAGCGCGGCGGCGGTGTCGCGGCCGTGGGGTTCGATCAGCAGGTTCGCGGCGGGAAGTGACGGTAGCTGCGCCCGGGTGATCTGAGCGTGGCTGGCGCCAACAACGACCAGGACTTGTTCCGCCGCAAGGACGTGTCGCAGGCGATCGAATGTCTGCTGGATGAGGGTCCGGCCATCGGCGAAGATATCCATGAACGGCTTGGGCCGCTCGTCGGTGGAGACGGGCCAGAAGCGCTCGCCCTTGCCACCGGCCAGGATCGCGGCGTAGAGCTTGGGGGCGTTCACGCCGGCGCTCCGTGGCGGCGGTAGTCGTCTTCGTAGCGGATAATGTCGGTCTCCTCGAAAGACTCGCCGATCTGCACTTCCATGATGACCACCGGCTCGGCGCCGTGGTTGGCGACGCGATGTCGCATACCGGCGGGGACGAACACGCTTTCGCCGTATCCAAGCTCACACGTCTGGCCATCGAGGTGAATGGTCGGCCGCCCGGACACCACGACCCAGTGCTCGCTGCGGTGCCGGTGAGACTGCAGGCTGAGGCGCTGACCCGGTTGCACGCAAAGGCGTTTCACCTTGTAACAGGGCTCATCCAGGAGCACCTCGAAGGTGCCCCATGGTCGGGTTTCAAAAGCGAAGCGCGGCGTCATGGCGGCAGATTGCTCGTGAGGATTCGCGGCGAAAAACGACTGCACTATGCTACTCCCATGGTGTTGTCTTGACAAGGTGGGGACGCCGGCAGTACGTCTGCGATACCACTGTCACTCATCGACTTCCCCGCGCCCATCGGCGCTGGTGCGTGCGGATGACCGCATCGCGGATTTATAGAAACCCGGTACCTACCGTCGACATCATCGTCCGCCTTCCGGACGAACGCGTCGTGCTCATCAGGCGTCGCAATCCGCCCCACGGTTGGGCGCTGCCCGGCGGCTTCGTCGACTACGGAGAAAGCCTCGAACAGGCGGCCGTGCGCGAGGCGCGGGAAGAAACATCGCTGGACGTGCGGCTTGTGGGTCAGCTCCATACCTACTCAGATCCGCAGCGAGATCCGCGGCAGCACACGATCTCTACCGTATTTGTGGCGGTGGCGGAGGGCGAACCGGTGGCTCGGGACGATGCGGGCGAAGTCGGCGTCTTCTCTGCAGGCGAGCTTCCCAGGCCGCTGTGCTTCGATCACGAGCGCATTCTTCAGGACTACTTCAGCGGCCGTCATGCCGTCGATTGAGAGGGTTTCATGCCGGCACCGCGCAGCATGACCGGGTTTGGCGCCGCGGCGCGGGAAAATGACCGCTGCCGCGTCAGCGTGGAAATCAAGACGATCAACCATCGCTACCTCGATACCGCGTGGCGCTTGCCAAAGCAATGGCCGGACCTCGAAGCGGTGGTTCGGGCCGAAATCGAGGCACGGATGCAGCGCGGGCGTATCGAAGTCTCCGTGGCGGCGGACGCCGTCGGTAGCCCGGGCGTGGTCGTTACCGTAAACGAACCGCTCGCCCGCCAGTTTGCCGCGGCGATCAAGCACCTTTCGGATGGGCTCGGCCTGCGGCAAGATTTCTCCGTTGAGGCGCTGCTGCGCTACCCCGACATCCTCGCCGTGACTGCCGTGGAAGCGCCGGCGGAGACAGCCGGCGTGGTGCGAGAGCTGGTCCGCGCGGCGACGGCGGAAGCCGCCGAGCAGACCGTGGCAATGAGGCGTCAGGAGGGCGAGCGGCTCGCGGAGGACCTGCGCGGCCGCCTCGCTCGCATCCGGCAACTCGTCGTGCAGGCCGAGGGCCACGCGGGAGAGGTAGTCCAGAAATACGCGGAACGTCTGCGCAAACGCCTCGGGCGCCTTCTCGATGCCGTGGGCACCACCGCGGAGGCGCTGGGTGAAGAGGCCTCCGGACGCCTGGAAATGGAAGTCGCCGTGATCGCTGACCGCTGCGACATCACCGAGGAGCTCACGCGCGCGCGCGCGCACCTGGACACGCTCGGAGAGCTTCTCGACGTTCCGGAGGGGACCGCCGTCGGCCGCCGGATGGACTTTCTTTGCCAGGAGCTGCACCGCGAGCTGACGACCATGTCCAACAAGGGCGGCAGCACCGAGATTTCCGCGGTCGGCGTTGAAGCGCGAGCGGAGCTCGAAAAGATCCGGGAGCAGATTCAAAACCTGGAGTGAGCGACCGCGGACGCCGGACGCACCGCCGCCGGGGGTTTACAATCCGGAGATCGCGCAGTACGATCCCGAGTGCCTCCAGAGAGCGGTTTTCATTTCATCGGTTCCGACGTTCGGGGACGGCCTGCGGTGGAAAAGAGACGAGGGTTTCTGTTGGTGTTGTCGGCGCCTTCCGGGGCGGGCAAGACGTCGCTTACGAAACGGCTTCTGAGCATCTGCCCGGAAATGCGCTACTCCATCTCGTACTCGACGCGCCCGCGCCGCGACCACGAGATCAACGGGGTCGACTACCACTTCGTCTCGAAGGAGTCCTTCATGGAGCGAGTGGCGGCCGGCCAGTTCGTCGAATGGGCGGAGGTGCATGGGAATCTCTACGGGACCGCGCGCCTGTTTCTCGAGCAAGCGGTCGCGGGCGGACACGACTGCATTCTCGACATCGACGTTCAGGGCGCAGCGCAGATCCGCACAGAAATGAAAAAGGACGGGGTGTTTGTCTTCGTGCTGCCGCCGAGCTGGGCCGTGCTCAACGAGCGGCTGCGCCGCCGCGGCAGCGATTCGCCGGCGGAGATCGAACGTCGGCTCGACGGTGCGCGGCGCGAGGTCGAGCGCTACGGCGAATACGACTACGTCATCATTAACGACGACCTGGATCACGCGACGCGAATCCTGCACGCCATCATCACTGCGGAACGGGCGCGAGCGTGGCGATTCGAGCGGAGCCCCGCCAGGGAGATGTTCGGGGCGGAAGCGGCCGCCGCCGGCATGCCATGACCGCCGCGCCGCAGGCTGGGGCGGCATCTGCGCGCGCCTGCAGTCTCGCCGGGCGGCACGTGGTGCTCGGCGTAACCGGGAGCATCGCCGCGTACAAGGCGGCCGAGTTGCTGAGGATGCTCACCAGGAACGGCGCCGAAGCGCAGCCGGTCATGACTCAGGGCGCCACGCACTTTCTGGGGCCACTGACGCTGGCAACGCTGGCGGGCCGCGAGACCTTCGTCGAGATGTTTGCTCGGGATGACGCCGATATTCGGCACATCGCCCTGGCGCGCTGGGCGGACATCGCGGTCGTGGCACCTGCGACCGCCGACTTCCTCGGCAAGTACCGCAGCGGCATCGTCGACGACGTGCTGCTCAACCTGCTGCTCGCGCTTCCGAGTCAGCGCGTCCCGGTGGTGGTGGCGCCAGCGATGAACGACGAAATGTTCGCGCACCCCGCGGTCCAGGAAAACCTCGAGACGCTCGCGCGCCGCGGTGTGTTCGTGGTCCCTCCGGAGCACGGCGAGCTGGCGTGCAAGACGATCGGCCCCGGCCGGCTCGCCGACCTCGCCCGCATCGTGCAGCACTGCGAGCGGGCGCTGTGCGCAGCCAGCAGCGCCGCCGATTTCCGCGGCCGGCGCGTGGTGGTTACCGCCGGCCCGACCCGCCAGTACCTCGATCCGGTGCGCTTCCTTTCCAATCCCTCGACCGGGAGGATGGGAGCCGCGGTGGCGCGCGCGGCGTGGACGCGCGGCGCCGACGTTTCGGTCGTCGCCGGGCCCATGGACCGGGCCCTGCTTCCCGCTGACGTCGCCACCGTGTTCGTCGAGTCGGTTCAGGACATGCTTGAGGCGGTGCGCGCCGCCATGTCCGCGGACGCGATGCTGGTAATGACGGCCGCGGTGGGCGACTTCGCACCGCCGCGCGCGCCCGAGAAGATCAAAAAGACCGGCCAGGTGCGGACTCTGGAGCTGCTGCCGACCCCCGACATTCTCACTGCCGTGCGCGCCCAACACCCGCGGGCGACGCTCGCCGGCTTTGCCGCCGAAACCAGCGACGTTTGTGCCCGTGCGCGCGAAAAGCTCGTCAGGAAGAAACTGGATGTCATCGTCGGCAATCGCGTGGGGGTCGCGGATAGTGGATTTGCCGGCCCCACGACCGACGCCGTGCTCATCGATCGGACCGGATGGGAACAGGACGTGGGTGCGGTGGAAAAGACGGCGCTGGCACACCTCATTCTGGACCGCCTGCGGGAGCTCGCGCCGTGAAGCGGGCAAGCGCGGCGCGGCGACGCGGCCTGTGAGCCCGCCGCCGGACAGCGAGGACGACGCCACGCGGGCACCGGCACCTACGCTCGGGCAAGTGGCGGCAGAGCTGCTGCGCCTCGAGCTGTCGCGCGGAGCACTGTGGGTGCAGCGACCGACCGCTGCGGAGACACCGGCCGCGGGCGCGCCGGGCGTGAGAGGTCGCGGCGGGACCCCGGATCACCTCACCGGGCGGCGACAGGTGGCCGCGAGGCCGTCGCGAGACGTGCCCCCACGGCACCTGCCGCCGCGCCCGCAAGCCGCAACGGAGGGAATCAATGAGGATCCCGCCGCGCAAGCGCTTGCGGTCATCGCCGCGGAAGCGGCAGCGTGCACGGCCTGCCCACTTTTCCGGACGCGCCGGAACAACGTTCCCGGTGAAGGTAGCGCGCACGCCACGCTGATGTTTGTCGGGGAAGGGCCGGGCGCTGAAGAAGACCGCCTGGGGCGCCCCTTCGTCGGCGTCGCCGGTGAGCTCCTCACGCGAATCATCGGCGCCATGAACCTGCGACGCGAGGAGGTGTTTATCGCCAACGCGGTGAAGTGCCGGCCGCCGCAAAACCGCACACCAACCCCTGCGGAGACGCTGGCGTGCCGCGCTTTTCTCATTCGCCAGATTCGCGCGATCCGACCGAAGGTCATCTGCGCGCTCGGACGCCCCGCCGCCAATACGCTGTTGCAGGATACCGCTCCCATCTCCGCGATCCGGGGCCGGTTCTTCGAGATCGCGGTTACTGCCGACCTCAGCCTGCTCAAGGGCGCGCCGGTCGCTGCCAACGCCGCGGTCGAGCTTCCCGCCGAGGGCGAGCCGCTGCGCCTGCTGGTGCTCCCCACGTTTCATCCCGCCTACCTGTTGCGAAACCCGGCCGACAAGCGCCTGGTCTGGGAGGACGTACAGAAGATCGTGGCGCTCTTGCAGAAAGCGCAATGACGACCGCACCCCTCGTCGAGGTGGTCGTTCCGGGGCGCGTCGCCAAGACGTACACGTATCGCGTCGCCGCCGCGGATGCCGGCCGCCTTGCGGAAGATCTGTGGGGGTGGCGGGTGCTCGTCCCGTTTGGACGCAAGCAGGCTACCGGCTACGTGTGCGGCCTGGCGGCCGCCGCGCCGCCAGGCGAGATCAAGGAAATCGAGCGCTTTCTGGACCCGGAACCGGTGCTCACCAAGGACCTGTGGGAGCTGGTGCGCTGGGTCAGTTTGTACTACGCGTGTTCTCTGGGCATCGCGCTGCGGGCCGCGCTGCCGGGCCCGCTGCACCGCGGGGAGGCGGGCTGCGATCCGCGCCTCACGCTGGTCTCGGTGGCGCGGCTCGCGGCTCGATCGGCCGCCGCCGACGCGGCGCCGGGTGCCGGCGAGGTCGGCAAGCTGACGCGCGCCCCACAGCAACAGCGGCTTTTCGAGATGATTCGGAGCTCGGGCGGCGCGGGTCTGGACCTGGCGCCGGCAGCGTCGCGAGAAGCGTGGATTGGCCGCGCTCTTCGCGAGCTCGTCAAACGGGAGCTGGTGCGCGTGGACACCGTGAAGCGCCGGCCAGCCGCGGACCAGGCGACCGCGGGCGTGCGCGGAGACCGCACCGCGACGGGAATTCCGGAGCTCGGGGAGGATCAGGGTCGGGCGCTGGCGGCGATCATCGCGCGCCTGGAAAGCGTGGAGCGCGACGCGCCGGAGCGCCGCCTATTCCTGCTGCAGGGGGTGACGGGAAGCGGCAAGACGGAGGTGTTCATGCGCGCGATGGCAGTATGCCGGCAGCTTGGCCGGCAGGCCATCGTGCTCGTTCCCGAAATTTCCCTGACGCCGGCTCTGGAGGCCGTTTTCGCGACGCGATTCCCTGGTGACGTGGCGATCGTGCACTCGCGGCTGACCGAACGGCAGCGCGTCGCCTCGTGGTGGCGCATCCGGCGCGGCGAGGCCGGCGTGGTGCTCGGGCCGCGCTCGGCAATCTTCGCCCCCGCGCCCAATGTCGGTCTGATCGTCGTGGACGAGGAGCACGACAGCTCGTACAAGCAGGATGCCGCCCAGCCCTACTACCATGCCCGCGATCTCGCTGCAGTCCGCGCCCGCGTCAGCGGCGCCGTGACCGTCCTGGTGACGGCGACGCCGGCACTCGAGACGACGGCGGCGAGCCGGCGCGAAGAGCTGACCACCGTGGTGTTGCCCTGCCGCGTTTCGGCGCGGCCGCTGCCGGCCGTATCGCTGATCGACCTGCGAAAGAAGGCGGAAACGCCGATGGCAACCGCCCACCTCTCACAGCCGCTGCGGGCGGCCATCGCGCAGCGACTGGAATGCGGTGAGCAGACGATCGTGCTCGCCAATCGCCGTGGCTACTCGCCGTTTGTGCGGTGCACGAGCTGTGGGCTGGTGCCGCAGTGCGGTGATTGCGACGTGTCGCTCACCTACCATCGCGGGGAGAGCCTCCTGCGGTGCCACTATTGCGGCTTCAGCAAGGCCATAATGGAGCACTGCCCGGCCTGCGAGCACGGACAGCTCAAGACTCCGGGCGTGGCCATCGAGAAGATCGCGCAGGAGCTCCGCGGGCTGTTTCCGGAGGCGCGCATCGAGCGCATGGACAGCGACACCGTGCGCGGCGGTGTTGGACACGACGAGGTCCTGGCGCGGCTAGCCGCAGGGGATATCCAGGTGCTCGTGGGCACCCAGATGGTCGCCAAGGGGCATCACTATCCCGAGGTGACGCTGGTCGGCGTGACCCTGGCCGACCTCGGTCTGTATCTGCCTGACTATCGCGCTGCCGAGCGGACATTTCAGCTCTTGACCCAGGTCGCGGGACGCGCAGGCCGCGGCGAGAAGCCGGGGGAGGTCCTGATTCAAACCTGCCATCCGGAGCATTACGTCATCAGTCTGGCGCAGGCACAGAACCACGCGGCGTTTGCCGATCGGGAGCTGGCGCTGCGCGAGCGCCTGCGGCTGCCTCCGTATCGCCGCCTGGCGCTACTGACCGTGCGCGGCAGGCGGCTGGAGGAGGTATCGGAGCTGGCTTACGAGGTCGCCGGAATCCTCGGGGAGCTGGCGGTGCGCGCGCCGGACCGGGAGCGGGGCTTCACGGTGTCCGGGCCTTTTCCGGCGCCGCTCGGTCGGTTACGCGGCCTGTATCGCCTGCATATCCTCGTGCGGGCGCAGTGGAAGACGGCGCTCGGACCACGAATCGGGCGCGTGTTGCGCGACCACAAGATGGATCGGCCGAGCAGTCGGGGTCAGGTGCTGGTGGACGTCGACCCCGTGAGTGTCTTGTAAGGGACGGCGGCGCCGGAGTGGCGGCCCGAGCTGCCGGGGATGGCGGCTCGGGCCGCGGAGCTGGCGGCCGCGCGGAGCGCGGCAATCGCGGTGACTATGGGCACATTACGGTCGTGTCCGCGCCGTCTACGGCGAAGGTGTCCACGCCGAAGCCGCAGTGCACGAGGTCGGCGGTGCCGCCGTCATTGGCGCGGAGCTCGTCCTTGCCGAAGCCACCCTGGAGCGTGTCCTCGCCGCCCCGCCCGTCAATGAGATCGTCGCCGCCGGAACCTCGGAGCGTATCGGCGCTGTCGGATCCGATCAGAGTGTCGTGGTCGATGCCGCCGTCGAAGGTCAGCGCGAAGGTGCTCGCCGGGTCGGATTCCAGGACGTCGTCGCCGGAGCCGCCGAGCGCGATGACAGCGGCATCGTCGCTCTTCGGGAAGGTGCTGTCCGTCCAGAGCAGGACGTCGTCGAGATCGCCGAGATCGGCATGGACTTCGAGGTCGCGGAAGATCGACTGGCACACGACGACGTTGGGATTGCCGAAGGGATGGACGCAGCCGCCCGGAATCGGGCCGCCAATGACGGCAGCGGGGTCATCGAAGCGCACGATCCAGTTGTTGATGGTACCAGAAGCCGTGATCTGGATGTCGTTGGCTTCTCCGGGGTTGGCGATGAATTCGATGGCTTCCTTGGAGGGGGTGAGAGCAAAGCGGTTGAGCTGTCCGGCGGCAGCGAAGGGGACAGAGGTGGAGAGGAGGAGTCCGGAGGCGAGGACGAGGCGAGCGGTTTTCTTGAGGATGGACATGGATGTTACTTTCGGTTGTGAGTTGTCGGTGGTGACTGGTTGCGGCGAAGTGCCGCGCTGGTGAACTGATGAGCAATTTCCGGGCCAAAGCTCGTCGGTGCGTGCGAGGGGCGGCCTGGGTGCTCGGATGAGGCGCGGGCAGGCACCAGCTCCACTTCGGCGCGGTTGGTGGAGGAGGGCCACAGGATCCCATCGGGTGCGCGGTCGGGGGAAAGTGAGGGGTGGGGGGCGGGATTAGGCGGTATCTACCGCGTTTATGGCTATTTGCGCCTCGCCCCGCCACGCGATACACTCCCCACCTCAGGTTCTCACCGGAGGAAGCACAGTGCCGACGCTTGCCCTGATCTATCCGCTCTACACCAACGAAAAGCTCGACCGCAACGCGCGGACGATTTACCCTCTTGGACTCGCCTACCTCGCCGCCTACGCCCCCGAGGACTGGAACGTCACCGTCATTGACGAACAGTTCACGGCCGTCAACTACGACATGGCGGTCGACCTCATCGGCATCACCACGACCACCCTGACCGCGACACGGTCCTACGCGATCGCCGACGAGTTCCGCAAGCGCGGCAAGAAAGTCATCCTCGGCGGCGTCCACGCCTCCACGTGCCCCGACGAAGCCCTCCAGTACGCGGACTCCGTATGCATCGGCGACGGCGAGCACGTCATCGCGAACATGCTGCAGGATTACGCCCGCGGTGAGCTGAAAGAGCGGTATTCCGCACCGCCTCAACCGCTCGATGGCCTGCGGCCACCGCGCCACGACCTCTTTCCGGCCAAGTACACCTTCCTGCCCGTGTCGACGAGCCGCGGCTGCCCATTCAACTGCACCTTCTGCTGCATCAACGAATTCTACATGGGCCGCTACCGCCTCCGCCCCGTCGAGGAAGTCATCGCCGAGCTGAAGTCGCTGCCGCGCGGCTACGATATCGTCTTCTTCACCGACGGCAACATGTTCGGCTATTCCAAGAAAGATGCCAAGCGCTTCAAGGAGCTCTGCCGGCGCATGGCCGAGGAGCGAAAGCTCGGAACGCTCCCGTTCAAGTATTTTACCTGCTACGGATCGATCAACGCGCTGGCGGATGACGAGGCGCTCGACCTCGCGGTGGCTTCCGGCTGCGTCGCGATGTTGGTCGGCTTCGAGTCCATCAACCCCGAGTCGCTCAAGTCCATGAACAAGGTCTTGAACCTCAAGTACGGAGTCGATTCCTACTTCGAGCTCGTGCTCAACGCCCAGAAACGCGGCCTGCTGGTGGTCGGGGAGATGATCGTCGGCAGCGATGGCGACGACCAGAAGGCGCTGGACGACACGCGCACGTTCCTCGACAAGATCAACTTCGACATCCTCCGGTTGCAGATCCTGCAGCCGCTGCCGGGCACCAAGCTGTTCGGCGCCTTGAAGGAGGAAGGGCGACTCCATCTCAAGGACTTCCCGCGCGACTGGGACCGCCTCCGCGACGGCTTTCTCGTGGGCGTGTCCTTCGATCTCAAGCAGCTCGAGGCGACTTCGCTGCAGCGCTGGGTAAAGGATACCGGCATGGCCTTCTATGCCTACCCGCGAATTGCCGTCCGCGCCATGAAGACCCTGCGGCACAGTTGGAGCCCGCGGCTCGCGGCCACCCTTGTCAAGATGAACCTGCGTTCGCGCCGCACCTACGCAAACCTGGAAATCGCCTGAGGCACATTGAGCAACAAGGATGCCGGCCTTCAGGTCGAGGTTTCGGGCCGGCTGATGACCGGATCGACGTCTACCTGCTCGCCCGACGGCGAGGCTGAAGGAGGACAGTGGCGCGCACGACTCTTGGTGTACTGAAGGCCTACTACGCGTACTCGCGGCAGCGGTTTCCGCTTTCCGGAGCGCTGCTCTATGCGGGTTCGCTGTTCAGCGCCGCGTACTGCTTCGCCGGGCTGCTTGGGCAGTCGGAGCCGGCTGCGGTTGCGCCCTGGCTCCTGGGGGTCTTCGTCAGCTTCGCATCGCTCCTCAGGCTGCGCATCGTCGACGAGCACAAGGATAGCGCCAAGGATCGCCTTGCCTATCCCGATCGCCTGCTGAGCCGGGGCGAGGTCACGCTTTCAGGGCTGCGGCGGATCTATGCCGCCTGCATCGTCGCTGAGGCGGCGATCAGCGCGTCCCGGGGCACCGCCGTCCTCGCGGCGTGGCTGGTGTTGCTCGGCTACTCGTTGCTGATGTCCGCGGAATTTTTTGCGCCGCGCGTGCTCAACAGGAGTATGGGCCTCTACCTGGTGACACACCAGCTCCTGGTCCCGGTGACGGCGCTGTACGGCGTGGTCTTCCGCGGCGGCGCCTGGGATCGGGCCACCAGCGAGCCGGCGATGCTCGCGCTCTTCCTCTTTACGGCGATCTGCAGCACCATCACCTACGAAATCGCGCGCAAGACGTGGCATCCGGAGCGCGAGCGGGAGGGCGCCGACTCGTACACGAAAAGCTGGGGACACGGCGCCACGGTGGCGGCAAATGCGGCCTTCGCGGCCGGGGCGCTGGCTGGCTTCGGGGCGCTGTTCTCCCGGTACGCGGCGCACCCAGCCCACCCTACAGTGGCGCTCGCGCTGTTCCTCGGGGTCGCGATCACCGCAATCCGCTTCTACCGGCAGCCGACTGCCGCGCGTTCGAGCGCGGTGGCGGGCGCCGGAGCCGCCTTTCTGGTGGGCCAGCTTGCCAACGCGGCGATCGCCTTTGCCCTTTCCTCCGCCGCCGCGGGATGATGCACCCGGCGCGCCGCCGGCCGGCTACCGGGCAACCAGCCCTCCTACCCTGGCCAGCCACGCTGCGATGCGGTCCGCGGCGCCATCGACGTCACTGTCCGTCACGTCCAGCTCCAGCACGGGCAGCGGCGACCGCGCCGCGAGCTCCCGAAAAACGTCCTGCTCGCGCCGAAAACGGTCGAGGTCGTCGTATTGCGAGGCGTTTCCAGACACGCGCAGGCGCATGTCGCGGGCCGCTGCGAAAGAGCTCGGCTGCCGCGTGCAGAGCACGACGTGGAACCCCAGGTTCACGAGGCGCTCCTCGAGCCACCCGAAGTCGTACTCGCGGCCGCAATGCAGACGCTGATGAACGCACGTCGACAGGTGAAAGCGATCGACAATCCAGGAGTAGTACCGCAGCAGCTCGAACAGCCGCATCCAGGTTGCGTAGGTCTCCATCGCCTGGCCTTCCTCTTCCTTTGCAAAGTTGATCAGGCCGCGGCCCCACGGAAAGTTTGTAAACCCGCACCATTCCGCGGAGACCACTGGAGAGTGGTAGCGATAACGGCGCGGACCGACGATCGCGGGGTGTTCGTTGAGGCGAAACGCGATCTCGGTCTTGAATGTCAGGCGGGTGCCTTCGAGGATGATCTTCGGGCAGAGTTTCATGTCTGGTTTCCAGAGGCTCGCGGCGCCGGATCGCGGACCCCGGCGCGCTGGCGCCGACGGGCGGCAGCCGGGTCGATCGCCGCAGTATAGCGCGACCCTTCTCCATAGACAGCAGCAGCCAGTCGCCTGTATACTCGGCGGCCCCAAGGAACCACGGCCACTTCTCCCGCTGAGGCTTCGACCCGCCATGTGCCACCGCATTCCACACCCCGCTCGTCTACTGCTCGCCATCCTTTCGCCGGCGCTCTGGGTCGCGGTCGCGGCCGCGGCGGAACCGCCCTACCTCCGCTACCCGGATCTCCATGGCAACCGTCTGGTGCTCAACACCGGCGGAGACCTCTGGATCACCGATCTCGAGCCCGGCGCCACGGCGCGGCGCCTGACCTCCCACGCGGGCGACGAGGTTTACCCGTGCTTTTCCCCCGACGGCGCGACCATCGCCTTCAGCGGCAGCTACGACGGCAACGTCGACGTCTACGTCGTCGGCGCGGACGGCGGTGAACCGCGTCGCCTCACCTGGCATCCGAGCCCCGATGGCGTGGTCGGCTGGCTCCCCGACGGCCGTGTGCTCTTTCGCTCCCGCCGCGAAGAACCTCACGGGTCGTTTGAGCTGTTTGCAATTGCCGCAAGCGGCGGCGACCCCGAGCGCCTGCCGATCGGCTGGGCGGCGCGACTCGCCGCCGATCCCGAGTCTGGGCTCTGGGCGTTTACGCGGCTCACCCGCGAGCGCAACACCTGGAAGCGGTATCGGGGCGGTACCAACGAAAACATCTGGGTGGGCCACCCGGACCGCGGTGATTTTCGGCAGATCACGAGCTTCGACGGGATCGACGCGTTTCCCATGTGGCACGCGGGCAGGATCTGGTTTTTGAACGACCGAGGCGGCAGTGCCAACCTCTGGTCCATGGATCCTACCGGCGGCGACGCCGTGCGCCACACTCAGCACGAGGAATGGGATGTGCGCTACCCCAACATGAGCCCCGATGGACGAATCGTGTACATGTTGGGAGGCGACATCTGGCTCTACTCGCCAGAATCCGGCGACAGCCGCAAGCTCGCCGTTGACATCCCCGACGATCGCATCCTCGTGCGCCGGCGCTACCCCGATCCCGACCGCTTCGTGACCTCATTCGCCGTCAGCCCCGACGGCGATCGCCTGCTCCTGGAAGTGCGCGGTGACCTTTTTTCCGTGCCCGCCAAGAAAGGGGTGACCCTGCCGCTCACGAGCACGAGCGGGGCACGGGAGCGCGGCGCCTCATACGACGCGAAGGGCGAGCGCGCGGTCTACATCACCGATCAGACCGGCGAGGAGGCAATCGCCATCCGCGATGCCTTCGGCCGTGGCGAGCCGACAGTGGTCAAGGCTGCAGCGCAGAGCGGCTGGCACTTCCCGCCGCGGTGGTCGCCCGACGCCAGGCACCTCGCTTTTTCGGACCAGACGCAAACCCTGTACATCGTCCCCTCCGCCGGCGGCGCGGCGACCACCGTGGATCATAGTGAGCAGGCGGAGATCCGCGACTACGCGTGGAGCCCGGACGGCCGGTGGCTGGCCTACTCCAAACTCGATCGGCGGAGCTTCAGCGCCGTCTACATTTTCGACACTCGGGACGGCAAGCGCCACCGGATAACCGGCGAAGCGACGAGCGACGCTGCGCCGGAGTGGGATCCGAAGGGCCGTTACCTCTATTTTCTCGGCGACCGGACGATCAATCCCCTGCTCGGTGAGCGCGACTTCGAGGAGATCGACGTGCACACCACGCGTCCCTATCTGCTGTTGCTGCGTCGCGACGTGCCCAACCCGCTGACGCCGCGCCGAGGACTTCCCGGCGAAGGTGACAAGGACGAGGCGGACGACGAAAACAAGGAAGGCAGTGCCGGCTCAGGCAAGCGGGACAAGGCGTCGAAGGCGGAACCGACGCCGGCGCCGCCGGCGCCAGTCGACATCGAGCTCGACGGCCTGGCGAGTCGCGTCGTGGAGCTTCCAGTGGACCCTGGGAAATACCAGAGCCTGGCGGCCAACTCCAAACGCCTCTTCTTTTTGTCGGTGCCAGTACACGGCATCGCGGACGATAATGACCTGCCCCGCGGTGAGATCAAACCGGAGCGGACGCTGCTGGCCTTTACGCTGGACGAGCCGGAGAAGGGTGCGGTGACCGTGGCCGGCGGCATCGCTGATTTCAGGCTCGCGAGCAACGGCAAGAAGCTCGTCACCATGGGCAAGCGTGGGGTCTTCCACGTGGTGGAGGCGGACAAGGATGGCGCCGCGGGCGGTGGCAAGGGCGGCAGCAAGGGCGGCGGCAAGGGCAGCGACGACGACGACAGCGTCGATCTTGGCAATGTCGTGCTGGAGGTCGAGCCGCGCGCCGAATGGCGGCAGATGTTCCAGGAGGCCTGGCGGCACATGCGCGATTTCCACTGGGAACCGACGCTCGGCGGCCTCGACTGGCAGGCCATGCGCGCGCAATATGGCAACTTGCTGCCGCGGATCAGCAACCGCGACGAGCTCGGCGATCTGATCGGTGAGCTCATCGGCGAGCTCGCGACGTCGCACACCTACGTGTGGGGTGGCGACAGCGGCGTGGAGCCCCACGAGGTCACCACCGGCCTGCTGGGCGCCGAGCTGCGGCGCGAAGGAGGCTACTACCGAGTGGCGCGAATTCTACGCGGCGACCCTGCGGACCGCGTGCGATCTCCGCTGGACGAGCCGGGGTCGCAGGTGGCAGAGGGCGAGTACCTGCTCGCTGTGAACAACCGCCCGTTCGCGGCGGGCACGTCCTACTTGGCGGCGCTAGCGAATCTCGCAAAGCACCCAACGCTGCTCTCCGTGAGCTCGCGCCCGTCGCTGGAGGGCGCACGCACGGTGGTCGTTGTCCCCGTTGCCGACGACGGTCCGCTCCGCTACGCCGACTGGGTGCGGCGGAATCGCGAATACGTGGGCGAGCGCTCCCACGGCAAGTACGGCTACGTGCACATTCCTGACATGGGCGCCGATGGGCTGGTGGCGTTCGAAACGTGGTTCTATCCACAGCTCGACAAGGAAGGGCTGGTCGTCGACGCGCGTTGGAACGGCGGCGGTTTCGTCTCGCAGCTCGTCCTGGCGCGCCTGCAGCGGCGGGTTGTCAGCTTTGGCCGGTCGCGAGGAGGTGAGCAGTGGACCTATCCTTATCGCGCTCTCAACGGCCCCTTCGTCGTGCTGGCGGACGAGCACGCCGGCTCCGATGGCGATATCTTCCCGAAGGCGGTCCAGCTCCTGGGCCTGGCGCCGGTGATCGGCACGCGAACGTGGGGCGGAGTCATCGGGATTCGCGCTGACAAGCCTTTGGTGGACGGCGGAATGCTGACGCAACCCGAATACGCGAGCTGGTACCCGGACGGGGGGTGGATCGTGGAAAACCAGGGAGTAAAGCCCGACGTCGAGGTCGTGAACCTTCCTCAGGACGTCGCGCGCGGCGTCGACGCCCAGCTCGACCGGGGCATCGCCGAGCTCGATCGCCTGCGCGAGCAGCACCCACCACTGCGTCCGGCGTTCGGACCGGAGCCCATCAAGACCCGGGAGACGTTCCGCGGCGAGCTGAAATAGAAGCTCTGGAGCTTCTGCGTGACCTCGAGCGCAAAGAGATGATACACTGCGCATGAGGGGTCTTCCATGGCTTTCAGCACGTACGATCAGGAACTGGACGCGTTTGCGGATCAACGGTCGCCCGTGCCGGGTCTGCCGTACCATAGTGCGCATCGCCGGGCCACTCTCCCGGTCGCGATCGATGGATACCGGATAACGCGCGAGCTTGGCCGGGGCGGCGCCTGTGTGGTGTATTTGGTGAAGGATGATGTGGGCAATCCGTTCGCCTTGAAGATCCCGTACCCGGCGGCGAAGAAGCCTCGCACGATTGGCCGGCTCCTCGAACGTGAAGTGAGGCTCCAGCAAGCGCTGGATCATCCCGGCATCGCGAAAATCGTGCTCGTGGGCGCGGTTGGCGAGCTCCCGTACCTGCTGCTCGAATACGCGGATGGTGGCGACCTGGCGCACCTGTGGGAGCATCGCAAGGCGATGCGCACGACGGGGGAACGGATCATCGAGGCGCTGAAGCTGCTCGACCAGGTCGCGGGCGCGATCGCATACGCCCACGAGCACGGCGTCCTCCACCGCGACATCAAGGCGCGAAACATCCTGGTAGTGGGCGGCGAGCTCAAGGTGAGCGACTTCGGTCTTGCGGTGGCGATGGCTGGAGACGAGGTGATGCACTCACGCACGGCGACGCGAGACAGGATGGGCACGCTCGGGTACATGGCGCCGGAGCTGGAGATCAGCGCCAAGAACGCGACGGTGGCATCGGACGTGTATGCGCTGGGGGCGATGGTGTACTGGATGGTGACAGATGTGGTGCCATGGGCGGACGACCCGGACTGGTCGCACCGCCCGCTGCTGAGCACGCTGCTGGGTGAGCACGCGGAGTCGCGCGTGCACGCAGTGGTCGAGGAGACTTTCCTGGGGTGGATCGCGGAGAAACCCCAACGTCGACCGGCCAGCGTGGCGGTCATGCGGGAGCAGATCGCGACGCTGTTGCGTCTCGGGACAGCGGGTGTGCTGCGGAGCAACTCGGCGTCGGCGTCGATGCTGGCGGAACCGGTCGCGACGCCGGAAATGCCGATCGTCGCGGCCAGGTCCGAACGCCAGGTCCAGGTGAGAACAGACCCGCGGGTGATCCTGGTGCCGGAGCTCGTGGCACACCGTGGTCGGATCGGGCCGGTAGCGGTGGAATCGTTCATTGGGCAGGGCGGCTTCGGGCAAGTGTTCCGCGGACAGTGGCAGGGCCAGCAAGTTGCGGTCAAGCTCGTGCCCGAGACCGACGACCGCGCCGCCGCACGGTTCCGTGACGAGATGCGCACGCTGTCGAGCTTCCAGCACCCCAACATCGTCCGCATGCTCGACGTCGTCCACGACCCCGACCTCGGCGCCGTCGGACTCGTCATGGAGTATCTGCCGCACACCCTCACGGATTGGTTACAAAACGCCTCCGCTTCGTTCGACGAGCGCGTTGAAATGGTCTGTCGGATCGCCAGTGGCCTGGACTATCTTCATTCCGCGGGCATGTTTCACTTCGATCTGAAGCCGGACAACATCCTCGTGCGAGAGGACGGGAGTCCGGCCATTGCCGACTTTGGTCTTGCCGCACGAGCCAGGGATGCTGCGCGGCATGGTGGAACCGTTACTTACATGGCGCCTGAGATGCTGGCACGGGTGCGGTCTGACTTGGCCGAGCGTTATCCGGACTTGGCCACGGCGCCGCTCGATGAACGCGCGGATCTGTTCGGGCTCGGCGCGATCGCCTTTGAGATCTTCACAGGGCGCACGCCCTTCGTCGCCGACGATTGGGCGATGCGCTTCGCGTGGCGCGCGGATCTGGAAGCCGCCATCGGTGTACCGTTCGATGTGCAGCCCACGATTTTCCGCCTCTTGTCCTCCCAGCCGAGCGCACGACCGCGCAGTGCCGTCGAGGTCGTGGCGGCCTTGCGACCTGATGAACCGTATCCGACCCAGGCCGAAGCCCTGCGTCGGTGTCATCGCCCACCGCGCACCGACACGGCGGATGCTTGGCTGCGCACGCTTGCTTCCGATGTCGCGACGACCGTCGCGCCCGCGACCGTGCTGTTGCAGGGGCCGCGTTGGAGCGGCCGAACCCGGCTCTTGAGTGACCTTGTCGACCTGCTGCGCCTGGAACATGGCCTGTCCGCGGTTTGGGTTGACAGCGACATCGAGGGCGCGTCGATTCTCGCCGTCGATGATTTCGATTGCCTGGAGCCAGCGCGGCTCGATGCCCTGGCGAGCCATCGCGGCGTGTTGCTGGGGGCGATAGCACATGATCCGGACGTCTCGCGTCTTGAGACCCACGGGAGCACCGTGCGCATCATACCGTTGCCCGCGTTCGACACGCGTGATGCCGCAGGCTTGCTCAGCGCGCTCTTGGGGCGAGTCGAGATGCTGGAGCAAACCGCCGCGCATCTCGTACGCGAGTCGGGAAGCCGCCCCGGCCTGTTCATGAGCCTACTACGTGGACTGATAAAAATCGGCGCCGTGACGCTGACGCCTACACCGTCCTGGAACGTCGATCTTGACCGTCTCGATGAAGCGACCGCGCGCCAGGCTAGCATGGTCGAGGCGCATCGGCAGTTGTTGGCAAATGTCGATGCCGACGGGCTGCGTTTGTTGGGCTACCTGGCCTGCGCAAACGCGTCCATTGCGGTTGGTGTGCTGGCCAGGCTGCTTGCAAGGTCCGAGGGCGAGGTGCGCGAGCTCGCCAGGCAACAGCAGGCATGGGTGTCGGAGCCTCAGCATGGTGCGCTGGCACTTTACAATGGTTTTGTCCGGCTCCTGCTTCGACAGACGGCGCCAGCCGGGGTCTCGATGCGGGCGTTTGCGATGGAAATCGAGCCCACGAACCCGCACGAGGCCTGGCGGATCTGGCTTCGCGATACGGACGACCTGGCGCGAACGCAGGCGGGACGACTCGGGGCGCTTCTGGTCCAAGACGATTGGAACGTCCCCGAGCTGTCACCCTATGCCACGCGAGATCTCGTGGAGCGCATGGAGGCCAACGCCTTGTGGTTGAGCAACCGCGATCGCGCCCTGGGCCTCGTGCAACTTGCCTGTGCCGTGCGCCGCATCGTGGGCATGAAAGCGCGCGGCGTGGCGACCATGTTGGCGCCGGCAGTGGAAATCGCAGCCGGGCTCGGTGATCCTGAGCTCGAAGCTGCGGTGATGGCCGCTCGGGCTCTGTGCGAGGAAGAAACGCCGGCAGCGGAGCGGATCGCCTGTGCGTTGCGCTGTCAGCAGCTCGCGGAGACATGCGGCCAAGCGAACCTGCGTTTTCTTGGCCAGCTTGCTGAAGGCAAGGTGCGTTGTTACCACACGGCCGATGCGGATGCGGCGGAAGCGGCATTCCAGGCGCGCTGGCTGGCGTTTGGGGAGGTGTGGAGGCTGCCGCCGGGCATTCTGTACGAGCTCTTTGTCTTTGCTTCCCGTCACGTGCTTGCCGGTGCGATCCTCGTGCACGTACAGCAGTGCTGTGCCAACCAGGCGGCAAGCGCTTCACGGCCATATCTGAGACTTGCGCTTCTCGAGCTCGAAGCTGCCGTTGCTCGTGCGCGCTTGCAGTTTGCCCCAGCGAGCGAGAAATACGCGCTCATTTCGGCAGAGTCCCTGCGGCTGCGCATGATGGCCGCGTGGCCGATCGCATCCAACGCTGCCTCTGGCATGGCGGCGTTTACAGGAAACATGAGCACGGCCCTGCGACATGCCAATGCGGTGATGCGCAGCGGCATCGACCTGGGACGGCGGCGGGCATCCCACTTGATGCAGCTCGCTGAATTTCACCGGCTTTGTGGACGGTATTCCCAGGCGCTCGCTTTTGTGAACGCGGCCGTGGCGGCTGCGGACCCCCGTTTCCGAGCCAACCACCTGGCGGTGCGGTGTTTGCTGCTCACCGATCTTGGCATGGATACTCGCGAGGAGCTCGCGGACGTGCTCGCGCAAGCGCAGACCGAGGATAACCGTTGCCTGGTCCGTTTCGCACTGGCCCGCGCGTGGTTGGCCCAAGGGCAAACCAGGGAAGCCGATGAGTGGGGACGGCAGTGCGTTGAAAGCAAGGTGGGTCCTGGTTCCGATTTACGGCATACAGCTCACACGGTAGCGGCGCGCGCGGCAGCGCGGTGTTACCTCGAAACAGCGGATGGCCTACACCGGCGGCGCGCGCTCGCGTACTTGAACGAAGTGCCCCGCGATTGCCATCGCTGGACGCCGGTTCGCTTGCTCGTTGAAGCGCGCGTCGCCGACACCTCAGCCGAAAGCACTGCATTCGCGAGAGAAGCCCTCGATGTTGCCTTGCGCACGGGGATGTACGCCTTCGCCCTCGAAGCTATCGCTCTGTTGCAGGAAAGTGCGACAGCATGCGAATATGACGGCTTGGTCGATCGCTTATTGCAATTGTGTTTAGAAGGTCTCAGTGATACAATGAAGCAAAGTTTCATGAACCACTGGAGAAACTTATGCGTTTGAAGTGGACCATTCTATACGCGCTCGTGCTGTTGTCCGCCGGCAGAGCCAATGCCACCGGCTCGGTGACCGCCGAGGCCGATCAACTTCTCGGTATTGCTCAGTTGCGCGCCGAAACCGGTCTGACCGGCAAAGGCGTAAAGGTGGCGGTCATTGGTCCAGGCATCACGGATTGGCAAGAACGCGTTGCGAGCGGCGATCTTCCATCGGATCTTTGGCTGATCGATGACTACGCGGGAACGGATTACCGAACGCTTGGCGTCATCGAGACCATTCACGACCTGGCGCCGGAGGCCACGTTGATGTTCGGTGCTCTGGTAAATGCACTCGGGGCGGTTCCCCAAGCTCTGGCTGCGGGCGCCGACATCATTGTTGCGACGGATGATGTGCCATTCTTGTCCGTTTTCGAGGACGAACCGCGTAACAAAGCATTTCAGGACGCTGCGCAGGGAGGCACTTTGGTGATCGCGCCGGCGGGGAACTTCGGCGTTGGCCACTACCGGGGCACGTTCAAGGATGCTGGCGACAATCATCACGACTTCGGAAGTGGAGTAACACGCATTCCGATCACAGTGCCGGCGCTGCGCGAGCCCGTCATTAACCTTAACTGGGCTGAAGACGTTTACACCAACGCGTTCAGCAATTACGTCTTACGCGTCTATACAGCTACTGGCGAGTGGATTGGGGATTACGGAGGTGCCGGGGCTTTTGCCAGCGTAGCTGTTCAGTATGCCGATCAAACTAACGATTACGGCTTGCTGCTGAGTGTCTGGCGAGAGCCTGGTGCGCCGGACTTGCCATTTGATTTGTTTGTCCAAGGCTGGCCGTGGCCAGTTTCAGCAGATCCACCGCAACTGGATGCGTTGTACCAAGTCGCACGCGGTTCAATTGCTGGCATTGGTGCGTTGCCGGAGGTGTTTACCGTAGGCGCTCTCGATCAAACAAAGGTTATCGATGTACCCAACAATATATATGCCATACGGGATTATTCGAGCCATGGACCTGCCGAAGTGTTATTGGCGTCACCTGTGAATCGACAGAAACCAGATCTCATGGCTCCTGACTGCCAAACGGGTTACGGCGGAACGCCTTGGTGCGGCGCTGCGATTAGCGCAGGTGTCGTTGGTGGCGTCGCAGCGCTTCTCCAGCAAAAGTACCATTTCGAGCGCACGATCGACATGAAGCAGCAGCTCACGAGTACCGCAGACGATCTCGGCGCGACGGGATACGACTACGAAACGGGGTACGGGCAAATTAATCCAAGAGCTGCGCTCACGGATCCGCTGGTACCAGTTCGGCCAGTTGCTTTATTTGTTCTTCTGGTATTATTCGTCGTACTATTTCCTCACGTTAAACCCAAATTTTTCGTATCTGATATCAAGCAGCTCATTTGATATCAGGGTGACGCGCTGTTGGATATTAAGGTCAGTACCAATACATGCCGCTGTTATTGGATTGCCATACTGGTCCAGTTTAGGACAATCGGGATATGGGTCGTTTTCCCATTCCGTGCATGACCGTACAGTCCACCCGGCGACAGATTTACCCGTTGTTTGCCATGTAAACGTGAGTTGGTCCCACAGCTTTGGATTCACAGGATCGATGTGGAAAACGTGGTAGTTGGCGTGAAGCTGCCCGCATTGCGTTTGCGTTTCATCGCTGCACATTTGGTCCGGATTGTCGTACGGTCCTTCAAATGGTAACTTTACCGTATAGCCGCTCGATCCAAGAAAATTCTCGAAGCCGAACGGTGTCGTCACGTTTGGATATTCCGGGCTGCTGAAGCTAGAAGCCCTGTACGCGAGCATGCGATATCGTGCATTCGAAATCCCAGGCCTCAGGACCACGTCGATTGTAAGAGAAGATTGGCTAGCACGCCGCACCGCGAACCCTAGTTTTGCGGCGTACGTGTGGTTGAAAACCCACTTGATTCCGTCCCAAGCATCGCACGAATGATCTGCTGTAACTTTCCCCGCGATCACAAAGTAAGGCTTTGTGCTACTATACTGCGTACCTGTTAGCTTTACATACCCGAAGTTGTCCGTAGTATAGGCTCCCTTGTAGGACGCGTGATCGTACACGAGCACTGGGCAGCCGACGCAGGCTTGGCTTCCATCCACCACCCGAACAGTTGCGATCGAGGAAACGGCCATCGTGGAAACGTCGGTCGTCCGGCTGGCCTGGGTGGCCATGTTCTGTTCGACCTTGGTCCGCCGAGCCAAATGCTCCCACTTCCCAGGCACCAACGCGTCTGCCTGTCCCGCTGTCCATGCCATGAACAGCGCTACCATTGCCGCCAACTTCTTCACTTGCCATCCTCCGTTGTGATGCGACGTGCCAGGGCGATGAGGTCTGCCGCTCTGGCGGGTTCGATCCGCCCCAAGAACTGGGCGGCGTTGATGATGATCCCCGGATCCTCTGGAGACGCTTGCAAATGCGTCTCCCAAATGGCGATTGCCTGCTCATAGTCCTGCACGCCGTCACTTTCGATCAGCGAGGCGAAGCTCGTACCCGCGATAGGCAACTGTGGGAAGCGCTCGAACAATTCCAATATATGCGCGTTTCGGCGCGTCCATCGCGGCATTTCGCTGTCCGCGTGGGCGGCGTAATAACCGAGAGCGCGAATGCGTGGAGCAGGATCGTCTGGTTTGGCGCCGATCGCGGCTTCTTCGGCGCGGAACGTCGCGGCGTCCATCCGGGCGCCTTCGCTGGCGATGGCCTCGAAGCGTTCGCGCTCGTCGCGCTGCAGCTCGTACGCCGCAAGCAAGACTTGTTCGAGGATCGCGGCATCGCGCTGCCGCTCGTTGTGAGCACGGATGTTCGGGTCTTCCTCGATGGCATCAGGCGCGGCCACCGGATGGTCTGTACTGCGCGTGGCTGGATGTGCTGGTGCCACGGATGTCGCCGGAGCCAGGGCGCGGCTCTCGAGGCCAGTCTTCAGTTGGCGTGCGGGGCTCTCGGGGAGCTCCGCGGATGCGCGGACCGACTGGAGGCGCTGAGGTTGGGCATCCGGGACTGCCTGGATCCCGTGGGGGGCCATCCAGTGGATCGCTCCGAGGATGACGGCGATGGCGGTGGTGAGGCTGGCGATGGCAAGGCGTGGGTATGACATGCTGGTGTCAAGATGCAAGAATCATGCCCTTGTTATCATCCCAATCCATGCCTCTATTGCGCGGCTGTCTTCCAAGTATGGCAACCGCCACGTGTGATGTCAAGGTTACACCTGGACACGGATGTCCCATATCTTGGTCTATCCATCCAAGAACGGCGCCGGGGCCTAGCGCGGACCGAATCGCGGCCCGGCGTTTTCCCCGGCACCAGAAAAGTCCAGGAAGAAACTCACGTTGCGAGGTCGTCCGTTTCATCCGGCGCGGGGTGCGACCTCCCCTCGGTCCCAAGGAGAGGTCGCTAATCAGGCGCGCCTATTCCTGGCGCTTCCGGACCCGCTTCAGCCCTGCTCCAAGACCGGCCAACAGCATCAACAGGCCGGCGCCGCCGCTGACGGGGACCCGCGTCGCACCGCCTGCCGCCACGACGATGCGGCTCTCTCCCTGCGCTTGCTCATTCCATGCGGCGTACACCGTGCCGACCGTGTCGATGGCCATGTCCGGCAGCAGGTTGGCGGCCTCCGCCCTCCTGCTTACCCGGCTGCTCGAGCCAAAGCTCTGCCCGGCGTCGAGGCTGACCGCTGCGTCTATCGCCACCTGACCTTCACCCGACACGCTGCTCCAGGCCACATAAATGTGCCCGTTGCGACCCGCCAGCGAGGGGTGTCCGGTGCCCGTGGTGCCCTGCCCGAGCGTCAGCCGCGGCCAAAAGCTCGCGCCGCCATCGGTGCTGCGCCGGTAATTCACACCAGTCGAGCCGGCGCCGGCCGCGGCTGCCCAGGCGACATGCACCTGGCCGAGGCGATCGACGAGGACCGCAGGAGCCGTCGTGTCGACCGCCCAATCCGCCGCGAATGTGTCCGTCTCCTCGCTGATCCGGACGTTCGCCTCGAAGCTCAGGCCGAAATCGCGGCTGACAGCGGCGTGCACGTCTCCCCCACCGAATCGCTCATCTTGCCAGGCGACGAAGATGGCGCCGTCCGGAGCGACGTCGATCGCCGGGAACTTCTGCCGCACGCCGCCGATCCCGTCGTCGTTGAGACGCACGTTCGCCTCAAAGCTGCTGCCACCGTCGCGGCTACGGGCGAAGTAGATATCGGGGTCCCCGTAACGGTAGTCGTGCCAGGCGACCAGTGGCCATCCGGACGGGCTCACCACCACTGCCGGAGATGCCTGCCAGACGGCGGCCGTCCCCGTGTCGTCGACGCGCGTGGAATCGTCGAAAGCGACCGCCCCCGGCACGAGGCGGGCGGCGTAGATGTCCGGATTGCCGGATCGCTGGTCTTGCCAGACGACGTGCACGGTCCCGTCGGGAGACACGGCGATATCCGGTTGGAGCTGATCTTCGCCACTGCCGGCAGCGTCGTCGACGGGGATTCCGGCGGCGAAGGTCAGGCCGTGATCCAGACTGCGGGCGTAGTAGACGCGCGCGGGGGCGGCTCGCCGGTCCTCCCAGACGATGTGCACAATGCCGTCGCCGCCGACCGCGACGGCGGACCGGTTCGGAGCGTCTCCAAGCCCCGCCTCCCCGGTCACCTCGGTGGCATCGCCGAATCCCGCATCGCCGCCGCTCTGGCCATCCGATGCGATGTGGATCTGCGCCGTCTCGATCACGCCCAGGTCCCAGCCGACGAGATCGCAAACGTGCAGCAACCAGATGCCGCTCGCGGGCTCGTCATTGAAGTCGTCCAGGCCACCCGGGCCGCTCGGTACGAGCGTCAAATCGAAATTCCCGGCGACGTCGCCGCCGTCTTGCCAACTGAGATCCCACAGGCGCACGGTGGTCTGGCGGGGCGAGATGAGATCGACGGTCAGATCGGAAGTGAAGGGGTGGCGGATGACGACGTCGAGATTGAGGTCGGTCACCCGACCGCTGGCGTCGACCGGCAGCGCACAGTAGGCGCCGTTCGCTGACCCATCGGGGATCTCCACCGCAGCTTCGCCGCAGATCGGCATGTCGGCGGCCACGCTGAAATGAACGGCAGGGCTCGCCTCCCCGGTTCCACATCCATTGATCGCGAAAACTCTGAAGTAGTAGGAGCCTGCTTCCAGCGAGTCGACGGTCAGATCGGGGTTGGCGACCTCATGATCGCGCACGATTTGCTGGAATCCGGAATCTCCGGCGATCTGCAGTCGATATGAGGTGGCATTGCTGACGCTGTACCAGGCGAAAAACGCGGGCACGGGTAAGAGGATGGCACCATCTTGGGGATCGTAGGGTGTGGGGGTTTCGGTGATCGGCGCGCTGACAACCACGGGAATCGTGCCGTCGATGGCGAAATTTCCCGCGACCGTCTTGATGCCGGCGCTGTAGGCGCCTGGTTCGGCACCATCATCGATGGTAAGCGGCAGATCCGCCGTCCCGGGGACGCTGACAGTAACGGGTCCCTGGCCGCCGCCGGTGACGACTCCGCTGCCGGGCCGCAGCGCGACCGTGGCGTTCCCGGAATAGCCGTTGAGCGTGGATACGACCACGTGGGCCACGGACGATTCTCCAGGGCATGCGGCGACCTCGGCCTGCGCGACCGCCTTGACCGCGGGCCGGGTGGTGCCGGTCAACGTGAGCTCGAGCTCGTCGATGACGCCATCATCCGCGGCTTCCGTGTCGAGCGCCGAAAACCACCACAGGCCGCGGGAGCTCTGGCCAATGAAATCGTCCATCTCTCCAGGTCCGTCAACCGCCAACGTGTCGTCAAAGCTGCCCACCATCGCAGTCGACGTGTGGTTGTGCAGAATCACGGCATCCTGGTCCGGATCGGGTGCGGCGAGCGAGAGCTCGAGGTCGGAGGGCCAGTCATGCTCGATTGCCACGGCGAGCTCGACGTCCGTGACCGCGTAGTCGGCCTCGACCTCGAAGGAGCACGTGGCAGGGCCGCCCGGTGTGTCCGGAATCGCCAGGGGCAGCACGGGACAAGCGATGACCGTCCGGGCGGCCGTCTCGAAGGGTTGCGCGTCCGAGCTTTCCCCGTCGCCACAGGAGTTACGGCCACCAACGCGCCAGTAGTAGATCTTCTCGCCGTCGAGGGCGGGCAGGCGTAGCGAGGTCGCCGCGGTGAGCTCGTCCAGGACGATGTCCGAGAGCTCGGCGTCCCGGGCAAGCTGGACGCGGTACAGATCCGCGGATTCGAGCGCGCTCCAGAAGAGCTCGCTTCTCGGAGGAACGGCGATCTGTCCGGCAAACGGGACCAGCAAGGAGGTTCCGGCCAGTTTTTCGTCGACGCGCACCGACACCGAGACGAAGCGCTGAAGCTCACCCGAAGTCCCGCGGATCGTCAGCTCGTGGGGCCCGACCGGCGCACCAGCGGCAATGCTCAGGGCCATCACGGTGTTCGCCGGCGGCGATACCGCGGCCGCGAGATCTACGGTCATAAAGGATGGGAGATCGACGACTTCCAGCGCCACGGTCTCGTCGAATCCACTGATTTGGCCCACCGTCAGCGCGAACGCGAGCTCGCCGGAGCCGCAGATGAGCCGCTGGTCATCGTCGGCCGCAAGGTAGAAACCGGGTGCCTGGCTGACATTATAAGCGACCAGCGCAAAGTCTTGATCGGTGGCGTCGGCGTTTTGCGGGACGCCGTCGCCGGCGATGGCGGCCGCGACGACGCGAATCCGCACGCCGCCCATGACGCCGGCGGGGAGGTAGACGGCCTCGAAGTTGTTCGCGCGATCGCTGTCGCCGCCGGGGGAGCTCCAGGGCCCCGCAAAGTGGTTGCCGCGGTAGAGCTCACCATCGACGAAGACCTCGAGATCGAGATCGTTCACTTGCGGGTCGGCATAGGCGGCCCCCGGCGCGTCCGTCCAGGTCAGCACAATGCGGGTCGGGCGATCGTTCTCGGCGGTCCCACCGAAGACCTCCCAGGAGCCGCCGGTCTCCCCGAGCGTGACGCTCTGGTCGACGACGATGCGCGCGGCTTCGTCGAAGGCGGCACCGAGGTCGGGTAGCCCGAGGCCCTGGTTGTTGCTCGGGAGGTCATCGGTGGCGTCGACACCGGAAATCGACCGCGTGTGCGCCAGCAAGTAGGCCTTGACCGCCGCCGGGCTCGGGTCGGCACCTCCCGTGTGGTGCGTGCGCAGCCAGTAGTGCAGCAGCGAGGATGCGCCGGCAACCGCCGGCGTCGAGTGACTGGTGCCGGAGGACAGGGCGAGCTCGGATTGACCCGCGGGAAAGTAGGCGTCACACACGGAGTACCCGGTATAGGCGGGAGCGGTGCTGGCAGTGCCCTGGATGTGCGTGCCCGGCGCAACGATTTCGGGCTTCACCCGGTCGCCACCGGCCGGGCCACGGCTGGAGAAGTGGATGATGTCCTGCAGATTATCCGCCCCCTCGGTGCCGACACCGCAGCCGTCGACAAAGCCGGGTCGCGGATTTTCGGAGGCGCCCACGGAGATGACGTTTTTCGCCGTCGCGGGGCTGCCGACGGTCGCCGGCCCTGGACCCGAGTTTCCCGCGGCGAAGACAAACAACATCTGCTGATTGCCGGCGGAATCCGGCAAGGCGTCGCGTGCCCCTGCATCATACGCCTGGGCAATGGCGTCGTACTCGCCATAGGCATCGGCGCCCCAGCTATTGGAGCTGATGCGCGCGCCGTTGGCGTAGACCGCAGCGATCAACGCGGCATCACTGCCGTCGCCACAGCTCCCGGTATTCCAGGAGCCCAAGTCGCCGAAAACTCGGGTCCCAGCAAGCCGGGTGAAGGGGTTCACGCCGAGAGCGCGCGCAAAGCCGTTGTCGTCCTGAAAGGGGGCCCCACTGCGCTCGTCGTAGCCGCCCACGATGCTCGCGTTGATGTGACCGTGGCCATCGAGCCCGTGCGGCCCGTCTCCCGTGCAGTCCCCGAGATAGGCAACGCGCGTCGCCCATGCGGCGTTTCCGCCTTCGTGCAGCGTCGGATCACCGGTGTCGAGCGTGCCGTCGCCGATACCATCGTCGACCACGTCCACGATCGGGTAGTCGGCAGGATTCGCGCTCACGCCGTGATCGCGCAACCAGTCGAGGTAGCCGGGGCCGGCGGGCGATGCCGCGCCGGCAGTGAAGTTGCCGGCCACGACCTGGTCCTGAATTTCGTCCAGCCTGCGCCGCGGCGCGGCCCGGTCGACCCAGACGACATCGGGAACGGCGAGCAGCTCGGTCAGGCTGGAGGCCGCGAGGCGAATCGTCGCATTCTCGTACTGTTGGACTCGCCACCAGCGCTGCAGATAGGTCGCGCCGGCGCGACGCAGCAGGCGCGAGAGCACCCCGCGGTCGCTGCCCGCGTAACGCTGGACGTTCAGCGTCAGCGCGGCGCCAGCGCCGGACTTTTCGCGCGCCTCGCCCACCAAGGCCGCGGCCGCCTTGTAGAACGGGTGGTATGCGCCCACGTATTGCAGCGGCGAGCGGTCCTGGTGAAAAAGGTCGACGAGCTTCGCGAGCGCACCAGGTGGTGCCCAGACGAGGTAGCCGTTGGCCGGAAAGGGTTGGATGAGAGCAATGCCGCAATCGCGCAGTGCCTGGAGCCAGCGGTCTTGCGGGGGGCCGACGAGCTGCACGAGATAAAGTCCCGCGGTCGCGGTGTGGGGCGCGGTGAGGGCGGGCGGAATGGGCGGAAAGGAGCTCGTGGGAGCCGTTTCGAGGGTCGCCGCGTGCAGGTGCAGGACATCGAGCTCGCCGGGCGCTGAGAGCCGAGGCGCGCGGCTCGGGTCGGCTGCCGCGGCGGCGGTCTCGATCAGGTCGAAGGCGCCGTAGTGGGCAAGCACGGCGAAATCGGCCGTGTCGGAGGCGTTGGAGAGCGCGGGAACAAGCGCCCGCTCGCCGTGCGCGGGCCGGCGCAGGCCCGCTGTCGGCAGCTCCGGATTCGCGGCCGCGGCCGCCAGATCGGCAACCGCGAGCGCCAATATCCCCGCCATGGTCATGACGCGCGGTGCAACCGCGCGACGTCGAGGTATCTGTCCAGAATGGGTAGACATCATGGTGACTCCTTTTGTACCGAGCCGCGCACCCCTTATCCGGCGCGGTTGCCATCACCATGGCAAGAACCGCGCCAGGCAAGAGACCTTCAATCGACGGCAAAGAAGTGCTCCACGAAGCGATCGAAAGGCAACGCGAGGCGACCGGCGTCACCCTCGCGAGTGGCGGGCACGCCGGTCACGTGTGGGCATTCACGCGCGGATGGCCCGCCCCACGACCCCCCGCGGCCGGCTGCTGGCGGATGTAGCCGGGCGCGCAGCCCGCGCCCTCCAACAATCCTCCGCCAACCGGCCGGTCGCCTCCTCGGCGCTTTCGTGTCGCGGCTTGGTCTCCACCATTCGAGCATCCAGGTCCAGGCGCAATACCTCCGTAAGGGCCGCCTCGCACTCGGCGATGAGATGCTGCTGGTCGCTCCATTCGGCCAGGCTCAGGTCAACCTCCCATACATTTCCTGGACGATCACATGCCTTGAGCCACCGGCCCAAAGCAATCGATGCGATGACTGAGCTGTAATCTGAGGTTCCGCCTTCACCAGCGCCGTCTCGACCCGGCCCTGCATGGTTACGGAGACAACCAATCGTGTGGTTTTCATCACCTGTCGACAAGCTGAGCAATACGGCATTGAATGCCGCCGAAGCAGGAGACTATAGCAAGGCCGAGCAGCTCTGCCAGCGCCCCCTGCGCGAGCACCCCGAAGCTCTGGATGGTCACGAACGTCTGGCGATGCTGCGCGAAGCCCAAGGCCGTTACGATGAGGCCGCGGCGGCATACGCGGCCGCCCTGGAAACCGTCCGCACCCACCCCGACGACTACGATCGCAACACCAAATGGCTCCTGGAAACCAGCCGCAAGCAGGCGTTGGCCATGGCGAAACGATAGCCTCGGGGCACAACACCTACCCTACGCCGGGCCCGCCCGGCGCGGAACGTGAGCACCCAAGCGCTGCTCGGCACCATTCAGAGTGGGCAGGGACACGATGGGAATGCTCTCCAAGGTCTCCCCTGCCATCTCGGCATGCCACGTGCCTCACCGTTCGCGAAAAACATCCGGGCCAGCTCATCCCGTGGAGGTGCTCGATGCCCGCCGAAGTCCCGAAGCTTCACCATGAAAATCTCGATTGCTACCAGACCGCCCTCTCGCTGCTGGCTCTCGCCACCCGCCTCCTGAAGGACTTGCCACGGAGACAGGGCGAGCTCGGTGACCAGCTTCGCCGGGCAACCATCTCAATCCCGCCGGGCATCGCAGAAGGCCACGCCAAGCGGAGTCCCCGCGATCGATCGCGTTCGTACGACAGCGCACGAGGGTCGGCTACCGAATCCGGGGCAATCCTCGATGCGGCCAGGATCCTCGGAGCTCTTGATGAGGAAAGGTACGCCGAAGGCAAGACAATGCTGCACAGACTCGTTTGCTGGTGAAGATGAGCACACCATGAGGTCGAGCCATCGGGCACCCACACGACCACGCCGAGGGCGACGGCCAGGGCTACGGGAGGAGCTCCGGGGCGGCCGGGAACATCGCTCAACGCCTACTGGGATAGGCTCTTATTGACGGGCTCGAACGCCCTATGATGAACGTCCTCGTCCCGACGCCCACGAGCTTCTACGCTCCACATACGTCCGTATGGCCTCTCGGCCCTCGGTGGTGCCACACGTTTCATCCGTCGGGGCGAAGCTGGATTCATGAAGGATCTATTGGTCGATTTCTCTTTCGTGGCCGTAACAGGCACGGTCAACCATGCTTGCGGTTTGGCGAGCCACATTCCTCGCATGAGCCACGACAATACCTGAGGCCGCTCCGCGAACAACCGGCGCACGAGCTCCGGTCCGTCGACGTCAGGCAGGACAGGGGCGGCGATCATGAGGTCGACAGGGGTTGACAGCGACGTGGCGTGAGCGAGCGCGGACGCCCCCTCGGCGACTTCCGCCACGTCGAAGCCACGCCGGCGCAGAAGCTGTGCGAGAGAAACGTGGGTGTCGAGTTGATGGTCGACGAGCAGAATCCTCGGGCGGCTACCGCTCACTTCCAAGGGTCTGGTCCTTGCCGGCACCTCGTCGCGTTGCTCGGCAAGCGGAAAGAGCACCTCGAACGTCGTGCCACAGCCCGGGACGCTGTCGACGGGAATGGCGGCGCCGTACTGCCGGGCGATGCCGAGAACGATAGATAACTCGAGACCTGTGCCCTTGCCCTCCTCCTTGGTCGTGAAGAAGGGCTCGAAGATTATCTCTTGGGTCGCTTCGTCCATGCCGACGCCCGTGTCGGTGATCTCGAGCACGACGTAGGCGCCAGGTGGCAGAGCCGTCCCAACGCGCTTGTCAACGTTCTTGCGGCGGGCGGCTATGGTCACTGCTCCGCCATTGGGCATCGCGTTGGCGGCGTTGATCGCCGGATTCATCAGGACCTGTTGAAGCTGAGTCGGGTCGACCTCTACAGAAGCGCCGGCGGACTCGAGAATGCTCCGCACCGTGATCCGTTCACCCAGCAGCCGTTCGAGGAGCCGAGACGTATCCTGGAGCAAGGGGTCTACCGGAATGACCTTGGGCTCCTCTGGCCGGCGGCGGCGAAAGGCCAGGAGCTGCCGGACCAATCCCGCCGCGCTCTGCAGCGCGTCGTTCACCGCGTGCCGATAAAGACGCGCAGGGTGGCCCGCCGGAAGCTCGTCGTCAATCAGACCGAAGAGGATGGAGATGGTATGCTACGCATTGTTGAAGTCGCGGATCACCGACCGCCCCTGTTCAAACCCGGCCGCCCGAGGCGGTGATGCCGAGAGGTGTGCGCATCCGCGCACCCGCCTATACTGGACAATTGGGTTGCCTGCCTCCGGGGCAGCCAGGACGAGCGCCCCGCAGCATCTCGACGGCGCGATCGAGGTTGCCGGAGGCCGCCGCCGTCGGTTGAGACGGTTGCCGGGACAGGCTACAGGAGAATGGAGGTGCCATGAACTTAGAGACGCTGATTCTCGGAGTTGTCGCCTTGCTCGGAATGGTGCTGGTGGTGTCGACGATCCGCAGCATTCTGCGGACGACGTGGTCGCTGCTCGGCGTGTTGGTTCGCGTAGCCCTGCTTGTTGTGCTCATCTGGGCCGGCCTGGCCATGCTGGGAAGTGCCCCGCACTGGTGATTGCCTGCAGGCCGACGACAATTTGTGCGCGGGCGAGCCGATGGGGCGAGCTCCCTGGACGGTGATTCGCTTCGCCTTCCTTCTCATCGCGCTGAGCGCTTGGTCGGATGCCTGCGACGGACCGGCCCACGGCGGTAGCGGGCTCAGTCTCATTCACGTGGCAACACACGAAATGCCCGTAGGCACGCACCGGCCAGAGATCCTGGCGCTCGAAAACGGCCAACTGATGGTCATCGTCGTACAACCGACGGATGCCGTCGATGGCATCGACGAATGTCAAGTCCCGTAGCTCATCGCAGCAAGCGTAGAAGAGGGGGTCGATGGTACGGTGATCTCGGCGATGGCGGGATTCGAGTGCCAGCATGATGTAGCGGATACACACGATTGTAGTGTGAGCGCAGAGCATGTCGTAGGAGCGCCCTTGGAGCTCCTTTGAGAGCTTTAGATATATTTTGCACATCTTGAAGAAAACCCCGAATTCCCAGCGTTCTCCATAGAATCGGACGACTTCTCCTTCGGAAAGGTTCGCGTCAGTGCTGAGCAGAGCGAGCCAGCTTCGCTTCTTGGTGCGTTGTCGGACGAAGACGATCTTCGTAGGGGAGGATCCGGCAAGTGGATGGCAACAGAAGGTAACGATAGCTGACGCAAGGATCTTGGCTCGGCCGCGCCGCTTCCGCAGGGTGGCGTAGAGACGTTCGAGGTTGTACATCTGGTCCCCATGTCAATAGATGATATGTTGGTGGTTCTTGAGTCTGGTGATGACTTTGATGCCAGCCGCGCCCAGGTCTGTCACCATTTGTGGCATGGAGAACCACCTGTCGACGAGCAAGTAGCGCGCCCGAATCCCGAAGGTGAAAGCTTGGCGGATAAGATCAGCGAGACGTCGACCGCGGGGCACATGCTCTCGTGTCACCGCATTGCGCCAATGGTTCGCGCATCGATGGTGGGGTTGGCCTCATGGTGTCGGTTGGCGGGGTCGGATGAGCTGAGCAGAGCGTCGGCATCAGTGCCTGGCGGCTCCGGCGAAAATGACCCGCCCGTCAATCGCCAACCTGCCCGAAACTGTGCTCGGTCACAGGCTCGGGCCGGCCTCGAAAGCCAGCCAGGACGATGCACCTCACATCGCCGAGAACTTCCGCGGCGCCTTCGAGTCCCTCTGGCGTCACGAAACGCTCTTCTGCGGGTCAATGTTACTAATTTTCCCCGAACCAGAAGGTGCCGCCAATCCGGAGCCGCGGCTGCGGCGACAGAACAACGGAGACGCCTCCGCATTGAATGCGGTCGATGCTCCCGTCGAGAACGCAGGGGGCGGTCCAGCCCGCCGCTGTCGCCGCCCGCTCCCACAGCCCGTCGATGTCGTGGGAGACCAAAGCCTGCTGCAGTGCGGCATGCTCCCCGCCGGCGGCCCGGCGCTCCCCGGGATTCCCAGGCCTCGCACCTGTCGGAGCCGTTCCGAAACGACCCGAGATCGTCAGGAGCTCTTGCCGAGCAGCCTGCGCAAGCGCCCCGAGAGCGCCCAGGCAGCCGACATACCGCCGCAGGAGAGCTTCATTTCCCCCCGCGATCTGTACGGCCGCGCGCACCGTCGCGGCCTCCCCGAGCGCCTTCGCCCTGCCCACGTCCACCCAACCATCGCTCCCCACTGGGGAAAGGCCCAGATCGGCCGGCAACAGCGGCCAGGGGAGACCTTTGCACGCGTTCACCCGCCCCGCGGCACGCAGCTCGTTTAGCGGCATGTCGAAATCGATATCCGGTGGCGAGTCCGCCGCCGGCTGGCCATCGCTGTGCCCGGGCGGGACTGAGGCAGCCGTGCTCGGTGGGGAGGGGAGCGGCGAAGGGGGCAATCGATCGGCGGTGGAGTTGTCGGTTCGCGGGATCGGCAGGCTGAAGCCATGACCACCGAGGAGTACCGCGACCGCGGCGCCGGCGACTGTGAGCGCCACGAGCGGAGCGAGCCACGCAGCTCGCCGCCTTCGCGGCTCCGCGTTCGCGGACCGGGGTGCGCTGCTCGCGTGCGGCGTCGCCCCCGGCTCGGGCGCCGGCGCCTCGGCGTCTGCCGTTTCATCGCTCGAGTCAGTGCGATGCTCGAGCATCTGCAGCACCGCCGCAATGTTTCTTGGGCGATCGTTCGGGTTGCGCTGCAGACATGCGAGAATAGCTTGTTGCCAGTGGTGCGGCGTCTCGGACCGAAAGGTCCGGGGCGGACGCGCTGCCCCGGCGAGCCGATTCCGGATCAGCTCGCGCGGCCTCGTTCCCGCGAAGGGCAGGCGGCCGGTGATGAGCTCGCAAAGAACCAGGCCGAAGGCGTAAATATCGGAAGCGGTGGTCGCTGGCTCACCCAGGAGCTGCTCAGGCGCCATATACAGCGGGGTCCCTACGATCGCGTCACCCCTGGAGGCAAGCGAGCCGCCGCGGCCGACCGCGACCCGGGCGAGACCGAAGTCGGTGATAACCGCCCGGCGATTTGCTCCATTGCGCCCGGATAGCATCACGTTTGCTGGCTTCAGGTCACGATGGATCACCCCCGCGGCGTGGGCTTCCGCCAGCCCCATACCGATTTGCCGCGCCATGTCCAGGGCCTCGTCGACGGGCACGGGGCCCTCCCCGGCGAGGTGCTCTTTCAGACTCTGCCCCTCGATGAGCTCCATTGTGATGAAGAGGATTTCGCCGCTCCCGCTCTCGTTGCGGTGCACTCCCAGGTCGTGGACGCGACACACGTTTCGGTGAGTTACCCGCCGGGCCAGCAGAAGCTCTTTCTTCAACCGTCGAACCGCCTCGCGGTCCGCAAACCGCTCGCGGTGGAGGCACTTGAGCGCCAGCACCTCCCCGAGCCGTTCATCTTTGGCCGCGTAGACCTCTCCCATTCCGCCTTGTGCGATGAAGTGGTCGATACGGTAACGACTGCCGATGAGCGCTCCCGCCGCGAAGGTGGAACGAGCATTGTTCGCCAGCGGCGGCGCCAGCGACGGGGCGCTCGACAAGGAACCCGTGACCGCGCTCGCTTCGTTCGCAGCTTCGGGGCGAAGCGCCTGCCGCGGCTCGCCCCCCTCTACTCCGTCTGCTGGGCCCGAATGGTCCGCTATTTGACCAGCACGCATTCGTTGACGCCCAACTGGCTGCCCAAAACCTCGCCATAAACGCCGCGGACTGTCAACGGCTGGCCGTTCTCCAACTGGTAGAGATCTTCGTCCTGGTCGGGGCTCAGGGAGCAGCGAAGCACCTGCTGGCTCTGCTGTCCGCCGACTCGCGAGTCGGCCAGCACCAGGGCTTTTTCGTGAACCTCCTGCAGCGCACCAGAAAACTGTAGCACTGCGCCCTCGTATTTCTTCTCGGCCACGAACTCGTTCTTGCGGTGCTCGTCGAAGAAGTCCCGCAGTGTGATTTCGTAGTCGGCCGTCTCGTAGCGAGCTGTTCTGCAGCGTTCGAAACAGACCACCTCGCAACGACTCAGCGAGATTTTCTCGGTGTGGGTCTCGTCGGTTGCCATGACGATGCCGGAAACCAGGACGGTCTTGCCGTCGGCCAGTTTGGCGTCGTTCAGCATGCCGCCGTCCGAGAGTTTGCAGGCCACGGCGCTGTTCAAATACACAATGTCGAGCCAGGCCTCCTTGGCGCGACCGGTGATCTTGCCCACCACGTGGTATCTCCGAAACGGATTGAAGTTGCCTTGGTCCGCTTCCTTGAAGGCGCCGAGCATCTTTCCGGCGATGAACGGAGCGTCCTGGTCGCCCGGGTCGGCGAAGGATGGCGTGATCCCGAGCGCGCTCGAAAGGATCAGTAACATCGAAACAACAAAACGCGGCTGGCGCATCGTAGGGTCTCCTGGGCTAGTGGCGCTGGGAAGCAGAATCGAAATACCGAGAGATGAGATGCCTGAGCAGCGGGAGATTTCCGTCGCGGGCGGCTCGGTTCAGCGCGCACAGCGCCCGCGCCTTATCGTCCGCCGAGTCGGCGCTCGCCGCGTTGGCCGCGAACCAGATGAAGAACGGCGCTTCGTGTCCAAATGACACCTGGCCACCGGTTCGCGCGTTGGCTAGCTCCTGACCGATCGCCACCGGAATCCGGACGGAGTCGATCTCGCCGTCAGGGGCAATGCTCACGTAGGCGTCGGGACCCAGGCGCAGCAGCCGGGAAGCGCCGGCCTGCTCGGCGGTCCAACTGCAAGTGGCGGTATCCTCGAGCAGTCGGTCGAGCTCGAGCTGGAACGGGGCAGGAAGAGCCATGAGCGGCTTCCGTGGCGGCTGGGCAGTCGCGTTGGCGGCCGCCGCAGCTTCGCTCTTCAGGCGCGCCGCCATGGCGCCCGTGCAGAGCCCCGCGTCTCTCGCATCCGGTAAGGCGCACACCTCCTTCACCGCCGCGCCATCGCGCGCTTGCAGCGCCCCGTAGTACGCGGCTTCCGCGAACCGAAGCCGCTGATGGCGCGTCGGCGCGGTCAGCGCCGTCCGGGCCGCGACGAGCTCGGGCGGTGGTGCCGCGCCGCCGTGAGTGTTCGATAGCAGCGGCGCGATTGCGGCAAGCGCGGCTCGGTAGGCCAAGGCGTCATGGTAGATGGCGCAGCGCGACTCGCTCGCGCCGTTGCGGCACCCTGCCGGCATCCGCCCCGCGACTCGACCCGTGTCGGAAACGGCCTGCTCGACCATGCAACCGATGGCCGCCGCCCCCTCCCGAAAGTGGCAAGGGGAACGGCGAAGCACTTCTTGGCGGGCTGCACCTCCGGGAGCTCCCCGCGCCGACGGCTGTCGGGGCAGGCGCACGCCACCTTGATTGGCTTCGTCCAGGAGCCGCGCCGACCAGTAGTAGACCTTCGCCCGAAACACCAGGAAATCGTCGCTTTCTTCCACGGGTTCGGATGCGATCCTGGCGCCGAACATCTCCCTTGCCGTGCTTGCCCAGAGCCCCTCGCCGCCAGGCCAGTGGCGCGTGAGGATGCCATCGGCGGCGGAATGCGCCTCGGTGAGCTCGCCCTTTCCCAGATGCGCCCGCACGGCTTCCAGCCTGGCCTTGGTCCCAAGAATCGCGCGATCTGCCGAGTAGAGACTCGAGACGTTGATCAGATCGCGGAGGATCGGCATCGCCTCGTCGAAACGGCCGGTATCGACGAGCTCGGTGGCGTGGCTCAAGGCTGCACGTTCCTCGGCGTTGCGGTCCTCCTCCTCCTCGACGGCGGCGATCGCAGAGGGCAGGTCGAGAGATAGCACCCGAGCCCGATCGCCCATCCCGTGAGCCAGGCGGCAAGCAACGGAGTCATCGCGGGCACCGCAGTGATCGGCGCCGTCTCACTGGCGACCGCCGTAACGACATTCGAGATCTCGGCGACGTTCAGCCGCTCGTCCATGGATCGAACCCCGAAGTAGTAGCGGGTTCCTGGCTCCAGCCCACTGACCAGGAGCTGCTCGGCGGTCCCTCCGGGCCGCGGCGCCGGAGCGCGGACCATGACGGCGTGGTCGTACCAGTACTCCTCCGACAGTGTCGACGTGCGATAGCGGACATCGTATTCCCGGGCTCCCTGGGGCGCGGTCCACTCCAGGACGACATACCCGCCACCTGCATCTGCGCGTGCGGCGCCGATGACCTCCTTGGCGGCGCTCTTCGCGCGCAAATCCGTCACTCGAGGCGGCGGCGTCTGGTCCGTGCCGGGGCCGAAGATGCGGAGCTCGTAGGTGCCTACGCTCGGACAGCATGCATAGTCGGAGGGAGACACCTTGACATAGTAGCGCTGCTTGCCCGGCGGGGTTGGCACGAAGGTCGCTTGACGATGGACGAGACCTTCTCCGCCCGTCGGATTGTCGAGCTCGAGGACCTCGCTTGTCGAGGCCGGCGCCACCCAGACGACCTCGAAGGAGGCGTCGACGCCGGCGGAGCGCAGGATCGCGATGTCGTATCGTTCTCCCTGATCGGCGTCGAAGCTGTAGTAGTGCTCATCTCCATCGGTCGCGATCACGCCCGGCACCAGCGTTCCATCGGTCTCGACGGGGGTGGCCGCCAGGAAGACGTCGTCGTCGATCGGATCCGCTGCCCCCTCCTCACGCACGCGCAGCTCGTACAACCCCACTTTGGGAGAGCCGTAGCCAGAAGCCAGCTTCACGTAGATCCACCCAGGGTCGTTCAACCGGACGCTCGCGCGCCGGCCAACGTAACCTTCGCTGACCTGGCCGAGCGGGGTCGGCTCGCCATTTTCCAGGTCCGCTTCGCGGTAGAGAGCGCCGGTAAAGTAGTAGTAGTCGAGTTTCACGTCGCTGCCGGTGGGCCGGAGCAAGTCCACGACGTAGCGCTTGCCGCCCTCCGCTGCAAAGCGATACCAATCGACATCGCCCGGATAGTCTATGGCTCGCTGCAGGGGAAAGTCCGAAGGGGCGACCACGTTTGCCCCCTCGTAGCTCTCGCTGTCGTCGTCGGGAACGGCCTCGGCCGCGATGGTGACTTCCGTGGTCTCGCCGGATCGTACGGTCGCGCCGCGGAAGCCGGTGGCGCCGATGGAGCTATGCTCGGCGATGAGGTCGTAGGTCCCGGCTGGCAGGTCGAGAGCGAATCGCCCTTCGCCATCGGTGAATGCCTCGTGGCCCGAGCGCGCCGTACGCACGCGGACGCCGGCCGCGGAACCCTGGTCGACCTGCACCTGTCCGGCGAGGCGGCCGGTCGGGGCTACCGCCGAACCGGCAAAGGAGATCTCATAGCTGGCGGTCGCCTGCGATGAGACCAAGCTGAGCAGGTAGCCGCCCGCGAACGGCGCGGTAAAGTCGATCGTCGCCTCGTAGGCCGCGCCGGACCTCCACATCGACTTTCTCGCGATCTCGTATCCCGAAGGATACGCCAGGGAGAGGTCCGGGGAGGACGCCGTTCCGGTGAGCTTCGCGGTGGCGACCAGCCGCTGGCCAGCCGCGAGATCGATGCGGTAGCCGGCGCGGACATTGGGCGGCGAGGCGAATTCGCCGCGGATCGCTCCGTCTGCCAGACGCACTGGCTGGGCCGCAACCAGCAGGCCGCCGGTCTCCCCGCCGCCGTTGGTCAGCGGACCGGATGCGCTGCCCAGGCGCGTGCGAAAATAGTAGCTATCGGCCGCCGACCCAGATCGATAGACTCTCACGAAGCAAGTGGCCGTGCGGTGAGCTCGATAGGCGATGCGGTTGCGGACGCCGTTATCCATATACGATTGAGCTCGCGCACGGCCGAGGTAGGTCGTGCCACCGTCCTGAGCATCGGCGTATAGCTCCAGCTCGAGGTTAACCTCCGGTGCATTGTAAAGCTCGAACAGATACACTTCACCTTCATCGAGCTCCACCTTGATCCAATCTTCGTCGTCGGCAGAGTCCAAGTCGTGGAACTGCTCGGTGCCAAACTGATACACGTTTGTGGTCGTGCTCCAGTCGTCGTCGCCCTGATCTTCAAACTCATCCTCCGCCGGCGCGGCTCCGACCAAGCACGACAGTACGAGCGCGGTCGGGATGAAGAGACGAAAGAGCGCGTGTTGCAGGCGTGCTGTTTTCCTCAATGTCGCCCTCCATGAATTACGGTCCAACGAGCTTCCCGGCCGAGCGTGGCGCGGGGCGTAGGGGGTCTTGCAAAGATTGCGCCTGCGACGGAAGTCGTCGCAGGGTGCGCCCCAAGGCGTTCACGAAGCGCTTCTGATGGCGACACGGAGTGGGCATCGCCCCGGCAAGACGCACCTTTGTCCCTGATTGGCCAGGGATTCCCTGACTCCGGGCTCGATCCTTCACCGCGCTTGTTCACCTCCCTCCGCTCGCGGGGGAGACAGCGGGGCGAGATCAGTTTTCCACCGGCTCCGCCGACTCGCGCCGGATGAAACGGACGACCTCACAACTTGAGTTTCCTGTTGGCCTGCGGTCGAACACGCGGTGATTCAGGTACGAATGCCTTCTCCGTCACCCCAGCCCCGCCCTCGGCCCGTTTGTGCCCATACCCAATCCGGGGTAGTCGCGGTATGATGCCTGTCGCTACCCGTTCTCACTCTCCGGGCGGTGCGACCATGATTCAAAAATACCTGCGGATGGCCACCCAGAAGGTGCTTCAGTCGTTGGACAGCGCGATGGCGGAGGCCGCGGGGCTGCGCCGCCAGGCGCTGACCTCCGAGTTCGTGCTGTTGGCGCTGTTGTCAAGTGACGAATGCGAGGCGCTGCAAGTGCTTGGCGAGCTTGTCCAGGATCTCAAGGCGATGCGCGCCGAGATCGTGGAGAAGGTGTACCAGGGGCTGGAGAACGTGCGGCCTGCGCAGGTTACGCAAATCGTGCTGACGCAGGAGATCGCCGACATTCTGCGCGTCGCGGAAGAGGAAGCGCACGCGCTCGGGGACGATTTCATCGGCACGGGTGCTCTCTTTCTTGGGCTGCTCGACGAACGCAGCGGCAGGGCCGCGGCGTTGCTGCGCGAGGCGGGGATTAGCGGGCAGCAGTTTCGGGAGGTGCTGCGGGGAATTCGCGGCGGTCGCCGGCTCACCACGCGTGACGCCGAAACCAAGCATGACGTGCTCAAGGAGTACACGACCGACCTCACCGACCTGGCGCGCCGCGGCGCGCTCGATCCCGTAATCGGGCGCGATCAGGAAATCGAACGGGTCATTCAGACGCTTTCACGGCGCAAGAAGAATAACCCCGTCTTGATCGGTGAACCCGGGGTAGGCAAGACGGTGATTGTGGAAGGGCTCGCGCAGCGCATTTCCGACGCCGACGTCCCCGACACGATCCTCAACAAGCGGGTGCTGACGCTCAACATGGGGGAGATTGTCGCCGGCGCCAAGATGCGCGGGGAGTTCGAGGAGCGCCTGAAATCGGTGCGAGATGAGGTCATCGCCGCGGAAGGCCGGGTGATCCTGTTCATCGACGAGCTTCACACGGTAGTCGGTGCCGGCGCCGGCGCCGGCGGTTTGGACGCACCGAGCTTGCTGATGTCGGCGCTGGCCTCGGGCGCACTCCAGGTCGTGGCGGCCGACACTCTGGACGAGTACCGCCGCTTTGTCGAAGCGAACAAGGCACTCGAGCGGCGGTTTCAACCCATTCACGTGGCCGAGCCGAGCGTCTCCGAGGCCGTGCGCATACTCGCGGGCCTGCGCCCTCGCTATGAGGCACACCACCAGGTCCAGTATACCGATGCGGCCCTGGATGCCGCCGCACAGCTCGCCGAGCGCTACATCACCGATCGGTGCCTGCCCGACAAGGCCGTCGATCTCATCGATGAAGCAGGCGCCCGCAAGCACCTCGCCCTGACCGCCATGCCCAAGGACCTCAAGGAGCTCGAACGCCGCCGTCGTTCCCTGAGCCACGACAAGGCGGCCGCATTTGACCGCCAAGAATTCGAGTCCGCCGCCCATCTGCAGTCCGAGATTCTCAAGGTCGACCAGCAGGTCGACAGCGAACGGCGGACCTGGCAAGAGCACCTCGACGCGCAGGAGAAGGCCGTTCAGAAGGAGGATATCGCGGACGTCGTGGCGCGGTGGACGGGAATTCCGATTGCCCGCATGGTCGCCTCCGAGGCGGAGAAACTGGCGCACCTCGAAGAGAACCTCCACAAACGCATCATCGCCCAGGACGAAGCCGTTTCCGCCGTCGCCGACGCCATCCGCCGCAACCGCGCGGGCATCGGCGCCGCTCATCGACCCATCGGCTCGTTTCTCTTCCTCGGTCCCACGGGAGTGGGCAAGACCGAGCTCGCCAAGGCGCTGGCCGAGGCCCTGCTCGCCGATGAGTCCCGCATCGTCCGCCTGGACATGTCGGAGTACATGGAACGACATGAAGTATCCAAGATGATCGGCGCGCCTCCGGGCTACATCGGTTACGGAGAAGGAGGGCAGCTCACCGAAAAGGTTCGCCGCAACCCGTATACGGTCGTGCTCTTCGACGAAATCGAAAAGGCGCATCCCGACGTGTTCAACATGCTGTTGCAGATTCTCGAGGACGGTCGCCTCACGGACGCACAGGGGCGCGTGGTCTCCTTTCAGAACACCATCCTCATCGGCACCTCCAATCTGGGCACGCAACATCTTTCCCCGGACAAGCAGCCGATGGGTTTCGCCCGCACTGGCGGCACGAGCTACAAAGAAGCTCGCGAGCTCGTGCTGCACGAGGTGAAGCGCTTTTTCAAGCCGGAGTTTCTTAATCGACTCGACGAGATCATGGTATTTCACCACCTCTCGCCCGAGCACGTTCTACAGATTGCGGGTCTGTTTATCCGTGCCCTGGAGCGTAATCTCGCCGAAAAAGGAATCGCGCTCACGGTCGCATCGGCGGTGGTGGAAAAGCTCGCGCAGGATGGCTTCGATGCCACTTATGGAGCACGGCCGCTGCGGCGCGAAATGCAGCGGCAGCTCGAGAATCCCCTCGCGATGATGGTGATGCGCGGCGAGCTCGGCGAAGGCGATGCCGCGAATGCCGTCGTCGACGACGACGGCGTGATCGCTGTCCGCGTGCGCCACAAGGACACCCCTTGAGCGCCGCGGCAAAGAAGGCAGAGCCGCCACGCGCACGCGTGGGCCGCGGTACGCGGGCACTTTCGCGGGCGCTGGCAACCGCGCTGGCGATGGCAAGCGTGGCGCTTGCGGGTGCGGCCACCGCCGGCAGCGAGAGCTCCAAGTCGCTGCCGTCCACCCACTTTGTTTTCTTCAATCCTGCCTCCGCCGCCCTCCCACCGAGCGACATCTTCAGCGGCCTGGCGGAATACTCATCCCATCTCGGCGACATCGGTCTGGTGCGCCTCACGCCCCACTACTTCAAACGCGCCAGAGATCTCGAGCAGTACCTGGCGAAGTGGCACGAGAGCGGCGAGATGCCGTGGTTCGGCTCGATGTCCATTCACTACCTGCTCCAGCGCGGCTTTCGCTGGGGATACCGGCCGCTGACCTGCGCCCTCGTGGATGGGGCCACCGCCTACACAAATACGCTCGTCGTGCGTCGCGACTCTCCCTTCCACTCCCTCGAGGACGTGCGCAACCACCGCGTCGCGCTCACCGGAGTCGGCGTGGATGTGCTGCAGATGTTCAATGTCCTGCTGTTTGCAAACCGCCTGGACATGCGCACCTATTTCAGCGAGGTCGTCGAAACGGACAGCGCCGTCTCGACGGTCATGGCGGTGATGTACAAGCAGGCTGACGTCGCCATTATCATCAGGTCCATCTTCCAGCGTCTCCTGAAGCACTCGCCGTTCGTCTGGCGCTGGGTCCGGGAAATACACGACACGCCACCGCTTCCGTACAGCGGCCACGTCGTTTGGCAGGGCGCACCGCCGGAGCTTGTCGAGCGCTTTCGCAAGAACATGGTGCAAGACCTCGGCACCACGCCTGCCGGTCGCAAGGTGCTCGACCTCTTTCATCTCGACGGCTTCGTGCCGTGCGACTGGCAGGTCTACGACGATGTCGCCGCCGAGCAACTTCGCGCTGCTGGCGTCGCGCTGCCGCCCGCCGGCGAGCGGGAGCACGCCATTCGCGAGGCACTGTCGGTACGGCCGGTGCTCGATTCGCTCCCCGAAGTCGAGTGACCGGGCGCTGCTCACCGGCGGCCCGCGCTCCCTGAGCTCACCGCCGGTGCGCCTGCGAGCTGTGCGGAACGCGCATCACGAAGGCTCCCGACCTCACCTCTTCCCGCCAGCGGAGGAGGGACGAAGGGGCGCTGTCGCGCCGACGTCGAACAGGTGCTGGATTCAGGCCTCGCAGCGGTGTTGTGGTCACCGCGGCTTGATGGTAGATGGTAAGAACGTGTTAGCGGTGGGGCGGAGGTCGTCCCTGGATCATGAGGGCTGTAGGCAGTCGGAGAACCTGAGATGTCCGTGTTCCGGAATACGCGTGGCGCTTTCGTAATGACTCTTCTCGCCACGGGGTATCTTGCCGCGCTGCTCGCGTGCGCCAACAACCCCGTGCGGGAAGCCGATGACCTCATCGAAGCCGGAAAGCTGGATGAGGCGCTGGCGATGCTGCAAACCTATTATCAGGCCCATCCTGACGATTTCGGGGTAAACCTGCACCTCGGCAAAGTCTGGTTGAAGAAGGCGGAGGAGCTGGAGCCGACTCTCACCACCGCCTACGATCCCGAATATCAAAAACGACTGGCCAACGCGATGAAGTTTTACAAGGCGGCGCAGGACAAGAGCTACAGCACCGACCGCGAGCTCCTCATCGGCATGATCGCGATGAAGGCGAGCCCCGAGGATTGAGCAGCCGGCGCTTCTGACCAATACTGGTTGACGAGTTGATGACCGAGATTCCCGCAAGGATTGGCCCATACGCTGTGATCGCGCCGCTGGGACGAGGCGGCATGGGTGTCGTCTATCGCTGCGTTCACCGCGATTCTGGTGAAGAGGCGGCCGTAAAGACCGTCATGGTCCCGCATGCCTCCTTGCTGCAGAGCATTCGCCGCGAAATCCTGGCGCTGGCGCAGATCCGGCATCCGGGCATCGTGCCGATTCTGGACCACGGCGTCGAAGGCGGGCTCCCTTGGTACGCCATGAAGCTTGTCGATGGGCGGCCGCTGTGGGAGTATCTCAACAGTGCCGAGACGCCGGGACCGTGGAGCACCTCCACGGCGGCACTCGCGGGTCAGTGCACGCTTTCCCGCACGCTCCCCGTGGGCTTCGTCGCCGCGGACACCGGCATGGGCGGCGATGAGGTCGCCAGGGATGAGAGTGAGCCTCGACCAGAGCTGACGGCGACGTATTTGAGCCGGGTCGTGACGGTTGCGTATCGGCTCTGCGTAACGCTTACGTTTCTCCACGGCGAAGGGATGGTGCACAAGGACCTCAAGCCTTCCAACATCTTGCTCCCGGCCGACGGCATGCCGGTGCTCGTGGACTTTGGCCTGACAGCCCGTTTCGGCGGCATCACGAGCCGAGACTCCGTGGACAGCGTCAGCCTGGCGCTCGGCACTCCCAACTACGTTGCGCCCGAGCAGATTCGCGGTGACGTCGTTGATGCGCGTGCGGACCTGTACGGGCTGGGGTGCATGCTGTACGAGCTGCTGACGGGTACTCCGCCATTTTCGGGCGTCAATCTTCGTGAAGTGCTGCGCGGCCACCTGCGGGCGACGCCAGTGCCCCCGAGTCACGTAGTTTCTGGTATCCCCCAGCCACTCGAGGCGATAATCTTGCGGCTGTTGGCAAAATACCCGGCCGAGCGCCCGGGCTACGCGAGCGACGTGGCGGCGATCCTGGCGGAGGTGGGGGCGGAGCAGTCGTTCCCGCAAGCGCTGCCAGTCGCGCGCACCTACCTCTACCGGCCGGCGTTGCGGGGACGGGAGGAGGAGGTCGGTAGGCTTTCCAACGCCTTGCGGGCGCTGGAGGTCGGACGCGGCGGCATGATGCTGCTCAGCGGCGAAGCGGGTGTGGGCAAGACCCGTCTGGCTACCGAATTCGCCATGATGATCGGCAGGCGCAACGCGTGGATCCTGGCGGCCGATTGCGGTGAGTCGCCGGGGCGGCCGCTGGGGTCGCTGGCTCGCCCGCTACAGGCGATCGCCGACTGGTGCCGCGAACGCGGTGCGGCAGAGACGCTGCGCGTCTTCGGCGGAGCGCGCAAGGTCCTGGCGGCGTATGAGCCCTCGCTGCGCCTGCTGGCGGCGATCTCGGCATCGGAGGAGCCCGCCGAGCTGCCGCCGGAAGCCGCTCGGCTTCGCCTTTTTCGCTGTCTGGAGGAGGTCTTCGGGCTGCTCGCCGAAGATTGCATGCTGGTCCTGATTCTGGACGATCTCCACATTGCCGACGAGCTGACCTTGGATTGGCTGGCCTACCTGGCGAGGTCCGGTCGGCTTGGAGATACCGGGACCCTGATCGTGGCCACCTACCGCACCGAAGAGTCGTCACCGGCACTCGCGCGTCTGGTGCGCAGCGAGGCGGTGGTCGTGCTACCCGTCGCGCGCCTGAGCGCGGAGTCCCTGGGGGCGATGATCGCGGACATGCTCGCCTGGCCGGCGCTGCCGGGTTGGCTCGTCGACTTCCTGTCGACACACACCGAGGGCAACCCGTTTTTCGCCGCGGAGTACGTGCGCGCGGCGGTTCAGGATGGTCATTTGCGGCGCGATACCGGAACCGCCTGGCGGGTGGTTGGTGATGCCGGCAGTCGCTCCAGCTCGCCTCTTCAACCGCTGGCGCTGCCGGGGACCTTACGAGAGCTGATCATTCGCCGGCTCGGCCGCCTCTCGCCGCCTGCGCTCCACCTCGCCTCCTGCGCATCGGTGATCGGCCGGACGGTCGAGGAGTCCCTACTGGAATCGGTCGCAGCGCTCTCCGGCGCACTTCTTGCCGCGGCGCTCAACGAGCTTGTCGCGCAACAAGTTCTTGCGGAGGATGAGAATGGGTCGCTGCGCTTCGCTCACGACAAGCTGCGCGAGGTCGCGTACGACGCGATCGCGCCGGCCGACAAAGAGGAGCTGCACCGCCGCGCGGCTGCCGGGATCGAGTCGCTCTTCGGCGCCGAAAGCGACACCTATATCGTCGCGCGCGGCCATCATTGGGAGCACGCCGGGGAGTGCGAAAAGGCCATGGCCTGCTACCTGGAGGGAGCACGTGTGGCCGTGCGCCGGTATTCCTACGAGCAGGCCGAACGTCTGTATGAGGCGTACCTGCGGCTGTCCGCCGGGCCGTCGGTCACCCGGATCTGGGCACGAACCGAGCTCGCCACCGACGTTCTGACGGTCCGCGGTCGCACTGCGGACGCGTTTTCCCAGCACCGGCAGGCACTCGCCGAGGCCCGTGATCTCGGTCACCGCGTCGCTCTGGAACGCGTGCTCCGTCAACTCGGGGTGCTTCATCAGGTCGTCGGTCAACTCGACGAGGCGCTGCGGTCGCTGGCGGAGGCGATCCAGATCGCCCGCGAGCTTGGAGACGTCCAGGCCGAGGCGCTCGGGCTCGGGAATCTGGCCATCACCGAGATGGATCTCGGTCGGCTCGAGCGGGCCAACGAGCTGTACGAGCTCGCCATCGCCATTCACCGGTCGCGCGGTGATCGCCTGTGGCAGGGGCGGTGTCTGAACAATCTCGCCAACCTGCGGCTGCGTCAGGGGCGGTCAGACGAAGCCGCCGCATGCTATCACGAGGCGCGCCGCTTGATCGCCGACCTTGGATTGATGCGGAATGAGGCGATCATTACCGGCAACCTGGGCAGCCTCGAATACTTGCGTGGCAACCTCGACGCCGCATGCGCGCTTTACGAGCAGGCGCTCGCCCTGCATTGCCGGGTAGGCGACCGGTTAGGCGAAGGGCTGGCGCGCCTCAATCTGGTCTCCTACAAGCTGCGGATGGGCGATCCGGAGGCCGCCAGGAAACTCGGCGAGGAAGCGCTCAGCGTCTTCCGCGAGGCCGGCGAGCGGCGGCTCGAAGCCGTGACGCTAGGACTTTCGGCGCAACGGGAAAGACTGGCTCAGGGATGTCTTTCCCGCGCCGCGGCGCTCAACAATGCTGCAGTGCACTCATTGCGCGAGCTCGATGCCGTGCTGGACCTCGCGTTTCGGCACTGCGAGCAGGGGCACATCGCCCTGGCTGCGGAGGGGATCGACGTGACGGCGCTGGCTAGTGCCGAGCAAACCGCGGATGCGCTTGGCCTTGGCCCGGCAAGCGAGCTGCGGCAGGAAATCGAGAAGCTTCGCCGCGCCCAGGCAGGGGCCGCCGCCGGCGATTGGCACCGGCTGTTTCGCGGCCAACTCGTTGCGGACATTCCCTTGGGACTGCGCGAATGGCTCGCAGCCTCGGGCCAACTCCCGGCTCCTGCGGCGGGCCCCGTGCCGGTGCTGGCGACCGCACCTGCTCCCCCGGCTTCAGGAGCAGAGGGGCAGGTGCGACCCGACCACGGGGCCGCCGGACCGCTCAACTGCCTTGTCGCGGACGCGGGGCGATGAGCGCCCTCGACACCACGCGGCTGTGGTCCTTCCTGCGCCAGGTGCTGGCGCGCGTGACGCAGTCCTGCGAGTTCAGCCGGATGCTCGATGAGGCGGTCGACGGCCTGGTGGAGCTGTTCGATGCGGACCGCGGGCTGATCATTCACGTCGACGCCAGCGGCGCACAGACCGCCATCCAGGCGCGCAGCCGTGGCCGCAACCTGCGCGCCCACGAACGCGCGGAAATTAGCAAGACGATCGTGGACCGCGTCCTGCGAACCCGTGAGCTGCAGGTCTTCGACATCGGCTCCGTCCACGCGGACGGCGAGGTGGAGACGCGCAGCCTTGTAAGCTTCGGCATCTTGTACGCGGTGGCGGCGCCGATCGTGCGCGTGACCTGGCTCGGCGAAGATGCCGCGCGCGGGCGTGCCACTCCCGGGCTGCGGGGCGTGATTTATCTGGACTATCGGCGACCCGACGTAGAAGTCGGCGCGCTTCACCTGGAAGCGTTTCGCACGGTTTCCGAAATGCTCGCTCTGCTGCTGGAGAGCTCCGAAGAGATTTCCGCCACGCGGCGCAATCTGGGTGAAGCCCTGGAGCGCCTGGACCTCGCGACGGCACCGACTCTGCAGCAGCTTCTGGCTCCCGGCGGCATGGCTCATCTGCGCGACGAAGTGCTTTCGTTTGCGCGGTCGGATGTCCCCATGCTTATTCAGGGTGAGACTGGCGTCGGCAAGACGTTGATGGCCAAGGCGATTGCCAAGGCCAGTCATCGGCCGACGCCCTTCGTGCGCGTCGACCTTGGTCAGGGCACCAACCCGGATCTTGCCCGCGTGCTGCTCTTTGGCAGCCGCAAGGGCGCGTTCACTGATGCGGGTTATCATCGGGGCAAGGTGGAAGAGGCGGACGGTGGCACCTTGTTCATGGATGAAGTGGCAAACTTGCCATTGCCGGCGCAACAGCTTCTGCTGGTGTTTCTCGAGGATGGGTACTACGAGCCGGTTGGGGGCAAGATGCAGCGCTCGACGGTTCGCGTCATCGGCGCCACCAATCGCGACCTGGCGCTGGCGGTGCGCGAGGGCAGCTTCAGAAAGGACCTGTACTATCGCCTGGCGAAGGTGGTGGTAGAGCTGCCGCCGCTTCGGCGCCGGCGCGACGATCTGATCGACCTGGCAGGAATGTGCCTGCGCCGCCAGGATGGCTCGCGGCAATGGCGGATGTCTCCGGAGTTTCAGCGCACGCTGCTCGACCCCACGTTGAGTTGGGACGGCAACGTCAGGCAGCTCGAGGATGTGCTCGAAAAGGCCCGGCTGCGCGCCCTGGCGCGGGATTCGCGCGCCAACGTCCTGGACCTGGCGCACTTGCGGCGCGAAGATCTCGGGCCCCTGGCGGTGCCAGCCGCGGTGGCGGCCACACCGGCCCTGCCGCCCGCTCCCCCGGACGGCGAGGAAAGCGGTCTCGTCTATCGCCGGCTGGAAGCCGAACGCGACGCCCTGGATCGCCTCGAACGCAAGACCATCGAAGATGCACTCGCGGAGCTCCCCGGCAATGTATCCAGGGTGGCGCGGAAGCTTGGCATTCCGCGCCACCGCCTGATCAGCCGCATCCGCACTTTGGGCATCACGCTTGACGTCAAGTTCGAGCGGGCGTGAGCTCGACGCCTCGCAGGTTACCACGGGCATGATGAGATCAACTGCTGTAACGAAAAACGTGCAGAAGGCGGGCCGGCCGCCGAAGTTCGATGAGCCGCGCCGGCCGGTTACCGTGACGCTGCCGGAGCGCACGATCCAGCAACTGGCGCGCGTGCACCCGGACCGCGCCCGCGCGATTGCGCTGCTGGCGGAAAACGCCGCCGGTGCACCGGAGCGCGCCGCGCACGGCGTCGAGCTCGTGAGGTTTGCGCCCGATAGCGCCCTGATCCTGGTCGGGAAGAGCCCCACGCTCGCGGGAATCGACGGTCTGCGGCTGGTGGAGGTGATACCCGATCGCTACTTGTTGGTCGTTCCTTCGGGGGCGTCGGCGGAATCGCTGGAGCTGGCTTTACACGATGCGCTGAACGAGCTCCCGGCGGACGCGGATCCTGGCGAGCGCGCGATTCTGGAGGAGCTTGCGAGGCTGATGGGACACGGGCGGCGCCAGTCTGCCATGAGCAAGGGAGAGCTCTTGATTATCGCCTTGTAGCGCCGCACCCTGGGGTCGCACAATCGCTCAGGAAACCAGGAGACCGGGAATCGCTCGCGCCTTGCGCCGCGTTTCCTCCACAATCGCTTCGACCCTCGACCGGTGCGCCGGAGAGTAGACGAAGGTGATGGTTTCGACTTCGACTGCCGTCGTGATGTCGGCGGCTCCGCTCTGGCCGTCGAGCACGCGGAGAACTTCCTGACACGTCTGCAAGCGCTCCGTCGGTCGTTTGGCGGTGGCGCCAATGACCAGTGCGTTGAGGTCTTCCGGGACCAGGGGATTGTACTGGCGCGGCTCGGGCATAGGCTGGTTCAGATGGCAGTCGAGCATCTCGTGCACGTCGGTCACCGCGAACGGGTGCCGCCCTACCAACGCCTCAAAGAGCAGCACTCCCATGGCATAAATGTCCGCGCGCGCATCTACTTTTTCGCCTGCGATAACTTCCGGAGCCACGTAGCGGGGTGTGCCGAAGTTGTGTCCTCGGGAGTGCGTCTGTGCGAGCTCACCGGCCGCCGGTGACGAGCCCTGTCCAGTATCGAGGGCGCGCGCGAGCGATCCCGCTTCCGCGGCGATGCCGAAATCCGTCAGCCGCACATTATCGCGCTCGTCGGTCAGGACGTTGGAAGGTTTCACGTCGCGATGCACGATGCCATGGCTGTGCGCGTGGTCCAGTGCGCCGGCGAGTTGCCGGATCATTCGTCGCGCCCGGTCAGGGGACAGCGGTCCGCCGCACAGGATCGATTCCAGGCTGGGCCCGGTCACCATTTCCATGACGATGAAGATGGTCGCATAGGCTTCTTCGCAATCATGCAGTTGAACGATATTGGGATGCCGCAACGCCGCCAGCCGCCGCGCCTCGTCGAGAAACCGTTCGCGGAAGTCGCTGACATGCACCAGGGAGTGGGGCAGCATCTTGAGGGCGACATCCTTGCGCAGCAGCGGGTGCCTCGCCTCATAAACCACTCCCATGCTGCCGCGGCCAATCTGCTTGACCAGCTCATACTTCCCCACTCGCTGCAGCCCGGGTCCACTCGCCAGGCGGTCTCCCAGAATGCTGGTCAGGAAAGCGCCGGCCTTGGGATACTCGCGGATCGCCTCAAACAGAGGTTCACGCGGGATACACAGCACCGTGCACTCCGTGAAGGCGACAACATCCGCGGTTCGCGGTAGCCCGGTGAGCACGGCGATTTCGCCGAAACACTCGCCACGGCGCAGTATCGCGCGAAAAACCGGGCGCCCTCCGCCATCCAGCACCGGCACTTCCACCATCCCGTCGACGACGATGAACATGCTCGTGCCCGGCTCACCCTTGCGAACGATCGCCGTGCCTCGGGGGTAGCCGGTTACGTGGACGGCGCGCACGAGGTGTTCGATCGCTTGCTCGGACAGGGATGAGAACGCCTCGAGCCCCGCAAGAAAACTCGCGATGTGGCTGCGGCGTCCGCCGCGGAACAGCGAGCTCAGAGCGCGCGACGACGCGCTCCACATGCTTTCCTTCCCAACCTCCACCATGGCCGGCGTCCCTCAGGTTGTCCGCGATCAGCGCGAACGCCTTTTCCTCTACTATACGCAGCGGCCGCGCGTCAAGCGAGCGCTGCCACCGTATCTGTCATGGCCTTTCTCAATAGCACCGCAGCGATGCGCGCGGACGATCAGAGCGGAGCCGCCGCGCACTTGTCCCCGGCGCCGCGATAACGAGCTGGAGTGACTCCAGGATCGCCGTTACCGTTCCCGCGACCGCCTTCGGCGCGCCCGCCTGTTACCGCCCGATCCGCCTGCGCGTGGTAACCTCCGACGCGGCGACCGCAGTTTCCCCGGATACCTCGATATCCGTCATGCCCGCGGGCGCCCCGAGCATCCAGGCGCTGTCGCTCTCGCCCAACCCCGCCACCGTGGGGCAGTACGTCGACCTCTCCATCACCGGCCTCGGTTTCGGCGGCTGCCCCGGCCAGGTGCAGGTCGTCTCGCCGGCCGGCACGCTGCAGGCTTCCGTCTGGAGCTGGTCGAGTAGCGCCGTCGCGGCTCGCGTTCCCGCTGCGTCGCTGGTCACGGAGCCGGCGAAGGACGTGTCGCTGCGGCTGCTCGTGTCCGATCTGGCCGGC
>JACPHN010000105.1 GCA_016188575.1 Candidatus Schekmanbacteria bacterium
GCCCGTCCCCGTGAACAGGTCCGTGAGCCCGAGGCCGAACAGCCGGTGCCACGCGATCATTGTGGTTCCTCGGAGGTCGCACGGCAGCGCGGGCGCCGCGCCTCACCTACCACTATGCGGGGTCCGGTGGGCGATGTCAACTGCGCAGGCAGGCCAAAGCGGCCGCGCTACGAAGTGCCCGAGGCGCGCGACCTGGTCCTTGAGGAGACCCCAGGTGACTTCCAAGGCGACTTCCGGCGAGGTTGACTTGCTCGCGGGCGACGGCGGGCCGGCGGCAGCAACGGCGCCGCGTCCGGCCCGGCGAAAACCGACAACGCTTCGGTCACGTCGTGCGGGTGCACGACCCAGCCCGGGGCGCTAGCCGCCAGCCGCTCGCACAGCGTCTCGGGCTCGCGGATGTTGCCCGGCTACGGGCGGTTCGCCAGCGCAGCCAGGGCCTCATCCATTCGTCAGCCGGTCCGAAACCCCGCCCTTCAGGACGGAATGTGCGCGGAACCGAGCGCAGCGAGGTCCAGGGCGGCGCCCGCCGCCGCTGGCCCGCGCTATCGCTTCTCCGGCCATCAAACGTTTCCGTTCCGGGATCCGTTCCTCGAGGATCCGGCTTCCTTGTGGCTGATTCACGGGAAGCTCTCGACCCATTCGGCGCGCGCGGCGGCATGGTACCTGGCCTTCCACAGGTTTACGCGCTCGGAGCTTACCAAGGACGACTTGACCGATTTCCTGTGCGACTTCGCGGCGCGGGCGGAGATCATGTCCCGGCTCACAATGGCTGGCGCTGGGGAGGCAATTTGTGCTTACAATCAGATGCCCGGAAGAACCTGGTCAGAAAAGGAAAAATCAGCTCCGCGGCCGGTCTCCGAAGCGATCTCGAAGGCCTGATAACGCGTTTCCTGGCGTGCTCCGCCGACTTGGCGCCCACGGCGGCGACAGGACGTGCGACGGCAGGAAAGTCGAGCAAGGTCTGGACAGTTTTTCCTGAGCAGGTACAAGATCAGGGCGCAACGCGGCACGATCAGCAGGGATGTGGACTGTCTGATTCGCACGTACTTGCCGGCCCGGACGTCAGTTGCCTCCGGGCGCGCCGCCGCGGAAGAGTCCTTCGACTGCCCCCTCGTGGACCTTGGTCTCCTGCTTCGTCTCCGAGACGGCGATGCGTATCAGCTCGCGGTTGGACCGACCGGGGTGTGCCGGGATCCGTAGGCCCAGGGTTGTCGATCCACGAACCGGCAGCTTCGGATCCAGCGCGTCACGCGGCGTGCTACTGTGGATGACGGCGCAATTGATGGGGGGGGAGCGGTGAAGAAACCACCGCTCCCCGGGGGATGGCCGGCAGCGCGCGGGTGCTGACCGGTTCTCCTCTTACTTCGGCAGAACGTAGCTTGCCAGTCCCCTCGGCGCGCCGGGGGACGGCTGATGGCACCGCTGCCTGTTTACGAGCTCGTTTGCTGCCGGTGTGGGCAGACGTTTCGGCTTTGCCGGCGGTGCTACCGGGGTGAGCGTTATTGCGGCGCGGCGTGCCGAGGCGATCCTGCCCTCTTCCGCTATCGTGCCCGCGCCGCCGGAAAGCAGTGTAACGCATCAAGGTTTCCCCGCGATTGCGGCCCCGGTACAAGAAGTCCGAGAGTTTTCCATTGCCGCGGGCAAAGCCGTCGACCTGTGGCTCCACGACATCGGCAGTGGCCTCAACTACACACGCCAGAGCTTCGGCGAGCTCCTGAGAATGGTGGAACGGAACGAAGTCGCCGAAATCCTCACCGCCCACAAGGATCGCCTGGTACGGTTCGGTTTCGAACGGAAACCGAGAAGCGCTACGCCTGTTGGATGATCATGAATCCTCACCGGATCGCGGCGCTGGTCGCGGGCCAGGCTCCTATTCCCGATCATTTCGCTGTTTCCCGCAGCGAAAAGCGGCGAGTCAGGAACTACCTTCGGCGGGTGATCCGGCGCCAGCGAGGCCGGGCGCCCCGAGTCGGCAGGGCCCGCTCCTTCACGACCGAAGCTCAGTGCCTCTCGGCAGCGGATGCGCGCCGAGATCGAGCGTCGCATCGATGAAGCGACGAACCAGGTGCTTGCCGTGCGCACGCCCTCGGTGCTCGTGACGGAACGCCTCGATATTCGCGGCAAGGCGAAGTCCAGGCGTCTGTCGCGGATCGTGTCCACGTGGGCGAGGAAGTATCTCAAGGATCGAGTCGAGCTCAAGGCGTCGGCGAGAGTCGTAACTGTTCACCCCCTCCCCCCGCTTGCGGGGGGGACAGAGGAGGGAGGTGAACAGTTACCCAACGAGCTCGTTCCGCCGAGCGCCGACCGGCCACGGGGCAGGAGGGAGCCGCGTGACCGATCGACCTAAATCGCCTCGGAATCAGTACGACTGTATGCCGTATCACCGCCGCTGATCCGAGAATCACTCAGAATGCAAACCGGATCACCTGCAGTGCTCGGCACATCAGCGCGATTGCAGGTATATGACACCGATAATCCAACGGGAATCAAAATGACTGATCCGCGGATCAGTAAAATGGCACAGTACCTGCCACGTGATTGCTCGTCGAAGCACTCACATTGCAAGCTCGTGCCTTCGCGGTGAACCTGAGATCACCACTGGTGTATAGCCTGGCAGTTCCTGACCAGCAGCCGGACACCCCGAGGCTTGACGGGGCAGCCCGACTGCTCTAGCCTGCAGCACATCGGTTCGGCGGCGTGCCGCCGGTCAGGCTTCTTTCCTCGGAGGATTTCACCATGGGCGACGCCTTGGCCAAAAAGACTTACTATCCCTCGAAGACCTTCGACGACGATCTCGCGGGCTTTGTGGATCTTTTCAAGCAGCGAGGATGGATGTTTTCGGGGACCGATCCGGCGACCTTGGAGCAGGACGCCGCGGCGCAACGCGAGCAACGCGCGGCTCACGACGCGCTCGAGCGCCAGTATCTGGCTGCTCATCAGCAGCTCGGCGTCGACCAGGAGGCTCGCTACATTCGGTTCACCGCCGCGCTCAACGCCGCGCGCGGCGCTTTTCGCAGGGATAAGGCGATCATGGCCGAGCTTTCCCAGTTCAAGCGTTCGCTCCGTCGCGCGCGCAAGCAGGCAGCGCCGGAAGCCGCGGCGGATGAGACCGCGGGGCAAGAGCGCGAGTGATCGCGCCGCGGCGCCGGGCTCACCTGGGTGCGCATGGCCGCGAGCCGCGCCATGCCACCCGCGGCCATTGCGGACAGCCGCAGCCGCAACGCACTTGCGGGCCGCGCAGGCACGCGTCAGTCTGGCAGGAGCAGCATTTTCTGAGCGCCAACGTTGGGCGGACAGTGGTGTTGCTGCGGAACGCGGCCTGGAGAGAGCGCGCGAGCTCGCACCTGTCGCTGCTCCAGGAGCAGCTCGAGCGCGAGGTCCGCGAGCGGTAGCAGACCGCGCTTGCCTTGCCAACCGGAAACGTGCTAGATCACCAGAGCCATGATCTTCGCCGACCTGAAGAACGACTTTGTTTTCCGGCGCATCTTCGCCACGCACCCGAACATCCTCCGAGGTTTGCTCAACGATTTACTCGACCGCCAGGGCAGCCAGGCCATCGAGGCTATCGAGTACTTGCCGAGCGAGCAGCTCCCGCTGGTGGTGGGAGCGAAGCTCTCGATTCTGGACGTCAGGTGCCGCGACCGCTCGGGCACGACATTCGTTGTGGAGATGCAGTTGCTGCACGTCTCCGGCTTCCTCAACCGGGTCGTCTACAACGCCTGCAAGGCGTACGTGGGGCAGATCAAGAGGAGTGAGCCGTACACGAGGCTCACGGACGTAGTCGCGATCTCCATTTGCGACTTCGCGATCTGGGCGGACGCCGATCAGGGCGCCGCGAACCTCCCCCGTGTGCCGATGCTGAGCCGCTGGAACATGACGGAGCGTGGCTCGGGCAACCACGGGCTCTTGCAGGTGCAGTACGTGTTCGTGGAGTTGCCCAAGCTGCCACCGCGGCGGCCCGAGACGGGGGCCGAGCTGTGGGCATGGCTGTTCGTGCATACGCCGGAACTGAGCGAGGTGCCGCCCGATCTGCCGTTTGGGCCCCACCGGGAGGCCGTCGAGCTCGCCAACGAGGCGACCTTCACACAGCTCGAGCTCGATGCCTACCAGAAGGTGATGGACGAGATCGAGCAGGCGCGCCAGTATGGCGAAGACAAGCGAGCGGAGGGGAAGGCCGAAGGGGAGGCCGAAGGGGAGGCCAAAGGGAAGGCAAAAGGGAAGGCCGAGGCAATCCTGGCGGTCCTCGCGGCGCGCGGGATCGCTGTGGACAGCGAGACTCGCACACGCATCACGGTCTGCGTGGATGGCCCCACACTCGATCGATGGATTGCCCGGGCCGCCACTGCGGCATCCGCCCACGAGGTTATGGTTGCAGACTCGGACCACGTATGAACCGTGAGCCAACACGCCGCCCAACAACCGATTGCAGCGGACGGCGCTGCCGCGCCGCCGCTGATAGGGCATCGGCAAAATGCGGGGGGTGATGCTTTACACCTGGTCCCAGCCGATGGGCCCGCGACCTGCTTGGGGAGCGAGTCGGACTGTCCCTGCCGAGAAGAATGTGTAGAGGTTGGTCGGCGACATTAGGCCGACGCCCAATTTCCGGGGTGTGAATGTTCCCCTGAGGAGTTTGCGCGGTATTGCCTCAAACCTGCCCAGATGCTCCGTCAGCTCGTGTGGGACCAGCTCTACCTGCTCGACGGTGAGTACCGGCAGTATGGGAGGCACATCGTGGTCTCATGAGGACGTTCGAGTGCTGTATCTACCTGGACCATGACGCGAGCACGCCTTGTGACCCCCGCGTGGTCGAGGCGATGCTTCCGTGTTTTTCGGAGCACGCCGCCAATCCGTCAAACGGATTGCATAGAGCGGGACGCCGGGCCGCGCGGTTGATCGAGGTGGCGCGCGAGAAGGTTGCCGCGCTTCTGGGTGCCGAACCGTCCGAGGTCGTCTTCACGAGCGGCGCGACTGAAAGCAACAACCTTGCGTTGCTCGGGTGTGCGCGTGCCGCGGCGGGCACGGGGCGGGTAGCGTTCGGCCGAAGCAACTGCGAGGCGGACGTTGACCTCGCGGTCTCCGCTCTCGTCGCTGCCTACAATCGTGTCCTGTCGGGGTAGCGCGGCCGCCTCCTTAGCGATCGAATCGTGACCAGCCGGGCGACCTTCCAGAAATTACATACCCAGGAGTCACTGCGATCGTTTCTGCACGAGGCCTTGGGCGAGGCGCCGAGGGCCGTCGCGCCGGGAATCTTTTGCGTTTCTCGGGACAAACAAGAGGAGCAGCTTTCCAGGCGGCAGGGACGGCGAGCGTCGCCCGGGCGGCCCGCGCGCGCGGATCTGCCGCGGCCTGTCAGGCGGGCACGGCAGGCAGCCGGGGGGAAGGAGCCAGATCAGCAAGGCCGGGCGGCGCTGGACCGTCTTGGGGATAGTTCGTTGGAGCTTGGACGGGAACCGCTTATCTTGAATAGCCTCCTGAGGTCTGGTGAACGGAGTAAGCCAGCTACCTTTCACCGCCGGCGCCGGCGCAGCCACCGCCCGAGGAGGATCGCCAGGAGGCCGGCACCGGCGGCGGCCAACCCGGGAACGACCTCGGGCCGCACCTCGTCCGCTGCGGCGTCGACCTGAATGCGCGGTTTTGTCTGCCCATCGCAGGACCAGACAAGCAGCGATGTTCCTGTCGAGAGAACGGCGTTCAGGAGCTCACTGACCGTCGCCGCCCGGTGCGTACTGGAGCTCACCTCGCGCAACAGCGTCCAGGCTCCCGTGACGTGCGGCGTCGCCATGGACGTGCCGTTCCAGCCTTCGTAGGAGGTGTCCGAGCCGCCGGTGGAAGAGAGAATATCGACGCCCGGTGCAAATACCTCCAGCAGGCTCCCCAGGTGGTTGCTGAAGTTGGCACGGTCATCGCCGTCCGTTGATGCCCCCACCGCCACGACCGAAGAGATACATCCCGGCGAGGAGATCCCGTCGCAGAAGCCGTTGTTTCCCGAGGCGACGATTGTGGCGATGCCGGCCGCCCGGAGCAGGTCCACCGGCGCCTTCACGGCGTTGCTCGCGTCATCGACGTCACACTGGGCCTGTGAGGTGTACTTTCCGCCGCCGAGGCTCATGTTGATGGCGCCGATCGCGTACGACCCGCGGATGCTGTAGATATATTCCAGGCCGCTGATCTGGTCGGAAATCCACGTGAGCACGCACGGCTCCGGCGAGCCGCAATCGGCGGGGCCGAACTTCGTGAAGACGTTGACCGCGATGACGTTGGCGCCGCGCGCGACGCCGGTCAATCCGGCGCCGTTGTTGCCGGCGGCGATGCCCGCGACGTGGGTGCCGTGGTCGTAGCCCTCATAGCTCGACGGATGATGCGCCGCCGACCCCGTCCCCGTCATCGAGCTCTGGCCGTTCGGGCAGTCGCCGGCGCCCGCGGCCCCGTCGGCCCCGAGCGCGAAGCACGCTTCCACAATCGACTTGCCCGCGAACATCTGGTGCGAGGAGCGAATCCCCGTGTCGAGAATCGCCACCCACCACCCCGTGCCGATGTTTCCCGCCGCCCACACCGCGTCAGCGCCGATGATGTGCACGGTGTTGTCCAGCCGCGCCGGCGCCGGCTCGCGCGTGGCGTCCCACTCGATCGTGTCGCCCTTCTCGACGGCATCGATCAGCGGCACCGGTTCGTCCCGAAGCACGCTGCGGACCATGGGGTCAGCGGCGATCAGGTATTTTGCCTCCCTGTCGACGTCCAGCAGCACGTAGGGCACCGTGCGAAACACCTTGAGCATCGCGTAGGGAACGTCGCGACTGTCCAGGCGCGCCGCGAGCTCCCTGGCCGCGCCCTCGATCGCTCGCGCGAGCGCCTGATCCGCCGCCGGCTCGTAGCGGGCTTGCCCAGGCCGGATGCCCGGCTGCGCGGTCGATGCCGCCGTCAACGCAGCCAGCCCGGGCACCTCGATTTTGACCAGCACCCGCTCTCTCGCCCCGCCCGCGACAGCCGCCGCGCCCAGGCCCAACACTATCGCCGCCACGACTCCCGTGCTCGCCGCTGTCCTTCGTAATCCGTGCGCCATCATCGCTTTCAAACCCTGCCTTTCCTACCGCTGCTTCTTCCTCTACATCGTCTTCGTGCCAACCGCGCCATCACTACTCCCCACAGCCCGAGCAACACCGCCATCGGCACGGCCGGCACCGCCGCCTGCGACGCGGGGAGGAGCATCAGCTCGTTTACCTTGTGCGCCTCGATCTGCTCGTCGCAAAACCACCACCGCACCCCTTCCCCCGACAGATAGGCCGCTACCTGGTCCTTGTAGTGCTCGAAGCCAGCCCGCCCGGACACGCCGGTCGTCACGCTCCCGAGAACCGAGCAATCATCGCCGAGATCGACGACCATGCGCATCGCGGCGTTGAACGCCACCGCGAAGCTGTCGCCGGCGAACGCGTAAGCGCCGCGATCGAGCGTCTCGCCGTCGCCCTCGAACGGATACGGCCCGTCGCCGAGCAGTGACCGCTCTGGTTCGGCCGTGCCCGCCGGGTGCTCGAAATACAGCGTGTGCAGGTCTCCCCATTGCCACGCCGCCATGTCCTCGCCGAGCCGCCCGCGCAATGCCACGAGCGCTGTGCCTGCCGCCCGCGCGATGATCTCGTCGCGCGTCTCCACCAGTCCCGCCGTCGAAACGTCGTCGAACCACACAGCGTCGCTCTTCGCCAACATCTGCTCGAAGCGCTCCTGAAAAAAATACGTCTGGCCAAGGTAGGCGTCGAGCAGGTCGTCCCCGAGCTCGTCGCGAAACGTCTCGCGCAGCGTCTGCCGGTAGATGGCATTCCACAGAGTAGCGCCGACCGAATCCACATCCGCGCGGAAATCCCACGCGCTCAGATAGGTGACGACCTCGTCGAGCTCCGCCGTCCCCGCTGCCGCCAGCGCCGCGGCGAACGCCGGCACCAGCCGCCGCGCCAGGATCGAGACCGTGTCGAGCTGCAGGTTTCGGTGGTCCTGCACCGACCACGTCGCGCGCGCGTCCAGCTCCTCCTTCATGCGCAAGACGCGATAGGGCCCGGAGCTCGTCGTGGCATACAGGTAGGGGTAGCTCGCGCCGAGCCCCCAATGATTGGCGCTGCCGGACCAGCCCTGCTCCGGGCTGAACAGATGCGGCATCTCCGCGAAGGGGATGATCGCGCCGTTCCAGACCCCGGCCGCGTCCGCCGCCGGAATGGGGAAGAGGCCCGCATGCCCCGCCCGCACCGGCACGTGTCCCATCATCTGCCACGCGAACCAGCCGTCCTTGTGCGCGATCGAGGTATTCTGGGTGAAACCGGGCCATTTGGCGAGCCCTGCCAGAAAGTCCTCGGGCGTGCGCGCCACCATCGCCTCGTCGAGCCCCAGGTTGCCGTCCAACAGGTCGCGCAGATACCAGCGAAAGGACAGCGCTGCCGTGACGCCGGGAAAGAGCTCGGTGACGAGCGGGCCGCGCGGCGTCTCGCGGATCGTCCAGGCGGTGGCGGATACGGTGCCGTCCTCGGCCTTGACGTCGATCTGCTCGGTCCATTCGGTGAATGGGGTCCACTGGCCGCCTTCCAGATACTGGTGCGGATCCGCCGGGTTGAGCGTTTCGATGAAGAGGTCCTGCTGGTCGGCGTTGTCGTTGGTGAACCCCCAGGCGAGCCAGTTGTTGCGCCCCGTCTGAATGCCCGGCACGCCGATCACCGTGATGCCGGCGAAGCGGACCTCGGGGAGCATGACGGCGACCGGATAGAAAGGCACGGGAATCATGTTTCCGGAGCCGTGCGGATCGCTCGCGAGGATCGGGTGACCACCCGCCGATTTCGCGGCTCCGGTCACCCAGGCGTTGCTGCCGCCCAGTCGCGCCGTGCCTGCCGCCCGCGCCAGCGCCGCGAGCAGCGGGTCGGCGCCGAACGGCCGGGTCGTCGGCGGGGCGCCCGGCTCACCTCCCGCCACTTGCCGCGGGAGGCAGGGAGGGGGGCATGATCGCATCGCCGTCGCGGCGGGGTCGTAGACGAGCCCCGGCGGCAGGGCTTCGTGGACCGGAAAGAGATCCTGAGCGCGCGCGGATCCGAGCCGCTCGACGAGCCGCTGCGCGAGAATCTCCTCGCCAACATTGCCCGAGAAGTTCCAGTTGAGGTAGACGAAGAGCGTCAGCGTGTCGAGCAGCGTCCACGGGTCCGGGTTCTTGCCCAGGATGGAGTATTCGAATGGGTAGGTCGCGCTGCCCGTGTCTACGTAGGCGGCGACGCCCTGCGTGAACGCCGCGAACGTGGCGCGCGCTTGCGGGCTCAGCCGCTGCTCCAGGTCCGCGGCGATTCGCCTCAAGCCGACCGTGCGGAACAGCCGGTCCTGCGCGAGCATTCCCTCGCCGGCTATCGACGCGAGCCTCCCGCTCGCCAGATAGCGGAAGAGATCCATGATGAACAGGCGATCCTGCGCCATGACGAACCCCTCCGCAAGCAGCCCGTCGGCGAGCGACTCGGCGTAGATGTAGGGCATCGCATACTCATCCCGCACCACGCGCACAGGGTTTTGCAGGCCGGCCACCTCCAGCTCGCCGTCATACTGGGCGCGAGGGCAAGCCATCGCCAGCAGCGCGCAGGCAACCGCCGCCGCCTCGATGGCGCGGCAACGCCGTTTTCGCCGAGGGATGGGGGCACGGCCGCGTTTTTTCGGGGTGGTCACGAACGCTCACTCGCCACGGGTTGCTGGACAGCTCGGCCCGAAATCGTAGCACCGAACGCGTCTCACCGCTCCCGGCGCGGCTTCTCGCCGCCGGCACGGGCCGGCAATGCGGGCACCTATGGCCCCACCGGAAGGTGCTTCAATAGCCCGATCAGTCGATAGGCATCCAGAGCGAGCACGGTGCAGTCACACGAGCGGCGATCCGACTGGCATTCGGGGCGGCACACCGCGGGCCACGGTAGGTGGTGATAGCTCTCCCACGGCAGCTCGGCCCAGAAATCCCGGTTGTAGATCCGCGCTGATAGTTGGTTGCAAAACGCGATCGGCTGATAGCCCGCCGGCATGTAGGACTCGACCGCGAGGATCTCCCGAGCGTCGACGAGCACGCGGCCGAAGCCCGCGCCGCGGAACGGGTCGTCCACGACCGCGGACGAAAACTCGAGGAAGCTCGCTCCATCGACGTTCCAGGGGTGAAACGAGGCGTAGCCGATAAGCTCGTTCTCGCAGTAGACGATCACCGCCTGCTCGTCCGCCATCGCCGCGAGCACCTGGCGCTGCTGGTCCTCCCGCCGCGCGCCGGAACCGCTCATGCCCTTGGTGCCGCGCTCGTTCTCGCGCACCAGAAGCTCCGCGATCGGCGGTACGAAATCGCCGTGCTTCTCCGGCTCCGCCACTTCGACGGTGATCCGCGGTAGCCGCCCGCGATACGGAGTCAGGCTTTCGGACAGCGTTCGGCGCATGAAATCGAGCAGCCGGTTGCGCACGTCATCTCTCCGCAAAAGCCCCACAAAATCCATCACGTTGGTACCTCCTTCTGGCCGGCAGGGCGACCCAGCCGCCGGGAGCCCGCCCCGGCGGCGATGCGCTTCGGTGCGCTGGAAGTGTACAGCGATCGCACGCAAAGCGCGCTCCCCGCCGGCACGCGGCGGACGTCGCGCACCCGGGCCGCGACCCGGAACGGTACTATGCCCGAGCTGGCCGCCGCGCCGTCAGCACGCGTTCGTGGCCGGCGTAATCCCGGCGCACCGAGACTTCGCCGAACCCGGCGGCCGCGGCGATTTTCCGTGCGCGCGCGATCTGTCTCGGGTCGAGCTCCACAATCACGGCGCCGCCGCCGGAAACGCGCTCACCTGCCTGCGCCACCAAGCGTTCGTAGAGCGCCAGGCCGTCGCCGGGAGCGAATAGCGCCAGCGGCGGCTCGTAGTCCGTGACGTCGCGTGGTAGCGTGCGCCGCTCGGACTCCGCCACGTACGGCGGATTGGCGACAATCAGGTCGACCCCGCACCCGCCCGCGCGCAGGGCGCCGAGCAAATCCGCCTGCAAAAAGGAGACACGCACGGCACTGCCGCTGCCGCCCTCATCATCCTCGCGTGCGCCCGCTCCCGCCGCCGGGCCCGTCGCCCACGGGATCAACCGCCGCGCATTGCGGGCGGCGACCGCGAGGGCCGCCCCTGAAATGTCTGAGGCCACGATGAGGTAGCGCGTGCCGCCTGCCCGGTAGCGCCGCCGAATCTCCGCCGCGACGGCGATCGCGAGGCAGCCGGAGCCCGTGCCAACGTCCACGATGGTCATCAGACCCGCGCGCTCCGTGCCGGCCTCGCTCAGGCGCCGCACTTCCTTACCAGCTTCCTCGACGATGAATTCGCTCTCGGGGCGCGGGATGAGCACGCTGGGGTCCACGTCGAAGGCCAACGACCAGAACTCGCGCCGCCCGGTCAGGTAGGCGACAGGCTCGTGGCGGGCGCGGCGCTGCAACAGCGCGCGGTACGCGCTGCGCTCATCGGAGGTCAGCGGTCGTTCCGGGTCGAGAAACAGCTTGATGCGTTCGACGCCGATGGCGTGGGCCAGCAGAACCTCGGCGTCCAGGCGCGGGCTGTCTGCGCCGGCTCTGGCCAGGTACGGTCCCGCGAACGCCAGCACGTCGCGGACGGTCCAGACGGCGCGGTCGTCGCCCATCGCTGCTCACGCCTCGCTTTGCGTGGCCAGCTCGGACTCCTGATCTGCCAGCGCCAACGCCGCGATGAGCTCGTCGAGATCCCCGGCGAGCACTGCTTCCAGGCGGTGCACCGTGAGCTTGATGCGATGGTCGGTCACGCGCGTCTGCGGGAAGTTGTAGGTGCGGATCTTCGCGGACCGATCGCCCGAGCCGACCTGGCTCCGCCGCTCGAGGGCGATTTTCGCTTCGTGCTCCGCGAGCACTCGGTCGTAGAGGCGCGACCGCAAGATCTTCAGCGCCTTCGTGCGGTTCTTGTGCTGGGATTTTTCGTCCTGGCAGGTGACGACGAGGCCGCTTGGGATGTGGGTGATGCGCACGGCGGAGTCGGTCGTGTTCACCGATTGGCCTCCTGGCCCCGACGATCGGTACACGTCGATGCGCAGGTCTTCGGGAGAGATCTCGACCTCGACTTCCTCGGCCTCGGGAAGGACTGCGACGGTAACCGCGGAGGTGTGAATCCGACCCTGGCTTTCGGTCGCGGGCACGCGCTGCACCCGATGCACGCCGCGCTCGTACTTCAGCGAGCCGAACACCTTCTTGCCGGTGACGTTGGCGATGACTTCCTTGTAGCCGCCCTTGATCTCGCTATCGCTCTGCGAGAGCAGCTCAACTCGCCAGGAGCGCCGTTCGGCCAGGCGCAAGTACATGCGGAAAAGCTCACCGGCGAACAGCGCTGCTTCCTCGCCGCCGGTGCCGGCGCGGATCTCGAGGATGATGTTCTTGTCGTCGTTGGGGTCGTGCGGCATTACCGCCGCCAGGATCTCCTGGTTCAGCTTCTCCTGCCGCGTCGCGAGCTGCTGCTGCTCTTCGCGCGCCAGCGCGAGCAACTCCTCGTCGGCACCCGCACTGGCGACCAGCTCCGCGACTTCCTGAACCTGTCGCTTCAGCGCGTAATAGGCGTCGAGCAGCTTGACCTGGTCTTCGAGCGCGGCGAATTCCTGCGTGAGCGTTCGGTAGCGGTCCTGGTCGCTGAAGATGCTGGGGTCGGCGAGCTCCTTCACGACCGCGTCAAAGCGGCCGCGGATCTCTTCGAGCCTGTCGACGGCACCGTTGATCAGCTCCATGAGGCTCTCTCCGCAACTGTCGTCCGTGCCCGACCCCGGCTACTTGGCGTCGCCACCTTTCCAGCCGTACTTGCGCTGAAATCGCTCCACGCGCCCGGCCGAGTCGACGATGCGCTGCTTGCCGGTGTAGAACGGATGGCAGTTGTAGCAGATTTCAACTTTCATTTCCTTGCGAACCGAGCGCGTCACGAACTCGTTGCCGCACGCGCACGTGACGGTGCAGACCTCGTACGCCGGGTGAATGTCCTTCTTCATCTTGAGATCTCCTAGCCTTCGGTGTTCATCGACGCGAGAAACTCTCTGTTGGCCTTGGTCAGGCGGATCTTGCTGACGAGCAGCTCCATGGCCTCGACGGTGCCGAGCTGGCTGAGCACCTTGCGCAGGACCCAGACGCGCGAGAGGTCTTCCTTGGGCAGCAGCAGCTCCTCCTTGCGCGTGCCGGAGCGGGCGATGTCTATCGCGGGAAAGATCCTCTTGTCAACGATACGCCGGTCCAGATGCAGCTCCATGTTGCCGGTGCCCTTGAACTCCTCGAAGATGACGTCGTCCATGCGGCTGCCGGTGTCGATGAGCGCGGTGGCGAGCACCGTGAGGCTGCCCCCCTCCTCGATGTTGCGGGCGCTGCCGAAGAACTTCTTGGGGCGGCTAAGCGCGCTGGCGTCGAGGCCGCCGGAGAGGATGCGGCCGCTCGGCGGGCAGACCGTGTTGTGGGCGCGCGCCAGGCGCGTGATCGAGTCGAGCAGAATCACGACGTCGCGACCACATTCGACGAGTCGCTTGGCCTTTTCGAGCACCATGTCGGCGACCTGGACGTGCCGCTGGGGGTTCTCATCGAAAGTGGAGGAGATCACCTCGCCTCTCACCGATCGCTCCATGTCCGTGACTTCCTCGGGGCGCTCGTCGATGAGCAGCACGATGAGGTAGGCTTCCGGGTGGTTGGTAACGACGGCCCGGGCAATGGACTGCAACAGCATCGTCTTGCCGGTGCGGGGCGGCGCCACAATCAGACCGCGCTGCCCTTTGCCCACCGGCACGAGCAAGCTCATGATCCGGGTGGACAGATCGTCCGGGTGGTACTCAAGGTGAAGCGCTTCCTGCGGGTAGAGCGGCGTGAGGTTGTCAAACAGCTTCTTCTCGCGGCCGGGCGCGGGCGGTTCGAAGTTAATGGATTCGACCTTGAGCAGGGCGAAGTAGCGTTCGTTGTCCTTGGGGGGGCGGACGTGGCCGCAGACCGTGTCGCCGGTGCGCAGGTCGAAGCGGCGGATCTGGCTCGGGGAAACGTAGATGTCGTCCGGTCCGGGGAGATAGCTTTCGCGCGCCGATCTGAGGAACCCGAACCCGTCGGGCAGAGTCTCCAGGACGCCTTCCGCGAGGATCTGGCCGTTGCGCTTGGTCTGCGCCTCCAGGATCTTGAAGATCAGCTCCTGGCGCCTGAGGTGGCCCGTGTCCGCCGCTCCGAGCTCCCGGGCGACGTCGTGCAGCGTCTGGAAATTCTGCAGCTTGAGCTCGGCGATGTTGATGGACTGGACTTCCCCGTTTTCTCCGGACACGACGGCTTCTCCTGGCCCCTCGTTGGGCCCATCGAGTGCAGTAGATTGTATGGCGTCGGTTTGGTGAGACACGTGCGCGAGCTGTTGGAGGCGCCGGCGATCGTCGTTCGGCCTCTGCGGGCCTGACTCCGGGGTGCCGGTATGGAGGAAAGTGAGTGCGGGGCAGCGGCGAGAGATCTCGAAACGCGGTCAATCCAGTGCCAGGACGTTCCACATCCCATGCAAGATTTCACGGGCATCGTACACGCTGGGAGCGATATTGTCAATGGGCGACAGCGTGAGCTTCGGTGCGCCCACCGTCGGGATCGCGCCGGGCGCTGCGGCGCTGTCGCCTGCGCTGGCTCCTACCCCGGGAGCCGGGCAGCAGCGAACGACGCGGTTGCTTCCCACGCCGCGGCGCCGAGATGTGCGAACAGGCAGTCGAAAGCCGACAGGTCTGCGCGTCCGGTGCGGTCGAGCCGATGCGCTGTGGCCTGGCCTCCGAGCAGCTCCGCTGCGCGCACGAAAGCCGCGCAAACGCGTTCGGAATCCGTCCGCAAGTGAATACTGCCACCTCCTCGGAGGTGGGGAATGAAGCGGTCTAGCTGCGAGTAGAGCCGGCGATCACGGTCGCGCGGCCGCGGCCAGGGGTCCGGGTAGATCAAAAAGAACGCGTCGACCTCGCGACCCAGCGCATGGGCGAGGCGGAGACCATCGTAGCGCACGATCCTGAGATTGGCCGCCGCCGGCAGTCGCCGCGCCGCCTGATGCAGGCGCTTGTAGCGCAGCTCGACGCCGAGAACCAGCGCGTGTGCGTGGGTCATGGCCAGGTGATGCGCAAAAAACCCGCAGCCGCACCCGACCTCCACCCACAGCGGCGCCTCGGCCGGAAAACCGAGGCGCTGCCTCCACTCGCCCCGAAGCCGCTCTGCATCCAACGGAAACACGATCCCCCGGCACTCCTGCACCAGGCGTATGTAGGCGTTTTCCTCACGGGTCTTCGGGCACGGACCCGGAACCGCGGAATACGGCACCGCGTGTCGCGCCAAGGCACAGTCGGCGCCCGTGCCGGTGATGCTCGCCGGCACCGCACCTACCTTCGCAAGATGACCATCGCCCACGGGTCGGGCCCCTGAGTGTCGTCGGCACGCCTGTCCTCCCGGACCAGTGTCCACCCGAGCGCCGCGAAGCACGGCACCACCTGCGCCGCGCCGGCACCTGTGAGGCCGCTCAGCACCAGGCGCCCCCCGACCGGTTCCGTGCGCTCGGTGAGCACCTCGGCCAGCTCGAGGAGAACGTGGGTATGGAGATTGGCGACCACGATGTCCCACCTCCCCGCAGTCCCGAGCGCCGCGCCCCGGCGGATCTGAACAACGCCTTCCAGGGAGTGGCGCCGCACGTTCTCCCGCGCGATGGACACCGCCAACGGATCGACGTCCACACCGACGACGCGATCCGCCCCGAGTAGCCCCGCCGCGATCGCGAGAATCCCGCTTCCGGTACCGACATCCAGCACCGAGCAGCGGCCGCGGTGCGCCGTGAGCATCTCCTCCAGCGCCGCCAAGCACATCTGCGTGGTCGGGTGATTCCCCGCCCCGAAGGCCATCCCCGGGTCGATCCTCACGACGATGTCGCCGTCCTCCGGGACGTAGGACTCCCAGGAAGGGCAGACGACCAGCCGCCCGGAAATGCGTGTCGCGCCGTAGTGCTCCTTCCAGCGCTCGGACCAATCCCCGGCGGCGATTGTCAACGGCCGCAGCGACGGCTGCCGCTGCAGCGTGGCGTCCGCCGCGAGTGCGCCGAGCTCGCTGCCCAACGCTTCCACGATGCTCGCGCCGCACCCGTGCTCAAAGTAGCCGATCAGCTCCGCCCCGCCGTCCGATGATTCCCGCTCCTCAGTACCCAGGCATGCGTGCGCAAATAGCAGCGCGCTGACGATTTCGACTTCATCAGCACCGCAGGTCACGCTGACCGCATCCCACTGCGCGACGGCGTTACTCACCTCACACTCCGCTCGCCGCGCTGCCCGCGTCGGTCTTGCCGGAGGCCGCCTTTGCCTTTTCGAACTTGTCGAGCTGCTCCTTGAAATAGACGTCTTCGGCGTCGGCCGCGATGCACTCCCGCATGAGCGCGATCGCCTCATCATAGTTGCCGGCCGCGAAGTGCGCTTCCGCCAGCGTGTCAATCACTCCGGGTTGGCGCTGCGACAGCTCCACAGCGCGTTTGCCAAACGCGATCGCCTGCTGCAGATTGTACTGTCGTTTGGCGAAAAACCAGGCATAGGAATTGAGCGCATCGGGGTCATCCATGCCTTTCTTGCCGAGCCAGTCGGTATAGAGTCGCACCGCCTCCTCCTTGCGCTCGGTCTTGTAGTACGCCGAGGCCAGCAGGGAGATCGCCTGGTCCTGCGCTGCGGTATCCGCAAACAGGTAGACAAAATCCTCCAGTACTGCCGCCATCTCCGCGTGCTGCTCGGCGCGGCGATAGGCGTGCGCAAGCGCCATGACGGCCTCCTGAGCGCGCTCTGCGGCGGCGGGAACCCCAAGCGAGCGGCGGATGACTCGCCCCAGGTAGCGTTCGGCGCTCCTGACGTCCTGGTGCTCTCCGTACTTGTCGCCGATGCGCAACCACAGGTCCAGATCGTCGGGCTTGTCGGCGACCTTCTGCAGCAGGTCCTTGAGCGTTCCCTTGCCGGCCATCGTTGCCGTGGCCGTGGCGATGAATTCCGCCGGGGTGAGCAAGCCGACGTGGCGATCGATCTCCTCGCCATCTGCGCCGACGAACACTACCGTCGGGTAGTTGAAGATCTTGAACTGCTTGGCCAGATCGACGCCCTCGCCTTTCTCCACGTCGATTCTGATGCTGACAAAACCGTTCATGAGCTCGCGCACCTGCGGGTCGGGGTACGTGGCCTTGTCCATCTCCTTGCACGGGCCGCACCAGACGGCGAAGAAATCGACAATCGCGGGCTTGGCTTCGCGCTTCGCGCGCGCCAGCGCAGCGGTCGGCGCTTCATCCGTCCACGGCTGCCCGGCATGCGCGGCAGGCAACATCATGAAAACAAACGACAGCGTAGCGAGAATGGTATGGGCACGGGACACCGCCGTCCTCCTTTGGCAGCCGCCGGCTTTGGTCCGACACAATGAGCGACCGCGGCCTCGCCTTGGCGATTCGGCGACCGCGGAGAGTGAGGCATTCACAGGCACTTCAAGTATACTGGCGCGGCCCCGGAGATACAATTGGCGCGGCGCCGGCTGGACCAGAAACGCTGTTGGCGGTATTGAACCATGCGGTGCCAGGCAGCGGTGCGGACCCCAACCGGGATCCTGAAGTCAATTGGGTACGAGCATGGTGAGGATCGTCGTAATCGGAGATATTCACGGTCGATGGGACGCCGACGATCAGTCATACTACCGCTCATTGCGGACCGATCTGCTGCTGTGGACCGGGGACCTCGGCGATACCATCGCGGATGGGCTGCGCGTGGCCGGTATGCTGTCGAGCCTGGGTGAGCACAGCTTTGGTGTTCTCGGTAACCATGATGGCGCGGAGACGCTGCTGGTCATCGCAGAGGCGCTCGGTCTTGACTTGGTGGCCAGCGTTCTGGGGTGGCGCCATGCGGAGCGCGTCACCGCGCTGAGGCGCGTGCTGGGTGGCCACGATCTCGGCCTCGCGGCGCGCGAGTTGCCGCAGCTCGGGCTCGCCATCGTAGGCATGCGGCCACACACGTCCGGAGGCGAGCGGATCAGCTTCTCGCGCACGCTTCGCAAGGTTTATCAGTGCGTCGACCCGCACGCCACGCTCCGCGCGCGAATCGCCGCGACAACCGCAACGAATCTGGTTCTCCTTGGGCACAACGGACCGACAGGGCTCGGCGACTCGCACCTTTCACCCTTCGGCGTGGATTGGCGCCGGGGCGGCGGGGACAATGGCGACCCCGATTTCGCGGCGGCGCTCGAGCACGCTGAGGCCTGTGGCAAGCGCGTGCTTGTGGCGATCGGCGGTCACATGCACGATCGGCTCAAGGCGCTCGCGTTCCGCGGCCTGCGGCGAGCACCGTTCGCGCGGTATGGCACCGTGCCTATCGTCAACGCCTGCACAGTGCCGCGGATTCGCCGCCACAAGTCCAGCACGCTGCACGCCCACGTCGAGCTTCGTGTCGATGGCGACGCCGGCCTGGCGGCGGCCGACCGCGTCTTCTGGAGCCCATCTGCTGGTGAGGTGCGCCGCGAGTCCCTACTGGCAGCGAGCGCGTCCGACACCCGCGGCGAACCGGCCCGGGATTAATAACCCCCGTCTCTATCCCGAGCGCTGCGTCGCGGATGCGAACATCAGAAACTCAGCGACGTTTTCGAGGGTGACGATCCCGACGAGCCGGCCCTCGTACACTACCGGCATCGACCGGCAATCGATTTCTTGCAGGCGCGCATAGGCCTGCTCCACCATCTCCGTTGCCTGCACCACCTGCACGTTCGGGTTCATTGCCGAGCGCACCGGCAGGTCCGTGCCGAACTGCGCAAGCGCGCGCAACAGGCCCTGCCGTGTGAGCATCCCGAGAACCTTGCCGCCCTCGACGACCGGAAAATCGTGCTGAAAGCCCGCGAGAACGTGGCGGATGGCATCGGCAAGCGATTCTGCTGGCGCCAACGCGCAAAATTCGGTGATCATCACGCGCGCGACACGCACTCCCGCGAGGGAGCTCGTGATGCGCACGGCGCGGGCCTCTCCGGCAGCTCCCAGCCACACGAAGAGCGCGATGAGGACGAGAAAGGGATTTACTAGCGCCCCGACCAGGCCGATCAGCACCGCAAAAACCTGGCCGACCGCGGCGGCGATTTCCGTCGCGCGCACGCGATCCGTGCCCATCGACAGCAGCGCGCGCAACACCCGCCCCCCATCCATCGGGAACGCCGGGATGAGGTTGAAGGCCGCGAGCACGACGTTGACCCAGAACAGTTTCGCCAGGAAGTTTCCGCCGGCCGTCGCCGCGTCGCTGATGGACGACATCTGTGCCAGCGGCACGGTGACGACGATGAGCAGGACGGCCAGGGCGACGTTGACGGCTGGACCAGCGAGGGCGATGAGCAGCTCGTGGCGCGGCTCCTCCGGTAGCTTCTCCAGCCGCGCCAGACCGCCGATCGGCAGCAGCGTGATGTCCTTGGTGCGCACCCCGAAGCGCCGCGCCATCAGCGCATGGCCAAGCTCGTGGAGCACGACGATAGCGAACACGAGAACCACAAACGCCATGTCTCCAACGATCTCGGGGAGCGCGGCGCCGGCTCGGGCATGCGATAGCGCAATCCACGCGAGCAGGATCGCGAAGGTGCCGTGAACGTAGATGTCGATCCCGGCGACGCTGCCGATCTTCCATGACCACTTCATGCGATCTCCGGCGCGGAAACCACCGGGTTCAGCCGGTGGAGGAAGCGCCTCTTTCTCTGGCTGTAGGTGTAGCCATCCGCTCGCTGGAGCAGACGACAGTGTTTGTGCGAAATTCCTTGAATCGTACCCGCGTCTGTCTGGACGTTGAAGCTACCCGAGGCCCTTTCGGCGACGCGCCCTACGTACTTACCGGCTTGCTTGCCTCGTGGCACCATCGCACGAACCAACTCGCCGGTTGCAAAACCGTGGACGCGCTTTTGCCGCATGAGATAGCCGCGCGGGAAGCCGAACTTGTCGACACGTGTTCGTTGGTAACTGCGGCGGCCACCGGCCTCGATGGCAAGCATGGGTTTTTGCCAGCCTGCCACGCGTTCGACCACCCCTACGCAGGCGGCATCGAGGGCATGCGTCTTCGGAATGCTGAACCGCGAGCGATTCCACTTGGTTCGACCGCCGCTACTGACCTCGAGGTCCAGACCCGTGTTTTCGAGCGCTTGCCAGAGGACTCGGCGCGTGACATTGACCGCAGCCACGGCAGCCAGCGGTGCCTTGGCGTTCGCCAGAACATGCGCGAGTCGCTTGCTGTCGCGCCCAACAAACTCCCGTACCTCCCGACTGCCCTTGCGCTCGTTGCATGAGCGGCAGGCGAGTGTGAGGTTCGGGAACCCTCCCATCGCCTTCGGCGACGGGCGCCGCCCTGGACCTCGCTGCGCTCGGTTGCTCGTCCGATCGCTGCCGCCGCGCGCCTTTGGCACGATGTGCTCGATTTGCAGCGGCACGTTCTCGGCGTCGCAACAAGCACACCGCCGGCCCCACTTCTCCAGCAGGTACTCGCGAAGCTCGTAGCCAGCGAGCTCGCCCTGCTGGTACCCGATACCAGAGATCTCGGGGTTCTGCATCGCCTGGGTATCGAACCGCACGGTCTCGACGGACACGGCGCCGATCGGGCAGAGTTTTCGATAGCGGCCAACCCAGGCGAGCACGTTGTCGAGCCGGCAGCGAAGACTGGGCGGCAACCATCCCTCGCGCCGTCGTCGGTTGTCCAACCGTGGCGCTCGATAGCGCAAGTTGACGATCGCCGGCGCCGCCGATAGTTGCTCCGCTGCTCGATGTGCTTGCGCACGGTCTCGCCCCGGTCCTCGATTTCGGCCAAATGCAGAACATGTTGCACCGAACCATCCTCGCGGACGATCGCGACACCAGTCGTCCTGGCCCCCGGATCTAGCTTCAGGCGCAGCGGTGCGACCACGCTGTCCTCGAGGA
>JACPHN010000012.1 GCA_016188575.1 Candidatus Schekmanbacteria bacterium
TGGTTTTCATGCTTTACCCAGACGCGAATGCCGCACCCAACTAGCTCGTCGAGCACCGCATAGTGGCGCAACGGCGTTTCAGGGAGGTAACCGGAGATCCGGCTATGCGCAGCTTCGACGTCGGCAAACTGAATTGGCCACGTGAGAAAGGCCATGTCGATTCTCCGAGCGAATGAACGTCAGTGGTCGCTTCGCAGCGGAGGCAGGCAGTGAGCGGGGCTCACTCGCCCCCACCGAGGATGTCCTTAACCGTAAAGCCGGCCTTGCGCAACTGCCACCCGAACGCATCCTTCGTCATGCCCAGAGCCTTGGCCGCAGCAGCCCCCGAGCCGTGCTCGAGGATCGCCTCCCTGAGCTGGTCGGCATCGGGCTGACGCTGCTGGCGGATCGCCGAGACCTCGCCGTCGAGACCCAGCTCGCGCAGTCGGAGCAGTAGTGTCGACAACGGAATTGCGCCGCGTTGCGCATATCCAAGCGCGGCGGCGACGCGGGGGTCGGCGGCCAGATCGCCCAGTCGCGCGTGATGCTCCTCGATCTTTCGCCGGAGAAGCGCGCGAACCGCTGCACTCGACGGTCGGCGCGCTTCGCCAGCCGCCTGCCGCCCAGCATCTTCGTGCTCGTGCGCCGGCGGTGGCGACATCCCGCTCCGGCCTGCCGCAGCAGCACTTGCAGGCGAAGGCGCTGAGGTCGGCGCCCCTGCGGCCGGTACGCCGCGACCATAGTCGAAGAGCTCATCGAAACGAATATCAGATTCCTCGAGCACCGTCTTCCCCGGCTCTGCCAACAGCAAGGACCGCCGAATCGTATACTCCAGACCGCGGATGTTGCCGGCTTTCGCCCAGTCGTGCCGCTGCAGCTTTCTGGCTGCGGCCGGCGAGAGGGACGCGCCGGCGCGATCACCTTGCTCGGCGCAGGCGCGCACGAGCAGACTTTGCGCCATCTCAGGAATATCCACGAGCCGCTGATTCAAGTCCGGAAGCGCAACCCGCATGAGCGCGAGACGAAACAGAAGATCTTCGCGGAATCTTCCCTCGCGCACCAGGCGGCCGAGATCGGCGTTGGTCGCGGCGATGATCTGCAGATCGGCGGCGCTTTCGGTAGCCGCTCCGAGCCGGGAATAGCGGCCCTCCTGGATGATCCGCAACAGCCGCTGCTGGAGATCGGCCGGTAGGCAGGCAATCTCGTCGATGAAGAGGGTTCCCTTGTGGGCGAGCTCGGCCTTGCCGGGCCTGCCGTCCTGAGGCGCGTTGGCATAGCCCGAGCTCGGCGCATACCCGAAGAGCTCGGCGGCGAGCGTCTCCGCCGAAGTGACCTGACCGCAGTCGAGCACGACGAACGGGCCGTTCCGCCGCGCGCACTGGTAGTGGTACGCGCGCGCCAGATGCGTCTTGCCGCTCCCGCTTGGTCCGGTAATCAGCAAGGCAATCTTGTCCGCGTGCGCGACTCGGCGCAGCGGCTCGATGACGTTTTCCGCAAAACACCTGTCCCGGGTCTCGTAATTGCCGAAGCGATACTCCCGCGCCACGGCCTGCCGCGTCTCCTCCAGACGGGCCTCGGAGCGTTGCAAGTCGGTCTGCACCGCGCGCAAATGGCGAAGCAGGTTGAGGTTGCGCTCGGCCAGCTCTGCCACGTCAAGCACGAGTGACACGTCCTCCGGGGTAAACGGTGCCCGCGCGACGCTCCGATGGGCATACAGGCAGCCTCCGAAGCACCGCTCGCGAGCATCACCGGCGACGTTCCACCAAAAGAGCGGGACGGCCAAGACACTTTGCACCTGATGTTCGACGATGCTCTCGGAGGTCAGCGGCAAGCCGCCGCGCGCCACCGTAAGGAGCGGTTCTGTGGTGCGGCGCACCTCCTCCAGCACGGACACGGACCCAAACATGCCGATGTCGCCGTGCTGCAGCAGCTCTCCGTCGCGAGTGCAAGCCGTCCAACCGCTCCCGTCGCCGTCGTAAAGCGCGACCAGAGCTTCATCGGCCTCCAGAGCCACAATAGCCATTTGCGCCACATCGCGCAGCGCTTCCCCCCAGCTCGCGCGGCGCAGAAAGTCCCGTCGCAGCAACGCGCGCAACGCGTCGAGATGGCGTTGCGCCGCGGTTCCACCATCGGTTGTCTGCATGTCCGGCATGACGTCCCTCGCCAGCAGTTCTTCAGTCTGCGCAGGCGAGGTTGATTCTAGCGCCTCCTTTCGATTAGCGCCGTAGCGGGTCCGTCGCGGAGTCAACCCCCGGAGAATGGCACGTGGCGCCGAACGCTGCTGGCAGATCGGGCCCGGCTCCGGCTCACGCCCGGCCCCTCGCACCGCGACCGCGCAAGCAGAGGAGTGGCCGCAAACAGGGCCAGCAGTACTGCGGGCGCCGCAAACACCGGCACGGGAACGGCCTCCGGGGCCGTCGCGGTCACCACCTCCGAGAGCGGCCCGAACGCACCGCTATCCTCGCGGGTGCGCACGGCAAAGGAATACGTCTCACCGGGGGTCAGGCCACCGACGCGAACGTATGCCGCCAACCCCGCATCCACTGCATTGACCAGCGACTCGGGCTCCGTCCCCCAAAGCAGGGTGTAGCCGCTCAGGTCGTCCTCCACGACCGGTTGCCAGCTCACCACCGCCGTCGCGGCCCTGCCTGCAGCGCTTCCGGCGTGCGCCCCGCTACTCCGGAACATGCCCCAGCCGATCGCCACGCCTTGCGCAATGCCGACCGGTGTGTCCACGACAAACGTCGTCCCGGAGTCGCCGGGAAGGCTCATGCCACCGTCATCGACGGCGCCGGTTAGGACGGCTTTGTAGGTGCCGTCCGGCGTGCTTGTTGCGACATCATAGGTAAAAGCGATGGTGTCGTTGGGCAGCCGAGTGGAGGTCCAGACACCGGCCACCGCGCCGAGCTCGGTGTACGGCGACTGCAGACCGAAAGTGAGCGAAGGCGTAACCGCGGGATCCATGCTGCGGCTGAACACCGCCGTAAAGGTGACGCGCTGGGCACCGACGGGGCTCGGAGGCGCGAGCGTCAGGCTGAGCGGGAAAGCGGGGGCTGCTGGGCTCGGTTCCTGCAGAAACGGCTCGAACAAGACCTGGGTACGACCGCCGCTGCCATCGTCGGCGTCGTCGTAGATCCACGCGGCAATCTCCTCGGCGTCGGTGGTCCCCCAGTAACTGCCGGTCGCATCAAGCGGCGGCGACGCCAGCGGCGCGATCATTTCGAAGTTGTTGCCGTCGTGGTTGGCGACGAAGTTGTTGCCGTCCAGGCGGCTGATCACACCTACCTCGGGAAACGAGACGGCGCCCGCGTTGTGGCGAAACGTGTTCGCGTAGAACTGCAGCGGGCCTTCTCCTTCGATCTGTGCTCCCGCGCCGTCAGCGAACAGGTTGTAAGCAAAGATCAGCGGCTCGACCATCAGCTCGCCGGCGTAGAGCCCAATGCCGGCAGGGGCCCCGTTGCGCAGGAACAGGTTACGTTCCACGCGCGCTGCAGCGCTACTGATCTCCAGCGGGCTGAGCTCGTTGTCCTGAAAGAGGCAGCGATGAATGAAGGGGCCGCCGGTGCTGCCCGCGACCTCGGCCACGGAAACGGCTGGACCGGACATCACACCTTGCACCACAGATCGCTCCAGGATGGAGCCGGAGACATAGTTGCCAGTCCCATCGTAGGTGGCGGGGACGCTCGTGTGGAGAAATTGAATTCCCCCTTCGTCGAGCTCGCCCCAGCCGAGCTCCGGATCGGCGGCGACGAAGGCGATCGGGCTCTCCGCCGACCCGCGCGCCACGAGCTCGCCGTCGACTTCCAGATAGGCGAAGCGGCCAAAACGCACGGTGACGCCGGGCTCGACGGTAAGTCGCGCTCCCTCCACGACGCGAACAAGGGTGGAGACGTACACGGTGGAACCATTCGTCCAAGTGGTGTCAGCGGCGATGTCGCCGCCCGCGTTTTGCGGCCCGATGAGGAGCTCGACCACGCCTGCCACGGCATACCCGCCGGCAGCCGAGATGCCGAGCGGCAGCGAGCTGACGGCACCGGCAAGTGCATTGTCGATGTGCACGCGGAAAGGAGCAGCGGTGTTGGCGGAGCTCTGCCCGGGAGCCAAGTCACCGTAAGCGGCGTTGGGCTGCTCGACGACGATGTCGGGGCTAAGCACCGAAAGGGTCCCGCTGACGGATTCGACCGCACCGTATAGATTGCGAATGGCAACTACCAGATCTATGGTCTCGCCAATATCCGCCTGGCCGTCGCCGTCGCAGCTCGGGCAGATCAGGGTGTCGGCGTCGTCCACGGTAACGGACTCGACGACGACGTCAGGAACCGGGACCGCGGTCAGAGCGCGATAGGCGTTCGCCCGTCCACTGCCGAGTCCATCCCCGGACACTGAGTCCGTGCTGCGCGCGATCTGACTGGCGACGAGCGCCGCGCTCCAGGTCGGATGGGCGGTGCTCACGAGCCCGGCGATTCCCGCAACGAACGGCGCAGCCATGCTGGTGCCGCTCCAGGTTCCGTAGGCCTGACCTGGGAGGGTGCTCAGGATCTCGCTTCCGGGCGCGGCGAGATCGATCCAGTCGCCGCGGCTGGTGAAGTCGCTTGGGTCGTCGTTCCGATCGAGCGCCGCGACTGCAAGCACTCCCGCGTTGGCCGCAGGGTAGACCGGGGCTTCGCTGGCACCATTTCCTGCAGCAGCGACGGCAACCACGCCCGCCGCCTGAGCCGCGTCGAGAGCGTCCTGGATCGCCTGCGAGTACGATCCCGCTCCCAAGGAAAGGTTGATGACGCGAGCGCCGTTCGCGGCCGCGAGGACGATGCCGGCGGCGACATTTGAGAAGGCGCCGGTGCCCGATTGGTCCAGAACCTTGATGGGCATTACCCGGCATCGCCAGCACAAGCCCGCAATACCCTGGCCGTTGTTTCCGGCGGCCGCGGCGATACCGGTAACGTGGGTGCCGTGCCCGGCATCATCCTCCGGAACGTCGTCGCCGTTGACGAGATCTGCCCCGGAAACCAGGAGGACACGCCCACTGAGCTCGCCGTGGGACAGGTCCAGGCCGGTGTCGAGGACGGCGATGACGGTACTGGGATCGCCGAGTGTTTCGGCCCAGGCCTCGGGAGCGTCGACGTCCGCGTCCGCCGCGCCGCCGCCGGAGCCGTCGTTTTGGAGGCCCCATTGCTCGGAAAAGCGGGCATCGTCAGGAATCACCGCGGCAAGAGCCCTGACGGAGCTGTCGCACTCGGCAAACTCCACTTCTGGCCGGGAACGAAGGCGGGCGAGCAGGGCGCGGGGATTTTCCGCCGCCCCAATGGGAAGCACAGCGGTGCGCGCGAGGCGGTCGACGGCGCGGGCCGTGTCCGCCGCGGGTGCCAGGCGAGGTGCGAGTTGGGTGAGAGTCTCCCTTGAGTACAGCCGCGCAGCCGCAGCTCCGAGTGAAGATGACCGCACAATGATCCGGGGACAATCATCCGCGAGACGTGTCGCGAGGCCCGAGGTCGCAGCGGCGGCCGGGAAGCCGAGCACGGCAACCAGCCCACTGAGAAAACAGCAAAGTGTCTTTTTCACTGGGGTATCTCCTTCGAGCGTGGATGCGTCAAGCCACCGGTGAGCTTCGCGGACCGCGGCAGGCCGCACACGGTCGCGAGCTGCAGAGCTCGCACGCGGAAGTCGTTGCGAAGCTCTTCGGGGAGCTGTTGCACGATTCGCGCCACGTCCTTATGGCCCAGGCGCCGCGCCCTGCGCGCTCCGGCGTGGTCGCCTAGCGCGGCCAGGGCCGTGGCCATGAGAAGGTATACCGTGAAAAGATCACGCCGGGCCCCCGACTTCCGCGCCCTGGCCTCGAGCTCCGCCAGGGCCACCAGACAATCTGCGAGCTCGTCACCGCCGACACCCAGGGACAGCGCCAGGCGTGCGGCAGACACGATCGCGGCACGCCGCAGCCCCGCGGCATCTCGCGGCCAGTCGGCGGGAACGAGCACAAACATCCCTGGCCATCGCTGCTCCAGGTGGGCCTGCGCGAGGTCGATCCGGACGCCAGCGGAGACCGCAAGCGCCGGATACGGCAGCGCTGCCGCCACTGCCGCCACCTCTCGAAACGCGATGAGGGCAGCAGCCGCCTCTTCTGTCTCAAAGAGGATCTCCCCCAGCTTGTGTTGCACCTCCGCCAGGCGAAATCGGTCGCCAAGCGATCGGCACAGCACGGCACTTGCTTCGAGCTGCGCCATTGCCGCGGCCCGCGCGCCGGCCTCGTGCAGGCAGACGCCGTAGTTGTAGCGCGACCACGCCAGCGCGCGAACGTTTCTCCCGGCCTCGTGCGCGCTGACGACTTCGCGCTGCACCAACAGGGCGCGTCCGAGATGCCCCATTTCGAGACGCACGATGGCGATGTTGTTGCGCATCCTCAAGGTACCGGCCGCCTCGCCGACGCGCGCAAAAACGCGATGTGCTTCCTCGAAGTATTTGAGCGCAGCACGGTCTCGCTCCATCTCGAGCATCAGCGCCCCGAGATTACCGAGCACTTCCGCTTCGTAGACGACATCGCCCGACCTGTGGCAAACCTCGAACGCCTCGGCGTAGGTGTGACGCGCGCCGACGTGGTCTCCGGAGCGGGCCTGTGCTGTGCCGAGATTGACCAGCAGAGACGACCGCGAGCGTGAGTGGCGGGATAGCTCGCGAGTGTGCTCGAGCCCGCGGTTACACCGCGCCATGGCGTCGCCAAAGTCGCCGCTCTCCAGCGCGATGAGCCCCAGGTAGCCGAGGGCGCGCACTTCGAGGTCGTTGTCGCGCAGCTCGGTCGCCACCTGCAGCGCCGCCTCCAGGCGACCGCGAGTAGCATCGCGGTCGCCCTGCATCCACAGGGCGACGCCCTCGTACAGCATGGCCCGCGCGGTCGTTCCGCGGTCGCCGGAGCCGCGCAGGAGAGCGAGCGCCTGCCGGGCCTCACAAAGAGCGTCCGCGGCCCGTTGAATGCGCGACAGGAGGGCAGCGGCGGCGATGTGGCACTCGGCCGCGGCGTGCGGGTCGGCGCCGGCAGTGTAAATGCGCACCGCAGCCGCCAAGTCTTCCAGTGCTTCCGGAAATCGTCCTCGGAGCTCGCGAACCGCCGCTCGCCCTCGATGGACAACTGCTGCCTGCACGGTCTCGGCGGCGGTCAGCGCCAGCGCCCTTGCCGTGTAGCCTTCGGCGGCGGCAAGCGCCGCCATGTCCCACGCGTGCTTCGCGGCGCTCAGATAGGCCTGCCGGGCTTGCTCCAAGTCTCCCCCACGAAACCAGTGCTCGGCTATTTGCCCGAGATTCGCCAACCTGACCGCCAGCGGTGCCGAAGCCAGTAGCGCTGCGGCCCGCAGGTGGATGCTCAGCCGCCGGTCAGCGGCCAGCGTGGCATAAGCCTCCGTCCGCAGCTTGTCGTGCGGAAACCGCAGACTCCCGCCGCCGTCGACCTCGAGCACCTGCCGCCGCCGGAGCTCACCCAGAGCAGCGGAGACCTGCTCCAGGGGACGCTCGAGTACCGCCAGCAAGAGTTCCTCATCGATCTCCCGCCCAAGCGCCGCCGCGGCCCCTACCACCGCGAGCGCGAGCCCGTCCAGCGCCGCCAGGCGCCGCACCAGCACCTCGGCGAGCGAAGGCGGAAACGGCATCGCCGCCAGCGCTGCCAAAGGTCTCGACTGCTCCCCTGCATGCACCCGCCAGCCCGCAAACCGCTCGCGGCGCAGAGCACCGACATCGAGCGCCATCAGCAGGAGCTCTGTGACAAAAAACGGGTTCCCCTGCGCGCGCGTCAACATGAAGTCGGCGAGCTCTGCCTGCGCTGCCGGCGGCGCCAGCATCGTCTCGATCATACGTTCCACCGCGGCAAGATTTAGCCGCGACAGCGCGATGGGCAGCACCGTTGGTAGCGTTCGCAAGTCGGCCAGGCCCCGCCCCTGCTCTTCGCTGCGATAGGCTCCCAAAATGAGCATGCGCATCCGATCGATTTGCCCTTGACGCGCAAGATACTGCAGGCAGCGCAGGCTGAGATCGTCCGCCCACTGCAGGTCATCGATCACCAGCAGCACCGGCTCCTCCAGAGCAAGCATGAAGAGCGTCTCCGCCAGGCACGTAAACAAGCGGCGCGCGGCGGCGTCGGCCGGGAGCTCGGGAGCTGCCGCGAGCGTGCCCTGACCGGGGAGGTCACGGATTGCCGGTTCATACAGTCCGAGCACGGCCCCTCTTGGGCCGATAACCCGCTCGACCGTTTCCGGACCGTGCTCCGCGCAGCGCTCGGCAAGCTCTTCCAGAGGGCGGCGAAACGCCTCCAGAGCGGACCCGGCGCTGGCCGCACCGGCGCTCGCTCCGGCGGGCGGCGGCGAACAGTCGCCAACCAAGACCAGCAGACCCTGCTTTGTGGCTTCACGGGAAAGCTCGAGCGCCAGGCGCGTCTTGCCGAGACCGCTCTCGCCCTCCAGGATCACGATGCCGCCACGTCCTTTCGTTGCCGAGGCAAGCGCCGAGTGCAAGGTCGCCAGCTCCGTCTCGCGTCCGGAGATTGCGGATCGCAGCAAGAAGCTCCGTGGGCTGGGCGACGCCCTGGTGGCAGGCGGGCGCGCGCCTAGCTCGACAAGCCTTTCTGCAACGTCCGCAGCATATCCAGGCCGCTGATCCGGCTCCTTCGCCAGCAACGCGAGCAGCAGGGCGTCCAGTTCGGAGGGCAGGCACGGGTCAAGCGACGATGGCACCGGCGCAACTCCCCTGAGATGACCGCGTATGACCTCCCCAATCGTCGCTCCGCAGAACGGGGGTCGCCCTGTCAGCATCTCAAAAGCCACGCAGCCAAGCGAGTAGAGGTCCGCGCGTGAGTCGACCAGCTCGCCGCGAATCTGCTCGGGTGACATGTAGCGAATGGTGCCGACGACTACACCGGCAAGCTCGAGATCTTCCTGACCCAGGCGCCCCGAAAAGGACGTGGACAGCCCGAAGTCCACGAGCACCGGACTGCCGTCGAGCCGCACCAGGATATTCTCGGGCTTGAGGTCGCGATGCACCAGGCCTTCACCATGCAAGTAGGCCAGCGTTTCGGCGAGCCGCATGACGATCCCCGTAATCCCTGCAATCCTCGCGGCGGCGGTTCTCTCCGTAGCGCGAACAAGCGCGCAGTGATCGCGCAGGTCCCGCCCGTTCACATGCTCCATGGCATACCAGTGCACACCGCCGTCCATCCCGTGATCGATCACGCGAACGATTCCAGGATGGGAGAGTCTGGCGAGCGCGCGAATCTCCCGGCGAATCGCCGTCGTTTTCGCGGCGCCACAAGCAACCACGGTCTTGATGGCCACAGGTTCCGAATCGCTGTCGCGGCGGGCAAGATAGACGACGCCCTCGCCCCCGCGGCCGAGCGGGCGCACAACGGCATAAGGGCCAACAGTTTGCAACATGATGGGTAATGATAGCCCAAGTCACGGATCGCTACCGCCTACCCGTGCGCTCGTCGCGTGAGCGGCGGGAGCAGCACCACGGTCGCGACGTGGCGTGCCACTGGTATTTCTCGGAAAGAGCCGGTATCATGGTTGACGTGGGGTGCCGCGCGGCCCGTGGTTTCGGAGGGGCAGGATGCGGGTGATCGAGCACCATATCCTGGTCTTGTGCGCCGGGCAGGCCGTGGGCGCGGACGCCGCTGCCGCTATGATGGGCTCCGCGGGCGGCCAGGCTCAGAGTGTCGGCTGGCCACCGCGAAACGGGGCGATCTTTCAGTTCTCAGCGAGAGGGAGAGCATGTGGGGACGTAGCGCACTTGTAATTTCTATTGGTTTCCTTTTGTTCCTGTCCGCCGTTAGAAACCTGGACGCCGCTCCTCTCGACGCCCGGTTCACCTACCAGGGGTACCTCACGGACGGCGGCCTCGCCGCCAACGGAGCCTACGATCTGACGTTTTCGCTGTTCGACGCGAGCGCGGACGGGAACCAGATCGCTTCCACCGTCACCGTGGCCGATGTGACCGTCACAAATGGCACCTTCTCGACGGCGCTCGATTTCGGCGCCGGCGCGTTCACGGGTGATGAGCGCTTCCTGGAAATCGCCGTCAGACAGGGCGCAAGCTCGGGAGCATACACCCCACTTTCGCCGCGCCATCGACTGGATGCCACGCCCCACGCTCAGTTTGCCATCTCGGCCAACAGTGTGCCGTGGAGCGGCGTATCCGGCGTGCCAGCGGACCTGGCCGACGGTGACAATGACACGACCTACGCCGCTGGCCAGGGGTTGGCTCTGTCCGCAGGTGAGCTCAGCGCGTCGTTCGGCGGCACCGGCAGCGCGACCTCCGTGGCGCGCAGTGACCACGACCACGCCGGTACCTACGCGGACTCCGGTCACGATCACGACGCGAGCTACTACACGGAGACCGAGCTCAACACCAGTGGAGCTGGAGGCCAGGTGCACTGGAACAATCTCACCAGCGTGCCGTCCGGCCTTGCCGACGGCGACCAGGACACCACGTATTCGGCGGGCAACGGACTGACTTTGACCGGCACGACGTTCGCCGTCAGCTTTGCCGGCACCGGCGCCGCCACTACTGCCGCGCGCAGCGACCACGACCACAACTCCAGCTACTATACGGAGTCCGAGTCCGATTCACGCTTTGTCAACGCGACCGGCGACACCATGACGGGTAACCTCACGGTTCCAAAGGTGGCCTATTCCACTCCCCGCACGTGCTACTTTTCCGTCAGCGGTGAGCACTTCGTCACGTGGACGAATTCCAACTACAGCAGTGGCGGTGGGAACGGCGGCGCGAACGGCCTGACGGGCCAGGATCACCTCGTCGCCGCGGCAAGCTTCCCGCAAGGTGCGGTGATAACACAGCTCAAGCTCTACTACTACGATACGAGCGCTAATAATAATTTGACTGGTCGTCTGCTGTGCCTCTATTTTACAGGAGGGTACTCAATCCCAGCCACTGCTTATAGCTCAGGCTCCACTGGCTATGGTTCAAGCAGTACTGCGGCACCTTATACTATAGATAACACTGTACAGGCATGCTCCGTCGATGTTTTTCCTACCAGCGGAAACTGGGATGATGGAGGGAGCTATTCTCTAAAAGTCATGGGCGCCGTCATTACGTATACTGTATCCGAGGCGGACTAGGCAATTCTTGAAGGCATTAACGAGGACGATGGTTACGGCTGAGCCCTGCCGTGACCATCCTTTCTGAAGTCGCTTGCTGAGTAGGGCGAGTAAGGAGGCTGAGCAATGAAGAGCTCACGAAATTTCCCGTCAGTGTTACTTGTGCTGAGTGTTTTTCTGGCTGTTGCCGCCGCGGCTACTGCTTTTGCATCCGACACTACGGAGATCAAGACTGATCAGGGTGCGCAGGTGCAGGTGTCGGAGGATGGAAGCGTAAATCTCAGCGCCGGTGGGAACCAGGTCAAAGTGGACGCTGGAAGCGTCGAATTGTCCGGCGATAGCGAGGCTCCGGCGACCAGCACGGGCGCGGGCGCAACTCTGGCCATCGACGGCACGGGCAAGAAAATCGTCCATACATGTGACGCAACTCACGCTCGGGCGATCGAGCTGTCGGGCTCAGGTCAGGCCCTCGAGCTCAAAGGCGAGTGTGAGCGGCTTGAAGTTTCGGGCACCAACAACACAGTGACCGCGGAGGCGCTGGGCGCGATCGAAGTGTCCGGAGTCGCCAACAAGGTCGCCTACAAGAAGGGCCTGGCGGAAAAGCTGCCGAAGATCGAGCAGTCCGGCTTGAATAACTCAGTGACGCAAATCACGGAGTAGCGCCGCCGGCGGCACTGCGACCTGCGCACGGTCGCGAGGACGCTGGCAAGCAGAGGTGGAGACGGCGAGTCGTCCCGGCGCAGCAGGCGCGGGATCACTCGTCGAATTCGTGGCCGTCCACTTCCACTCCCGTGGCCAGCCATCGCTTGGCCGCCTCGCGGCCTGCTTCATACATGGCTGTCATCGCCTCTCGCTCGAAGTAGAGATACGATCCGGCGTCGAATAGATAACCGGGTCGCGGGCGAATCTCGCGGAAAAGATTAACGCGATCGAGGCTTAGCTCGGGAACCAGCGCCGCCAGTGCGTTTCGGTCCAGCAATAGCTTCCGATCGATATTGTACGCGTTTTCCAGAAACGCATCCGCCAGGCGCTCAATGGCCCCGCCGAAGGTTGCCAGCGAGTCGCCGTTCTTGTGCTCGCGAACTGTGACCAGTACGGGGACGATACGCCGGGCGCCGAGCGATACCGCCGGGGCCAGCGGGGTATTCACCAGGAGGCCGCCATCCCAAAGCTCCCGCCGGCCAATCCTTACGGGATTGAAGAGAACCGGAATCGAGGCACTTGCAATGATCATGTCGAGCGAGATCGTTGGGCTGTAGAGGTAGTGCCGGGCAGCGGCCGCATCGCGTTTCTTGGGCGGGTAGTTGACGATGCGGACGACGCCGCCGTCTTTGGCGTCCACCGTGTTGATGGCCAGTCGTGTCGTCGTTTGCTTCAGCTCAGGAGCGCCAATGGCGCGCTGCAACCGAATCCGCAGCTCATCCGTATTGAACAGGTACGAAGCGCGGATGTGCTCGAGAATGAAGCTGATCGTGTCGAAGCGCGCCGTCATGAGATATTGGAGCAGCAGCGCGCAACACTCGCTCGGCAAGTACCATCGGTGCTTCGCGAACAGCCGGCGCAGAATCGATATCTCGCGGGCACGCTTGCTGAGCGGGCGCGTGGGTTCGATGAGCAAGACCTCCTTCAGCGCTTGGAGGAGGGTGGCGAAGAAGGAGTGATTGGCGATCACCGGCGGGTCGTCGGCCAGCTCAAGCCAGAAGCTCAGCATCTGGTCCGGATCAAGGCCGGCGGCGATAAGCGCGCCGTTCAGGGCTCCGGCCGAGGTCCCACTCACCACTTCAGGCGCCCTCTCCAGACCCCGGGGATCGCGGCGCAAGACTTCGTACACGCCGACCTGAAACGCCCCCCGTGCGCCACCACCGGACAAGACCAGACCGATCGGCTGGTCTTCGTTTGCTCGCAAGTCCACATCCGCCTGGCGCATCCGTTGTGCCTCCTCCGCTTCTCTGCCCAACCGTGGGAACGCCACCTCAGCCGCACTGTATATACCGCGCACCTCGGACCCAGCCGTCTACGATACATCGCCGCGCCGCTCCCGGCAAGGAGGCTTGGCGGCGATCATGGTCGCGCCAAGCAGCGCGGTTGTCGCAAAGCCGTGGAGTCAGGCCACCGTCAAGACCGGCCGCGCATTGCGCCAGTACCCGCAGACGACGCGGTCGCAATATGCCACGTGGGTCTCTCCGCTCGCGTCGCGCGCGACGGCCAGAATGCTTACCCCGCACGCGGGGCACCGCTCGGTGGATGCGAGGCCGCTCGCGCCGGTGCGCGCGGCGTGCTCGAGCGATAGCCTCCAGAAGTACTGAATCCGCAGGCGGTTCAGCGTCCTCGCTTCGAATAGGCTTCGTTGTGAGTATCGCACCATCGTTTTCGAACCGGACTTGCTGCAGAGGCCGGCAAAAGCGTAGCATTGCTGGGCACACGAAATCCAGCCGGCCACGCGACCGTCACCGGCTGGCAGCAGCCTAGATGGAGGAGGGGGCATGCAGACTCCGCCGCTTTGCAATCTGTGTGACCGCGGCGTACCATTCTGACCACGAGAGCGTGCGATTCGCGACACTCGCGCCGCGCTGATCGGTGTCAACGGCATCCAGGGCAAGCCGCGCCGCCAATTGGGCCACGAGCTCTCGATGAGCGACCTTGGTGGGAAGCTGTCGATGGGCACTGTCGCGAAGCTCCTTGAACGAGAGGCGGCCGTCTCGATTCGCCGCATCGATCCGGTCGAACTGGCGCCGCGCCGCCGCACGCACCTGCTCAACGGAGGATGTCTTCCCAACTCCGGGCGCCAGCGTTTGCAGGATGCGTAGCTCAAACGTTTGAAATTCGTTCCAGGTGACCCGGCCGTCGCCGTTCTTGTCCAGCTCTTTCAGCAGCGCCGCCGCCGCGCCATCCAACTTCTTCCCGCGAAACCATTCTCCCTCAGCGAAGCGAAGATCTCGATCGAGATACCGGCGCAGCTCGGCAAGGCCAAAGGTCTGATTTGCGGTTTTCGCTCCGCGCGAGCCGGCCCCAAGAATCCTGTTGAAAACTCGTCCTACTGGACCATTGACGGACTGTCCGGGATTGGTCGTGGCACAGTTTCCACTCACCGATTGAGGCTCCCCAGCGCTTTCGGGTGCTCTGGCGGGCTCGCCGCTGGCTGGTGTCGAGCCGGAGCTTTCCTTCTCGAGCCGCGACCCGGCCACCGGCGTGGGGCGTGAGGACCGGGCTGCCAGGGCGCTGACATCGACAGCATGCCGCTGGGCGGCTGCGTTCGCAGCGGCCCCGTGCGGCCTGCCAACAGCAGTGAGCAGCCCAAGCTGCTCTCGCTGCTGAGGGAGCGCAGCGTCCTCCCTGATCAGCTCCACGCCGGCGGCGGTGAGTGGCGCGATGCCCCTGATGGGCTCCGGCGACACGGGTTCCTCGCCAATACGATGATAGTAGTGTCCTGCGGCAGTGATGGCACGAGTGATCATCTTCATGCTCCGTGGTGATGACAGTTTGCTCGCGGTTTCTGGGGGGATTACGACAGAGGTCGGTGGCGTATTCACAGGGTCGCGTCTTGGTCAGCGACACTCAGGGCCGAGGCAATGGACAGACGCTTGACTTCGGCCGCAGGCAAGCCATACGAATGGCCAGCAAGGTGACGCGACCTCGTGTCTGCCCCCCTTTTTTCCGGAAGTGCAATGGTTCGCGGTGGTTTCATGGAAACGCAGTGGAAATGTGGACGTGTACATATCCTGGCGGCCATAGCAGCGGCACTTGCCGCCGCGGCGCTCATGACCCCGGAACCGGAGCAGAGCGCGCTGACGGCGTGGTTTTTCCCGGGTGCCCCCGGCGCCAGCGCATCTCCTTCCGCTCGGCGCGTTTCCGGCTCCGCTGGCTACCGGGAGCTGCGCGGCGCGCTACTGGCGCAACTTGATCGGCTACCGGTCAAGGAGCAGGACGGTAGCGAGCGACCTGTCGTGCTGAGCCCGACCGCGATCGCCGGCGATTACGTCGGCGTTGTCGCGCCGCCGCTGAGCGGCCAGACTGCGCAGCAGCAGCTCGAGGCACTGGATGAGATGACCGCTGCACCGATCGAGAAGCTCATTTCGCTGTTTCCGGATCTGCGCGAGTCGGGTGACGGCACCGCGGCCGACCGCGAAGTGATGGCGCGAGCGCGGGTAGCGGCTCTCGTAGCGTTGCTCGAGCTTGACGGCCACCGCACCCGGGCGGCGCGGGCAAGTGGCTTCGAGCCGCGCGAAGCCGTAGCCGGCACCGGCAACTCCCCGCCGCAATAAGGCCAATGGCGCCAGCGCGCCGCCTTGGCGGGCGATCGGAAGGCTCCCGGATTCGTCACCTGCAGGCTGTGCGAAAAGCACATCACGAAGACGCCGCACCTCACCTCCCCCCGCACGCGGAGGGAGGGTGGGGGGCGCTGAGGCGCAGATGCGGACCGGCGGTGGATCCAGGGAGCTTCGGGTCTCCTTGACACCAGCCTCATCCGGTGGTATAATCGAGTTTATTCTCGCGTAGCTTTCATCTGCTACGCCCCGCATGACCTCATACCTCGGGAAAGGAGGCTGTTTATGGTGCGCAGAGAATATGCAGGATTCGCCCCCAGCCTCGTATCGAGGTCGGTGCGCTAACCGGGGTCTTGCGCCCACTGATGCGGTGGGAATACACATTCCGGTTCGCGGCTCCGGCTTTCGCCATTCATGACATGTTCGCTGAACCGGAGTGTACTCGAATTGGATCTCACCAATCTGGGCTGGTGCCCGCAGTTTTGCTCGCAGTTCGACACCTTTCGCGCTGAAGGATTCCTCCCGGCGCGGATTGGGTGTGAGTATCAGCACATCTACACCATTTTCAGTGACGCCGGCATCCTCTCCGCGCGCGTCTCGGGCCGCTTCCGTCATCGCGCCGATGATCGCTCGGATTTTCCCGTAGTCGGCGATTGGGTTGCGGTCGAGCTCTCGAGCCTCCGCGATCAAGCAACCATCCATGCGACTCTACCGCGGCGAACTTCCGTTTGCCGAAAAGTCGCGCCGGCAACGTGACCGATCGCCAGGTCATCGTCGCCAACATCGACGTGCTTTTCATCGTCTGCGCACTCGACTTCGACTTCAACATCAGAAGGATCGAGCGATATCTCGCCGTTGCCCGCGAAAGTGGCGCCGAGCCTGTCGTCGTCCTCAACAAGGCCGACCTCGTCGCCGACCCGGCCGCATTCGTGCAAAAGGTCTCGCAGACCGCTCCCGAAGCGCCGGTTCTCGTCATGTCCGCCCTGGAGGGAGCGGGAATCGACCAGCTTGGTCACTACTTGAGCCGTGGCAAGACCGGTGCTCTGCTCGGATCGTCGGGCGTTGGAAAATCGACCATCCTCAACAGCATGATGGGGCTGGAGCTTCAGGAAACCAACTCCGTGCGGAGCTCGGATGGGCGCGGCCGCCACACCACCACGTCGCGCGCCCTCGTGCCCTTGCAAAACGGCGGTGCCATCATCGACAACCCGGGCATGCGGGAAGTTCAAGTGTGGTGCGAAGACGAGAGCATAGACGCCGTCTTCGACGACATCGAGGCGCTCTCCGAGGACTGTCGATTCAGCGATTGCTCGCATACTGTCGAACCGGGGTGCGCGATTCTCGCCGCCGTGGGCGCCGGAGCAATCGATGGGGAACGCCTCGGGAACTATCGGAAACTCCAGCGCGAAGCGGCGTTCCTGGCACGCCGCCAGGACCAGCGCGCAAGGCTGGACGAAAAAAGGCGTGTCAAGCAGATCACCAAGCGGTTCGAGCGCCGAGCTCGATCGGCCAACCGGGGCGGCGCGTAAGCACCGCCGGCCGCTAGCCCGCCGGTGGACGCCCCGCGCCGCCGGCGGCCCCGGCGGCTGCCGATCGCCGGTCACATACGGGGCCGGCTTCCCCAAGCGATGCAGCACGGACAACAGTTGCGCCTTGGCACCCGATAACTGTTCCGAAAATACCCCGCTCGTAAACGCGAGAGAAAAGCCACGCCAGGCGAGGAAAGGAATCTACCGATGACCATGCGCGTCACGGAGACCGGGCACTCATACGATTTTCCACCAACGACCCAAGCCCCGATCCACATTGTCCGGCGCGGCGAAACCCTGTCGGGCATCGCACGCGAGCACGGCACCACCTGGCAGGAGCTCGCGCGGTTCAACAACTTCCCCGATCCCAATCATATCGTCGCGGGTCAGGCCATCCGCATTCCGGAGACGGTCCGCGGCTCGACCCAGCTCGACGACGCGCCGGCTCTGGCGCGCCGCCCAACCACGGACGGTTACGAGACCGCCGCCTCCGACCGCTACGGCATTGCGGCTGCCGCTGCCGCAGAGGGCGGTGATGCCGGCGCCGTCCAGCACACCACGCTCAGACACGGGAGCCACTCAGCAGAAGTCACGCAAATGCAACTACGGCTCGCGGAGCTCGGCTTCCCTCCAGGGCCGGCGGATGGCGTTTTCGGACCGGAGACTCGCGCGGCCGTGCGTAGATTTCAGAAGGCGAATCTGCTTGCGGCCGACGGCGTCGTGGGACCGCTGACCTGGTCGGCTCTCGATGCGGGTCGCGCGGCCGCGCCGCCCGAGGCTTCGCCGACAGGGCCGACGGTACCAGCTCCGGCGCTTCCCATGGGCGGCTTTGACGGCTCGCACCCGGCGCGCGCGGTTAGCGGCGTGCGGCCGTGGCTTCCCGTCGACGCCCCACTCATCAATGGCGAGGGAGACCGTTCTGCGGCCAGCTACGATCAGGTCATCAATCAGTTCGGCGTCGGCAGAAACCGGCGCTACGAAGTCAATCAGCAAGGGCGCGACGACACGTACTGCAACATCTTCTCCTGGGATGTGACCCGCGCCATGGGCGCCGAGATTCCGCACTACGTGGATCGAGACGGTAACCCCATGACGCGCGAAGCGGCGCTGCGAACGCCCGGCTATCGCGAGCTGAGCGGCAATCGCACGGCGCGATGGCTCCGCGACCATGGCGAGGATCACGGCTGGCGAATCGTGACGGCAGAGGAGGCACAACGGCGCGCCAATCTCGGACACCCAACCGTGGCAACCCGCGAGAACCCCTCGGGCGCCGGGCACATCGCCGTTGTCCGCCCCGGTGAGCTAACAGCAGACGGCCCTGCCATCGCACAGGCCGGCGGTCGCAACTTCAATCGGGGCCACGTCCGTGACGGCTTTCACGGCCGAGCTCCTGTCTACTATTCCCACGACTGACGCACCACCGGCGACATCGCCGCTACCTCAGCGCCCCTGACTCCGCTCATGCAAGGCAAACTTCGTGATCATTCCGGCTTCTATTACTTGCGGCCGCAAGGAATCGGCGCAGGATACACGGAGTACTTTGCTCTGTTTCGCGATGGCACCTGGCTTCAGAGCACCGAGCATCCGTGCCACGAGCACAATGAGCCGATTGACGAGCTCGTGCTGGCGCGCCGTGGCCAGTGGAGTGTCACCGAGAACCGACTCGCGATGATCGAAACCGAGCGCGACGTGTACAGGGGGGGCCGCTTCGACTGCCAGGGATTCTGGTGCGAACCGGCTGAAGGTCAGCTCCTCACTCTTCGAGACGATCTCGTGGTGGCTGTCGAGGAGGACCGGCTCAGCATCAGCATTGGCTCGGCCGCCACCGCCGGCGCTCGCGTGGCAACGCTCTGGATCGAAGGCACGCTGTACTTCAACCTGGGTGCTGCAGAGGACTTCGTTGACCCACCGGCGCCCTGCGGGCTTGACATCCGTAGGCCGTTGGCCTGAATCTGAGCGCGATTTCGGGGCGAAATGTCGGCCTACGACAGGCTGGCCGAGCGGACCCACTTTTCGGACTGCCCCCGCCAACTGGCGGTCTTCCATTGTTGGAGCCACTATCGATGAACGAAGCAGCCAAGAAAAAGGCCTTGCTCATGGTGCCCTACGGACTTCAGGTCCTCGGCGCCAAGAGCGGCGAGGCCATGAGCCTCTCCACGGTCAACTGGTGCACGCAATGCTCCTTCAAGCCGCCGCTCGTTGCGGTGGCGTTGAAAGTCGCGTCGCATACTCACGCTCTTGTCAAAGAGGGCGGCGCATTCTCGCTGAGCTTTCTCGGCACCGGGCAAAAAGATGTCGCATTTTCCTTCTTCAAGCATAGCCTGCCCGAAGGCAACACCATGGCCGGACACGCTTTCACCCTTTCTCCGGTGACGGCCTCGCCGGTTCTGCAAAGCGCGCCCGCCTGGGTTGAATGCCGAGTCGTTGGCTTCTACGAGCACGGCGATCATTCGCTCGTCGTGGGCGAGGTCGTGGAGGCGAGCGCCAACTTCGAGAGTGAGCCGCTTACCCTGAAAGAGGTTGGAGCAAAGTACGGCGGATGAGCACTGAAATTCGCACGACGACCTGCAACCGGGATTGCCCGGACGCATGCCACATCGAAGTCACGGTCGAGCATGGCCGCGCGGTGAAACTCGCGGGGAGCAAGCGACACCCCGTGACCAGCGGCTTCCTGTGTCTTCGCACCAACCGGTTCCTGGAGCGGCACGCATCCCCCGACCGGCTCACCGCGCCACTGCTGCGGAGGAACGGAGAGCTAGCTCCCGTGAGCTGGCAAGAGGCGCTCGACCATGCCGCAACAGAGCTTCTCCGGATCCGCGGAGAATCGGGTCCAGCAGCGATTTTCCATTACCGCAGCGGCGGTTCGCTAGGCCTGTTGAAACATCTGTGCGACTATTTCTTCGAGCGCTTCGGGCCGGTAACGACCAAGTCAGGCGACATCTGCAGCGGTGCTGCCGAGGCCGCTCAGGAGCTTGATTTCGGGGTCAGCGACAGCAGTGACATTTTTCAACTGCTGCGCGCACGTCAAGTCATCCTGTGGGGGAAGAACATTGTCACCTCGAGCCCCCACCTGGTACCAATCCTGCGTGAGGCACGGGGGCGCGGAGCGGAAGCCGTGCTCATCGACCCCGTGTGGAACAAGACCGCGCAGCTTTGCGACCGCTTCTTGCAAGTCCGTCCGGGTGGAGATCTCCCGCTCGCGATGGCGGTTGCCCACATCCTCTTCGATTCGGGCTGGGTTGACCCCGCAGCCGCGTCGTATTGTGGCAATTTGGAGCAATTTCGCGAGCTCGCGACCTCCAGAAGCGTGGGCTCCTGGTGCGCAAGCGCCGATCTCCCTGTGACGGACGCCGCCGACCTTGCCCGCCGTCTGGGCTGCGCGGGTCCCGCAACCATCCTCGTAGGCTGGGGCATGGGCCGCCGGGCAGACGGGGGCAGCACCGTCCGGGCTCTGGATGCGCTCGCCGCGGTTTCGGGCAATCTCGGCATTCCCGGCGGCGGCGTGTCCTTCTATTACCGGCGCCGTGCCGCATTTGACCTGTCTTTTCTCGGCGGTGCCGCACGCGCTCCACGAACGGTTTTCGAGCCGCAGCTCGGGGCCCAGCTAGAGGCTCTTGACGACCCACCGATCCGCGCCGTTTGGGTGACCGCCGGCAATCCCGTGGCGATGCTCCCAGACTCGGCTCGCACCGACCGGGCGCTGCGCCAGCGGGAGCTTGTTGTTGTCGTCGACAGCTTTCTCACCGACACCGGCCGCGCCGCAACCCTGGTCCTTCCGACGACAACGATGCTCGAAGACGATGACATCGTTGGCGCCTATGGACACCATTGGCTCGGCGAGGTACGCCCCGCCTGCGACCGTCTGCAGGGAGTCCGCACCGACCTGGAAATCATGCAGGAGCTGGCGGCGCGCGTGGGGTTGGGAGCCGTGCTGGCGGGTTCAGCACGTGACTGGAAGCAGCGGCTCCTCGCCGTGGAGGGTGGGCAGCAACCCGTCTCTCTGGATCAGGTGTCGGCAGGGCCGATTCGCAACCCCCTGGCGCCCGACGTGCTCTTCGCGGATCGGCGCTTTCCGACGCCGAGTGGGCGAGTAAACCTCATGGCGGAGCTCCCGCCGCTTCCGGAGGTGCCGGCGCCCAGCACAGCCTTCCCGCTGCTGCTGTTGTCCATCTCCACCCCGCGTTCCCAGAGCTCGCAGCAGACTGATGCGTTGGCTGTGCCCGCGCCGGCCACCGTGCATCCGGATAGCGCTTGCGGCTTGGGCGCCGGTTCGGTCTGCCGTCTCGTCTCCCCCATCGGCACCATGGAGGTAACCTTGGTCCTCGACCACCGCCAACGCAAAGATGTCGTCCTGCTGCCCAAAGGAGGACACTTCCATTCCGGGCACTGCGCCAACGCCCTGATCGGCGGGCGGCCAACCGATCTCGGTGGAGGTGGTGCCATTCACAGCGAGTATGTTCACATCGAGGCGTGACCGACAGGTCGAAGCATTTCGTTCAGCCTGGCGGGGCTCTGATTCGGATGAGGAAGGATGAGCGCCTGGATTCCGTTTCACAAACCGGATATCGGCGAAGAGGAAATAGGCGCTGTTGTCGATTGCCTGCGCAGTGGATGGCTGACGACGGGACCGAGAACGGCGGCGTTCGAAAACGACTTCGCGAGCTACCTCGGAGTACGCCGTGCCGTGGCGGTCAGCTCCTGCACGGCGGCGCTCCACCTTGGGCTGCTCGCGGCTGGCATCGGTCCGGGTGACGAGGTGGTAACGACGCCGTTCACTTTTCCAGCGACTGTCAATGTCATTCTCCATGCCGGCGCCAAACCGGTCTTTGCGGACATCGACCGTGAGACGCTGAATATCTCCGTTGCCGCCGCTGAGCAGTGCATCAGCCGCCGCACCAAGGCGCTAGTGCCAGTCCATTACGCGGGACGTGCATGCCCCATCCGAGAGCTCCGAGCGCTCGCTGAGCACCACGGCCTGTATCTGCTACAGGATGCAGCCCATGCCATAGAGACCGCGGTGGAGGGACGATCCGTGGCGGGCTACGGACACGCCGCAGCCTACAGCTTCTACGCCACCAAGAACATCTCGACAGCCGAGGGCGGCATGTTGGCCAGCGACGACGAGGAGATCGCGAATCGCGTGCGATTGCTGCGCCTGCACGGCATCTCGCGCGACGCCTGGAAGCGATATCGAGAGCCCGGCCACGGTTTGTTCACCTGCGAGGCCGTGGGGTTCAAGTGCAATCTCACGGACGTTCAGTCCGCGCTCGGGCTCGCGCAATTGAAGCGCATCGACGAGCTATGGGAAAAACGCCGGCGACGGTCACAGGAATACGACCGCCTGCTGGGCAGCGCCTTGCCCGATGTCGCATGCGTTTGCCGTGTCGCCGAAGACTCGCGAGTCAGCCGCCACGCGCACCACCTGTACGTCGTCCTGTTGCCGCTCGAACAGCTCTTCGCCGACCGCGACACCATCATGCGCGCGATGGAAGAAGAGGGCATCGGCGTCAGCTTGCATTTCCAGCCGCTGCATGAAATGCCACTCTACGCAAAGCTCCTTGGAACGTGCGCCGATGACTGTCCGGCCGCGAGCTGGGCGGGGCAGCGCTGCCTCTCATTGCCACTGTACCCGGGCCTCGAGAGCAGCGACCAGAGCCGCATCGTTGATTCGCTCGTCCGAGTACTTGACCGATTCCGGAGATAGCCCGATAGTACATCCATCATGGCGAACACGTGGAATGAAATCGTCGTTGTCTGTCCGGGGCACATGGGCTTTGCCCAGATGCACGCCGCCAACGCCATTGTTTCGCACGCGCTTGGCGAAAGCGTCTCCTTGCGCTTTTCCATGACCGAGCAGGGGGTGTTCGTGGGCTCGCACGTCAGCAGCTCGCCGCTCCAGGGCATCGAGACGATTCAGGAGGCACTGGAGACGGTCGCAACAGCCGGCGGGCAACTCCCTCTCTTGCTGCTGCTCCTCCATGACGGTGCACTTCGCTACCAGTTGTCTGGAACTTTCTAAGGCACCGCTGGCGCCTGGCGCAGACGCCTCGTTGAAAGCGTGGCAATCGCGGAGAGCGCTACCTTGAAGGCGCCGTCACGCCGCCCACTGCCGGAGGAGCATCAGGTTGCGCCGGTAGGCGTACCGTAAGGACCGCCCCACCGGCTTGTCGGTTAGCCGCCCGTATCGAGCCTCGGTGGTCGGAGATGATGCGATGCGCGATCGCCAGGCCGAGGCCGGTGCCGCCTGCTTTCGTGGTGAAATACGGCGTAAAGACCTTTTCGAGCGCATCGCTCGAGATTCCGGTCCCGGTGTCCTCGACGGATACCTCGACGCCGGCGAATCCAGCGCCGTCTCCGGCCGCGTCCGGTGTTGCCTGCGGCGCAGATAGCGCCGACGTGCTGATCGTTAGCACGCCGCCATTCGGCATGGCATCCACAGCGTTGGCGATGAGATTGATGAACACCTGTGACAGCAGCTCGGGATCCGCGGCGATTGGCGCCGGCGCCGATAGACGTGACGTAATCTCGATGCTCTCGGGAAGTCCTGAGTACAGCCCCATGCTTCGCTGCACTACGTCGTCCACCGAGCACGGCTGAAAGCTGGGAGATGGCAGCCGCGCAAACTGCGAGAACTCGTTGACGATGCGCTTCAGTCTGTCCACTTCCTCGAGAATCGTTTCCGTGCTTTCGGTAAAAATCTCGGCGAAATCCGGGTGAGAGCGCGTGTACGCCTTTTGCATGCTCTGGATGGAGAGCTGGATGGGGAACAATGGGTTCTTGATTTCGTGAGCAATGCGCTGTGCGATTTCCCGCCAGGCGGCTACCCGCTCCGCTTGCTTCAGCCGCTGCTCCGCGGACGACAGGTCGCGAGTCATGCTGTTGAAGGCGCGCATGAGCTCGCCGATCTCGTCACGGCGTGCTGTTGGCAGGGCGAGCTCGCGATCTCCCCTCGCTACGAGCGCAGCGGCCTCGCGTAAACTCGCCAGCGGTGCCGTCAGGCGCCGGGCGAGCAGCAGAGCAGTCCCGGCGGCCATCGGTACGCCGAGTGCAGCAATGACCCAAAAGGCTCGCTGCAACTGCCCGAGCATCTGGCCGAGCTCGCTGTTGGAGAACACGACGACCAGCCCGAATCCGGGGCTCTCGGCCACCGGCACGCTGCCCGTGGTGGTGGCTTCCGGACCAGCTCTGCCCAGCGGTACTCTGCGCGCCGCGAGGCCGGGTCCCGCAAGCGAGACGCGTCCCGTGGTGACTGAGTCCGGTGTGCGCGCCTCGAAAAGGCGCTCGGAATCGCGAGCGATTGCGAGCAACGACGCGCTGGAACCGCTCTGCCCGCCGGCTTGCGCGGTCGCCGGAAGCTCCACCGCTCCGGTCGAGGCCAGCCAGACCCGCGGCCCCATGCGGATCAGGATTTGAACGTTGAAGATCTCCTCAAGGCGCTGCAGTTCCTTCTCGTCGTACCAGGCACCGCCGGCGAGGAAGAAGGCCACGCTTCCAGAGCGCACCTCGTGGACCGCCTGCAGCGTCGGGCGCTCCACGCCGCCGGGACGTCCTTCCACGCGCAGCGAAACCTTGCCGGGCTGCTTCACCTGCCGCCGGTCGTCCGCGTCCACGTACCCGAATCTGGCCGGCCAATGTGCGCTGGACAGGAGCTGCCCGTTCTCGTCGACGATGTCGAGGACCTGCAAGTCGAGTCCTTGCGCGAGCCTGCCCGCAAGTCCAAAGGCCGCGCCTGGGTCCGGGCGACCCTGCTGGGCAGCCAGCAGCAAGCGGCGCATCTCGTCGCGCTCCGCAGCCGCGGCGACGCGCCGCTCGATCAGCGCAGCCTCCTCTTCGAAGGTGCGGCGAATCAGGCGCACCGTACGTTCCATTCGCAAGAGCGCAACATCGTCGAACTGGCGGGAGACCAGGTGGGCCCCGAGCAAGGCGAAGCCCAGGATCGCAACCACGACCACCACCGCAAACGCCATGCCCATCTTGGCGCCGAGCGAGCCGATCAAGATCCGGGCGAGGGACGCTCTCACGGACCTCGACGCTCCTTTCGCACGGGTTCCCGTTGGAGCCAGGCATTTTCGAGCAGCGGCACCTGTTCCACCGGGTCGAGCGCAACACCGATAAGCTCTTTGGCCATTGCATAGGCTGTGACAGGATGGTACAGCGGGACCAACAGTGCCTCGTCTTGGAGCTGCACGTCCAGGCGCAGGATCGCCAACGCGGCCCCAGCCTGGTCTGTCGCGTGCGGCCAGTCTGCCCACGCAGGCGGGCGCCCAGCGGCCGCACCCCGACTCCTGTAATCGCCTGCCATCTTCAATGCCAACAGCGCTAGCTCGGGCTCCAGGGTAGGAGGAACCCACTCTTCGATTGCCAGTCCTGGAGGCGGCGACTGCTCGTCAGCGCCGCCCCGCGCCCGCCCCAGGCTGGGTATTCCGGCCTGCAAGAGGTTCACCGCGACGCGATCCACAACCGACTGTGGGACGGAAAAATCGGGCGAAAAGAAGATCGACAACGGAGGCATGCGGGCGGCAGTGCGCGGAAGTGGGGTTTTCTCGCCGGGGTTGGCGGAGTCGTGCGGCGGCTCCGGAAGGGGCAGGATGGACGGCGGCAGCAGCGTCGATGCCACCACGCCCTGCCCCCCGAGCAGCACATCTACCAAGGACCTACGGTCCAGGATTCCCCGTAGCTCCACGGCGCGGCCTGCGTCGATCGGCGCCCCGGAGCCCGGTCGCAATGCCAGGACAACGGTTGTTGCGGCCGTGCTCGTTAGCACCCCCAGCCGGGCCGCGGCGCTCTCCGCTGCAAGCTGCACGGGATCTGCGCGGGCAACATCCAGATCGCCGAGACCGACCCGAAGTACGTGGTCTCGCGCCGCCGTGATCACATATTCGACGCCATCCAAATACGGTCGCCCGCGCGCGTGGCGCACGAAGGGTATGAGCGTGGTGCCGTCAGCGCCGAGCACAAACGGCCCGGAGGTCGCGATGACCGGTGCAGGCCCACTGTCACGTCCGCCGCGCCGAACAATCGCCATCCAGGGCAGCGCCAGTCGCCAGATGAACGACGGATCGTCGCGGTCGAGCGTCACGGAAATCCCCGGAGCGCTCGTTACCGCGATGCCGGCCAGATGGGGCGAAGACCCAGAAGCGAATTCTGCGAAACCGGCGACCGGATCGAGCGTCCACGCGTAACTCGGGTGGCGCGCCACCGCTTCAAGGCTGGCGCGCACGTCATCCGGCAAAAGCGGCGACCCATCGGAGAAGCGAAGGCGCGCATCGAGCACCAAGTCAATGCGGCGACCTGACACTTTCACATCCGATGCCAGATCCGGTTCAACTCGCCCATCTCGAATGCGCACGAGATGCCCGTGGATTTGCCGAGCAACCACGCGCTCGTCGGCGGCGAATGGCCAGCCCAGCGGCTCCAGCACCGCCTGGCTCGGTCGCTCGCTGACCGCGACCCTGATAATGCCTCCATAGGCGGCACCCACACGAGCGGTTGCCTCCTGGGCGAATTCGCCCAGGAGCAACGCCCCGCCCAGCAGCACCCGCAGCGCGACTCCGCTTGGTTTGGCGACGCCCCTCAGGCGCACGCGGTACCGTTCCGGCATGGCAGTGCGCCCGTTCGACATGTCGATCGTCAGGATTTCGCCTTGGCGCGAATCGTGCCCTTGCTCAATTCGAGCAGGGCTTGCGCCTCGGGAAAAGCTGCCAAGGCCCGTACTACCTGGTTCTGCGACTCGACCTGCACTTTGAAGCCGGCCTCGGGACCCCAGAGAACCGTCGCGATCTCGCGCTTCAGCGCGCGGCGAATCCCGTCCTTGTCCTTTTCCGACAGCACCGCGGGTAGCGCGCTACCCGCCGACCTCATGTGCTCGGCAAACCCCTGGAATATCTGCTCGGTGACCGCGAAATCCTCCTTCAGCTTCGAGCGATCTTCCGCGGACGTCCACTGCACCGCGAACTTGAAGAACACCTGATCAGCCTCGAGTTTCTCGGTCACAGGAGTGAGCGTGCTTTCGAATTCGACCTCGATGTCCGGGTGAATGCCCCCACCGCCCTTGACTTGGCGGCCGGCGTTTGAATAGAAAATCTCCTCCGCCGGTGTCGCCTCGCCCGCGGCCGCCTGCCGATAGCGCGCGTGGTACGGCCTCTGGATCGACCTCCCGGAGGGCGTGTAATATTGTGCCGTTGTCACCTGGAGCGCTCCTTCGCGAACCGGGTAGAGACGCTGCACGAGTCCCTTGCCAAAGGTGTCGGTGCCAACGACGAGGCCGCGATCCCAGTCCTGGACTGCGCCAGCCACGATTTCCGACGCCGAGGCGGTGCCGCCATTGGTCAAAATCACCAGCGGGACATCGGTGCGCAAGCGGGACTCTGATGCTTTGGACGCCTTGAACTCCAAGTCGCTTCCCGGGATCCTGCCCCGGGTGTACACGATGAGTCGCCCTTCGGGAAGTAGCAGATCCGAGACCTCTACTGCGGCGTTGAGCAAGCCCCCGGGATTGCCGCGAAAGTCCAGCAGCAGATGCTTCATGCCCTTCTTGGCCAGCGCCTCCACTGCTTCGCGGAGCTCTTTTGCCGTGGTCGAGGAAAAATTCGTGACGCGCACGTAGCCAGTGCCGCTGCGGATCATGAACGCATACGGGACGCTCTTCAGGGGAATGGTGTCGCGCACCAGCGTGATGTCTTTGGCTTCAGCCCAGCCGATCCGCAGGATGGAGATGGTAACAGAAGTGCCTTCTTGGCCGCGAAGCTTGTTGATGACGTCCGACGAGCTCATCCCGTCGGTCGGAGCACCGTTGATCTTGACGATGCGATCCCCCGAGCGAATCCCGGCGGCATGCGCAGGCGTCCCTTCGATCGGCGAGATGACGGTGGGATAGCCGTCGCGAATGTCGAAGGAGACGCCGATTCCGCCGAAGGCGCCGGTCTGCTCCGCGGTCATACGTGAATAGGTGTCGGCATCGAGGTAGTGCGTGTGAGGGTCGAGCATCCGCAGCATCCCGTAGATCGACCCCTCGACGAGGTCCTTTCGAGACTTGTCGTGAAACGCTTGCCGCTCGACGATGGCGAAGACTTCGGAAAACGCTCTCACGTTCGGTGACGCGGCCTGAGATCCATAGACCCGATGAGCCAGGCTCGTCACGAACAGCGAGGCAAGACCGAGAGCGAGAAGGGTTACGGCGATTGCTGATTTTCTCATGGGATGCGGCCGATCTGGGTTGCGAGCCGGCGAACCGCGGCGGCTCGCGCGATGCCTGTCATCTTCAACAATACCACGCCTGCGTGCCGCTGACAAGCATGACCCGTGCATGTCGTCGGCCATCGCCGGCTTCACTGCGGGGATACCTTTGGAGCCGCAGACAGGCGCATCGGCGGAGCATCAGGAGGGCGCAGCTCTTCCCGCTTTTGCTGCTCCTCCCGCTGGTCCACCAAGCGCTGTTCAATAACGGCGATCCACTGTTCGATTTGCGCCTTGTCCGGCGCGTCCGGTTCCAGCTCGAGGTACCGCGTCAGATAGTACCGAGCGTAGCGGAAGTGATACAGATTGTTCGCATAAATCACGCCAAGGTTTCTGGCGGCCTGGGGGACACCCGAATTGTAGAACAGAATGCGCAAATTCTCCTGCACTGCCTGTTGGTGCAGACCTTGCTTCCGGTAGAGCTCGGCGAGGTCGAGGCGTGCCGCGACGTCGCGAGAGTCGATCTCCAGTGCTCTCTGTAAGTAGCTCACGGCGACGGCCGGCTTGTTGAGGTAGATGTAGGTCAAACCAAGGGCATGGTGAGCCGGCGCCAGGTCGGGTTCCTGATGAATTGCCAGCTCGAGCTCGTCAACGGCTTTCTGCAGCTCCCCGCGGTCGAAGTAGTCGCGCCCCGTCTGGTAGTGCTGCACGGCCTTCTTGAGCCGGCGCCCGCAACCCAGCGCCAAGAAGCAACAACAGACGGCAACCGACACACGAATCCAGTACGGGAGCTTTTTCACGTTTCGTTCCGTTCGCGCTTGGATACTATGGCAGCTCTTCCATGGCCAGCTCGTCGCCTACGGCCAGCGCGTGTCGTGCCGCAGCTCCGGCCGGGAGCTCGATTACGCTCCTGGCTCCTTTTCCACCGCCAACGTGCCATCGGCCCGGGGCCAGGCCCGGGCACACGCGCGTCACTCTGAACGCCGAATCGAGAAACACGGCGTCTATTTCAAAGCGCATTCTCACGGTGTGTATGCTCGGGCACGGGATAATCCACATGCCATCTCCCTCCGCCAGTGAGGATCTGCCGAGCAGCCCTCGCATCCGCGAGAAAACCGTGGCGGCTTTCTCGGCTCGCGGCACAATGATCGCACCGGACGCCGCGTGGCGGATTCGGACCACGGGCAGGCTCTTCCCCATGTTTCCCTCTCTTGCCTGTCCGCCGCCCCGGCTAGCTGCCGCCGCCGCCGAGCTCGGCGAGCTTTGCTTTCGCCTTCCTGTGGTATTCGTCACCGGGGTCCTTGGAGATCTCGAGCACTTTCTCCCATTGCCGGCGGGCTTCCGCGAGCTGGTTGAGCGACTGGTAGGTAACACCCAGTCCAAACGCCTCTCTGGCGGCAACCTTGATGCGTTCAACCTCCTGCAACAGGGGCCGCGTGCGCTCCTGGATCTCTCGTTCGGCGCTCTTGACCTCGATGAGCACATTTGAGCTGTTCGGAAGACCGAGGCCCGAGACCTCCTCGATCTTGGCGCGGGCGACGTCGTAGTGGTTCAGGGCCGTGGCCGGCAAGCCGTCGTTTGCGGCCTTGCCTCCCTTTTCGATCGCCTCGCGAATAGCGGCCAACAGAGCCGTCGCTGCCGCCTCCATTGAGGTCACGGACTGGCGCTTGGCAAGTGCCTGACGGGCGTTCGCGATGCCGGCGCTGGCCTGCGGGGATCCTGGGGATCGCTCGAGCACGCTTTGCCAGGCGGTGATGGCGCCGCTATAGTTTCCGGCGTTGAACAGCGCCTGTGCCTTGGCGCTTAGTGCGGCAGTCTCCTTGTCCTGAGCAGCTTCCATGTCCTTGAGCTTGGCGGCGATACGCTTCTCGATCTCCACAACGCGACCGCGCCCTTTGCTAGCCTCCGCGTTCTTGGGATCCAGTTGCAGTGCTTCATCGAAGGCTTTTCGCGCATCCGCGGCGCGGGTACGCGCGTGATCGAGCTCGGAGGCCGTCCTGGCTTGCGCGAACAGCTTCTCCAGGCCTTCCAGACTTTCGCGCGCCGCCCGCGCAGATACTTCGAGTCGTTTCTGAATTCGGAGCCGCTCGGTCTGTTCGGCGAGAAGCGGTTCGCCGGCAGCCGGCGTTGCGGGTATCGCCGTAGCCGTGGCAGGCGCGATCTCGGGGGCGGCGACGGCAGCGCTGGCCACTGGTGTCGGTTGCGGATCCCGTTGTTTTCGTTTTCCCGAGGAACCCAGGACGACAACCATCAGCACCATGGCGATGGCGGCGATCAGGTAGAGTCTGCGCCGGCCACCTGTCGAGGCGGCCGGGCCCGCGCGCCGTCCCAGGCGAGCAGCGAGGCGATCGCGCCATCCGGTCTTCCTGGCGACAACCTGCACGCGCTGGCTGTCTTCGGCGCCGGGGGCCTTGCGTTTGCCCGCAATAGCGAACTTCAGGAACACGCGGCCCACCTGGATGGTGTCCTCATCCTTGAGATAGCACTTTCGCGTCAGCTCCCCGTTGACGCGAATGCCATTGGTGCTTCCCAAATCCTTCAGCAGGTAGGTGCCGCCCTCGTAGGACAGGCGGATGTGATTGCGCGACACCGACGCGTCGGGGACCACGATGTCGCACTCTTTGGACCGGCCGATGATGACCTCGTCCTTGTCCAGCTCGAGCTCTTCCTTGTCCCCGCTCGGCAAGAACATGGTAACCCGTGTGCTCGGGCCCATGCGCCGCTTTTCGTAGACCTGTGTCCGCTCGAGCTCAGCCTCGTTCACTCAGCACCTAACGCGCCTTCAAAAAGGCCTCGGCCTCTGCGATCCTCGCTTCGGCATCCTTGCGAGTTGGATGATCCGGGCCGGCAAGGAATTGGACGTACTTGAACGAGTTGATGGCCTCCTGGTACCGCAAAGCCTGCATTTCGACGTTGCCCTGCTGGTAGGATCTCTGAATGGCCTCTTCCAGGGCCTTTTGCGACTGTCCGAGCTTGAGCATCGCCAGCGTCCAGCCAGGTTCCCGGGCAAGCGCTTTCTCGAAAGATTCAATAGCTGTCTTGTACTCCCGCTGGTCGAACAGGATCACACCGGTGGTATACGCCTTCATGGCTTCCTGGTCGCGGCGCTTGGCCACATTCGGCTCGCCACTCTCCTTGACGAGGTCGTCGCGAATCCTGCCCAAGTCCAGCCCAGGGGTTGCTGTCGGACCCGCATCCGCGCCTTCCTTGGGCTTGCGCGGCTCCGAAACCGCCACCACCACGACGAGCAGAAACAGCACGGCGCCAATCCCGTAGATGGCGAGACGCATGGGGCTTCGCGCCGCGGCTCCCCCGGCTGATCGCTTTCGGCGCTGACCTCGCGGCGACGACTTCTGCCCGGCCATTTCGAAGCGAAACTGAGTATCGCCGATCTGAATGGTGTCGCCGGGCACGAGCGCCACCCGGTCGATGCGCTCGCCTCCCACGAGGACGCCGTTCTTGCTGCGCAGATCCGAGAGCACGAATTCGCCGCCGACAAACGCCACGCGGGCATGCACCGAAGATACTTTTTCATCCTCAAGGGCGATGTCGTTTGAGCCGAGCCGACCGATGTAGAGGGTCGGCGCGAGAATCTGGAACTCCAGATTTGCGCACTTCCCCTTCACGCCGACCAGCGACGCCTTGGGAAGCGCCGCTTCGCGGTCGTGTTCTTCGCCCGTTGGTCCGATGACTACATCTTCCACTGTTCTCTCCGGGGCACCTCAGTTTGCGCCCGTGCTCCTAATCGCCTCGGGGTTCGACTCGCGGTATCGCGCGAGTTTCCACCCCGACCTCCAGCGGTTCGATCAGGATCAAGTGCATTCCGCGTTTGCCGCCACCCGCGGCGATCCCGTGCACCTCTACGGCCACCGATCCGCCGGCCGTGACCTCGCGATGCCGAGCGCCGCGAACGGCTCCGGCTGACACCTTTTTCAGGCATTCTATCACGACGCTTCGCAATTCGCCTTCGCGAAAAACCTCAAGCAGGTGACGGCCCCGCGGCTCGCGACCGGCGTTTCCGATCAGGCCTCTCGCGAGCGCATTAGCGAACGCCACGCGGTTGTCGGCCGTGACCAGAAGGACGCCATTGGGCAGGTGCTCCACCAGCCGTTGCACCGTCTCCAGCGGCAACGATTCCACTCCGAGCTCCTCGCCTCCGTGCGGTTCAGCCTGCTCGTCTACGCCCTTGTCCGCGCGCTCGAGGAAACGCTGGAGCGTCTCCGCCAACTGGTTGACTTCCCTGGCCTTGAATCGCGGCAGCGTCTGCCAGCTCCCATTCTTGATGCGAACCTCGAGCTCCTGGGTCAGATGGTCGATCGGGCGATACGCCAGCCGCGCCAGCACCAGGCTCACTGCCGCCGCGAATGCGCCGGCAAACAGCGCCAGCACTGCGATCAGAGCAAATGGCGCCTTGCCCTGCTTGCGGACATCGGCATAGGAAAAATCGATCACTGCGGTCCCAAGGCGCTCGTTGTCGAGGCGGATGGGGTAGGAGAGGCGGTCGGTGACCTCGTTGACCGACTGAACGAGAAGCTCCGGCGAGCGCGCCGCCTCCTGAAATGTCGCGTCGGACACCGCCGCGGCCGGCACGAGGATGTGTCCCGTACGGTCCAGAACGTAGGCGCGCTCGACGCCCGGGTAGCGCGCAATTGTTTCACAGTCAATCAACCCAATTTTCGTCGCGGCCAGCGCCTCGCGGTTGGTAACCGCGTGGTACTGGACGGCAAGCAGCGAGCGCGTCTTCGCTTCCGCCTCCAGGGAATCACGATACGATCCGGAGATCGGGATGCCCACCAGCATGCTCGAAAAAAGCACCAGCCCCACCACCCAAACCACCAAGCGCGCCCGCACTCCAAGCTCAGGTACCGGGATTTTCCCGCGGAGACCGGCCAGCACGCCCGTCGCGCGCGGCTTGTCGGCGGCTACCAGAGCCTCGTCGGCGCCCAGCACCGGCGCTCCCACCGGCTCCTGCGGGCGCGCAGCGACATCCTCATCGATGTACTTCAGCAGATAGCTGCCGATCTCGATTGTGTCTTCATCCTGAAGCTCCCGGATCCGGATCTCAACGTCATTGACGTACGTGCCGTTCAGGCTTCCAAGGTCGGAGAGAATCGCCTTTTGGTCGACCACCTCGATTTTCGCGTGACGCCGCGAGACGCCTCCTTCCGTAAGCTGGATCTGGTTGGAGCTGAGGCGACCGAGATAGTACTTTCCGTCCGCGAGCTCAAGCTCCCTTTCCTGGGTGCCGTCAATAATGATCAGTTTTTTCATCTACGGGTGGGGCTCAGCCTAGAACGCGGCAGCACTGAGGCCTTCGCCGCCAAGGATTTCGCCACGGAGCTGAAAGAATGCCAGTCCGAACGAGCCGAACATGACGATGAAGATCGCAGGCAAGATGAAAAGCATGAGCGGGATCAGCACGAGGATGGAGGCTTGCGCTCCCGCCTTCTCCGCCCGCGAAAATCGCTCGGCACGCATCTTGTCGGCCTGAGCTCTGAGCACCACGCCGATCGATGCACCCATCTGGTCGGCCTGAATGAGCACCGCGGCGAAGGATGTGATGTCGGAGATGCCGATGCGATGTGCCAGTGCACGCAACGACTCCGCCCGCGTCTTGCCCATGCGGATTTCCTTCAACATAGTTTGAAACTCGTCTTTGAGCGGCCCTGGTGAGCACTTCTCGACTACGCGCTGCAGGCCGATCTGGAAGTCCAGACCGGCTTCGACCGAGAGCGTCAACAGGTCGATGAAGTAGGGGAGCTGGCGGAGAATTTCCTTTCGGCGCTGGGTAACAAGCCCGGACAGCCAGAGGTTGGGAAACCAAAAGCCGACGACAAAGCACCCGCCGAGAATCGCCGGGTGCAACCGTTTGGTGAACGCGAAGCCGAGGCCCATCACCACGAAGCCAAAAACGACCTTGAACGCCAGAAATTCGTCGGGGGTCACCTCGCCGTGCAGTCCTGCGTGGACGAGTTGTTGTCCGACTCTTTTCCGCCACCTCGGCAAGCGCAAGTTCGTAACCACGGGGACGAAAGCCGAAAGAAAAGGATACAGCAGCTTGAAGAATAGATGCTCGGAACGGATCTGTTTTTTCTCGTATCCGAGAGTTTCTTTGACTTTTTGCTCTTCCTCGGACTCAAAGAACTGCCTGAAAAAGAGAGACGCGGCTATGGCAGCCAGGACAAATATGGCGAAGTGCATGAGGTAACTCCTTCTCGTCCGGCTATACGCGAATCGTCACGAGTTTCTTGAGAACAAAGAAGCCCATAATGTCCAATGCGGCTGCTATGGCCATCATGAGCCAGCCTGCAGGCGTTGTCAGGAGCGGCATGACAATCTGTTTTTGCATTACATACATGAGTATGACAAACGCTACAGGGCTAAAGCAGGCCATTATGCCCTGAAGATATCCCTGCGCGGTCAGGGACTTTATCTTGTCCTCTACTTTCTTCCGCTCGCGAATCGTGTATACGACTGTGTCAAACGTCTCGGCCAGGTTACCGCCTGTCTCTCTCAGCGTCAGGATCGAAGTTACTACCATGTCCAGGTCCTCGGACTGCATGCGCTCATTCAGGTGCTTTAGCGCATCATCTAGCTGTGCCGACAACCGCTGCTCCTTCAGCACGAGACCCAGCTCGTCACTAATGGGTGCGTCCATTTCCGAGACGACAATGTGAAAGGATTGTAGCAGCGACAGGCCCGACCGCAGGGAGTTTGCAAGCAGTACCAGCGAGTCGACAAGCTGCCCGCCAAACGCATTACGCCGCTTCTGCGCGCGTCGCTTCACATACAGGCGCGGAATCAGCCACCCGATCGCCCCAAGCGGCAATGCGGCCAGCGGGGATGGGTAGACGAGCCATCCGAGCACGGCGCCGGCGGTACCCCCGCCGACAAACATCAGAATGCACTGCGCCTTGGTGACTTCGACGAATTGTCGGTCGAGCTCATCATGCAGCCATTCGGCGTATCCTGTCGTCCAGGCAATGACGGCCCGCTCCACGGCCTGGTAGTTCAGCCCGAGAATGGCGATACACGCGGCAGAGATGAGACCGAACAGCAGGATGTCGTGCATGAGCGCTCCTAGCCTCTTGCTGGGGGTTGTGCGCTACCCGTAGCGATGTTGATGGCGCCCGGCGGTTGAACGGTGAGCACGTCTATGTCGGCGTCGTCTTTGAGGAGCTCGCGATCCTCTTCGCTTGCGAGGCGAAAGATCTCCGCATCCAGGTCGATGCCACGCGAGTGGAGATCCCAGAGGAAGGTCGGCATCACGCCGGTGGGCAAAAACCGGCCGTGAACCTTGCCCCCGGAACCGACGCGAACCTGCCGAAAAACGAAAAGGTCTTGCGTGACGAATTCTGAGCCGCGCAACGTCACGATCTCCGTGACTTTCAGGACGCGGCGACTGCCGTCCGAGGACGATCGCCCCATCTGGAGGACCACGTTAATCGCTGCCGCGATCTGCTGCCGGATCGCGAGCGAAGGGATGTCGAACCCGGCGAAGAGCACGGTGGTTTCCAGGCGCGAGAGGGAATCACGCGGCGAATTCGCGTGAATCGTGGTCAGCGAGCCGTCGTGGCCGGTATTCATCGCCTGGAGCATGTCGAGTGACTCGCCGCCGCGGCACTCGCCGACCACAATGCGGTCGGGGCGCATGCGCAGAGCGTTGCGGACGAGGTCCCGGATCGTGATGGCGCCGCCGCCTTCAATGTTGGCCGGGCGGGCCTCCAAGCGCACGACGTGGTCTTGCGGAAGCTGCAGCTCCGCGGCGTCTTCGATCGTGATGATCCGCTCTGTACCCGGGATAAAACTGGCCATGACGTTGAGCATCGTCGTCTTTCCCGTGGACGTGCCGCCCGAAATCAGGATGTTCCGGCGCCCCTTGACACACGCGTCGAGGAAGCGCGCCATCTCCTCGGTCATGGCGTCGATCTTGATCAGGTCATGCACCGTGAATGGCTTCGAGGCGAACTTGCGAATCGTGATGGTGGGTCCCTGGATCGCCAGTGGAGGAATGATCGCGTTGACGCGCGAGCCGTCCGGCAGGCGCGCATCGACGAACGGCGTACTCTCATCAATGCGCCGTCCCAGTGGTGCAACGATGCGCTCGATCACGCCAAGGAGCTGACGGTTATCGGCAAACGCGCAGTCCGTAAGCTCGATCCGGCCATGCCGCTCAATGTAGATGCGGTCGTGCCGGTTGACCATGATTTCCGAGATCCTCTCGTCGCTCAGGAGGTTCTCCAGAGGGCCAAGACCCAGGGCTTCGTCGAGGAGCTCCTGGACGACCCGCTTGCGCTCCTCTCGTGACCTGATGAACGCGCCGAGCTCGTCGACGAGGTCGGAAATGGCTCGCTGCGTGCGCTGCCTCATTTCGTCGCGCTGGGCCGGGTCTGCACCTTCGAGCTTCTCGAGGTTGATCTTCTTGAGGTCGAGACGCTCCAGCAGGCGTTGGTGCACCTGGACCTTCATGTCCTTGACCCGCTGAATATAGGCGTCGCGCTCGGCCGCATCCGAGAACTGCGTTTCGAGCTCCGGCCGCATGTCGAGGTTGGTCGATGGCCTGCCCTCCGTAAGCGCACGCCGCACCGGCAGCGTGTCCAGAAAGCCTTTGCCGCCGTGTTTTCGCGAGATGAAGTGAACCGCCAGGCGATCGATGCGCGTGGACAGTGCGCTCCTTGGGTAGGACAGTACGACGGGGTTGGCGCGCTTGATGGATCCGAACGCGGCTTCCGGCTCATACGGAAACTGCGCGAATACTTTTTTCCCGAGAGAGCTACTGATGGTGCCGAGGTCCAAGTCGTCTTTCAGGCCCGCCTGATTGACCACGATCTGCAACTGGTTACCTGGAAAATGCAGATTCCTCAGTTGCTCGATCGCCTGGCGGGTCTGGTTCACAGAGAGCACGTCGGCCGTAGTCACGAGCAGGATGAGGTGGCTGAGGTCAAGCACGGTGACGATGTCGTCACCAAACGGCCCGCCCGCATCGATGACGATGTACTCGTAGACGCGCGCCATGGCGCTGAGCACGCGGACGATTTCCTCGGGCTTGAGCGCCTTGAGCTGCTGGGGCGCATGCGCTACGGAAAGAATCTCGATGCCGCTCGGGTGTGCGGGCAAGAATCCTCGCAGCAAGTCCAGGTCGACATCGGACACGAAGGGCAGGACATCGCGAAACGTCTTGGGTCCCTCCATGCCGAGCAGAGCGCTGCAGTCGGCGGACAGCGAGGTCGCAAAGTCCACAAGCAATACGCGGGCCTGCGCCTGAATCGCCATGTCTGCGGCCAGATTGACCGCGAGGAGGGTCTTTCCGACACCGCCCTTGGTCGAGTAGACGCTTAGCACGCGTCCAGACATGAGGTGACTTTCCGCATGATGCGAAACCGTGAGAAGCGGTCATTATGGGGACAGGGGGCGCCACTGCAGCATAGTTTTTCGCCCAGGGAATTGTCAACGCTCGCCGGCGATGACGGCGGCGGGCGTGCCAGGGCCACCGTAGGAAAAGCGGATGGCCCTGGGAATGCCTGCGCTCGGTCGCGCGGCTACTTGCCTGCGGGCGTGCGCGTGAATTTCGGTTGGCTGTCGATTTTCAACCGCATGCCGTCGAGCAGCTCACGGTCAGACTGGACGGCGCGCCCTGGATCGACGACAGTCGGAGTAACAAAAAGCACGACCTCCGACTGCTCCAGTTGCGTCTGCTTTGATCCGAACAGGTAGTTCAACACCGGTATGCGTCCGATACCGGGAAGCCGTGACCATTGCTGCCGAAGCGTATTGGCGATGACTCCGCCGATGACCAAACTGTCACCTTTCGGAATGTTTACCCGCGTGTCCACGAGCTCCTTCGAGAATAGCGGCAGCTCGAAAGCGGTAACGGTGCCGATCAGTTGCAGCATCTCGGCCTTGATCTTCAGATCCACGTCGTCCCCGTCATTCACCATCGGTGTCGCCTCGACGACGAAGCCGAACTCCTTGTATTCGACGGTGTATCCGGAGATGCCGGATCCGGTTACGATGGGGTATTCGCCGCCAGCCACCGTTTCCTTGCCTGTATCACCCGCCTTGATGACCATGCGCGGGTTGCCGACGATCGTTCCACCGCCATCCTGGACCAGGAGGTTCACGGTCGGAATGAGGTTGGTGATGGTCCCGAAGAACCGGTAGTACAGCTCGCCCGTCTTCAAATTGCTGAAGAACTTTCCAGGAAGCTCTTCCTGATCGGCGGACGTGTCGGCTTGTTCAAATTCGATCGAGCCGTCGTCCGGCTTTGCAGAGCCAATCTCTGACGGCCACCTTATTCCGAGTCGGCTCAAGTCTTCGTTGAAGATCTTCATGACCTTCACGTCCAGGTGCACTTGCTTGCCGGCCTCAAAGCGCGAGCCTTCCTTGACCACGTCGATGGCGGCGATTACGCGATCGGACGTGTAGGTGTTCGCGATGGAAATGGCGCGATCGCGATCGGCTTCGGAGTTGACACGTCCCTCGAGCAGAATTTTGTCCTTGATGACGCGAGTCTTGAGCTCCTGTCGGCCGATTGCGCGCTCGATCTCCTGGGCCAGGAGGCGGATCGCCTCCGGGTTGAGCTGGACCTGAAAAAGGATGAGCTCGGGGTTCCCGGATGCATTCTTGCGGACGAACTCGTAGTCCGACTCGGCAAAGACCGCTCCTTCGACGACCACCCGGTTGCCGGCAACCTTCACGTGGACGCCTTCGACGCCGCGAAAGAGCTCGCCGAGCTCACTGGCAAGCCGATCCAGATTGGCGACGACATTGATCTGGATCGTGTCGCGCTTGGTTTGCTTGTTGTCCCACATCACCAGGTTGGTACTGCCAGTGGTCTTGGCGTTGACGAGCACCTCGCGCTGGTTTTCGGACACTTTGAAGTCCGCGACCTCCGGATCACCGATCGCGATCTGGCCGATCGTGTACGCCAGGCTCAGCGGGCGCGTGGTGCCTTTGATCATCGTGATCGTCTCGGGCAGCTTCTCTTGCGCGCCCGCGGCGCCGCCCAGCCACAGCACGGCGCAGACCGCTACCGCAAGATTTGCGATTCCGTTGCGATACTTCGGTCGATTCGTCCCATCAGCCAGCATTACAGCCATGACTCCTCCCTCTCGTGTCCGAAACCCAGGCTTCTCTGTATCGCGGCCGTCATCCGGCGGCTAGCGACCGCCGAAGCTCTGCTCGGTGCCGCGGATCTCCTGCCATTGTGGCGCGATGCTCATCCGTGGCGCCAGCTTGCCCTTTCCGAGCAACTTGTTCGTGGTAATCTGTTCGAGCTTGTATTCTTCTTCGGTCTCGATCTGCGACCGCAGGACGACGGTGATGACGCCGCTGTCCTGAGCAGTGATCAGGCGTCCCGCGTGCTCGGGCAGGACGGCAAGAGTCAAGTTCTGCGGATACTCTTCCTTTCCCATCCCTTTGCGGCCGCCGACTTCGCCCCGCTTCTCCTGCGCTTCACGTTCCTCCTCGATCGTCTGCAGTTGCTCAGGGGTAATGGCGGACATGCGGCGCTCGACAGCGAGCACGAGGATGTTCTGGAGAAGCAGCTCCGTCGCGCTTACCCGGTCGTCTTCGTCCTTGATCTGAAACGTTCCGAAGATGTCTACGTAGTTTCCGGGGCGCACCAAGCCGGCGACGCCGGTCACGTCATTGACCACCAGGCTCAGTGCTCGATACCCCGGCGGTACTTTCAGGGCGAGGCCGGTCTCCAAGCCGAAGGAGAACAGCTTGGTCTTTAGAATCTGTTCGCCGCTGAGCATAGGGGTCGAAGTCACTTGCCCGACCGCTTCCTTTTCAGACTTCAGGGCTCCAGGCTGGATGTATGCGGCCGGAACCTTGATGATCTTCACCATAATGTCATCGACGCGCTCGTATTGGAGGATGTCACGGGTCGCGACAAGAACGTCTTGCTCCGAGCCTAGCTGCATGTATTCTTTTTCTACCTGGCCGATGTAGCGGTAGATTAGCGCCCCCACGATCAGCCCTAGCATGATAGAAATGAGCAGTCCCTGCTTGCTTTTCATGTCGCAGCCTCACCTCCCAGGGCCCCGCCATCGAGCTCGCGAGCAAGGATACCCGGCCGGGCCTTGCGCGGGGTGCATCGCCGTCCAATTTCAACGGCAGTTTACCGGCGAAGGTCCGGTAGCGCAAGGGGCCGTATTCGCCTAAATCCGCCGCCAGATCGACTGCAAGTTGAGCGGAAAGCGCATCAAGAAGACTCCCCGCTTCACCCGCACGTGAGGGGAGGGACGCAGGAGCACTGTCACGTGGACATCGAACTGGCGGTGGATATGGGCTCGGGTCCTGAGCGCGGGCTGCCAACAACGCCAATGCCGGGTCGCGGCGATGCGCTGCTACCCGGCATTGATAGATTCGCTATTGGGCGATGGATCAACTGCAGTTTTCGACAGACGTCCTAGGCCAGGGGCGATGCGGTTGATACAACTTGACCGTGCTCGAGAATTCGGCGAGCCCTTGGGGCTTGAAAAAGATCCATTTTGCCGTCTTCAGCGTCACGCAGGGTTGATTTTCATCGTCGTCCCAGCCCAGTTGCGGTTCCACCATTCGCTCCAGAGCGTCGTTGCGAGCTGCCGAAAACGCGTACGTCTGGTTCCAGTTTCCGATGATGTAGGTAATGAGCAACAGCACGACGGGAATGAACACCAGCATGATGACGAGCAGCACCTCGAGAATGGATTGGCCGCTCTCACCCTTCATTCGCCGCGGGGTCCCGCTCTGCATTTTCACGTTTCGCATGTCAGGGTCTCCCACCGGTGTCCTAGTGCAGGTACTGATGGGCGTCCGGGATACCGTGCCCAAGCGCGTTGGCTACCCGCGGGTAGCCGATCTTGACGAGGTATTCTTCGTAGTCGTCGCGATCGAAGAAGATGCCGTAGTTCCATGTCGGTCCATAGATGTCCGGTGGCCAGGGACTGCCAGGAGTGAAGAACATGGCGGCATGAGCTGCGACGATATTCCCCATCGGCAGAGATGCTAGCTCTCCCCATGGAACGAGAGGGTTGGGAGTGAACTGCCAGATGATTGTGCGATCTGGATCGTGCACGAGGTAGCCACCGAAGGGCTTGGCAGCCGCGACTGCCTCCATTGGGGGGATACCGTCCGGTGCAATCAGCCTACCGGCAAAAAGCTGCTCGGGCGGAATCGGCTTGGAGCGAACGCGCACACCCATTACGGTAACCGTGCGCGTGTCCTTACCGTCGTGCCAGGTCTTGATCTTCGGCAACGAACCGTAGTTGGTGCAGGGATATTCGACGCCCAGGAAGGAGCATACATCCTGATAGTAATAGTAGAAGTCCGAATCATGCTGCTTCTTGAGGAGCGTGATCTTGTTTTCGAGGCCGTGCGGCAGGATGATGTCGGGTTCGCCGTCAACGTTGACGTAGTTCTTCTTGACGATCATCTTGACCATGTTCTTTGCCCAAAAAGAGAACATGGCGTTGGCGCCGCCGGGGCCATCGATATCCTTCATCAGGGTATCAACCTTGGCCTGAAGCTCGCCCGCGTAGCCGATCGCGGCCGGCATCGAAACCGCGACGGGATCCTCCCAGTGGCTCGCCGACTTGTTGAGATACGTGAAGTACTGCCGCCGAATCTCCTTTTCCTTGCGGATAATCTCGTTGAATCCGAGTGCATGGACCGCGGCGCCGCTCATCGCCCCAACATCTGCGGCGTTCTGCAGGGCCTCCTTGTGGCTGATAAGAACACCGGTGTTGTAAATCAGGCCAACGAACAGAAAGGCTCCCAGCACGAGGAAGAGAGCCATCAGGAATGCCTGTCCATGCTCGCGTCCGAGCGGTCTGTGCAAGTTCTCTGGCATGTGGGCGCTCCTGATTCTTAGTAATTGTCCGTGAACTCGAGTGGACCGCACTTGCCCCAGATTTCGCATTCTCTCGGGATCCCCAGGCTGAACTGCCCCAGTCCGGGAAGGGCAAAAAACCCTTCCTCGGGCAGCGGAGCGTAACCGAGAATCATGGTGCGATTGTCGGTCTCGGGGTTCCACGGGACCCAGGGGAACAGCTTTCGGATCAGCCAGGGGAAGAAGTCGTCGGGGTCCATCAGGTCGAAGGGAATCGACAGCGGTTTCGGGATGAACAGATCCATCTCCCAGTACACCACGACGCCGCCGGACACGAAGGGAATGCTGTAGTAGATCGCCTTCGCCTCGTATCTCGAGCCGCCGTACGCCTGCGCCATGATGTTCTTGGCGACCTTGGCGTGCTCACCGCTCCAAGAAACGGGCAGGATCTCGCTGTTGGTAATCACCGTGCGCGCGGACATGAAAGCCGCGTAGTTCGCCATTTGCCAGGCATTCACGATGATCGCGATCTGCGCGATTACGATGAACGCGATGAGGATGACAAATGCCGCGATGATGAACTCGATGATCGACGAGCCGCGCTCTCGCCCGGCGCTGTCTGTCTCGCCACGCTGCCCGCGCACTACAGTGCGCATTCGCTCCCGTGCTCGCCACATGCCGCTCATCTCCATTGGCGCCTCGCGAGGGCCTTAGAAGCCGATCGCGTCGGCGAAGTCGTTGATCTTTTCCTTGATCTTCTCGAAGATCTCGATCAGCGCGTCGGCGAACACCAGTGCAATGGTGACCATGGTGACGCCGATCATGATGCTCAAAACGATCCATTCGACTGTGGTTTGCCCGCTCTCGTCCACCGCGAGCCTGCTCAGGTGTTGCATGGATGTCCCCTTTCCCCGTCCCCAGGTTAGAGCGATTTGTTGTGATAAGAAGGTTTCTGCACGACTTTGGTGAAGTTGCCGAAAATGCTCGCGCGGCCGGACTCCGGGCATTCGACCTTGTCCGGGCAGGCGATGTCGGCACCGCCGATCAGCGTCGCGACGGTCCGCACGATCATGTATCCAATGACGATGCCGACGATGATCAGCAGCACGTAGCTTGCCGTCATCTGGCCGTCATCGTCGCGAAGAAGGTCCCGCCAGAGTCTTCTTGGGGATGTCATTCCGTTCACGGCTGATACTCCTTTCCGGCTGGGCTTATGCAATCTTCATACCAGAGCAATCGTCCTCGCGGATCTGGCGCCGTCGCGCAGGAATAGCGCCGCAGCGCACTTTCCTCTCCTGGCAGGGGGCCGCACTGAAGGGGTTCGCTGGCCGACTGTGGAAGCAGGTTCACACTCCTCGCCCCGAGGGTGCGCGGCGATGCCCATGAGGCGCAGTCTGCCGTTGGGAACACTTCTTCACAGCAGATGCAGCAGCGTGCATAGCGTCGGGCCTCGGTCCGCACTGCCGCTGCCCTCGCGCCGCAAACGAGACCGGCAGAACTGCGGCGATACGCATGGCCCATTGACAAAAGTACCCCCGGCGCGACTCGAACGTGCAACCTGCGGATTAGCATACCCCACCCGGTTTCCCGAGCCACCGCTCGCCGCGGTGTTGGAGTCTGGACTATATCTTCGCCATTCCAGGCGCGGCGCGTATAGTCTCTGAGGGTCCTTGGTAGTGCCTCTACAGGCCTCGCCCGCGGTTCCCTGCGGATTGCCCATTGTCGCATCCCGAGGTCTTTTTTCACCGTCACGTACGCTCGCCACGCGGGCCGCGTTGTGGTGCCTCGGGCTTTAGGGGTTCCCCGCATACTGCGCCGTCCACTTCCACGGTTGGGCCTCGCCACAGCGATGCTGGTTCCCGCGGAAGGCTCCTTGTTGAAGTCCGCTGCTCTATCCTTTGAGCTACGGGGGCAGTTCTGTTCTCCTATCCTCCGGCCGAGCTTCCCTTGCCAAGCTCGGTCCGCAAGCGACGAAGCGTCTTCGCGATCACCTCATCCTGCTTGTCCAGATCCTCGATTTTCTTGCACGCGAAGATGACGGTGCTATGATCTCTCCCACCGAACTTGCTGCCGATTTCCGTGGTCGAGTCATTGGTAAGCTCGCGCGCCAGATACATGGCAATCTGTCTGGCTTCGGCAACCGGCTTGGTGCGCCCCCTGGCTCGGAGGTCGCGCGACTTGAGGCTAAAATACTCCGCCACGCGATCGATCACAAGCTCTGTTGTCACCCGCGCCTCCGGTTCGTTGAGGATGTCGCGCAGCACTTCGCGGACAAAGGGGACGGTGATGCGATTCCCGCGGAAAGCGGCCTGAGCCGCAACGCGGTTGAGACACCCTTCGAGCTCGCGAACGCTGGACGTCACGCGCTCGGCAATGAAGAGCGCCGCATCGTCGGGCACCTTCACCTTCAGTGACGCCGCTTTCTTGCGGATGATGGCCACCTTGGTTTCGAGGTCTGGCGGCTGGATGTCGACAATCAGGCCGCACTCGAACCGCGATCGCAGCCGGTGCTCGAGGGTCTTGATGTCCTTGGGCAGGCGGTCGCTGGTCAATACGATCTGCTTATGGGCGTCATATAGCGTATTGAAGGTATGAAAAAACTCTTCTTGCGTGCGCTCTTTTCCCGCCAGGCCATGGACGTCGTCGATCATGAGCAGGTCGACCTTGCGGTACCGTTCCCGGAAGCCGGTGACCTGCTGGTTGGTGATCGATTCGATCATTTCTTCCATGAAGCGCTGCGACGGCACGTAGCACAGCCTCACTTCGCCGCCGCCGACAGCGGCGCGACTTGCCACCACGTGGCCGATCGCGTGCAACAGATGCGTCTTGCCCAAACCACTGCCGCCGTAGATGAAGAGCGGGTTATAGCGCCCCGCGGGATGCTCGGCAACGGACAGCGACGCCGCGTGCGCAAATTGGTTTCCCGCCCCCACGACGAAATTGTCAAACGTGTAGCGGGTACTGAGCGGCATGCCCGTATATTCGCAACTGCCCTGTCGGCCCGCGACGGCGCCTTCCTCGACCAGCGCGGCAAAGAGGGTTTCTACTCCCGGGTTTTCCGGGCCACCCTTGGGATCGGCTGCAGCAAGGCGCCGCGTCGTTGGCCGCCGACCTGGCGCAGCGCTCCGGAACGCCGCCTGAGCGGGAACCGGCTCGGGATGCGCGAAGACGACCGACACCTCCTGCCCGTCATCGCAAACCTCGCGAATGGTCTCCTGGATCAGGTGCGCGTAGAACGTTTTTAGATATCGGCCGTGATCAGCATTGGGAACGGACAACACAACGTTGTCACCCATGTGACGTTCCAGGCTAACCGGCGCGAACCATCGCTCGTAACATCTTGAGGTCACCTTTGCTCGTAGGCCTTCCTGAACGCGCGGCCATAGGTTATCCATCTGGTAGCCCACCTCAAATGTACACAGCAGCCCGCGGGCACAAACCACCTATCAGGACCGGGAGACTGGTAGGAGAACTATCACGAGGTCCTTGAGAAGCGCTCTATGGGCGACCCCCAATCGCCATCTTTCTCCTACGGACCTCTTGATCTGTTGTGTAGCGGACCATAGCTGCTCTCGAAGTATCCCCAACAACCGACAACAGGAAAGTACCAGGGCACCGTCCGGGTGTCAAGTCGTGAGCCATCGACAGCTAGATTTCGGCACCCGCCGCTGCCGGCCGTCGGCGGCTCAACGCGGCGCCGGGGTCAGGTGGGAGTGAATCAGGCGGAGCAGCGGCAGCATCACATTTCCGCTGAAGTCAAGGGTCGCTCCCGCGGCCGCAAAGAGCTCCGGGAGCGGCCGGCTTCCACCCAGGCCAAGCGCTTTTCGATAGGCGTTCACCGCCCCCAGTGGATCCGCCAATGACCGCTGCCATACTTGCAGCGCTCCGAGCTGCGCGATCACGTACTCCACGTAGTAGAAGGGCGTCTCGAAAAGATGGCTTTGCTGCAGCCACTCCACCTGTTGCAGCTCCTCCAAGCCATGGTGGTCCACCAGGCCCGCGTAGCGCGCGCGCAGATGCGCCCAGGTGTTGCGCCTGGCCGCTTTCGAGCGCTCCGTCGCGGTATAGATCGCGTGCTGAAAGGCGTCGATGGTCGCGGCCCACGCAAAGAAGGGGATGATGCCGCGAAGCTGGCGCCGCCGCGCTCGCTCCGCGTCATGCTGGCTGTAGAAAACCTCCAGATGACGAGCCCCCAGCAGCTCCATGGCCATGGAAGCGACCTCCGCAATCTCGGTAGGGACGTCGCGATACACGAGTAGGGGCTCGTGCCGAGTCAGGCAGCAGTGAAAGGCGTGCCCGCCCTCATGCAGCAAGGCCACGACGTCTTCATGCCCCCCCGCGGAGCTCATGAAGATAAACGGCAGCCGGCGGCGGGCGAGCGTGATCTGATAAGCGCCGGGAGCTTTCCCCACGCGACTGGCAAGATCCAGCAACCCGTACCGGGAAAGCTCGCAGAACTGCTCGCCGAAGGCCGAAAACACGCGCTCGAAGATCGTTTGGCAGCCCTCTCGAAGGGCCTCCGTGCTGGTGAAGGGGGACAGCGGTGACTCGCCATCCGGATCGGCGAGCAGGTCCCACGGGCGAAGCACAGAGACCCCGAGCTGGTCCGCAAGCTGTTGCTGAACCATGCGCACCGATGGCATCGCGAAGCGCTCGGTGGTCGCGTGAAGTTGCTCGCAATCCCGCGGCCCGTAGTCGAATCTCCGCAAGCGGCGAAACATGTAATCCCGGTAGCTTGCGAACCCGCAGTTGGACGCCATCTGGCCGCGAAGCAAGACGAGCTCGTGGAAAACGTCCTCGAGCTCGTCTTTGTCCTGGAATCGCCGCTGCTCCACGGCTTGCCACGCCGCCTTCCGCCGCGAGCGGTCGAGCTCTTCCAGGTATGGCCGCATTTCGGGAAGCGTGCGTTGCTGGCCGTCGAAATCGACGGTCATGTTGCCCATGAGGCGTTGATATCGCCGCGAATGGCGCGCCTCAGCAGTTTCCAGTGCCAGGTTGTCCGCCACGAAAAGCGCCGCCTCGTTCTCGATGATTCTGTCGAGGACCGCGTAGCGACGCGGCTCGAGGTCGCCGCGCCCCGTGCTGGCCAGGTATCGCAGGTGAAGGCGATGCCACCGTTCCTTCGCAGGTTCGGTCACGGTTTCAATGTAGTCGAGATACGCCTGGTCAAGGGCGTCGGAGGCAGTGTCCCGCGTTGAGGCGATGTAGCGCAGCGAGAGCTCCTCGTCGATCGCCGCTTGCAGCTCGCTGCAGAAAACCAGCCAGGCCTGTAGCTTGGTGGCGCTCTCCAGCGAGTGCCGCTCGAGCTGATCGAATAGGGGTTCGACGCGGCTCCAGGAATCGACGCTGGTGCGGGCGTCCAGGAAGGTGCCAGCGGACGGCGGCGGCACCGCGGCGAGAAAGGTCAACGGGGTGCTCATGGGGAGAGCTCTCGGAAAGCGTCCAGCAACAGGCGAAACAACAGCATCAGCGGGCCTGGCGAACCTCCAGCTTGCGAACCACTAACTGGGTCGGATCGACGTCTTCAGAGACTCCTTCAAACTTGCAGAGCGCGCGCCCATCGATGATGTGCGTATCGGAGCTCTGCCGCAATCCGCCGTCCCCGGGAAAAGCGACGGTCAGACGCAGTCGCGCGCCATCGAGATTGCGGTCCGGGGTCTGCAGGGCGACTACGTAGTTATCGCCGATACGGAAAACTTCGGCAATCGTGAAGGCGCTCATGGTTCGACGACGGGCGGGTTGATGCAGAGCCAGAGCGGGGCCGGCTTCGGGCGGCGCGGGCGGGCCAACCTCCAGGGGCTCGGGCGCCGGTTCCTCGGCGGCTTCGGGTGGCGCCGACGGCTCGCTGGCCTCGCGTACGCCCGATCTGGTCTTGCGCTCCGCGCGCAGCAGTAATTCGCGCTCCGCCCGCAGCGAAGCCAGCTCCTTGCTGCACCGGGCGCACCGCAAGAGATGCTCCCCGCCCTCGAGTGAAGACGCGCGGCCGAGCGCTTCTTCGACCAGCGCCCACCAAGGTAGACATTCGGAGGAGCGATCGCGCAGCAGCCGCTCGTCCTGAATACCGAGCGCGAGCAGCAGCTCGCGCTCGCGCGCCTCGCACTGATCGCGGCAGTGTTGGCACCGCCGCATGTGGTCGGCGAGCAAGGCCGCTTCGGAGTCAGAAAGCGCATCGAGGCAGTACAGAGTGATCTTCTCATTCACCAGGTCGTGCACCTGGACGAGCTCAAGACCGAGGTCCGCGTTACCCGGGTCGAGGGCAAGCAGTCTGAGCAACTCTTCTTTGCGCAGGAGCAGATAATTGATGGGGAAGTTCGCGGGATCGATCATCGCTCGGCGCCGGGGTTTGGACCGCTCTGACTATAGGCCGCGATCAGCTCGGGGACGCGTCGCAGTGCCTCGCTGCCGCCCACGGGCCGGTCATATAGACGCATTACCATGAGCATGGCACCCATCCACTCCAGGCCCCGATGGACCAGGCGCGCTTCGGGAAGATTCGTCAGGAACTCGTCGCGAGTTGAGAAGCGCTCGATGACAATCCCGGACCACCCGAGCCGGACAGAGTCCAGGTGGGCTCCCGACCCGGCGGTGAGGGAGTGTCTCGCCGTGTGTGGTTCGGCCAGGCGCGCAGCGGAGGCGGCAGGTCCGTCAGCGCCGGCCTTCAGATTCCAGGCCTCCAGCACCACGGCGCCGGGGCCAACCTGTCGTGTCAAGCCTGCCAGCACGGTTCCTGATCTGTCCCCCTTCAGGAGCCATGAATCCCCGGATGGACCATCCGGGATCAGAACGATGCCGTTCTGACAGCTCACCTCGTAGGCAAACTGGTCGGCGGGGATGCCGTCGACGACATCGGAAACGAAGAGACCGGCCAGGCGCGGAAACGACGCATGCTCCTCGCCCCGCGGGACGGTGACGCGGACGCCGTGGATCAGGCTCAAGCCGTCGGTCGCGGCTACCGCCTCGGCGTCGGTGACGAGTTGGCCGAAGCCGCTTCGTTGAAAGAGGCCATGGGGGCGCTCGTAGGGGACGAGAATGGCGGCGCCGTCGAGGCCGCGGCGAGCGAGCCGAACGCGCCATTGCGGCAATCTTCCGATGCGCTCACGGCAAAACGGCAGCACGTGCATGTCGAGATACCGTCGTTCCGCGAGCTCCTCGCGAATGACCTGCCGGGCGTCTGCAATCTGCCTGAGGTTGAGGCGAAAAGGTTCGTCCTCGGATCCACCGGTCAGACCGACTTCCTCACAAAGCAGGGTGCGGCGAAGAAAGGAGACGAGCAAAGGGGAAAGATCGGTGGTTTGCAGACAATGAAGGAATTTCTCCTTGAGGATCCCGAGGCCGATCTCGCGAACCGATTCGCGGTAAAGCTGTCTGAAGTAGGCGGTGCCGGCGTCGCGGAGATCGCCCGCCGGGCGTTTTCGATGGACCACATAGTCCCAGAGATCGCGCCGGGCGTCGCGGTCGAGACCGACGAGTGCGCGGAGGGGGAGTGGCGTCGCCGTGTCATAGTGTTCAGGAACGGCTGCGGCCCGCACCCACCAGGGGCGGGCGAGCCCGAGCAACAAGATATCGAGTAGCGAATGCCGCTGCTCTCGATCCAAACCGCGAAAGAACGGATGGTCGGGCACTTTGAAGCGCGCCTCGAAGAGGCTGGTGCCGATCCGCGGGGAGAAGGTTTCCTGCCACCGCACGGCGTGGCACTCGCGGGCAAACAGGCGGATCATCTCATCGGCCGGATCGAGTCGATCCGCGGAGAGGAAAAGGCGCAGGCGCCAATCCGACACGATTTGGCGGCGTTCAAATGGCGACAGATCGATGGAGGGGTCAACACGCCGGCGCGACGCCGCCAGCGTCCGCACCCATACGCCAACCTGTGGGCTCAAGATATGGTGCAAGTAGTCGACAGGCACAGCTCGCAAACGATGCGATGACCCCCGCCCCGCGGCCGGGTCACCTGGGTGGATGACTGCTTGTTCTTGCCAGGCCAAGCGGCAGAAACTCGCCGGCAGGGCCGCCGTCAACCGCTCGGTGAGCAGCCCGCCGAGGCCCATCGCGTAGCTCGTCACCACGCCGCGCTGAGATTGGCACAAGCCGATGATAAGTCCAGCCCACACCTGGAGTCAACCGCGCCCCCAGGGCCTGAATCCGCCGCCGGTTCGCCTGCAAGGCACGCGGAAAGTCCATCACGAAGACTCCCCATCTCACCTCCTACCGCAAGCGCGGGGAGGGACGGGGGGGCGCTGCCGCGTCGACTTCGAGCAGGCGGTGGATTCAGGAGGGCACGCCGGCCGGCAGGGCTTGACGTCTGATGATTCGGCAGCAACAATTTCGCGGGCCGTTCCGGATGCCAACAATCGCTCATGGCCGCCCTGTGCCGTGGCGGGATGAAGGCCTCCGGTCATGACCACATCTGGTATCAGCACCCGCCCGTCGGGCAAAGTGGACCTGGCAAATGCGCCGTGCCCTGGTAGTGAGCCTCGGGATTGCCGCAGCGGCGGCCGCCCTGCTTTCGCTCCCGCGTCCGAAAGACGCTCTGGACGTCGGGGTATCGATGCAGTGGCGGCAGCCGACCTGCGCCACGGGTGGGGATCGCGCCGCGGAGCTCGAGCAGGGCCGGGTGAGCGTGATCATGCTGCCACCGGCGCTGGCGCCCCCGCTGTCGAGCGCCCTGACGACGCCGGCCTGCGCCGGCAACGTCAACGGTCAGGCGATGTGGCAGACCTATTTGTGGAGCCCGTACCCCGGTCGCTATCGACTTGTCCTGTCGACGAAGCGGCATGCTCGACTCTATGTCGGCAAGCGGGAGGTCCTCGATGTCGTGGGTGAAAAGCCGCACGTCCACACGGAGGCAGCGGCGACCGAGATCGAGCTTGCCCGACAACCGCTGCTGCTTGTAGTCACGGCGACGGGACTGAGCGCTGAGGACTTCCGCCCCACCGGCGCGAGCTACGGCCAGGAGGAGTCAGCGCTCACACTGTCGCTGACGATTTCCGGGACGCCTGAGCAGAGCGGCGCGCCAATTTTTCAGCTCGCCGCGGAGCCCAAGCCCTGGCAAACGCGCATTGCGCGGCTCCTCATCGCCTTGCCGCCGGCAACCTGTGCGCTGCTCTTCGCGGGCTTCGCCGCAGCCGGCGTCACCATCGCCACGGCGGAGCGCTGGCGGCGCGCGCGGCTCGGGTTCGACGCCGCCGACCGCACGCGGCTCGGATTGCTCGGAGCCTGCACCGCCTTCGTTGTGGCCGGCGCTCTGCTGATCCATGGCACGGTGGAACAGCGCGGAGCACACGCCACGTATTATCGCGGAGCGGCCGCGGGTTCTCCCACTTTCCTGCGTCAACGGGAAGCCGCCATCGACTTGAGAACACCTTGGGTTCATCCGAATTTCCCGACCCAGGATTTTTCGGCGGACTGGGAAGGCTATTTCACCGCCGTGGCCGCGGGACCGTACCAATTCGCGGCGCGCTACGGCGGCTTTGTGAGCGTTGAGGTCGATGGTCACTCCGTGATCAAGGCAGCCAGCACCACGCCGAAGGTGATCGCGGGCGTGGTCTCCTTGCCACAGGGAGAGCGGTCGATTCGCGTCAGATACGTGCACGGGCGCGGCGTCGCCGCACTCGAGCTCTTCGTCCTGACACCGGGCGGGCAGGGCTGGGAACTACTCGGTAGCGGAGACCTCAGGCCATACAGTATCGGCGCGTCCGCGCAGGCTGTGGAGCTGCTCGTGCTCGGGCTGGCACCCGCGGTGGCGCTGGCCTTCGCGTTGCGCCTCCTGCGCCTCGCGGTGGCCGCTCTCGCGCGGGCCAGAGCCGCGCCGGAGAAGCTCAGGCGAAGCCTGTCAACCTATGCGCGCTACGCGGTGTACACGGCGCTGGCGTGGGCGATCGTTTTCGGATTCCTCGAGACGGCGTGTCGACTGCTCGGGCTCCCGGTGCGGCGCGGCGCGGCCCCGGTCACCGCCACTGTCGAGCAGTGGGTGCGATCACATGACGAGGCCGTGCCGAAAGTCGATGGCGCGTATCAGATTTTTTGCTTCGGGAGCAGCTCGATGGCCGGCAATCCCCACCCGCAGAGCTCGGCTCCGCGGTGGCTCGAGGCGATCCTGAAAGATCGCGTGCCTGGAAGAACGGCGCGCGTGGTCAACTTCGGCCGCCCGGGCGCGCCCAGCCACTTCGTCCGCGAGGCAGTCCCGACAGCCATGAGTCTGGACCCGGATCTCCTGATTGTGTATTCAGGCCATAACGAGTTTCACGAGCGCAACCGCTATCTGGCGAGCCAGACGCGGCGGCAACTCGGCGTCCTGCATCGCAGTCGACTCTACCTGACGTTTGTCGACATCCTGGCAACCTGCTGTGGTGACGTGCTTTGGTCAGGGCAGACCGAGGTCGCGCGCAAGCTCGGCCGTGACGAAGAGGATCGCTTCATGACGTTCTACGAGCAAAACATCCGCGCCGCGCTGGAAAGCGCGCGCACCCATGGCAAGCGAGTGCTCCTCGGAACACTCACTTCCAACCTGGAGTATCCGCCACTCGGGTCAATCCAGTCGGGCGCGCTCGGGCCGGAGCAGCGCCGGGTGTGGCTTGAGGCCACGGCGGAGGCGCGGGTGGCGACCGCCGAGGGACGCCTCGCTGAGGCCGTCGCGAAGTTGCGGGAAGCTCAGCGGGCCAACCCCGAGCACGCGCGCACCGTGTATGACCTGGCGGCCGCTCTCGCTGCCGGCGGCGAAACCGCGGAGGCGAAGCACTATTACGAGCTGGCGCGCGACAACGACCGCACGCCGCTCCGCGCGCCGACGCGCATCAACCAGATTGTGCGGCGCCTGGCAGCGGAGTTTCCAAACGTCATCCTGGTCGACATCGAGAAGCTGTTCGTCGAACACGCCCCAAATGGCATCCCCGGGTGGACGCTGTTCGAGGACTATTGCCACCCAAAGAAAGAGAGCTACCGGCTCATGGCCAGAGCATTTGCGGAGGCGATGCGAACGGCCGGCCTCATGGCGGCGGCGGAGTCGTGGACCGAGAGCGAGGGGGAAGCGGCCCGTGAGCTCGCGGTGGCCGTGGGCATCGACGGGCCAGCGGCGGCGAGACTGCGAGATCCTGTGAACTAGAGCCGTCACCAACCACGGGCGCCGCTGCGGCCAGCGCGCCGGCTGGAGTCGCCGAGCACACCCAGGAGCAGCGTCTCAGCTCTGCGCGCTCTCGCGATCCAGCTTGTCGAGCATGCCGTCGAGGACCCAGTGCAGGTGGCTCCTGCGGGCGGCGAGCTCGGCCTCCGCCAGCGGGTCCGTGCCCCACATCGCCGAAAGGACAGGCGCGTACGTAAAGTAGTTGATGACCATGCCCGAGAACGTCACGAAAAACTGGCGGGCCGACGTTTCGGGGCGCTGCACGGCAAGGTCCTCGAGCGGCACGCGAATAGACTCGAACAACATGGCGAGATTGCGCTGGATCGATTCCAGGTGTGGCCCATTGCTCGATACCTGTTGCTGAATCAGACGCGGGTATCGCCAATTGGTGGCCATGAAACGGAAGTAGGCATCGAGCATGTCGTGAAGGCGCTGGCGCACGGACATCGGACGCCGCGCCACCGCGGCGAGAACGGCCGCGTGAGCAGCGTAGTACCGCTCGATGACCTGTTCGAAAAGCTCCGCCTTGCTGCTGTAGTAGTAGAAGACCAGCGCCTTGTTGACTTGCGCCTTGCGGGCAACATCGCTGATGCTGACGGCATCGTAACCAAGCTCGCCGAACAGCTCGTCGGCGGCGTTCAGGATTCGTGACGCCGAATCCTTGGGCCGGGACATCTTTTTTTCCATGAGACCTCCGCGGAGCCTGCCGGCCGATTCCGAACGACGGCTTTGCCCGCAAGGTAGCTCAGGCCCGGGAAAATCACAAGTCTATCGGCGGCGTGCCTCTAGTTTCCCGCGAAAACGTGCAGCAGGTCGATTGGCGGAAGCGTGTCGGCGCTCCCCACGGCCGGCGGCACATAGGTTCCCAGCGCCCTGTCCGCCCAGGCCATGAGCAAGAGCGACGGGTCGTCGAGCGGCGCGGCAAACTGAAAATCGGCGACCGCGGCACGGCCATCGCTGGTCACTTCCCGAACGGTTATCACGAGATCCGAGAGCGTGATCGTCTCCTGCGGGTGAAACGGGAAACCAAGGCCGCGCACCATGCGCTCGCCCTCGGTGCTGTAGAACCCGTCTCTCGGCCGCACGCGCAGGGTGCGCTCGTCGAGTCGCTGCACTTCCACGGGTGCCAGGCCGGTCGCCAGCAGCCGGAGCTTTCGGAATGTCGGCTTGCCCGCGGCCTGACGCTGACTTTGGAGGTAGGCGACAAATCCGTCCGCGGGGGCATTGACGACGACCAGAGTCCGGTCGCGGATGTCCTCTCCGGCAAATACCGCGGCGTCAATGCGCCCGAAGGCGTCCGCGAGCGCGTTCACCGACACGGCGCGAAACGGCAGCAGCGTGGGAGCGAGCGCCAGGTGAGCCGCGATCAGGCAGGGCACCGCGACCCGCACGGCGGCGCGGCGACAGGCACCGGAGGTGAGCCCGGGCGCCGTCGTAGCGGCAAGGAACGTGGCAATCAACCCCATGCCGCCGATGCCCGTAAAGACGAGCAGCCGATCGGAGGTGAACGTGGCACACACGGGAACCGCGGCCAACAGCGCGCCGAGCGCCCAGAACCGCGCCGCGGCCTGCGCGCGAAGGACCGGCCAGGCCAGCCACAGGACGCTGCCGATCGCCGCCAGCGCCAGGCCGTATACCGCGACCCGCAGTTGCGCGGGGTAAAGGAGCCACAGGTCCGACCAGGGCCCGCCAAGCTGCGCGAGGAGAAGCACGGGAAGCCGCTCGAGCAGCGCGCCCACGAACCGGATCGGCTCCTGCAGGGGGTGCACGTATATCCCGCCGCCCCTGGTCCCATACCCAAGCGCGGCGTACAGCCCACTCCACGCGACGGTAATGACCGCGAACGGGGTCAAGCGCAACAGGCGGAAACGCAGGGCACCGGAGTCCAGGAACAGGGCGTAGGAAAACAGGTAGGCGGTAATCGCCAGCGCTGATTCGCCGGCCAGCAAGGCGAGCCCGAAAAGGAGGGGGCCGAGCCAACAGCCCTTTTGCCAGCCGCTGCGCCGCCAGGCGTCGTGCGCCACGAGCGCCGCCACGGCCAGAGTCGCCGCGATCAGAGCGTTGCGGTTTGCCACGAAGCTCAGGACCATCCCGCGAGCATCGTCTACGGCGTACAGAAGCAGGGCGAGACCGGCAATCCAGGGCTCGTGGATCCGCCGATACAGGAGGTGAACGACAAGCAGCAATGCTCCAAACCAGAGCAAGGAGTGGGCGTGCATCCACACCGAGGAGGTGGGAAAAAGCCAGTGATCAAGCACGTGAGTGCATGCGGACAGCGGTCGCCAAAAAGAAAGTTGAAAGCCGTCACTCGTCCACCAGGCGAAGCCGCCTGACTCCATCATGGCCGCGCGTTGCGCGGGCTCGCCTGAGGCGAAGACAAACAAGTCGAGCGGAGCGTACGGGAAACCGGGGGAAGGATTGTCCGGCGAGAGGCGAAGCTGATGGATATAGTCATCGGCGAGTCGCTTTGCCGCCAGACAGGGTGCGGCGAGCGTCACCGCCGCCAGAATGATGACTAGCGGAGCGCGGCGGTGTTGCAGACGGGCCCGCACCCGCTCTAACCAGCTCGTGCGAGCCCGCGACCCGGGGAGCGCGGAGGTTTCGCCGCCCCCACCGGAGCCCGCGGCACTGGCGGCAAAAGCGCTCAGGTCGCGGTCATTGGCCGTAGTCTCGAATACTCGCGGGGACGGTCTCTCGTTTGGCATACGTTTGCCCATCGATAGCAGGAGCTCACGCCGCCACCGGTCGGTCGCCGCGGCAAGAGCGATACTTGCCCCGGGAACGCCGCGCTGTCAAGCGCGCCGGCGCGTCGAGATCGGGCACGTGCGGACCTACGGCCTCATGCTCCGAAAAACTCGCTCCCCACTCCGCGCCGCATGCAACGCGCGTACGCCGCGGGCCAAACCCTGTTGAGCCAATACGAGGCTTTCCCCATGCGGGAGAGGACGAGCCGGTCCCGGCGCCGCGCCGCCTGCTGTACGATCGCGACCGCGACGTCTTGCGGCCGCGCCATCGCGCCGATGATCACCCGGGGCCGAGCTACCGGATTGCCGTCGCCGCCGAGAGCCGCGGTGTCGATCGGCGTATCCGTAAAGCCCGGACAGACGAGATGCACGCCGATGCCGGATCCGCAGAGCTCCGCCCGCAGGCTGTCAAAGAAACCGTGAAGCGCGTGCTTGCTGGCCGCATAGCCGGCGCGGCCTACCAGCGGGGCGAAGCCCGCGATGCTGGAAATCACTACAATCCGACCGCGCGCCTGGCGAAGAAACGGCAAGGCCGCCTGCGTGCAGTACACAGCGCCGAAGAAGTTTACCTCCATGACCTTGCGGATCACCTCCGCCCGCGTCTGCTCAACGAGGCTGCGGTGCGAAATGCCGGCGTTGTTGACGAGCACGTCGACGCCGCCGAAGTCCGTCGCGATCTCCGCGAACGTCCGCCGAACGCGCTCGGCATCGGTAACATCACAAGTGTACGGCCGGGCGCGCACCTGTCGCGCCGCCAGGTCCATGGCCAGGGCCTCGACCCCGGGTCCGTCGCGGTCGATTATCGCGATCTGGCCGCCGGCCTCGGCGAACTCCTGGGCCAGGGCGCGGCCGAGCCCCCCGGCAGCGCCGGTAATCACCACGGTGCGGCCGGAAAAGGCGCCCCGCCCGCGGCGGTACACGCCAAACGCCGCGCGCGAGGTGCAGCGCGGGGTGAAGCCGAGCTCGCGCTTGAGCCGATCATTGGACATCACCGGTCGGTACTGCAGGAATTTGAGCTGTTCGGGGCCAACCTGGCTCAGTCGGAGTCGCCTGAGCACCGCGAGGACGCGCGCCAGCAGACGCGGCGGCACGGACAGATACGGCTTCCCCATACACCTGGCGATCTCTCTAAGCGTCATCACCCCGTCACCGACAAGATTGTAGATTCCGGTCCGCGCCGAGAAGACTCCCAGCAACACCGCGGCGACGACGTCCTCATCCCAGGTGAAGGTGAAGGGTGCGGCACTGCCCTTGACGCCGAGAACGAACGGCCTCTCGAACAGCCTGGTGATCAGGTTAGCGGTCGTGCTGCCGAGTATCGTGCCAGCGCGCAGCACCAGTTGGGCAAGCTCAGGGTGGTCGGCGCGGTAGCGCGCAAGCGCTTCTTCGACCAGTCGCTTGCTCCGCGCATAGGGGAAATCATCGTTGCCCCGCAACGGATCCCGCTCGTCCAGGCAAGGGGAGCTATCGGGATGATAACCGTAGGCCGCGCCACTGCTCAGGACGATCACCTTGCGAACCTTCGCTGCGACGCTGGCGGCGAGCAGATTTTGCATGCCCGCCACGTCCGCGTCGAGCTGGCCGCCTTGAGTGCCTTGCGGAGCGGGATTGAGGGTCGCCGCCAGATGAACCACAGTGTCGATCCGGTGTTCGCGCAAGACCGCGACAAGCTTCTCGCTTTGGACGTCCAGGAGCGCGTGCACGACCCCTGGCAGGCGCGAGGTCACCGGCAGCTCACGGATATCCGCGGCCACGATCGTCGCGACCGACCGGCGCTCGCGAGCAAGAGCCGCGGTAAGCAGACGCCCCACGTAGCCCGCAGCACCGGTAATGAGGACAGCACGGGCACTCTCGGGTGACGACTCGGTGCTTTGCTCTGTTTCGGGTGGCATTTGTCGACTCTCCGTGCCCACGGGCTAGCGCCCCGGTTCCTCGTGCATCGCTTTGAAATCCCGCAGGTTTGGCGCCCATAGATGCTTCACCGGGTCGACATCGACGTGCACCACCGCACACCGCCCCGCCCGGAGGCAACGCGCGAGCGCCCCACGCAGCGCCTGCGGGTCGCCGACACGCTCCGCGTATGCTCCCAGGGCGCGGCCCAGCTTGTCGAATTCGATCTCGCGGAAGTCGGTGTTGATGGTCTCATCCGGTCCCAACGATCGCAGCAGCAGCGTCTTGAGAGGTCGCAACGCAAACTGCTGGTTCATCTTGACCATTCCCCACTGCTTGTCGCACAGCACCAAAAAGATGACGTCGAGCCCATCGCGCACCGCGGTTTCGATCTCCTGGCAGTGCATGGCCATCGCCCCGTCACCGATGATGCAATAGACCGTGCGCGCGGGGTGAGCAACCTTGGCGCCCAGGGCCTGGCCGATCCCGGCACCGAGCATGCCCATCTTGAACGTCGTCAGCACCGAGCGCGGCGCGCGGACCTCGTGGTAAAACTGCGCCCAGATCGACGTATTGCCGCCGTCCACGACGAGGATAGCGTCATCACCGAACACCTCCTGGCAGATGCCGGCGACGTGCGCGGAGCACATGGGCACGGAGGTGTCGGACAGTGCGCTGTCGAGCTTCTGGCGGCGCGCCCGGCAGGCGGCGCCAAGCCGCTCGACGAAGGCGCGGCGCTCCGGCATCGCCGCCGGCGGATTCAGCGCCTGCAGGCGCTCGAGGAGCGCGACGAGGAAAGATCTGGCGTCGGCCTGAATCGCGAGGTCGGCGGGTCTGTTAGCGCCGAGCGGATCGGGCTCGAGGTCAACGTGGATCAGACGTTGCTGCCGTGGATCACCCCAGTAGGGCGGCTTTCCCCACCAGTCGGTCTCCCCCATCCGCGTGCCGACAGCCAGCACGACGTCCGCACCGCGGCGCGCCTCGTTGACCGCCTCGACATAGATCATGGGGACAGCGTGGCGAGCACGCTCGTCAACCGCCGACCGCCCCCCCCAGCTTGTCGTGATGGGCGCTTCCAGGAGCGCCGCCAGCGCCGCGAGCTCGCGACCCGCATCCCCATGCAGCACACCCGAGCCCGCATGAAGGAGCGGGCGACGCGCCTCGGCGAGCATCGCCGCGGCGGCGGCAACCGCAGCCGGGGACGGGTGCGGAAGCTCGGCGCGATAGGTCTCGGGCGCACGGAACCAGGCGTCGTCAGAGTCGAACGTGCCGTTCATGATGTTCTCCGGAACGTCGACGTGCACCACTCCAGGGCGCCCCATGAAGCAGGTCCGCAGCGCGCGCCTGAGAATCTCCGCGAGCCGGTCCGCCGCGGGAACCACGCAGCTCCACTTCGCCATCGACTTGATGACCTCGACGTGCGGGAAGTATTGAAAAGTGCCGCCCCGATCGGGATACGAAATCCCCGTTCGGCGGCAGCTCGTGATCAGCAAGACGCGGTTTCCCTCCGCGTTTTCCACGGCGATCCCGGGCAAGATGTTGGCGACACCGGGTCCGTTGCTGGCGATGCAGACGCCGAGCTTTCCGGTAGACCGCGCGTACGCCCCGGCCATGTGCGCGGCGCAGGTTTCGTGGCGCGGGGATACGAGTCGGATGCCGTTTTCCGCCAGCTTCGAGTAGAACCCGAAGTAGGTTCCGTCGATGATGCCGAAGACGTGCTCGACGTGCTCGGCGGCGAGCATCCTGGCCGCGATTTCGCCGCCCTTGACGTGCTGCCGACTCGTGCTCGCGATGAGCGCCATGTGAGATCCTCCCGAAGTTGGAGCAATGCCGGGGCCGGGCCGGCGCGATGTTAACCGATCGGTTAAATAATAAGCATGCCAGGGCAATCGGTCAAGTGACAAGAGCGCAGAGCTCGCTCTATCCACCGCCGGTTCGCCGTCGCTGTGACAGTGACCCCCTCCCTCGCCCTGCAAGCGGCATAAGCGCCCGGATAAGGAATGGCAGCGCGTAATAGCCATCCTCCGCTCACTGGAGGGAGGCCAGGAGAGGGGAACAACGGCGAGAAATTCCTCGGGCCCGAGGCAACCTCGGCCCCCCGACGGTCGCGGGGACGATCTCTGACCGGTTTGTGCAGCCTGACCTGCCGACATGCGTCGGGCAGGCTCGGCCAGGACTCGCCCGCGAGATCCCGCCTGGCGAGGCGCACAGGTCCCGACCCGATCACTTCTCTGGATCTGGCCCGCGACGATCTTCCCGTCGCGCAACGGGACGAGCGGTCGAGCGACGCCGAGCATGAGCGGGTCGCGGGACGCAAGGCAATCCGGCGGCGAGGAGCAACAGGCACAGAACCTTGGGGTCGAGCAACGGCACCCCGTCCGCGGCCGGGGCGGTTTCGCAGACCGTGTTGGAAAGCTGGCCGTCCTGGCCTCCCTTCGTCGCCTTCACGGCGAAGCAGTAGGTGTCTCCTGGCGAGAACAGGTTCGGAAAGGTAAGCGACGTTTGTCTGGAAACCTGGATCTGGCCCGAGAGCTGATCCGCGGATACCCCCCAATAGACAATGTAGTCGGTTGCTCGCGCGGCAGGCTGCCAGCTAAGGGTAGCGCTGTAGGCGCCCGCTCGCGGCAAGCGGCCCGCCAGAGCAGTGGTCGTCGCATCGGGCGCCGTCGCCGAGGGAGCTCCGAACATGATGCCCAGCGCCACCCCGCGCGCGATTCCGACCGGAGCGTCCACCACGAACGATGCTACGGGGCCGTCGGGAAGCGCATTGCCATCGGAGTCAGCGACGCGAATAAGCTGAAAGGTGTAGGACCCATCGGGCGCCAGCTCCCCGACTTCGTAGCTCGCAGTCGCATTCGTCGTTGAGCGCCACTCGAGGTCCACGTTCGCCACCTGAACGTCATCCTGAAGCACCAGGACGCGCCCTTGGTCCGTGCTCATCGGCCGGCTGAGCGCGATCGTCAGCCCGACAGTCTCGCTTCCCGCGATGGGTGGCGACGCCATCGCGCTCACGACGAAGGCGGGCGCGTCGGCTATGGGAACGGCCGAGGGGTTGTCCCAGAAGACCGAACCCCTCGCATAACTGTCCGCATGGTCGTAAATGCGCCGGGCGATCTCGAAGCCGTCGGTGGTCCCCCAGTAGCTCCCCTCCGCGTGAGCTCCCGGCCCCGGCCACGGCGGAGCCACGACATCGAACAGCCCGGAACCGCCCGTGTTGTTCGCCGTGATGTTATTGGACTGGATCGAGGCGTACCCGTCGAGAAGCATACCGCCCCGATTGCCCGTAATCGTGTTGTTGGTGACGACCGCTTCGGCGGAGCGGATGCGCAGCGGATGCTCCGCGAGCCCCCCCGTGACGGACGACCCGTAGAGGATGGAGTCGCCGCCGAGATCGATCCTGCCGATGCCGTCAAAGGAGCTATTCCGGACCGCCGCGGGAGCAAGCACGACCTCGTCGGCCACTCCGGCCATGCGACAATCCTGGATGAGGGGCCCCCCGGCAATTTCACCGCCGATGTACACCGCGCTGAGCCCTTCTGCAAGCTCGCAGTGCTCGAGAATCGATCCGCCGATGTAGCTCCCTTCGGCGTCGACGACTCCGGGTTGCCCATCCGCGCCGAAGATGATCGTCACCCTGCAATAGGTGGAGCCGGCCTCACAGCTTTCCTTGTCGATCGGCGCAATCGTGATGGGTAGTCCTCCATCCGCGCCGCGGGCGATTAGGGTGCCGTCCACGAGCAGAAGCGCCAGGTGGTCGAAAAGGAGCTCCGCCCCCCCCACGATCTCCAGGCTCGCGCCAGACTTGACGTGCGTCGTGCCGACGAAGCGATAGCGTCCACCCGCGGGGAGACGGAGGATGCCGTCGACATCGCCGGTGATCTCCTGCGCGACCGGCAAGGTCACCGTCGACTGACGGTGAGGCTCCTGTGCGATGAGAATCGTCAAGTCCATCGACACGTCCCACGCGGAAACCTCCGAGCCGACCGTGACGAGAAAGGGAGCCCCGACATTGCTCAACTCGTCCCCCGACGGGGCTCGCGCAAAGGTCACCGCGGCGCTGCCGACCGTGACGCCCCGCTCGGTCGTTTCCAGCGTGGCCGTAACTCCCTCGGCGGAGAAGGTGGCATCGCTCAGGTGCACAATCAACCCAACCGTCTCGCCGTGCTCGGCGGCACCGTCGCCATCGCAAGATGGACAGCCGGGCGTTGGGGAGTCGTCGACGTCGACATCGGTGACTTGTAGATTCAGGGGCGGGGTCGCAGTCAGCGCCGCGTGGGCGTCCACCAATCTGACTCTGACTGCGGACTCTTCCCGGTAAGGCGCGGTGTGCACGACTTGCAGAGCGGCTCGGCGAATGTCCCAGTCGGGATGAAGCGACACGACCAGCGCGATCACGCCCGCGACGTGTGGTGCGGCCATGCTGGTCCCTTCCCATGAGGAATAGGTCTGGCCGGTCATGGTCGACCAGATTCCCGTGCCGGGGGCGTAGACATCCACCCAATCCCCGTAGTTGGAAAAGGGCGCGCGCCCGCCCGACGTGTCGGTTGCGCCGACACCGATCACGTGGTCGTAGGCGGCGGGGTATGTAGGCGCTTCCCAGCCGTCGTTGCCGGCAGCTCCGACGCAGACCATCCCGGCGGTCTCCGCGGCCGCGTCGACCGCCTCGCGGACCGCCTCGGAGCTCGTATGGAAACCGAGCGCCAGAACGGCCACCTTGGCGTCGCCTTCGGCCGCCTTCAGGATCCCCTCGGCAACCAGGGACACGGTACTGGCTCCTCCCATTCCGAGCACCTTGATCGGCAAGATTCGACAGCCCCAGCACACTCCGGCGATTCCCCTGCTGTTGTTTCCGTCCGCTGCCGCTATTCCCGCCACGTGCGTGCCGTGCCCGGAATCGTCATACAAAGGGCGCGCCGAGCTGGGAGAACCGTTGACCAGATCCCACCCGGGAATGGTGAGCAGGCGATCGGCCGAGAAGTCGGGGTGGTCGGCGGCGAGGCCGCTGTCAATCACGGCGATGGTCACCGACGAGTCGCCGGTCGTGACCTCCCAGGCCTCGGGTGCGTTGATGTCGACGTTCACGTGGGAATCCGGGGTCGTAGGGGAGTCCAGGCCCCACTGGGAGCTAAACTTGGGGTCGTCGGGTACGAGGCCGGCTGCGGTGACCACCGCATCGAGCTCTGCCCATTCGACATCCGCGTTTTGGGCCAGGTCTCGCTGCGCCGCGGCCGCCTCCCCGGAATCGTCGAAGCTCAGGATGAGCGTGCGCAGCAGCCCCCCGATGGCTTCCGCTCCGGCTACGGCTCGCTCGTCTCGGCGGTTGAGAGATTTCATGCGCAGCGCGAGAAGAGCCGCGCGCGAGCGGTACAATGGCCGGACCGCCGTGGCACCGAATGCGAACCGATCGACCTCAGCCGGCACGCCCGCAGCCTGCAGCCGCTGGCCGAGGCTCGATCCCGCGCTCAGCTTGACGATTACCTGTGCCGGTACCGGCTCCTTTCCGCCGGCGCGCCCGGCGGGCAGCGTCAGGGTCATCGCCGCGAGAACGACGAAGGCCAGACGGGCCACCGCTGCGGCCCGGAAGAGACCCTGGCGCCCGAGGACGCGACCACGACTCCAAGGATCTCGACAACTATTCGCACTGCTCACCTCTGGCTCCTCCGTATGCGAACGAAAAGGCCCCCGGGGGAGGGTTCACCCCAGGGAATCGACGCCTACCCGGCGTGCTGCCCTCGATTATCATTGTGGTCCGTCGCAGGAAATTCGGCCAGCCACCGGCCCGCCCACGGGAGTGGCCAGGCCGGGAAAGGAAACGCCGCGCTGCTTGCCCACCGGGTGGCCCGGCCCGGGTTGATAGTTTCCGGGTAAATGTTCACCCCCTCCCCCCCAGGCGGAGGGAGGGGGTGAACAGATACGTTTCCCGCCGTTTCAGTCGAGGTCGACGAGCTCCGAGCCGGCATTGCAAATCCCGGCGTAACACCCGCTCATCACGTGAGCGACCCCGGCATCATCCCACTTGAAATCCTCTCCCGGCACCCCGATAACCAGCTCCTCCCGCCAATCCGAATCGAGGTCGCCGGCCAGGAGCGCCGCTCCAAAGCGGTCCCCTGATTCCGCAACTCCCGCCGAAGCGATCGTGTCCTGATGCCACAACTGGTCCTCGGCGGCATGCAGGCCGCTCGGCTTGCCCCGAATGATGATGACCCCACCAGCGTTCTGGATGGAGCCGACAGCTTCTCCAGGGATGCCGATGGCCAGATCCGCGCTACCATCTCCGATAAGGTCACCGGCGGCGAGGCTGGCGCCAAGCAGGTCACCAGCTTCCGAAACGCCGGCAATTCCCGGGCTGTTCTGTGTCCACCGCTGATTGCCCGCGCTCGACAGACCGCAAGCCTGTCCGTAAAGGACGGCCACTGCTCCCGCGTCCTCGGCGCCGTCTACGAGCTGCCCGGGAATGCCGACCGCCAGATCGTCGAACCCATCCCCGTCGAAGTCAGCGGCAGCCACGGACCTTCCGTAGAAGTCTCCGAGCTCCGCGGCGCCTTCGAGGCCAGCCAAGCCCTCGTACCACTGCTGGCTTTCGGCGCTGCCGGCACCCATGCTCGGACTCCCGTACAGCACGTGTATCGCCCCGGCATTCCGCTGCGTGGCGACCGCTTCGCCGGGGGCGCCGACGACCAGGTCCGCGAGCTGATCGCCGTTGAAGTCTCCCGACGTCAGGCTGGCGCCAAAAAGATCGCCGGCCTCCGCCACGCCGGCGATCCCGGTGCTGTTCTGGCTCCACAGTTGGCCAGCAACCAGGCCTCGACCGGTCCCGAAAAGGACATTGACGGCCCCGGCGAAGTCCTTCCCGTCCACGTTCTCGCCGGGGACGCCAATGGCCAGATCGTCGTGGCCGTTGCCGTCGAAGTCGCCGCTGGTGAGCGCGGCGCCAAACCGGTCTCCGGTCTCTGCCACGCCTGGAACCTGATCGCTGTCCTGGTGCCAGCGCTGGCTGGCCTTGTACGTGAGGCCGGCTGGCGCGCCGTAGAGCACCACGACGGCGCCGGCGGCCGCCTTCCCGTTGAGCGATTCACCCGGAGCTCCAATGGCGAGGTCGTCACATGTGTCCCCGTTGAAATCCGCCGCTGACAGCGCGGCGCCAAAGCCATCGCCGGCCTCGCTTTTGCCTTTCACACCCGGCGTATCCTGGGTAATCGTCTCATCGGGCTCGCTGGCAAAGGGCCTGGGGCCCCAGTAGACGACCACCCCGCCCGAGCCTACTTTTCCGTCTCGATCTCGGTCCGGCTCACCAAGCGCCAGATCCTGGTTGCCATCGCAGTTGAAGTCGCCGATCGCCATGCTGGAGCCGAGCTCCGCTCCGTGTCGGGCGAAGAGCAGGCGATTCGGAGAACCGGCGCCGATGTTGGAGAGCGCGCCCGTCGTCGCGGTGCCGAGGATCCAGGCGGCGACCTCGTCCGGATGAGCCGCGGGATGCTCGCCCAGGTACTGCGCCGCTACTCCAGCGACGTGGGGCGCGGCCATCGAGGTCCCTCTCATCGTTTTCGTTGCAGTCGAACTGGCGAGGCCGGCTGACTTGATGCCGGCACCCGGAGCAAAGATGTCCACGCATGCCCCGAAGTTCGACCCCTTCGCATCGCCTTCGTCCGTCTTCCCCCAGTCGTCCACGTCGGGACGCCGGTCCGTCTCATCCACCGCTCCGACCGTCAGCAGCCGAGCGACGCGGGCAGGCGACCGGTTGCAAGCATCCGCATCCTGATTTCCGGCGGCGACGACCACCGTGATGCCGACGTTCCACAAGCTCAGCACGCTCTCGTCGACGGCCTCGTTCGCATTGAAGCTGAGGCTCATGTTGGCGACTGCCGGGGCGATGTGGTGCTCGATCGTCCACTCCACACCGGAAATCAGGTGCTCACTGTTGGCCTTGACAACTTTCGCGCAGTCGAAAATGCGCACTGGATGCACGATCGCCTGCCGCGCGACCCCTAGGGTCTCACCCAATGCAATTGCCGCCACGTGGGTGCCATGCCCTTTTTCGCAGTCGGCCGTACCGTTTCCGTCCTGGATGAGGTCCTTCCCATTTCCGACGCGGCCGGCAAATTCGGTGTGTGCCGCATACAGCCCGCTGTCGAAGACGTAAACGTGAACGCCCGTTCCAGCGCTGCCGTACGTGTAGCCGGAATCCAGAGGCAGGTGTCGCTGGTCGATGCGATCGAGCCCCCAGGCCCCGTTCACCACGGCCTCCTCGACTTCGCCCACGACCACCGGGGAAATGTACCGAACGGCAGCATCTTTCCGGAGCTCTTCGAGGGCGGCCTCGTCGAGCTGGGCAGAGAATCCCTCGAGCGCGAGCGCGAACGCGCGGCGGGTGGAAACGCCGCGAGCCTTCGCGAAGTCACGCACGCGCTGCCTTCTGGTTTCCGGATCCGAGATTTCATTCCGGTCTCCGGCCGTCCCGCTCTCCAGCGCCACTATGTAGAGACCCGGGATTTCCCGAGCGGGCGCCGGAGGGGCCGGAAACTGGCCGACCTCCGCTCTGGCGAAGACGGAGGTGAGGACGAAGAGTGCGCTGATTTTGCAGCCGAGCTTTTTTGATCCAGTCATGGGATGTCTTTCTCGCAAGGTGATTTGAGGCGGAGCTTTCAGGGTGGCTGACAGGGGGACCCGGGCGGGTCCCCCGAACGACGCCCTACCCAGACCTACCAGGCCGAGCTCTCCAGGCAGTTGTGGTAGACCAGCGCCGCCGTATCGATTTTCTCACCGCCATTTCCGTAGAGGCCGTGATAGTAGAAGTCCCAGACGTTGGTGCCTTTCGTGCTGTCGCTCTTGTTCTCTCCGTCTTGTCGGTTGTTCGTCCCCTTGGGGAAAAAGTTGAGCTTGTCGAAGAACCACCACAGTGGCTGCGAAGCGGAAGCATCATGCGTGCTGTCATACACATCCCAAAAGTATCTTGCTACGTTCGATTCCGTTTTCTCCGCATCGCCGGTGCACGTTTCGCCCTCGATGTCGTATCCGTAACTGGTCGGTTTCTTCGCTGACGGGTAGAAGAAGGTTGCCGCCGCGACAAAGTTGGCCCATCCCTCTCCGAAGGCGCAGGATTCAGTTTCCGCCGAATTCCAGCTATGCCCGCCGATACAGCTATAGTCGAGGCTGTCGCGCTCCCACGCCAGCATGTTGACGACGTGACCGAGCTCGTGGGCCATGGTGCTGTTGTTGAACGCGTAGCCACTGTCGGGCATCCCAATCTTCGTGCGGCTGTAGGTAGCCCCGGTCTTTGCAGAGGGATACGGAAAGTGGATGTTTACACCCGCCATATACTCCCAGAGGTAGGCGGACGCGGTCCCGACGTTGGTCAGGAAGTTCGCGGCGGTCGCGAACATGTTGGACAGCTTGTGCGGGTTCGCCTTGGTACCGAGGTACCGATTACCAATGTCGACCGTCTGTCCGCTCTTTCCCGTCTTGTATCCGGAGTACAGGGCACTGACCCATTTGCCCCCTTCTGTGGTGACGAATCGAAAGCGCGGGGTGCCGTTCTTTTCGTGACCGGATTCGTATCGAAACTCGGCGTGCAGGCTCGGGCTCGAAGAGGAAGACGTCCAGCTCACGTTGAAGCTACCGGTGCCGTCAGTCTTTGCTGTGCCTACGACGTTGCCGTTCTTGTCAAGCAGGTAGATTTTCGCGTGGGGAACGCCGCGCCACGTATACTTGTCCGCGGTGAGGTAGACCGCCCCGTCTCCGGGTTGAGCAGCATAGTACCTGTACTCGTAGTAAAGAATGCGGCCCTTCATTGCCCCGGTGTATGAGGCCGCCAGAGCTGGCGTTGCTGGAGCGAGCAGGGCGATGGTGCACGTGGCCGCGGAAAGGAAGGCGAGGAGGCAGCGAAGCATGTTTCTTTTGCTCATGGTAAGACCTTTCATGGGTGTTTTTTGGGTTCAGGGGAGTTGATGGAAGGATGCGGTGCGCGGGATTCTCATTCGACCTCCGAGTCGTCGGCGAAACCCCGAGCGGTGCCCGCGAAGTGCTCGCCCCTGGCGAGCTGCCGCGTGGGAGCATCATCTTCGGCCTGGCGGATCTCCTCCAGGGAGGCGGTTCGGTATCCGCCGGCCGCTGAATCCCGCAGAAAGGAGGCCGAAAGGGGGTACTCGGCGATCATCTCGCCGCGTTCGTCCTCGAGCCGGACGCGGAAGTTGAAGTGGCGAACGGGCCGATCTCGCCTCTCGATCTCGGCGTGGATGGTTACGGCGCCCATCGAGTCGACGCGCTCGGTAAGGATGGGCGTTGCGGATTCTTCCGCCCGATCGCCTCTGGGCAGTAGCACGACTTGCACGATCCTGTCGGACGAGGAGGTCAGAACAAGCTCGAGAGCAGTAGAGCCTCCTACATCTTCGATGCTTGAAAGCGTGACGTCTACCTCCGGCCGAGGCGAGCTTGCGGAGGCAGTGGTGAAGGTCAATAGAGCGGTGGCGGCCACGACCGAGAGCATGAGCGTGTAGGTGCGAGCAAATACGGACATTTCGAAACCTCCGATGCGTGTAAACGCAGTTTGCATAGTTGCCCCATGCTGGAGCAATCGACGTGCCAAAGGCGGTGGCCAGGGTCGGGAGTGCCCGTGCCCGCGGCTCCGGCTCGTATTTTTCCGCACCGGTACGCGATCGGATCTCGACATGATCGTGGCTCACTTCGGACCGCGGTGCTCGACCTGCGCTCGTGCGAGGTTTGCGGCAAGCCCACGCTTTCGCGGCCAACACCGGGTTTTGGCTGCGAAAGCATGTCGGCAACACCACGCCCTGTTCGGGCCACCGATTCATCCGCCCCGTGGCGCGGCGACCGCCGAGCCGCCACGTTGCCACGCCGGGCCGGCTCGCGGTACAGTTCGAGCCGTGCGAGCTCTCGCTCGACCTCGTTTTCTACCCACAGCTTGCTGAGCCCCGGATCCCATGATTGACGACCGCGAATGGCTCGACGATGCACCAGAGCAGTTGGGGGCATATCGCCTGGCCGAAGTGGTGGGGGAAGGCGGAATGGGGCGGGTGTACCGGGCCTTTCGGGTTGGCGACGCGAGCCCGGCCGCCATCAAGATGCTGCGTGCCCCCAACAAGGCCATCGAGGCGACGATCCGGCGCGAAATTCACGCGCTGCAGCGGCTGGCGCATCCCGGCATTGTCCGGATCTTCGATTCGGGCAGCTATCGCGGTGCGCCGTGGTTTGCCATGGACCTGATCGAAGGCGAAAACCTTCGAGACTGGGTACAAGCGCGCTGGGACCCGAGACACGCGAATCTTTCGGATGAGCTGACGGCAACGGCGCCGGCGGTGACACGGAGCGCCCGCGAGGTGGAGACCGGCGTCGCCGAAGGCTTCATCCCCCAGGCGAGGTCGCGGCTCCGCCCTCGGGCCTCGCTTACGGCGCTCCGCGACGTCTTGACGCTGTTTGCCGGACTCTGCGAGTCACTGGCCTATCTTCATGGGGAGGGCGTAGTCCACCGTGACCTGAAACCGGGGAACGTCCTCGTGTCGCCCCATGGCCGCCCGATAATCGTCGATTTCGGTATCTCGATGGGCTTTGGCGGGGCCGACAACCGCGAGGAGCTCACCGTCGACCTGCAGCCGCGTGGCACGATCGCCTATATGGCTCCCGAGCAGATTCGAGGCGAGCTTCTCGACGCGCGCGCGGATCTCTATGCGCTCGGCTGTATGCTGTACGAAGCCGCGACGGGATCTCTCCCTTTCCGCGGCAACTTTCCGGCGCTCCTGGCGGCTCACCTGCGCAAGGAACCCCTGCTGCCGTCCGCGATCGTGCCCGCGCTGCCGGCGGAGCTCGACGGGCTGATTGGAAACCTCCTCGCCAAGGACCCTCGCCAGCGGTTGGGATACGCGCGGGACGTCGCCCGGGTGTTGGAAGCGCTCGGCGCCCGATGGAGGCCTTCCGCGAATGCCCCCCGCGCGCGGTCATACCTTTACCGGGCCAGGTTTCACGGCCGCGAAGCGGAGCTCGAGGAGCTCCTGCGGAGCGCTCGTCGAGTTGCCGAGCGAGACGGGGCAGGACAGGTCGTGCTCCTGCGGGGCGAGAGTGGGATCGGGAAAACCCGTCTGCTTCAGGAGCTCGTTCGAAAGGTGAGCCCGCGCATGATTGTGCTCGGCGACCGGACTCGAGCACCACATGCTGGTATGGCGTCCGCCGAGGAGCCAGGGGGGCTCCCCCTGCAACCGCTTGAACACCTCTTCGAGCACGTTGCCCAGCTTTGCGAGCAACTGGGATCGGAGGGCACCGCGCGTCTGTTGCAGGACAGTGGCCCGCTGCTCTCGGCATACGCTCCCCCCCTCAGGCTGTTACCGGGAATCGATCCGCTGGCGCCGATCGTCCCGCTGCCGCCGGAGGCGTCGCGATTGCGCCTTTTCTTCGCGCTGCGCCAGCTTCTTGGTGCCGTGGCGCGTGAGGGGCCGATCGTCCTGATCCTCGATGACGCCCAATGGCTCGACGAGCTGACGGCCGGTTTCCTGGTTTTTCTGGCGGACTCTTCCGGTGGGGATTATCCGGCAACGATGGTCCTGGCGGCTTACCGTAGCGAGGAAGAAACCGCCCATTTGCGGCGGGTGCGCCAGACCTCCGGTCTACGAGCTATTTCTCTCCGAGGTCTCTCCGTGCGGGAATTCGGCCTCGTGGCAATCGACATGCTCGCTCTGGATGAGGAGCCGGAGAAGTTTGTGCGATTTCTCGAGGAAGTGGCCGAGGGCAACCCTTTTTTCGCGGCCGAGTACCTGCGGGCGGCCGTCGATGAAGGCGTGCTGTATCGCGATGCGTTGGGCCGCTGGAGGCTGGCGGCTGGCCCCGGTACCGCGGCGGACCCGACCTACGCGTCGCTTCGGCTCCCGCATGGACTGAAGGATCTGCTGCAGCGCCGAATCGCTCGCTTCTCCGCTGCGGTGCGCGCGGTCCTGGAGATGGCGGCCGTCGTCGGCCCGACCGTGGAGCTCTCGCTGCTGTCCGCGCTGGCTGGCGCGGAACACGCGGACCTCTACGGCGCGCTCGATTCGCTGATCACCGGGGCGGTGCTCGAGGAAACGGCGATCGCGGGGACACTGAGCTTCGTTCACGACAAGCTGCGGGAGGCGGCCTGTGTGGAGATCCCGGATGAGCGAAGACGAGTGCTTCATCTCCGCGTCGCCGTGCAGCTGCGAGACCGCGGCGACGGCGAGACCGTGGACTGGGGACAACTGGCGCGGCACTGGGATCAAGGGGAAGCACGAGCAGAAGCCGTGGCGGCGTACCAGAAGGCGGCAGAACGCGCGCGAGACGCGGCGGCGGTCAAGGAGGCGACCCAGTATTGCACGCGGGCACTGGCGCTGTGCAGCGACGAGGATCGGTCTGCAGAGGCGCGGATTCTCCAGCTCCGGGGCACCATTCTCGATTTTGCCGGAGATTCGGCGGCGGCGGTTACCGATCTCGACGCCGCGGCGCGGCTGTTCGCCGTGACGCGCGACACCCCGGCCCGCTCGGCGTGTCTTCTCTTGATGGCGGCCGCGCAGTTGCGGCAGGGTGCCTTTCAGGACGTTCTGGAAACACTGAGGGGGGATGGACCAGATGGGGTCGGCCCCACAGTCCCGGCCTCCGAGGTCGAGGCATCGCACATCGTTCTGATCGGGGCCGCTCAATGGCGCCTGGGCAACGTGATCGCGGCCGAGAACAATCTCAGGCGCGCCATTGATTCCGCGCGGCGGTCCGGCGCCGAAAAAGCGCTCGCGAATGGGTTGCAGTACCTCGTTCTGATGCTGCATGAGCAGGGACGCATGGAGGAGGGGAGAGCGCCGTCCGAGGAGCTCCTGGCGCTCGTTGCACGGCTAGGGGAGCCGCGAGAATGCGCCCGCGCTCTTTCGAACGCCGCCGTGCTTCACATTCGGCTCGGGAGATTCGACACGGCCCGAGCCCTGCTCGAGCGATCGCTGGACATTCTTCGATCCATCGGAGACCGGCCGGGCGTTGCCATGACGCTCGGAAATCTCGGTGGGCTGCATCTCGAAACGGGCGACTTGGAGAAGGCGCTGCAGGCGCTCGAGCAGGCGGCGGAAGCGAGCCGAACCATTGGCGATCGCCCTGGCATGCTGCGGCATCTGCTGAACAAGTGCAACATCCTGCGCGACCTCGGGAAGCTCGGCGAGGCGCTCGAAGGCGTCCGGCGCGTGGTGCAGGAGCACCTCGACACGCGCAATGAACGAGATTTGCCGCTGTCTCTATACCTTCGCGGCGCCGTTCTCGCGGATTGCGGCGCGTTCCTGGAGGCGCGCCGAGACCTCCAGGAGGCGGCCGCCGCCTATGCGGGCTTCGATGCCAGATACGGGGAGGCGGAATGTGCAGAAAAGCTCGGCGAGATTGCCCACTTCCGGGGAGACGCCGAGGAAGCGCGGCGGCTGTGGAAACAGGCGCTGGACCTGGCGCGGCGAACTGGATATCGCTCGGTGGAGCTGGTCGCTCGCGGACGACTTTGTGCCGGCCGAGCCGCCTCCGGCGAGGCGTGCGAGCCCGAGATGGTGGCGCTCGACGCCGCGGCCAGAAGCGAGGACGAAGACACTATCCTCGAGGTCTGCATCGTCTTGGGCGAGGCCGCTCTCGCGGCGGTGACGCCCCCTGGCGCGATGGCGAGACAGGCGTTGAAATTCGGGGACGCGGCGCTCGAGCTTTGCATACATCGCCACAATTCCCGATACCTTTACCGTGTGGAGTGGCTTCGGTGTTCGGCGCTTCATCTCCTCGGGCAACCGCTGGCGGCGATGCAGGCAGCCAGGGCGGCGGCCGGGCACCTGGCGGCGCTCGAGCACGGGGTGCCGGAGGAGCTGCGCGACTCCTTCCGCCAGCACCCGCGCGTTGCTCCGATCCTGGAATCGATCGCGCGCCTCAGACTTTGAACCACCCACGATGCCTGACACGGGCGCCCCCCACGGCTCTTCGCGCGGCAGGCAGGTCTCAGACGTTCCCTGTTTACCTTGAGCGACCCGCACCCGCGGTGCTAGAAACTCGTAGGCCGGCCGGCAACCGCCGCGACGGCCGTAGTGAATGCCATGGACAACACGGACCCTCGACACCTCGATCCCTGCGTGGCCGCGGAGCACCTGCTCGCGATCCGACGCCTGCTGCGCAAAGACTACCTGACGCACATCAACTGGGAGCCCTCGCTGTGCGAGCTCGCGAAAATGGCGGTGGAGGTCCTGGCCGCCGCTGAGTGTTTGGTGGCGTTGTATGACGGCGAGGCGTCGTCGTGGCGAGCGTGGTTTCCCGATGGCACCAACGGTGGCAGGGCAACAATCGCCCGGGTCGCGTCGCTGTCCGTTCTCGAGCAGGTCCGACGGACGGCCCGGCCTCTTCTGACAACCGCCTCGTCACCGCTCGAGCTGAGCTCGGACAGCCTGTCCCTCAATCAGATCGGCAGCGTCCTCGCCGTACCGATCTCGTGGTGGGACGTCAGCGATGCGCAGCCGGTGCGCGCCTTCGCCGGCTGCCTTTACGCGCACCGCCGCGCTCAAGATGTGCCGTTTTCGGATGCCGATGTGGAGCTCATCCTGGACCTGACCGAGCTTGCCCAGCGCAATCTCAACCTCATGCGCTATCTGGGGCGGTTGCGCCAGGACCTGGCTACCCGCATCGAGGAGGTGGAGGTCTTTCGGCGCGAGGCAGCGGTACGATACTGCCTCGGCGCCTACGAGTCACAGGACCCATGGTTCTTCAACGCTGGCGAAAAACGACCGGGGTGTGCCGGCGAAAAGTAGGCCAGACGGGGCGTGGCAGTAGGGTGGGTATGGCCGGGAACAAGTAGGCCTATGGTGGCTTGATCCGTGAACCGACGGCCGGGGATATCGGT
>JACPHN010000118.1 GCA_016188575.1 Candidatus Schekmanbacteria bacterium
CCGCTTCCGTTTCAGCCACCCCCAGGCCAGCTCCATCCTGGCGTTCTTCAACCACGCCGGCGGCTGCGGCACGACGTCGCTGACGCGGGACCTCGGCTACGTGCTGGCCGAGTCGGGGCGCGTCCTGCTGCTCGATTGCGATCCGCAGGCCAACCTCACGCAAGGACTCGGGGTGGCCGACCAGTACGACTACGTGTTGCTCGATTGCCCACCGGCGCTCGGGCAGCTCGCGGCGAGCGCGTCGATTGCCGCCACCCGGGTGGTCGTGCCGGTCGGCGAGAAAGCCAAGGAGCAGACGGATTGCGTCGCGGTAGCTCTTCTGCGTGTTGGGCGTCAGGTTGCGATCCGCCACGAGCTCCTCGAGAAGATGCGCGGCGACAGGATCGTGTCCGCAAGGCCGACGCGCGCCCAAGCTCGTCTCTCACCTTGCTGGAACCACGCCCTGAGCACTTTGGCGGACGTCCGGAGTGAGCTCCGCGACCACCGCTCGGCGATGTGCTCGAAAAAGCCGTCGATCTCGGTCGCCGTCGCCTCGCTCAGGGAAACATTGCGTTGCTACATGTAGTTGGGGAAGCGCTTGATCTGCCGTCTCGCCGGTGGAAATCTCCTTGTCCGCATCTGGTGATGGGCCTGGTGGAGTAATCCGCCCGGCCTACTCTTCGAAGCGCCGCCAGGGGGCCGTCCGCCATCACCACCGCGCGGCGAAGTCCTCCGCCCAACCAACTAGCTCCTCAATCTCAATGCGCTCGCCGGAATCAGCCACCACCGATCCCGAAAAGGTGCCGAAGCACAGGTGCAGATCCGCTCTTGCAACCAACAGCTCGACTTTCTGCGCGCGCAGGAAGAACGGCCGGAAATCGAGATTGACACGATCCGTTGTTGGCGACTGAATGCGCCATGGCCGCTGGAAGTCCGTGCGATCGTACGCGAATGACAGTTCCTCAGAGATTTTCGACACCTTCCCATCCAGGCAGATGCCGTTTTCGGTCAGGCCGGTGCCCTGCGTCCACTTGCCGCCGAGCTGCAGGCCGACGCACCGGCCGTTCTGAATCCCGGAAGCTGACGCCCAGTTCCACGCCGTTGTGTAGGGCCAGATGCCGCGGCCGAAATCCAGGCAGCCAAAGGCACCTGTGTCCGCGGAAAAGAGGTGGGTCGTAGCTCCGAGGCGGACGGAACCGCTCGCTGGTCGCGCGTTCTGCTTCGAGGTGAACTGAAACTGCCGCTCCGACCACGGAATCACCACGTTCACGCTCTCATGAGCGGCGTCGCGCATCACCATCACTTCCGCCGTGAGCCGCTCGCGCCGGCTCAGCCGCGCCTCCGCCCGCAGCCGGGTGCCCTCCGCGAGCTCTTCTACGGCCAGGCGCACGCCGCACCGGTCACTATGGATCGGGACGTCGCCCACCCGCTCGCCCTGGTGCATCCCGGCGCCGCAGGGGAGGACAGCGACCCGCTCGCGCAGAGCGCCGGTGCCGAAGTCCAGCAGTGAAACGGCAACAATCCCGAGGTAGTCGAGGTTCGCGTACGTGATCGACAGCGCCACGTCCTTGCTCGTGACACACCAGAAGTCCCACCGCTTGCGCCGTCCCCACGGGCCGCGAAGATTGCAGCGGTGTAGAGGAAACCGCGACCACCCGACGGCGTCCGGGTTCAGTGTCCCGTCTTCGCGGCAGAGCTCAACCTCGCGCACGATCTCCCGTTGACGGCCTGCCGGCGACCCGTTCTTGTCCGCGGCGCCGTTCACAGGCAGGCAGGAAATGGCATCGTTTCTGGATCGACCTCCTCCGGCGCCGGCGCTACGATTGCGAGCTCCGGCGCCTGCGCCTCCTCGCCTTGACACGTGCGCGTGCACCCATTGGAGTCAAAACAAGCGCTGTCCCACTGGGGGCCTTCTGTCGGGTAACGCACGGCGCCTGCCAGGTCGGTCTCGGAGGTAACCCATGCCGTCATCTTGCGTTCGTGGTCTGGGGGAGGAATGACTTCCCCCGCCGCCTGTAGCGCAATCCCACCCGGCGCCTGATTGTCCAGCTTGTCGAACTGCCACCGCACCCGCGTCTGCTCCCCATCGTGAAGTCCCCCGAAGACGGGAGTCACTCTGGGCCCCGCAGGCAGCTCGTCGTCGAGCACCGTACGCACTGCGCCCTCCAGCTCGCCGTCTTGGTTCTCGTCGAACTTGAGCACCGCCTCGCCCTTCTGGATCAACTCGGAGCCCCGGTCGGTAAACCGCAGGCCGACGAGCTGCTGTTCCTGCGTCGTGATGTCAAAGAAGCTCAAGCAGAAGTCGCCGCCGCCGATATTGCCGAGCTCGATCCGCAGCCGGCGGCCTTCCTCCGGATCATCGACTACGTGTGTTTCCTTCTGCCCAGGTTCGGCGGGAAAAGAAAAGCCCTGCTCACGAATGCCGCGCAGCACTTGCTCAATCCCGGACTTCAACTGCAGATAAACGGCGACGTTTTGTCGCACCACGCCGGCGAGCTGCGAATCGCAGGGTGGCGTCTGCGCCACGGGTCGAGGTGTGGGTAAGGCGAAAACCAACACGCTCGCCAGCAGCAGCAGCGCACCGGACCGGGCGCCGCCGGTCGCAAGTCCACCGCGGCAGCGCATCATCAAGAGCGCCGCCAGAGCGAGCCCCACGCTGATCGTCACGAGCGACGGAAGTCCCGCTGCCGGCACCGCGCTGGCCTCTCCCAGAGGCAGATCAAATCCCAGCTTCGTTGGAATGGCCACACCAGCAAGAACAATCGCATCTCTGCTCACGCCCACATACCTCCTCCCCGAAATCAGCGACGCCAACCGGCGGTGTTGGCTTCCCCATGGCGAGCTACCCGGCCCGCCCTTTTTCTCGCGCCTGCCGATCGACCCAGATGTGCTTCAGTGGATGCTCGTCGAGAATATTGGGCGAAAAACCCCGCACCCAAGGCTTGACGAGATTGAGAGAGACGTAGTGATAAAGCGGTATGATCGGCATTTCCTGCAGAAGGAGCTCTTCGGCGCGCTGAAAGAGCTGCATGCGCCGGCCCTGATCCAGGGTCCTCCCGGCCTCGAAGATGAGCTCATCGTAGGCGCGGCTGGACCAGTTTGTGTTGTTATTGCCGCCGTTGGTGAGCCAGAGGTCAAGAAATGTGTTCGGGTCGACGTAGTCCCCGATCCATCCGCCGCGACATATCGTGTAGTCCGCCGTATGCATAGATACGAGGTACACCTTCCATTCCTGATTGATCAGGCTCACTTCAATGCCGAGGTTCTTTTTCCATTCCTGTTGCAGCACCTCGGCAATGTCCTTGTGGGATTCCGCGGTGTTGTACAGGAGCTCAATCGGCGGAATGCCTGTCCCGCCAGGATATCCGGCGGCGGCGAGCAACGCGCGCGCCTCTTCCACGCGCAAGCCAACATTCACGCCAGGTGGCGAAACGTAATCTCGGAAACCGGGTGGAACGAAGGTCTCGGCCGGCAGTTGACCGGCCTTGAGAATGAAGTCTGTGACTTTCGAGCGATCGATCGACAAGGCCAGTGCGCGCCGCACGCGGACGTCGTCCAGCGGTGGCCGGCGAACATTCATGCGGTAGAAGTAGGTCGCGAGGTAAGGAGAGCGCCGATAATCCGTGCGCGTCCGCAGCAGATCCATGAGGTTCAGCGGCATCGCCAGAGAATCGACCTGATCCACCGCGCCGGTCTCGTAGAGGTTGAACGCGGGCGTCGCGTTGTCGATAGGCAACGCTCTGGCGACGCTGAGCCGGACATGCTCGCGATCCCAGTAGCGAGGGTTCCTGTGCAGCTCGATCCACTGGTTAAGGCGCCACTCGGCCAGGACGAAGGGACCGTTGGACACGATGTTTTCGGGCTTGATCCACTGGTCGCCAAACCGTTCCACGGTCGCGCGGTGCACCGGAAGCAGCGTATAGAACGCCGCCAGATCGAGAAAGAAGGGCGTGGGGTTTTCAAGCTTGACGACGAATGTGCGCGCCGCGGGCGCCTGTAGGCCCAGGGCGGCGGCGTCGTAATCCAGCTCGTCCGCTCGCACCCAGCCGCGCCCGTCGGCGAGTTTCGCCCAGCCATCGATTTCCACAGGAGCACTGTCGTCGCCGGCGGCCACGGCCAGGGATTCGCGCGGCGCGAGGGTGGCGGCGCTCGGCGGCGGCGCGCACGAACCGGCGGCTGCCAGGGCACCCGTGCACCGATCATGCGCCGGATCCCAGCCAGGCCCGGCGAGCCGCGGCGCCACGTCCGGCGAGCGGACGACGCGCAGCCGCCCCTCATTATATGCCTTTCCCCCTTTGACATACCAGAGCTGATATGCGTATTGAGACGCCGTGAGCGGATTGAGGACGCGCTCCCAGGAATAGACGAAGTCCTGCGCCGTTACCGGGTCGCCATTGGACCACTGGCAGTCGCGCAGGTGAAAGGTGTACTGCTTGCCGTCCGCGGAGATCTCCCACCTTTCGGCCACGCCCGGCACCGGATGCAAGTCCTCGGGGTCGCGCGATGCGAGCCCCTCGAACAAGGCATTGGCGAGCTTGTGCTCGGGGTTACCCGTCATGATCGCCGGGTCGAGCGTTTCGGGCTCCGCGCCGTTGTTCCAGGTGTATTCCGCGGGGTGCACGTTGGCGTTCTCGCAGCCACCAGAGAGCAGCACCGCCGGGACCAGCAGAATCGGCAGCCACGCTAGCCTCACGACGACCGCGGCGGTCGCGCCGAGGCGGCGCCAACGCGCTCTCCAACACCGTCGCATGACACCTTCCTCACCGCGTGGCGCGCGGTCAGAGCTGCTCGAAGTGAATCCGGATCAGGGTATCGCCGATCGCGATCGAGTCGCCATCGCGGAGCAGGCGCTCCTGCACTCGGTTGCCGTTGAGATAGGTGCCGTTCGTCGAGTTCATGTCGCGCACGAGCAGGTGTCTGCCCTGTTTGACGACGCTCGCGTGGCACCGCGAGATCTTTGCATCCGTCAGCATGACGTCGGTGCCGAGGCGCCCGATCGTCGTCTCATCATGCACCAGGCGCAGCACCAGACCGCGGTTGCGACCGCGCATGACCTCGAGCAGGACCGCGGTCTCGGGGGTAAGCTCGCCGAAAGGCTCTTCTTCTTCCGCTAGCTCGACCGGCGCGGTCTCGAAGTTGAGGAGCGGAACCGCGTCGCTGTCGGCCAGCGCGGAAAGCGGTGCGGCGTTGTCAAAAATGGTGATGTCCTCTGCCCGGTCACCGCCCTCGCTTGCGGTTTCCGCGTCGTCGCTGCGAAAAGCGTCGGACAGCGAAAAGAGGCGGTTACATTGCTTGCAGCGCACGCGCTGAATGGCGCGAACGGCGGCGTGCCGCAGATCGATGCGGTAGCGCGCGTCACAGTTCGGACAGGTGGCGATCAGCTCCAAGCTCGGTTCCTCACGCTTTCACGTCGATTCGTTTCATTCCCGGTAGGGCGGAACCTTCGGGTTCGGGCGCGGACCTGGCAGACCCGTCAGCGGCTGGCGGCGGTGTCGAAACCGCCGGCGATTTCCGCGACTGCTCGCGCACCGCAAGCTCGGAAAAGCCGGGATACAGGGTGGAAAGTCTGTTGATCAATGGTTCGAGATGCTCTCGCACGAACCTCGCTCGCTGGCCGTCATCGACAGTAATGCTGCCCCAGGCGCGGCCACCGGCAGCGTCGAGGCGAACCGAAATCGGCCCGAGATGACTCATGTCAAGCAGAAAAACGAGACTCACGTCTTCCGGGTCGATCGCGGCGGTGCCACGAGGTCGATAATAGACGCGGAGCTCGCCTTTCGCTATCCCATTGAGAGCGGGCAGAGCCAGAGGTAGTTGCAGCACCGTGGGAGTTTCGACGGCGTGGGCAGCGGCGGCCTGCAGGCGCGGGGCAGCGAGCTCGGCAAGCGCCCTCCCCATCTCTCGGGGCTCGGGCTGCGGGGCCGAGCGATCCGCGGAGGGCAGTTCCGGCCGGACCGCGTCCCGCACCTCCGGTGCGGTCTCGACCGCTGCGCCGGTGAAGCCGAGGTCACGCGCAGGGGACTGCGGGCCTCCGTCGGCCACTCGAGAGGGATGCTGGCCGCTCGCCGGGGTTGCGGCCGGCGCCTCGGCTGCCCCGCGCGACGAGCCGATTTCCGGCGGCGTCTCGGCGGCATGGTCCTCGGCGTAAATCGCCGCCCGCAGCATCTCCTTCAGAGTTTCGCTGAGCGGCAGGCGAAACGGCGTCCAGCCTGGCGGGGCGCCGGCGGGTGGCGGGCCCGTCGCCGGCAGTGGCGTGACCGTGCCCCCGACGCCTCCCGGAAGCAGAGCCGCGATTTCGCGCAGGATCCCTCCGAGAGGCGAGGAGCTGTCCAAAGCCAACGCCAAGAGCGCCTGGAGCTCCCGGCCGGCCGCGCGCTCGGCAGCGGACAGCACGAGCGGGGGGCTGGCGCTCGGCGGCGGCGCCTGCATGGTCTGCCGGCCAAGCGCGACGAGCTCGCCCAGGGCGCGCTGCGCGCCGCTGTCCACAACTTCAGCGGCCGTGGCGGCGGCGGGAACCCCCAGCAACGCCTGGTCGCGCTCGCCGACGTCCCGTAGCACCTGGGACGGAGCCGCAACCTGCGCCAGCGCGGCGCGAGGAACGGTCGCCAGGCCGCGCGCAACCCCGGCAACGGAGCTCGCGTCCAGCGGTTTGCCTTCCCGCATGAGCTGGGCTGCGGCGGCGAGGTGCAAGGAGTCGTCGGGAAGGCCGAGGTCGGCAAGCACCGACACCAAATCCCCGCGCTGCAGAGGTCGAACCACCCCAGGCGGCGCGCCGCTGCCGGTCTGCGGGGACAACCGCACCTCCAGGCGGTCACCGTCGAGGCGAACCGTTCCCGAAAGGACTTCGCCCGGCCGATACGCCGTTTCCTGAGGCATCGGCAGGCGCAGGTGGGCGCTACCGATCTTGAGGCGCATCTCGTGGTTGGCGGCGACCACAATCCTGGCCTGCACGTCTCCCCCGCTCTGCAGCATCTCCGCGAGTGCTTCGAACTGGCGCGCTGTCAAGCGCAGCGAATCAAACCGCAAGACGGCCCCGCCGGCCGAGATGGCCGGCAAAGAGGCGGGGGACATGGCGCTTACGGGGTCACTCATACGTGCTTGCCTCGAGGCTTCGGCGGTAGCTGGTGACTGAGCAAATCGTATCGCCGGCGACGCGCGATTGAAAGACGTCGAGGCTCGCTGAAGCCACCGTCAGCTCGACTGGAAGCTGACTGGAAAGCGCATCGCGAAGACCGCAGACCTCACCCCCCCCGCAGACGGAGGAAGGACGGAGGCGGGCGCGTCGCGTCGATGCCGAGTCGGCGGTGGACTCAGGGCGCGCGGGGCGCTCAGTGTAACGCTGGGCTCACACGGCTGCGACGCGCTCGTCTCATTTGTCCTCGGTGCGGCGCGGCGGTACGAGCAGAAGAGGTGGTGTGGGAGCGTGTTTCCGGGAGCCGAGAGAGACCATGGCAGCGGCACGGAATTTGCAAGTAACGGCTGCTCCGGTGAAAACTGCTTCGTGGAGGTCACTCATGCCATTGTCCCCGGTCAAAGGGTTCCGCGCCGCCATCGGGTCATGCGCCGCGCTCTTGGTCAGCGCCGTCGCCACCGCCGCGGCCGCCGCCACCAGCGTGACGGTGTTTCCGCAGGCGCCACTGCCTGCCGCTGCCGAGTACTTGCCGGCATTCTACGGCTTCATTCACGCTCACACGTCCTATTCCATCGACTACAAGGGCAGCGGCGGTGAAACCCCCGCCGACGCCTTCGCCTTCGCCAGAACCACCGGCGGGCTCGATTGGATGGCGGTCTCCGATCACTCCGAATCGTACCTGAACGACGATCACTGGATCGACACGGCCACTGCCGCCGAGGCCGCGACACAGGAAGGCTCGTTCGTCGCGTTTCGTGCGTTCGAGTACAGCAACGCGACTCAGGGTCATCTCTGCGTGGTGAATACGGAGGACTGGACGAGCTGGTTGAAGGATGGCTCGATCGCATCGTTCTTCGATTGGCTGTCCAACTATCCCGCGGCGGTAGCGACGTTCAACCATCCCGGAAGCTACGACATTTTCAACAACGAGTTTTACCATTTCCAGTACCGCACCGACGTCGCACCGATGGTGGTGGGCCTGGAGATGCTCAACAAAGACAGCACCTTCGACACGCGCGACGCCGGCTATGAGGGCAAGATCTCCTACATGGACGAGGCGATCCAGAAGGGCTGGTGGCTTGCCTCGGTAAGCGGAGAGGATTCGCACCGGGCGGATTGGGGCACGATGACCGATGGCCGTACCGGCCTGCTGGCTCCGGCGCTGACCAAGGCCGAGCTGTTGAGCGCGTTTCGGGAGCGTCGCTTCTTTACCACCGAAGACAAGAACGCCTACATTTCATTTCAGCACGGCGGTGTGGAGATGGGAGGCGCGGTAACGGTGGCCGCGGATTCGACCTTCGATGTCTACTTCAGCGATCCGGATGGCGAAGGCTGGAATCGGCTTGAGGTGTATCGCAACGGCGTGGTGGCCGCGTCGGAAGCGCTTGACAACGCGGGTTCCGGAACCGCACAAGTGAGCGTGCCGCTGCCGGACGCGACCGATTACTACTATGTGCGCGTGCGACAATCCGACGGCGAGCGCATCCAATCGGCGCCGATCTGGCTGACGAAGAGCGCCACGGGGACGGTAGCGACCTTCTAGCGCTCGGCTCCCGAGGTAATTGGCGACGCGCCGGCCCGCAGCGGCGCTCGCCTCAACCGTTGCGGCCGTCAGCGCGCGCGCAATACCAGCCCCTCCCAGGGTCCGAGCACCAGCGACTCGCCGCCAGTCGGCGAGCGGCGGTCTACGTCTGTCGAAACCAGCAGGCGCAGGCTCGGGTCCGAGATCCGCACGCTTCGCCGCCGGCCGCAGGCGTTCAACAGGACGAGGACGACCTCACCTTCGCCCTCGCCAGCGGCGGCCACCGTGCGGCGATAGCCGACAACCCCGGCGGGGAGCTCGGAGGCCGCCAGGAGGCTCAGGGCGCCCGCGCTCAACGCCGGGCTGGCCCGGCGCGCCTCCAGAAATCGCCGGTAGCAGCTCAACAACGACCGCTCGTCGCCCTGCTGAGCAGCCACGCTTCTGGCCGACACCGCCGGCGCCACGGAAATCCACGGTCGCGCGTGGGGCGGACAAAAGCCGCCGTTTTGCTCGGAGCTCCAGTGCATCGGGGCACGACATTCATCGCGGTTCAGGGAATCGCCGGCCAGCAACCGCAGCAGATCCACGAGCGCCTGTGGCCAGCGCCGGAAGCGATGGGCCAGCCCATCCTGAGTTTGCGCCATCGGCAGGCGCGCCTGCGGCATGCCAATCTCCTCGCCGTAGTAGATGAAGGGCACCCCTCGCGCCGTGAGCTGTAGCGCCGCGTTCAGCTTGGCGCGTTGCAGGTCACCGCCGAGCCGTGAGATGCGACGCAGGCGATCATGGTTGGAGAACACCCAGGTCGGCATCAAGGGTTCAGGAAACTGTCGCTCGTACTGCAAAATCAGCTCGCGGATGCGGCGCGCCCGCAGCGGCATGCGCAGGGACGCGAAGAGAAACACCAGGTTCAGCAGCTCGCCGTGGTCTCCGCAGTAGGATCGCGCCACGTCCAGCGGAGCCACGACCTCGCCCACCAGGAAGCGCGAGCGACCATCGTAGCCGTCGATCAGAGCCCGTAGCTCGGCGAGAAACGCAAGCGTCTCCGGCTGATTCAGGGAGCGGTCGGGTCGCTGAAAGAACGCGCCGGTGGATTGGTGGCTTGGAAAAAACCTCCAGGAACGCGCGTTGTCCCGGAAGCTGGCATCCTCCAGCAGAGCGTTGACGATGTCCAGGCGAAAACCGTCCACGCCGCGGTCGAGCCAGTAGCGGACGATGTCGAGCATGGCGCGGCGAACATCGGGGTTGCGGTAGTTGAGGTCGGGCTGAAACGGCAAGAACTGAGCCCAGTACCACTGGCCCGAACCGCGGTCGTAGTGCCATCCTCGCCCCCCTACCAGAGACCGCCAGTTGGTTGGCGGCGCCTGGCCGGCGGGCTGGCGTCCATCGCGCCACACGTACCAGTCGCGCTGCGGATTTGTGCGCCCCTTTCGCGCCTCCACAAACCACTCGTGCTCGTCGCTAGTATGGTTGAGGACCAGATCGAGAACCACTCTGAGGCCTCGGGAGTGAGCACCGTCGATGAGGGATTGGAAGTCACCGAGGGACCCGTATTCGGCGGCGACGTGCCGAAAGTCGCGGATGTCGTAGCCGAAATCGCGCTGCGGGCTGTCGTAGAACGGCGTCAGCCAGAGTGTCCCGACGCCGAGCTCGGCGAGATAGTCGAGTTTGGCCGTGATGCCCGCCAGATCGCCGATCCCATCTCCGCTGGCGTCAAAAAACGAGCGCGGGCAAATCTGGTAAACGACCGTGCGGACCCACCAGGGTTGCGGCGGCACGGCTACCCCCGCGGCCTGGTGCGGAGCGGCGAAACGCACCTGAATCCACCTTCTTTGCGCCGCGATGGCGCCATCAGCGTCAGGCCGGCGTGATCCCGGCACTCGCCGGGAGGCATCCAGCCTTGGTGCGCCAGCATCAGGACCCCGGCTGTTGCCGCGGTGGCGGACACGACATCCGCACCGAGAAGACCTCGACCAGGGTGTGGATTCAGGACGCGCGCCAGACACTTGACGCAGCTCGTCATTTTCGCTATACTCGCGCCCAGATTTTTCGTGCCGGCGCCTCGCGGCTCGCGTCTCCCCAATAATCCAAACCGAGTGAGCACCATGACCCAGCACTTGCGCCTCAGACCTCGAGCCACTCTCGCTCCCTCCCTACTGTCAATTTCGCTGCTGCTGACCGTGCTGCCCGCTGCCAACGCCGCCACCGTTCGCGTCCACTACGATACCGGCCTTGGCAATGCCATCACGCTGCGCGGCGACGTCGCTCCCCTCTCCTGGACCAGCAGCGCCGCAACCACCTGGACCACAGGCAACGTCTGGGTCTGGAACAGCTCCACCTCAATGCCCGCCTTCGCCTTCAAGCCCTTGCTCAATGACGAGCAGTGGTCCGTCGGCGCCAACTATCAGGTCCCCGCCGGCGATCCCGTCGTCGACGTCTTCCCATTCTTCGGCACTGCCACCGGATCCCTTGAGAAAGTCGACAACTTCTACTCCCCCCAGCTCAATAACCAGCGCACGCTCATTCTTTACCTTCCTCCAAGCTACGACGAGAACGCAGCCAAGCGCTATCCCGTGGTGTATATGCACGACGGGCAAAACCTCTTCGACCCCTCGACCTCATTCGGCGGCAGCGAGTGGGAAGTCGATGAAACTCTCGATTCACTGGTCGCTTCCGGATTGGCCCGTGAGCTCATCGTTGTCGGTATCTACAATACGTCCGGGCGGATCGATGAATACACTCCCGTCCCGGACCCCGACTACGGCGGCGGCAATGGGGACGCATATCTCGACTTCGTGCAGAAGACCGTGAAACCGTACGTCGACGGGCATTACCGCACCATCTCCGATGCGGGCGCTACCGGCATGATCGGCTCCTCGCTCGGCGGTCTGATCACGTGCTACGCCGGCTGGACGCGCAGCGATTTCGCCCACAACCTGGGCTGCATGTCGAGCAGCTTCTGGTGGAATGACGAGTGGCTGACCGACCTCGTTGCCGCGGACACCAACCCGAACCCGCCTGTGCGCATCTACCTCGATTCCGGCAACCCGGGAGACGGCTACCAGGAGACGATTCGCATGCGCGACACCCTGGCGGAACGCGGCTTCGTCTTCAATGACACCCTCTTCCATTGGGCCGAGGCCGGGGCGCAGCACAACGAAGCCGCCTGGGCCGAGCGATTCCATCAGCCCATTGAGACGTTCTACCCGTTCTCGCAGGAGCTCGACGTCGCGGCAACCGCAACCGTTGTCGCCAACCCCTGAGGGGCGGCCACCGAGCCGGGAGCGAAAAGCGGCGCCCATGGCCACGAGCCGCCGCGACGGAGCGGCTCAGGATAGGCCGGCAGCGGGTAACCGGGCAGTCGGCCTCTGGCTGCTCGGGTGCTGTGCCTTGCTGCTCGGGATGGTCGTTCTTGGCGGCGTTACGAGACTCACGGGATCCGGGCTCGCCATCGTCCACTGGCAACCAGTCGTCGGCGTTGTCCCGCCGCTATCCGCGGAGGCCTGGGCGCAGGAATTCGCGCACTATCGGCAATCCCCGGAGTTCCTCATGGTGAGATCCGGCATGTCTCTCGCCGCCTTCAGGTCCATCTACCTCGTCGAATACGCGCATCGCCTCGCCGGTCGGCTGCTCGGCCTCGCCTTCTTGCTTCCTGCCGCGTATTTCCTCGCCCGCCGGCAGATCGACCGCCCGCTGCTTCGGCATCTGGTCGCGATTTTTTCCCTGGGTGGCCTGCAGGGTGCGCTCGGGTGGTACATGGTGCAGAGCGGCCTGGTCGATGTCCCGCGCGTCAGTCCCTACCGGCTGACAGCGCACCTGCTTGTTGCCATGGCCATATACGCATACATGTTCTGGACCGGGCTCGGTGTGCTACTCGGGGGGGCGCGCGCCAGTCCTTCCGCGCCTCGGGGGCTTGCGAGAATGTCTCGGGCGCTCTTGTTGCTGATCGCGATCACGATCGCGTCAGGCGGCTTCGTGGCAGGGACGAAATCGGGCCATGCCTTTCCAACCTTTCCGCTGATGCAAGGTGAGCTGATTCCCTCGGGGTACTGGACGGCGCGCCCCTGGCACGCGAATTTCTTTGAGAATATCGTCACCGTGCAATTCAATCACCGCCTGCTGGCTACGGTGGTGCTGCTGGCTACCGCGGCCTTGTGCGCACATGGCCTCAGGCACATCGCCTTTGGGCCACTGCGCCGCGGCCTGGTGGCGGTCGCGGCGGCGGCGTGCCTGCAGGTAGGGCTCGGCATCGCAACCGTCCTTTTCCACGTCCCCGTTGGCCTGGCCGTGGCTCATCAGGGCTCGGCCGTGCTGCTACTGTCCGCCGCTCTCTACGTCAATAACCGACTTACATACGGATAGGCAAGGCTTATGGCATCGGGTAAACCGCACGCATCGCGACTCGTTCTCGACGGACGGCATTACGAATACGTGGATGGTTCTCGGAAAGAGGACCTTTCGTACTGGGCGCGGTGGGCAGAAACGATCTCCGGCCCTATTCTGGAGGCAGGTTGCGGCACCGGCCGGGTAGGTTATCGCCTGGCCGCCAAGGGGCATCGCGTTTATGGCGTCGACATCGCTCCAGAGCTCCTGTTGTACGGGCGGCGGCATCGCCTGGGACCCAACATGCGGTACGTCCAGGCGTGCATGCGGGCCTTGCCATTCGACATCGGTTTCACTGCAGTCATCTACCCCTATTCGGTATTCAACCACAACGTAACGGACGAAGAGGCTCTGCAGTGTCTGGCGGAGGCGCACAGGGTGCTATTGCCGGGCGGTGAGGTCGTGCTGGATCTGATCAACATGACGGACGACCGGGCTTGCGACGATGCGGACGCTTTTCTGATCGCGTACTCGGATCCCGACGACGTCGGCTTTATCCGCGTCTCCCAGGCGACCCGCTACGACGGCCGGACGCGACGCGTCTGGCTCGATCGCCGGCACCTGCGCAGTGACGGCGCGCGCGCCTCCGTGACCCTGGCCGCGCGCTTCTATCGGCTCGAGGATGTCGCCGCGCTGGCCGAAGCCACGGGTCTGCGCGTGGCTTCCGTTGCCGGCGGCTATGAGAACGAGGAGCTAGACCAGGACAGCGACGTCGCCGTGATTCACCTGCGCAAGCTCGCGTGACTTCCTGAATCCACCGACCCCTCCGTGCCTTCGCATGCGCGCTCGGATAAGACGGATGGCGCTTCCTCTCCCCCTCCCCCCGCTAGCGGGAGGAGGTGAGGTGTGGGGGGTCTTCGTGATGCGCATTCTGCGCAGCTTACCGTCGACCAGGCTGTGGATCCAGGAGCTCGGGTGTCCGTGCGAGCGTCTTCGCCTGGTACCGGGCGCCCACGGCGGCCGCGTAGGACCGCCGGTGGCGACCCTCGTCAGCGGCTCCGCGATCGCTCGATCATCGCATTCGGCAAGAATGCCAGGCCGACGGAGTGGACACACATCTCGACGCGCGTCATGGCCTGAATGTGTGCTCGTTGTCGGTCATTGAGGATCGCGCAACGGCTCGGGATGACCGGTGGCGTGGCTCCGTCACCGAGCAACACCGCCTCCGCCCAGTCCGCCACCGCCGCGGTCTCTGCTTCCAGCGCGCTTCCTACGCCATCCAGGCAGGCGCGCAACTGCTGTTCGGCCATCCCGCGCCGGTGCGCAAGCCTGGGGAAGATCCAAAGGCATACGGGACACCCCATGATCTTGGCGAGCCGGATCTGCATGGCGAGGCGCTGATCCGCGGTCAGCCGATCGTCGCCGCGAAATCCTCCGGCCAGCGCGTGGAAGTTGCGCAGGACAGGTGGCGCTTGTCGTTTCATGGTGCGCACAAGCTGCAGGGTGGTGTACGGTTGAGCGGGCCATGCTCTGACGTGTCGCGAGTCATTGTCCATCGTGCACCTCAAGGGTTTTCCTGATCGGGAGCGTTACCGCGAGCGCCGCTTCATGGCCAGCGGGCGACCAGATCGCCGGGCGCCGCAGTGGCGTGCCCGCGGCCGACAGAGCATGGTAACGCGTCGCGTCATCGCCTGCAAGCCCGCGACGCGGCCCTTGCACCCATACGGCCCGGCCAATTCAAGATCCGTCGCGCCGGAGTCGATAATTGATTTGGGGAAAACTCATATCACCCGCGATCGCGCTCGGAGGCAGAGAACATGGAGGTTCGGCGGCCCACCCTCACCCATCACCTGTTGCCGGCGTCCCCCGGCGGTAAGAAGCAGACGCGACTCGACGGCGACATGCGCCGCCCGGAGAAAGTGGGACGCATAGCCGCAGCTCCCGCCCGGTCGGAAGCGGTGCCCGACGGCGTCGACGAGAAGGCGCTCGCGGCCGACCCCAAGCTGTATCGAACGTACCTCACCGTGCGTGCGCTCCTGATGGGCGACCGCGTAGGCGTTGCTCCAGACTCGCGCGGGGCGGAGAGCGGCGGATCTGAAGGCGACACGGCGAGACCCGCCGAAAGCCCTGCCCAAGATCTGCGCGACTTGCTCTCGGCAGCCTACGGTGCGAGCTCAGCCGCACCGGCGGCCACGGCACCGAGCAGCCCCGCGCCACCTGCCGCGCCTTCGCCGAGCGCAACTGAGAGCGCCACGCTCCAGCAATCGCGCTCGGCCGAGCGGGTCGAGCTCTCGGTTCAGGTCAATCCCCAGCAACCACCGCAAGTCGCCGCCGCCGACCCGATCATTCTCGATCTGGACAACGACGGGATCGAGCTCACCACGGCGCAGGACGGGGCCGCCTACGACCTTACGGGCGACGGCATGGCCGAGACCGCGGCGCTCGTCGCTCCCGACGACGGGCTGCTCGTCATGGACCGCGACGGCGATGGTGCGATCTCCTCGGGAGCCGAATTCTTTGGTGATCAGCACGGCGCGGTAAATGGCTTTGCGGAGCTCGCGCGCTTCGACGATAATCAGGACCGCGTCATCGACGCTGCGGATGCCGTGTACGAACGGCTCCGGGTTTTTCAGGATCAGAACCAGGACGGAAATGCCGCCGCCGGCGAGCTGTCGTCCCTGGCCGAGCTTGGGATCGCGTCGATCTCGCTCGCGTACTCGCAGGCGGACCAGGTCGTTGCCGGCAACCGCATCACCGAAACCGCGGCCTACACCAAGACCGACGGCTCCCAGGGCCAGGCGGCGGACGCCCACCTCAACTACCTGGTCTGACAGCGCCGACATCGCCGCTGCGCTCCAGGCCATTCCCGGGACGTGCAGGGATTGCGCCACCGCCGGAGGGGCGCTATAGCCTCCCCATTCGTCGTCTTTTTCCTGATAAGGATGCCGGCCTTCAGGCCGGGGTTCGGGAACCCTCCCACCGCCTGCGGCGGCGGGCGCCGCCCTAGACCTCGCTGCGCTCGGTTCCGTGGCGATTCCGCCCTGAAGGGCGGGGTTTCGGACCGGCTGACGAAGGGATGAAACGTTCCCCAAACCAGGAGTTGCAGCGATGACGGCGGCACAGCCGATGACGATCGAAAGGTTCATTATCGAGCAGGAACAGCGGCATCCGGACGCCACGGGGGCGCTGTCACAGATCCTGTACGACCTGGCCTTCGCCGGCAAGATCATTGCTCGGGAGGTCCGAAAGGCAGGGCTCGTAGACATTCTGGGCGGAACGGGGAGTGTAAACGTCCAGGGCGAGCTCGTGCAGAAGCTCGACGAATACGCCAACACCACGATCTTCAAGGCAATGGATCATACGGGGCGATTGTGTATCATGGGTAGCGAGGAGGTCGCCGACCCGATCGAGATTCCCGAGCGCTACCCGACGGGTCCGTATGTGCTCTTGTTCGACCCGCTGGACGGCTCCAGCAACATCGACTACAACGTCTCGATCGGTACCATCTTCTCTATTCACCGTAAGATTTCGCCAGGCCCTCGCGGTGACATTACAGACATCCTCCAGACTGGAAACTTGCAGGTTGCTGCAGGTTACATCCTGTACGGCTCAAGCACGATGATGGTCTACAGCACGGGAAACGGCGTGCACGGGTTCACGCTGGATCCGTCTATCGGTGAGTTCTTGCTTTCGCATCCCAATATCCACATGCCGGAAGCATCCCGCTACTACAGCGTCAACGAATCGTACTATACGCGGTGGACCCCCGCGATCCGCAAGCTCGTCGACCACCTGAAGGGCACATACGGAAAGCCGAGCGCCGCGCGCAGCGCTCGGTATATCGGATCTCTCGTTGCGGACTTCCACCGCAATCTGATCGGCGGCGGAATCTTCCTTTACCCGGCCGACGTTCGTGAGCCCGGCAAGCCGAAAGCCAAGCTGCGGCTGCTGTACGAGGCGGCGCCCTTGGCGTTTCTGGCGGAGGCCGCCGGCGGACGCGCCATCGACGGCGAGCGGCGCATCCTCGACGTCGTCCCCACGCAGTTGCATCAGCGCACTGCCCTTTTCGTCGGCAACTGCGACGACGTGGCGCTGGTGGAGCGCTTTATCGCGGCAGAGCGCTGACCCCATGAGCTCGGCCTCACCATGACCAGCCGCGGGAGCACGCTCGTGGCCGGGCTTGTGCTGGCAGGTGCTGTCCTTGCCTGCGACGGCGACGAAAGCACCGAGCAGCCGCGCTCGCCGCTGTTTCCGGTGATCCCGGATGCGTGGGTCAACCGCGAGACCTACAACATCATGACCGGCATCTGGGCCGGCCACGGTGTGGATGCCGCGGGCACCAATCACTGGACGATTGCCCGGCCTCAGCGCCGAACTTTCGCCGAGCGCTTCGCTCCGGAGTCTCGCTATTTTCAGGCGTGGTTTGGCGCGTACACGGTTTTCGACACGGCGAAGGAGCGGTCGTGGGGAATCGGCCCGGCCGGTCCCGAGCTGCGGCTCATCGGCCTCTTTGCCGCGGATCAGCGCTCATGGCTTCAGGTCTATGGGGACCCGGTGCCGCTCGCCGAGGTGCGCGACGCCGCGAACCTGCCCATGGAGGAAACAACCCGGCTCGGTCACCCCGCCTGGAGAGTGAGCGCCGAAATGATCACGCATCTCGACGTCGGCGACTACAATCCGACGCGACCCGAAGACGTCGCGTTCGTGCTCGCCTATGAGTACGACGACGTGGAGTTTGACGCCAGCGGTCTCGTCGTGCCGAGGGCCGCGTGGGCCGCGGAGGTAGCATCGTATCAACAGGTTACGCTCGTCGGTGAGCTCTGGGCGTGGTATTGTCCGGTCGTCGGCAAGACGCACGTGATCTACGGAAATGGCGTGCGCTTTGATCCTCGCAGCGGCGAGTCACGTGAAACGTATCCGCTCATCCGCGACGAGGTTCGCGCTCTGGCGGCGGGCATCCGCTGCCATCGCTGAGCCACCCAACGCCTGCAGCCATCGCGATCACTAGACCCCGCAGTACCCTCCGACCCACCGGGACAACAACGCGCGCAGCGCACCGAGCTCAATCGGCGTGTGCAGGTAGTCATCCATTCCCGCGACCAGACACCGGTCCCGATCAAAGGGATGGGTATGCGCTACGAGCGCGATTATCGGCGTGTGACGAAACTCGCCTTCGCGTCCGCGGATTCGCGCAGTCGCTTCGTAGCCGTCAAGCTCCGGCATTTCGCAGTCCATCAGGATGGCGTCGAACGCCGCGCACGCCACCAGCTCAAGGGCCTGGCGCCCGTCGGCCGCGCCGGTGACCTCGCAGCCGAGCTTTCTGAGGGCGGACTCGACCAGAAAGCGGCCGGTGGGGTTGTCTTCGGCCACCAGAATTCTCGGTGCATACGGAAGCGACGAGGCCGAAGGTCGGACCCCGGCTCCCCCCTCTGCTGCAACGGGCGTCTGGATCGCTTGGGTCCCCGCACCGGCCGAGGTCGCCGCGGGGATCTCGCCCAACAGCGCGAGCAGGTGCTCGGACGCAGCGGCGAGCATCGTGAGGCGTTCGCGGGCGAGATGAACCGATGGCGTCTGGAGCAGGCGCTGCGTGATGTCCAGAACGGCGGTCGCCGGCGCGCGCAGCGCCGCCACCGCGCTGCTGAGATCCGCCACTTGCTGCTCGAGCTGCACGTTGCACGCGCGAAGCTCGTCCAGCTCCCGCTCCGGTCTTCCCGCGGCGATCCCATGTTCCGACACGGCACAACTCCAGACGCCCGCGGCACTCGCGCGAGGGCAGTGACTCACCGGTCAGCATCTCGGCGCCAAGTGAGCAGGCACACCTGCCCCTTCGCGCCGGCGCCAGAAACATCGCGCCGGGTAATTGTCTAGCGCTAATACCCGCTCGACACAAGGCCAGGCGCCCTCTCTGAATCCACCGCCTGCTCGCCGACAACCTGCGCGGGTAGCCCATCGCGAAGACCTCCCACCTCACCTCCCCCCGCAATCGGGGGCAGGGGGTGAACAGATACGTCTCCTCGACGTCGGACAGGGGGGCGATTCGGGCGGTCCACCCGTCCCGCGCGGCGCGGGCGCGCTCAGTACGAGTACCTCATGCCAACGTGGACATTGGTGTTGTTTTCGAGCTGTCCGAAAAAAGTGTGGTCGTGAGCGCCGGCGAAGACGTTGGCGCCGCCGGTCACTTGCACGTGATCCGTGATACGGTAGCTCGCTTCGGGACGCACGTAGCCGTCATCGTCGCTTGGCGAATAGAACCCGAAGAGTGTCAAACGGAGGTTTTGACCGCGCAACAGCGCGGTCACACGCGTGGTCAGCACGTGCCGATCCGCGTCCATGCCCGGTTGACCCGGCGGCAAGGTCTCGCGGTACTGGTCGTGATTGCGCATGTGCTCCAGGTAGTACTGTACGCCGAGGGTGACGTTGCGGACGAGCTCCTGCTCGTACCCGCACAGCACGCGTAGCTCGCCGTTGCGGACCGCAAAATCCGTGCCTGCGACATCGTCAGGCGAGGCGAAGTAGCCCAGCTCGGCGCTGGCGATCCCCCGTCCCAGCACGCCGCGCGCGCTCGCCCCATAAACCCGCAGCCGCGGATGCGTCGCATGCCCGGAGCCGGGGTCAAAACCCGCGGGGCTCTTCCAGTACCCGAGGTAGCCGTAGAGCGCCAGCTCATAGCCGGCCACGGTGCGATACAGGCGAGCAGCCGTCTCGGAGTCGCGGAACCAGCGATCGGGGACATCGGCCACAATGATGGCGTCCCGACCCGCCAGCCGCGCAAGCGCCGCGTCGTAGTAGGAGAGTCGCCTCCCGGTGATGCCGCGATCGGCATCGAACCGTGGGGTGTAGATCACGTCGAGATTCGCGGCGGGAGTAAATAGCGACAGCTTGGCCGCATCGGATGGCGCCTTGAGATATTCCACGTCGCGGCCGAGCAGGAAGGCGCGCCAGTCCTTGGGGAAAAGGTCGTTGACGAAAAGCAGGTCTCCGGTACCCCACGTCAGGATCTGCCGGCCCAGCTTCGCGTCGACCGGGCCCGCCGGTCGGGCAGCGACAAAGGCCTCGCGCAAGTCGAGCCAGCCGCTGCCTGCCTCGAGGTCCAGGTCGAGAGAATCTTCGAGGTGGTCATACAGCAGGTCCGCGGCCGCGCGCACCGTGACGGCAGACCCGCTCTTCTCGATAACACCGCGCGCCCGCGCCTCGGCAAGCGAAAGCCGCTTCTCGTACGGGTCGTCGTGGACGCGTGCTCCCATGCGAACCTCCAGGAAACCGGACAGGGCGACAGGCCATGCTGCCGCTTCTGCCGGCGCCTCCTCTGCCGTGTCTTCCGCGGCCCGCTCAGCGGTTCCGTCGAGGCCCGTGGGCAGGACGGGCTCGTCGCCGTCGCCAAGGCCAGCGGGCAACGCCGGCTCGTCCTGGTCAAGCAAACCCGGCGGCAACGGGGGCGCATCGCCTGCGCCGAAACCCGCCCGCGCCGCCGCCGACACCTCCCCGTACCCCACGAGCGACGTGGCCAGCAGCAGCAGCCACGCCGCGTGACCGAACGCCCGTAGGGTCATCTCAGCAGCTCCGCGGGGGGATTGCGCAGGTAGCGCTCAGTGAAAACATCTTCGCCAAGTCCGATGTCATACGCGACCTTGGCGTAGCGCAGCAAGGTCGACACCCCTGTTCGCAAGTCCTTCATGCGCGCCTGGGTCACGGTTTGATAACCCTGCACCCCTTCTACTTTCAGTGCTTCATATTGTCTGTATGCTTCTCCTCCACTGTCATAATACTCTGCCTTGACTGGCAGGAAAGAGCTTTTGTGCACCCACATCCGAAAGAAGGCGAATTCCACGCTGTGCGCGTCCTTTGGCGTGTTCTTCAATACGTAGTAGGTGTCTGTCGTCTTCTCGAGCTCGTGCGTATCAGCCGCGAGGTCACGACCGGAGACGTCCTCGTAAAAGAAGCTCGACCCCATGAAGCTAGTGCGCTTGTCACTCGCCGCGATCCGCTTGACCAGATCGAGGGCCGGCAGGAAGAGCCAGCGATCGTCTTCTCCACCGGGCTTTTTCCAGACCAGGAATGCCGTCTTGTTGACGTCGGCGGGGCGCGTGAAATAGACGTAGTAACTCTGCGGGCCACCGCTTGCGCCCGTGTTACGCCGGAGTATTGTAAACTGCCGCGACTGCTCGCGACCCTGAGCATCTGCAATCGTCATCGCCACCTGAGCGCGACCGTCTTTTCCCTGGTAGTATGCCATCTCGTTCGTCTTGGCGACGATCTCCTCAACGCTCAACTCCTGACCGGCGACCGTAGTTCCTGCGCCGCCAACAAGAATCGCGAGCATCGCCGCATGCGAAAACAAGAGAGACAAAGCTGCGACTGACGGTTTCACAAGATCCCTCGACTTTCTACGTAGTGGGTAACACATTCCGGCTCGCACCGCGGCCGCTGATCACCACAACGAACAAGGTGATTGCTGGCAGCCCGATGGCACACATGATGGTGAGCTCCCGGACATCGAGACCCAGGAAGTGCGCACCGTTCAGGGCGATCACCCCGAGCACCGTGCCCGCCACCAGGAGTGCCGAAACCACGCGCGCCGCAAGGCCGCGAACCGCGCCGACCGGAAACAGCCAGGGCTCGAGCACCCCAATGAGCGCGGGCAGGAGCAGCAGCGTGGCGGCGCCGGCAGTAGCCAGAATCGCGGCGATGAACATGCCGACCGTCTGGTAGGGAACGAGCGGCGCGAGCAGCAGCGGCAGGAACCCGACACCGATCACGATGACGTTGCGCGCGATCGCCCGCGAAGGCTCGCCAAAGAGCGCGGCGGACACTTGCGGCCAGCTCCCATAGCGGCCATGCAGCTCACGGGTTCGCGCCAGGAAGTGAATCGCGTAATCGATAGCGAGCCCCAGGCTCAGCGAGGATAGCACCGCAATCGGCATGTCATACTCCTTGCCCAGCAGGCCGATCGCGCCGTAGATCGTCGCGATCGATACCGAAAGCGGAACCATCGAAAGGATCCCCCAGAGCACTGAGCGGAACAGGCCCATCATCATCAACAGCACCACGAGCGCGCTGCCGGCCAGCGACGAGAGCATGCCGTGAACCATGCGCTGCTGCCAGACGACGTTGATGTAGGTCAGTCCAAACCAGTGGTGCAGCAGCGGAACCGGAGCGGGATGGCTCGCGATCCAGCGGTCGAGCGTCTCCACCACGCGAACCATGTCCTCGTTGTCACCGCTCTTGAGCTGCACCCAAACGCTGGCAGTACCATAGTCGGGCGTGACGAAGTGCCACAGGTCTTGCGCGCGATGACTGTTCTGGTAGGTGATCAGCGACTGCGCCACCGCGGCCGCCGAGTCGGGCACACGGAAGTCCTCGTCGCGCCCTTGCCGTAGCTCCCGATGCACGGTCTTGACGAGATCGACGAGCGAGCTGGTCTTGCCAACCACGGGTGAGAGCGCGAGCTGCTGCTGCAGCTCATCGATGTAGCGCAGCACCTCAGGTTGCTTCATCAGCTCGCTGCGCTCCCGCTCCTGATCGATCATCGCCAGGAGCTTCCCCCAGCCGACGCCTTCGCCGCCCGCCGCCGCGAACGATCGATCGTCCGCCCACGTTGCAAGCTGCGCAAGGACCGCCGCGTCACCGGCCCCGGCGCCTGCCGACCCAGCGCCGCCACGGATGCGAGCCGCCTCCTGGACGGCCTGCTCGAACACTCCGAGAACCGCGGGATCCTGGCCGGATAGCTCGCGCTGGCGAGCGCGGAGCCGCTGCTCCAGGCCTCCCGCGGGGGTCGCCGGTTCCAGCGCCAAGTATGCCATGTACGTGCCGCCGAGGTGCTCATTCAACACGTCGGCAGCGCGGCGAATGGGGTGCGACGGCGTAAACCACTTCACGGGATTGTCGTTGATATGGATCTTTGAAATCCCGTATGCGGAGAGCACCCCGACGCCCAGAGTCAACGCCAGTATGGGCTTCGCGTGCGGCCCGACGAATCGACCCATGGCCGCCAGCAGACGTTCCATGAGCCCACCGCCAGCGATGTTGCCTGCCGCTCGTCGCGATCGCGCGCTCATCCCAAAGGTCGCGAGTTTCTTTTCGCGCAAGAACATGACGTATGCTGGAATGAACGTGATCGTCCAGATCCATGCCAGCATCACCCCAAGCGCCACGAACGCGCCGAAAACCTGGACCGGCGGTATGGGCGTCAGGGCCAACGAGGCAAAGCCGGCTGCAGTAGTGAGCGAAGTGAACAGCATCGCCGTCCCCAGGCCGTTCATGACCTTCAGAATCGTCGCGCGCCGGTCGCGCGTTTCCTGGTACCGATCGAAAAACTCGCTCAGGATATGCACGGAATCGAGCACCGCGATCGGCATGATGAAAATGGGGATCATGGAGCTCATGATGTGCACGGTGTTGCCGGCAACGACCAGCAGTGACATCGTGGCGATGACGGTCACCATGGCCAGGATCATCGGGGAGAGCACCAGCGCGAGCTTGCGGAAGAACGCCAGCATCAGCACGAAGATGATGATCATGGCCAACGGCGCCGAAATCGCCATCTGTATGAACATTTCGACGCCAAACGTGTCCTCGGCGACCGGCAGCCCGGTGATGAAGAACTGGTCATCACCCCCAAGCTCGGCGATTTTTGCGCGCAACGCCTCGGCAACCTGGTAGCTGACATCTTTGGAGGTCAATGGCACATAGAGCGCCAGCACCTTGCCATCATCGGAAAAGAGCGTTCCGCGGAGGAAGGGAACGCGCTCCGCACGCTGCCGAACGGCGGCCGCTTGCGCGTCGTCGGCTGGTGGGGCGGCCATCAGCCAGGAAAAGCTGACGGTCCCTTCCCCGGCCTGTTCGATGTGATCGACGGTCGATGGCGCGAGCAGGTCGGCGGCCACGACCCCGTGCTGCCCGCCGTTGGCCCCGCTCAAGGCAGCACCATGCAGGGTCTTGGCAAACTCGGCAAGCTCGTAGGCCCGCCCGAGCGTCCCGGCGTTGAACACGCCCTGGGGGTGCACGTCGTTGAGGACCCCGACGACGAGCATGTCGTGCAGGGAGAGCGCGTTTTTCATGCGATCGTGAAGGACACGGGCGGCCTCATCAGCCGGCAACATGTTCTCCGGATCGGTGTCCACGGTGACCCCATGAAGATACGGGAAGCGCTCCGGCCAGACGCTGGGGAGCACCGCAAGCAGTGCCAGAAGGGCAGTCGAGACCACCATGACGGCGGTTACGAGTCGCGGGTGGTCAACCGAAAAGAGGATGACGCGCTTCATGGATCAGCGCTCCGCGGCGGAGGCGGTCGGTCCCCGCAAGCCGCCACATGCCGTCGCGGCGCTGTCGCTCAGCCCGGCATAGCGCAACAGCATCATCATGGGACACCAGTCGGTGAAGGCGGACTGCAGCAGGTTCAGCCCCACGAATCCGGTAAACAGCAGCCAGTAGGGCGTGTGAAAAACGGCCAGAGCGACCGAAAGCAGGACGAAGAAACCGGCGATACCTCGCAGAGCGCGTTCGATACTCATCGATGTTCTCCAAGCGGGAAGTGAAGGTTGAATCTCACGACACGGCGTCGCGAAATCGGTGCCGGCGGGGGCACGGCGGGAGCGGTGAAGCGTGGCGAAGAGTGGCAGGGGGCACGCTGATCATTCGGATCCTCCGACGGCTACGGACAAGCCGCGGGAGCGCCAATCGTGGATCGAGCTGTCGCAGCGGCGCGCGCGGAATCCTCTGGCGCGCAGCGCTTCGACGGCCTGCACCGCCATGACACAGTACGGCCCACGGCAGTAGGCGACGATCTCGCGGTCCTTTGGCAGCTCGGCCAGACGTCGGTCAAGCTCGGCCAGGGGAACGGAAAGCGCTCCGGGTATATGTCCGGCGGCAAACTCGGCAGTGGGGCGCACATCGATGACACTCACTTCGCCGCGGTGCGCGCGGGTGCAAAGCGTGTCCAGGTCAACGGGCTCCATGTCGGATCGATCCGCAAAGAAGTCGCGAACGATGGCGTCGAGCTCGGTAAGACGACGTTCCGCGAGCCGGCGGAGCAGTCCGAGCAGGTCGACGACCAGCGGGTCGGCGAGGCTGTACGTGACGTGGAGTCCGGCCTTTTCGGTCTGGAGCAGGCGCGCCGCCCGGAGAATCTGCAGGTGCTGGGAGGCGTTGGCCACGGAGAGGCCGATTTCGGCGGCCAGCGTCTCCACAGTGCGGGGTCCTTGTGAGAGGACTTCGAGGAGGCGAAGGCGCTGAGGGCTGGCGACGGCTTTGCCGAGTCTGGCGATCTGGTCGAAGACGGCGATGCTGAACTGGCGTGGGGAGGCGGACATGGCGCGCGGGCTCCATTATTCTATTGAATACTTGAATAATACACGCCATGCGCTTGCCCGTCAAGCCCCATTGCCGCCTCGGCGCCGGACGCCTACACTCAGTCTTGGTTGTCCCCCCTCACCCGCAGCGAACACCTCGGGAGCGCCCTACGATGCGAGTACTGGTTACCGGAGCGACAGGCTTCATTGGCGGCAACGTGGTTCGGGCGGTATTGGCCGCCGGTCACCAGGTGCGCGCGATGATGCGCGTCGGATCGCGGCACGCTGGCATCGCCGACTTGCTCGCGGCGCCACCGCCCGGTTTCGAAACCGTCCTGGCAGACCTCAAGCGGCCGGAAACTTTGCCCGCCGCCGCAGCAGGGTGTGAGGCCATGGTGCACTGCGCTGGCTACTACCCCACGGTGAGCCTGCACTTCGCGGCCGAAGTGGAGCGCGCCGCACGACAGATGTCGGCCGTCCTGAGCGCCGCGCGTCACGCCGGGGTGCGGCGCTTCGTCTACACCAGCTCGCTCTCGACCATCGCCCGGGCGGCGGCGGGGAGACTCGCCAGCGAGAGCGATCAGTACCGCGAGGGGGCGGTCTGGGATCCGTACTACGATGGGAAGCTGCGGATGGAAGAGCAGTGCCGGCGGGCGAGCGGCCCCGATTTTCAGACGGTGACGCTCTTGCCGACCCTCTGCGTCGGCCCCGGCGACGCCAACCGCACGACGTTCAAACCGTTCCAAGTCACGGCAGCGTTCCCGGTCGTCGGGTATTTTTCCGGGCGCGCGAACTTTGTCGACGTGCGCATCGTCGCGGCGGCTCACGCCGCAGCGCTCACCCGCGGCGCGCCGGGCGAGCGTTACGTGGTGAGCGGTGCCAACGTGACGTTCGCGGACTATCTGCGCCGCGTCGCCCGCGTGTTGGGAAAGCGCCGCCTGCTGATCCCGATTCCGGTCAGCGCCGCCTGGGTCGCGTCCTGGGTCAGCGAGCTTGCGGCTGTCTACGTCACCGGGCGCCCGCCGCTTCTACCCATCGAGAATGTGAACATGGCGCTGCATGGACAGCACTTCGATGGCGACCGAGCGCGCCGAGAGCTAGGTATTGCCGCGACGGATCTCGACCGGGCGATCGCCGACGCGGCTGCCTGGTACCGCCAGGTCGGCTACCTGCGCTAAGGACCCGTAACGCAATACCTGTTGCATTCGGCCGGCTGCGAAGGCCGCGGTGCTTGACACCGTTATTTCGCTCCGGGTCCTAGTTGGAGCTGGTCTCCTCCCAGACCGCCTCGATGGTGAGCGCGACTTCGTCCTTGACCGCAACTCCGAGCAGCGACGGTCGCTCGACCTCGAAATCGCTGAGCTTGAGTGGAATCTCTCCGGTGACCGTCACCGCATCGGGCGTGCGGCTGACGACCGCGAGCGCGACCGCCCCATACGTCCTGGACCGACCCGCAAACGCAATCTCCAGCGATACCGTTAGTGGGCCTTCTTCGGGAGCGGATGCGAACCGCGCCTTCACGTCGATGAGCGGAAAGCTGGCGGCTCTGGTAATCTCCTGCATGTGCAAGTCGCGGTTCGAATCGCCCGATTCGAAGGTCTTTACGGGGACCGCAATGCGAAAGGCGCACCCCGGCCCGACGCCGCAGCTACCCTTGCCTTTCGCCGCCACGCTCACGCCTTCACTTTTGTGCAAGAGGTGGTCCACATGGTAGGCGATCTTGGACTGTTTGAGCGTCCACGTCGTGGCGGCGGCGCCTGGCGCCGATGCGAACAGGGCAGTCGAGATGAGTAACAGCGTTGTTGCGAAAACGCGCATGGCCTTGTCCAATCAGAAGTCGAAGACGATGACGAGCATTGCACCGGTGAACGTCACCGCTGCCGTGGTCGCTGCGGCGCTGTGATACTTTGCGATGCCATGGGCTCTTTCGCCCTTGTCAGCCTGCTGCTTGGCGAGGTAGCCGAGCACAGGCGCGGCGATCATCGCGGGGAGGTGAACATAGGACAGAATCTTGTGCGTCCTGGTCAATCCTTTCTCCTTGACCCCCGCGACGGACGGCGCCCGGTATGCGAAGTAGGCCGTCGCGCCATAGAGCGCGGCGGCAGTCGTGCCGACGATCGTATGCAGATTGCGATCCGCGCGGCTGCCCTCGCCGGCCTTCTCGCCGAGCGCCAGCGCGCCGAGCATCGGCGCCAGTGTGACCAGGCCGAGGATCTGATGGGTCTTGAGCATTCGCGACCGCTTGTTCAGCCGTTGCTGCTGTTTCTCGTCCCCGCGCGCTTCGACCTCCTCGAATCCGAGCTCCTCCAGGCTCGGTTCCGTGGCATCGGGCGCCTGCGCCTCGGGTTCTTTCCCCGGCTCCGGGGGCGCGACCTGGGCAATCGCGATACCGTGGTCGCCCGCGGGACTGAGCTCCATCCAGCCCCTGGGTCGTGGGGATGCTGCGGACACGCGGGGGAGCCGAAGGGCCACAAGGAGCGGTCCTGGAGAACCCGAGGCGGAAAAGTAACCCGCGACGGTACTGGGCCGCTCGCCTCCGCGAAGCAGCCGCAGCCCGGCGAGGGGTCCGGTGGTGCCCTCCGCGACGCCACCTTGAGCAATCCAGGCGATGGCGAATGCCGTCACCAGGCAGGCAGACCTATACGTGATCATTGTGACCTCCGTCTCATGGAACATGGTGCCGGCGTAAACTCGCGCACGGCCGCCCTCTCGATCTTCGCGACGATTGTGTACCAGCGACTCATTAACCGCGGATTAACCCGGCGCCTTGGCCGCGCGCAGGACAAATTGCACGTCGACGAGTTTCGCGATCAGGCTCTTGACAAGGTTGGCCAAACGCGACAATAATACCGCCACCCGCGAAGTGCGCTCGTTGCCACGGACTGTGCTGACCCAGCGGAGCGTCGCCGTACTGGATACCATGGTGGCGCGTGCCCGAGTCGCAACTGAGGATTGCGGATAGACGTTTATCCGCTTGAGACAGTGGCTGCCGTGCGGGAATCGGAGCCAGGGACAATTCGACAAGGATGGAAAAGATGAGGCTCAAAGGCCTGGTCGCACTGATGTTGTCGCTCTTCGTGTTGGCTGGCGTGGCTCTTGCCGCCGGCGCTGCCGTGACCCTTACCAACAGCTCAGACTGGCAGCTCGATCACCTGTATCTGTCCGGTGACGAGAAGGACACCTGGGGCCCGGATCTGCTCGGTGACGAGCTCGTCGCCGCTGGTGGCACCGCCAAGCTTGCTGACGTGGCGTGCGCTCCCCACGATGTGAAGATCGTGGACAACGCGGGTAAGGAATGCGTTCTGAAGGCCGTCGACGTGTGCGGCAAGGAGAACAAGTGGGAGCTCACCAAGGAGGCGGTGGCCGCCTGTGCAGCACCCGCTGAGGCGCCAGCCAAGTAGAGGCGCACCCGATCCGAAAGCCTCTTCTTGACCGTCGACGCCGGTCCGAGAGGCCGTCTTCGTGAGCATGGAGTCGCTGCTGAGGCGCAAGCCGGGGCGGCGACTCCGTATTTTTTGGGGGGAGGGTTTGCGGCCGACGCCGACGGCCTGGATTCCGGCCGGCCGGTAGCCACTTGACGGTTCCATGGAGTTGCGGCCACAATCTCAAGATCGTCGCCGCGGAGGGCGATGAGTGCGCCGTGGCTGGTGTCGACATCTGTGGGTCCGATCCAATGTGGGAGCTGACCAACGCGACCCTGGCGGCCTGCGCCGCGGCTACGTAAAGGAAGAGGCGGAGTGGAAGCCGAAGAGTAGCGAACCGCCGCCGGGTCATTCTCGCGCCAGCCGCCGACGCGGGCTGCGGGTGTGTGACCCCGTGACGGCCCGAAACTTGGAGCGCGGCGTGACCAAGGCGGCGCAAGCACCGCCGCGGCCGCCGTTGAATCCGCACCAGGGTCATGCTAGCCTCGGTACTGGGCATGATCGGTGCGCACTAACCGAAAAAGTGACGACCATGGCCGTGCATCACTTCTCTTGGAGCACTGTCTACAGCTTTCTTCGGGCTGTATGCGGGATCTTTTTCCCCGCACCTGGCGTTTGTGCCTTGCTACTCGCTGGTGCGCTGGCAAGCGCGCAACAGACGGGCGATCGTCCCGCCGCCGCCCAACCGCCGGGGGCGCCGACGGGTCAGTCTCTGACCCCAGGGCGGGCGGTCACTCTGCACGGCGTGCTGCGCGTGGGCGTCATGGCGATCGGCGGCGAGACTACGGGCGTCATCTTGGTGTACAAGGAGCCCGCAGCAGGCGGCGATGCCAGGCACAGCACGATAGACGTCGAAGTCAGCGCGCTCAACGGGCTGACGCAATTCAACGACAAGGCGGTCACCGTTACCGGAACCATTGTCGAGCATGCGTATGTCGAGCGCGGAAAGACACTCATCTTGAAGGCGTCCGCGATCGATCTCGACGAGGCGGAGGTAAGCCCACCTGCGGCGCCGCGGCAGCTCACTTCCAGCTTTTCGCCAGGCCAGCGACTGGTGCTCACAGGAGTGCTGCGCGCCGCCAAAGCTGCGGACGGAAAGACGCAATACTCGCTGGTCCTTGGGGACAGACCAGCAAAGGAATCCAGAGCACTTGCAGTGGATGCAACAAAAGTTGAAGACATCGCAACTCTCGTCGGCAAGAAGGTGAATGTCACCGGGATCGTCGTCGAGGGAGCGCCGGCCGGCGGTGGGTCGGTGCTCACGCTGCAGCTCTCTGACGCGCGCGAGGCCCGGCCGGTGGGAAAGCAGATCAAGAACCGGCCCAACTAGTCATGACCACAAGGCTTGCGATTCAGTGGGAGATTCGTGATGCCATACCTCACACTCAAGCTTCCGGGTGAAGGTGGTCTCGAGGCTGGCTTCCTGGTGAAGCAGGAGCTCACCATTGGCCGCGAGGCGGGCAACGAGATCGTGCTGCCGCACCGCGAGGTGTCAAGAAAGCACTGCGTCGTGCGCGTGGTCGGAGAGATGTTGTCGCTCGAGGATCTCGGCAGCTCCAACGGCACGCAAATCAACGGCAAGCTGGCGCCGGCACAAGGCGTGCAGCGGCTTGGTGAAGGCGATCAAATTCAGATCGGGCCGTTCTTGTTTCTCGTCAGTACCCGCCCCGGCAAGCGCTCGCAGTCCGCAGGGACGATGCTGGCCACCTCGGGTCTGCGGCAGGCAATTCGGGTGCGCGTGGTACATGGCGTCCAGGCGCGCCCCATGGAGTCCCGCGATCTGCAGATGAGTGAGGGGCTGGTAATAGGCAGCGACCCTTCCTGTGACCTCGTCGTCTCGCACCCGGATATCAGCGGCCGCCACTTGAGGATTGTGAACGCTCCGGACGGCCCGCGGGCGGAGGACCTCGGGAGTGCGCGCGGCACTTTTTTCGTCAGGCTGCAAGACGGAAACGTCGACCGCTTGCAGCGTCTCGTTCGCGCCAACGTGGAACCGGGGAGCCTGCTGCAGCTTGGTGAAGCCCCATTCATGATCGAGGTCGTGGGCCTGGGGCAGCGCTAGGGCGACCTGCCAAGCACCCCGGTCAGGAGCGGTGCGTGGTGCCTCCGGCACCCGCATCAACGCCTCCCGCTCGGGACGCGGTCGCAAGTCGATCCCGGAATGCCGCCACCACCGCGGCCCCGACCTCGCTCGTCGTCGCGGTTCCGCCGATATCTGGCGTCATCACGGTGCCCGTCGCCAGCGTCTCCGCTACGGCGGACTCGAGAGCCGCCCCCGCCGCAAGGAGCTCACCGTCGGTGTGTCGTCTTCCCAACCACACCAGCATCATCGCTGTCGCCAGCAGACAGGCCAGCGGATTCGCCTCGTTCTTACCGGCGAGTGGGGGTGCCGACCCGTGGATGGGTTCGAACATCGCATGCCGGTCTCCGATATTGGCTCCGGCCGCCAGCCCCATGCCCCCTTGCAACGCGCTCCCAAGATCGGAGATTACATCTCCAGCAAAGTTCGGTGCCACAATGACGTCAAACCAGTTGGGATCGCGGATCATCCACTGGGTCAGCGCGTCCGTGTAGGCGTAGTCCACCTGCACGTCGGGAAACTCGCGCGCAATCTCGGCACAGCGCGCGCGAAAAAAGCGATGTGCCTGGATGACATTTGCCTTGTCCGTGCACGTGACCTTTGATCGCCTGCGGGTTCCGGCCTCGGAGCCATGAACGCCGCCGCGGTCACGCTCCGCCGCCCGCTCGCGCGCCAGCTCGAAAGCAAACCGCAGCACGCGGTCCGCACCCTTGCGGGTAATGATCGTGGGACTCGCAACGAGCTCCACCACACCACCGCGCTCCAGCGTGTGGCTCCCGTGGACGTATGCGTCCTCGGTGTTTTCGCGCACGACGACAAAGTCGACATGCTCCGGGCGCCATACCTGCTTGAGCTCGTTGACGATGCGGTGACGCACTCCGGGGTAGAGCCGCACCGGCCGCACGTTGGCGTACAGGTCCAGCTTCATGCGCGTGCCGATGACCACGTCGTAGCCGGCGAGCTCGCCGTCCGCACGGGTCACCGTCTTGCCATCTGCGCCGACGTGCCCGACGGCGCCGAGCAGAATGGCGTCTGCCGCCTGGCAGCGCGCAAAGCTCCCCTCCGCCCACTCGCAGCCGTGCTCGGCATAGTATCTCCCCCCGCACGGTATCTCCTGCAGATCCAACTGCGCCGCACGCAAGAACGGGCCGGCAGTGCGAAGCGCGAAGAGCGCCTGCTCGACTACCTCCGCTCCAATTCCATCGCCCGGCAAGACTGCAATCGCGTATCGCCTCATATTGCCACCCCACTCAGCGCAACGGTCCCAGGCGCCCGAGCGCCGCAAGTATCCACGTAGCCACCGCGCCGCACCCGGCGCCAACGGCGAACGGAATCTTCGGCGAGTCCTCCTTGCTCGGCAGCTCCGTCGCCAGTCCCGGCACCACAAATGTGTACACCGTTCGGCCGATGCGGCGAAACGTCTCCAGCAGGCGACGTTCCGCGATCATCACCGCGACCGCCGTGACCCCCGCACCGAGGAGTGCATAGAAAATGGCCCACAGGGATAGAGGGAAGGCAAAGAACGCGCCGACAACGGACATGAACTTCAGATCGCCGCCCCCCATGGCACCGACGATCCACAGCAGGATGAAGATGCCGAAGGTGGAACCGAAGCCGGCCGCGCTCACGCCGAGACCCGAGATCCCACCGTGGATTCCGTGCAACGCCACGGCGACGAAGAGCGCGGGAAATGTGAGCTTGTTGTAGATCTTGTGAGCACGGAAATCCGTGACGCCGCAGGCGAGGAGAAACGCGAAAAGCCCGACGTCTAGCAGCATTCCGGACACGCCGCGCCAGGCATACCATTGCTGAGCAAGTTCCATGAGCTAGTCTCCGATCGGGGGCAGCGCTTCGCCGCCGGGTAGCGGGTGCGCGTGTCGCATGGCCGCCGCCCGCGCCACCCGGCAACGGCGCGAGCATGGGTCACCCGGCGACAACGCGTCTTCGCGCCTGGCTCGGCCGCCGCCGCCCACGTTACTTCTTCCCCTTCGCGCCGCCAGTATCGAACACGGCCAGGAACGCTTCCTGAGGGATCTCCACCTTACCCACCTGCTTCATGCGCCTCTTGCCTTCCTTTTGTTTCTCCAACAGCTTCCGCTTGCGCGTGATGTCACCGCCGTACAGCTTGGCCGTAACGTCCTTGCGGTACGGCCGAATCGATTCGCTGGCGATGACGCGGCGGCCGAGCGCCGCCTGAATGCGGACCTCGTAGCTTTGGCGCGGGATGATCTCGCGGAGCCTGGCCACGAGGTCCTTGCCGCGAGCGTACGCGTTGTCCCGGTGAACAATGAGCGTTAGCGCGTCGACGGGCCGCGCATCGACCAGAATATCGAGGCGCACGAGATCCCCGGCCCGATAGCCCACGGGATGATAGTCCAGGGTGGCGTAGCCGCGCGAGCAACTCTTCAGCTTGTCGAAAAAGTCGAACACCACCTCGGCAAACGGCATGTCGTAATGAACGAGGACGCGATTCTTGGTCAGGTACCTGATATCCTTCTGGATCCCCCGGCGCTCCTCGCAGAGCTTGAGGATCGCTCCAACGTAGTCGGAGGGCGCGTGAATGGTGACATCCACGAACGGTTCCAGGAGCTGGTTCAGGCGGGTCGGCTCTGGCAGAGCGGCGGGGTTGTCGATGTCGACCGTCTCGCCGCTGGTCAGCTCGACGCGATAAACGACGGTCGGCGCGCTGGTAATCAAGTCGAGCGAGTATTCGCGCTCGAGCCGCTCCTGCACGATTTCCATGTGCAGCAGGCCGAGAAAACCGCAGCGAAACCCGAGTCCCAGCGCGAGGCTCGACTCGGGCTCGTAGCTGAAGGCCGCGTCGTTGAGTCGCAGGCGATCGAGGGCGTCGCGCAGCTCTTCGTAGGCGCCGCCATCAATAGGAAAGAGGCCGGCGAAGACCACTGGACGGACTTGCTGAAACCCGGCGAGCGCGCCTTCGCAGCGCCTGCGGACGTGGGTAATCGTGTCGCCGATCTGGGTCTTGCGGACGTCTTTTACCCCGGTGATGATGAAACCGACCTCGCCGGCCGACAACGCCGCCACGGGCGTCGCGGCGGGCGTGAAGACGCCGAGATCCTGAATCTCCGCTTGCGTGCCCGTAGCCAGCATTTCGACGAGCTCGCCGGTCCGCATCGTGCCGTCCACGACGCGAATCAAGGTGACGACGCCGCGAAAGCTATCGAACCACGAATCGAAAATCAGGGCTTTCAGGGGCGCGGCCGGATCGCCGCCGGGTGCGGGGATGCGGCTGATAACCGCCTCCAAGACGTCCTGCACACCCTGCCCCGTCTTGGCACTACACAGAATGGCCTGCCGACCCTCGATGCCGACAACCTCCTCGATCTCCGCCATCACCTCGGTCGGTCGCGCGGCAGGGAGGTCGATCTTGTTGAGCACGGGGACGATTTCCAGGTTGTTGTCGATGGCGAGGTAGGCATTGGCGAGCGTCTGGGCCTCGACTCCCTGAACGGCGTCGACCACCAGCAGCGCGCCCTCACAGGCGGCCAATGATCGGGACACCTCGTAGTTGAAATCGACGTGGCCGGGGGTATCGATGAGATTGAGCACGTGCGCTTCGCCGCTGCGGGCCTCGTAGCGCAACCGAACGGCGGCGGCCTTGATCGTGATGCCGCGCTCTCGCTCCAGGTCCATCGAGTCGAGATATTGCTCCTTGGCGTCGCGCGCGCTGATCGCGTGCGTCAGCTCCAAGACGCGATCGGCAAGCGTCGACTTTCCGTGGTCGATGTGCGCGATAATGGAAAAGTTGCGAATGAACCGTTGTTGATCGGATGGCGTCATGAATGGCGTCAATCCTCTGCAGGGGAGCGCAGGCGTGGGAGCGGTTTCTCGTTCGTGTAGCGAGCGAGTATAACGGCGCGCCGGAAGGTTCGCCACGCGCCTGCGCCGCGGTGAGCGCGGCGCAAGCCGTTGCGATCGCGCGCGGTGGCGCTATGATGAATCGGCGGATGGCCGTCGGTTGTCGTTGTGCGGCGGCGTTACTCATTCACAAGTAGGTGGCGAATGGATGACAAGTCGGCGGTAGTGCTGGAGGCCATGAAGCAGGCCGGGAAGCCGGTCAAGGCCGGAGACGTGGCGGAATCTACGGGGCTTTCGAAGGATGAGGTCGGCAAGATCATCTCGGCACTCAAGAAGGCGGGCAAGGTGATCTCGCCCAAGAACTGCTTCTACGCGCCGGCCGAAAGTTAGGGCCACGGTCGGGCTTCGGGTGAGGCACTGCTCCCGGGAGCCCGACCACCTGATGGGCAGGCGCCGGGCGGCGCACCAGGTCGGCCGCGAGGCGGCCTGGCCAGGGCGGTTCCCTTGCCCCGCATGAGCTCGCGCTCATCTACGGACGCGGTGCAGCGGTGACGGAAACATCTGAAGCAGATCAATACATTGGACCCTACCTGCTCGGCGAACCGCTTGGCGAAGGAGGAATGGGGATCGTCTACCGCGCCGTGCAGACGCAGACGTCGCGAAAGGTGGCGCTGAAGACGGTGCGACTCGGCGATCCGAGTCGAGTATTTGGCCTACGACGCGAGATTCGCGCCCTGACCTCGCTTCGTCACCCCGGGATCGTGCGTTTCGTGGACGAAGGGATGCACGCGGGCCTGCCGTGGTACGCCATGGAGCTCCTGCATGGCGCGACGCTGGACATCTTTTTTGGCGATCGCCAAAGCACGGCAGAAACGCGCGACGCCTTTCCCAGCGAGACCGTGCCGATCAATCGCGAGCTCGTGGCGGAGCTGCTGCAGGAAGATTCCGCCGCAGAAGTTTCCGAGTGGTGGACGCGGTCGCTGGCGGACCTGTCGGCGGAGTCTCTGGAATCGCCGACCGATCCACCAGCGAGTCTCGAGCCGGACGTTTCGCAGAGCGAGGACGACGAAGTCGCGGGCGCGGCGTCCGAATCGACGCGTGGCGGAGCGCCGCGCCCCCCCGCGGCTGGCGGACGTTTGCAGGAAGTCGTGGATGTGATGCACGCCCTGTGCCTGACCCTGGCCTACATCCATGGCGAGGGTGTGGTGCATCGAGATCTCAAGCCCGAGAACATCCTCGGGCGGGCGAATGGGCAGCCGGTGATCATGGATTTCGGCCTGTTCTCTCAGGTCCGAGCCAAGACGGGAAGGGAAACTCTGGACCTGGCGGGCCGCATCGTTGGGACCGCCGCGTACATGTCGCCCGAGCAGGTCAGCGGCGCGCCGCTGGACCCGCGCGCCGACCTCTACGGGCTCGGCTGCATTTTCTACGAGCTGGTGACGGGGCTGCGGCCCTTCCGCGGCACCGTCGGCCAGATCCTCGCACAGCAGCTCGACAAGGAGCCGATGCCTCCGTCCTACCTGGTGGAGATCCCCGCGGTTGTGGAGGAGCTCATCCTGGCGATGCTGCTCAAGGATCCGAAGGACCGGCCGGCCTATGCCGAGGACGTCGCGGCGACCCTGCGCGAGCTCGGGGCGGCGGATATTCCTTCCTATCACAAGCCGGCGCCGCGGCCGTATCTTTACCGTGCCGAAGCTCGGGGGCGTGACAACCAGCTCTTCGCGCTCCGTCGGGTGCTGGCCCGGGCCGGAGATGGTGAGGGCCGAGTCGTGCTGGTCCACGGCGAGAGTGGCATTGGCAAGACACGCCTGCTGCGCGAGCTCGGCGAAGAGGCGGGTCGGGCCGGATACCGCGTGCTGGTCGGCGAATGCTCGCACTTGCCAGGAGGCCTGCTGGAACCGCTGCGTAGGCCTCTGCGAGGCATCGCGGAGCGGTGCCTGACGCGGCGCTCGGAAGCAACCGAGCGGTTCCTGGCAGAGCATGGCCCGGCACTTGCAGCAATCGAACCGGCTTTTCTTACCGCCTCGGCCGCAAGCAAGGATCAGACCAGGGCGGAGCCTTCGCAACTGCGCGACCCGTCGGAGGTCAGACTCTTTGCCGCGCTGCGCGCGGCCCTGCTGGCCGCGGGCTCGGGCCGCACCACGCTGCTGGTCCTTGACGACCTCCAGTGGGCGGACGAAGGCACGCTGCAGTTTCTGGCGTACCTGGCGGCTCCCGAACGACTGCGCGGCTGTCGCCTTCTGGTCGCCGGCGCTTACCGCACGGATGAGCTTCCTGACGGCCTGTTTGGCGCCAGTGCCGTGACCGACGCCGAGCTTGTCCCGCTGCACCGGCTCTCGGCGAAAGCGGTGCGCCGCATGGTTGGCGACATGCTGGCGGTGCCCAAGCCGCCAAGCGCATTTCTGGCCTTCATACTCAGGCAATCGGAGGGCAATCCCTACTTCATCTCGGAGTACCTCCGCCTGGCACTCGAGGAAGAGGTGCTGGTGCGCGACGACCGCGGGCGCTGGCGGGTTTCGCCGGAGGGGGCAACGGACGCGACGCAGGCGAGATTTCTCGCGTTGCGTTTTCCGCCGACCTTGCATCAGCTCATGGTACGGCGCCTGGAGCGGCTCGAGGCGGACGCGGTCACCGTCTTGGAGATTACGGCGCTCGCCGGAAGAGAAGTTCCGATCGCGGTCCTGGCGGACGCTTCGGGGCTGGATGACCTCGCCTTTCTGACGGCGCTCGAGCAGCTCTACAAGCGGCATCTGCTGGAGGATGGGGAGCTCGGGCGGACGCGTTTTACGCATGGCGCGATGCGCGATGTCGCGCTGAACAGAGCGCCATCGGACCAGCAAACTTCGTGGCACGAGGCGATAGCGCTCGCCATCGAGCACCGTGCGGGGCAGGAGCTCGACGCCGAGACGCTCGGCGGGGTGGCCGTGCACTGGGAGAAAGCGGGTTGCCTGCCGCAGGCGCGGTTTTACTACGCCGCGGCGGCTCGCCGGGCCCGCGACCGCTACGCGCTCGATGAGGCGGGCCGCCTGTTCGGCGCCTGCCTGGCGCTGGCAGAGCAACCGACGCCGGCGACGATCGATGTGCGCCTGGAGATGGCCCGCACGGCCCTGCTTCCAGCGGGCAATTTGCGCGCCGCACAGGCCTCTCTGGAGCTGTCCTTGAGCGAGGCGCATCACCTCAACGACGACGTCCGATCGACCGTCAGCCTGTGCTGGCTGGCGAGAGCGCTGGAGGAGATGGGGCATATCGAAAAGGCCAGGACCGGGGCGGAGCAGGCGTTGGCCGCAGCGCTGTCGCAGCAGCAACTCGGGACCGCGGGACACGCCACGGAGACTCTGTGCCGTGTCCACCGCGCCAGCGGTGACCTCGATCGCGCGATCTTCTGCGGAGAGCGCGCGATCTCGCTGTTCGAGGAGGCGAAGAAGAACCACGAGGTCTGTTCGGCGCGCGTCGACCTCGGCGAGGTGTATTTGCATCGCGGCGCCTATCAGCAGGCGCTCGCCCAGTTGGATGCGGCACGGGCGCACGCATGTCTGTCCGGGAGCTGGCGAGCGGAGGCGCAGGCATTGGCGGCGAGCGCCTTGCTCTCCTATCGCCGCGGGCGGCTGGCGGAATCGGACCAGGCAGTCAGTCGCGGCCTGGCGCTGGCGACGGAGGTCGGCGATCGCCGCACGGAGGCGGAGCTACTCTGGATCGCCGCGTGCTTGCGCCGGATCGAGGGTGACACCGACAAGGCGCGCGGCCTGCTCGACCGCTCCGTGCGACTGTTTCGCTTCGCCGCGGATCGCCGCGGCCTCGGTCGCGCCCAGCTCGTAGTGGCCGACCTCGCCCATGAACGCGGCGATTTCGCCATCTGCGACCACGCCCTGGCAGAGGCCGGGGAGTCGCTGGATGACACCGGCGACCTCGCGCTCAACGCCATCTTCCTCTGCCAGCGCGCCATGATCGCGCGCCGCCTGGGCCGACCGCGCGCCGAGATCAAGCGCACCATTCAGCGGTCCGTAGATCTTGCGCGCCGCGCCGGCGACCCCGTATTTCTCGCCAGATCGCTGTGCGAGTCGGGACACCTCGAGATCCTCCGCAATCAGCCGGCGGCGGAGCTTCTGGCCGAGGCTCAGGCCCTCGCCGCGGCCTTGCGCTTCGAGCCTGGTGACCCCAATGACACCATGGCCGCAATCAACCGGCTCGTCCGCGCCGAGCAGGCGCTGCACGACGGTCGCGGCGATCGGCTCTTCCGCGGTGAAGCTCGGGACACCCTCGCGCCTGCGCTGCTGCGCAAGATCCTCCCCGGCGCGCCGCCTACTGCGCCTCCAGTACCGGCATGATGCCCCCGCCGGCGGCCACGTTGATCACCTTCGAGTCAGACGTCCGGCACACCGAGCCCACATACTTCCCGTCGAACACGTACGGGTTGAGATTCACGTTCTTCTTCTCCAGGACGACCTTGGAGTCCTTCAGCACCGGCAGCTCGAACTCGGGGACGTCGCACGCTTCCTGTACGATCCACCACGACATTCCGGAGACCGAGTCGACGAGGTCGTGCCACTGACCTTCTTCCTCGGCCTTGCCAACGTGCACGTCCTGGCCTCCGGCACCGCTGGCGATCTTCAACACCAGACGGTCCTTGTTCTTGTACACAAAGTCGATGAGCGCGATGTCGCGACCGTCGGGCGAAATCGTGATGGTCTCGTCGAGGCGTCGCGTCCAGGGTATGTGCGCCTTGATCGCCTCCACCTCTTCTTCCGTGAAGTGGTGATGATTGTCCGGGTTGGTCAGGAAGGACATGATTTCCTTCTGCGAGCCAACCGAGGCCCGGAACGGGTTGATCGACAGTACCGCGCGGTCGCGAATCGCGCCGTAGAAATCCTGGTGCTCGCGCGGGAAGCGCTTGAAGAACACGAACCGCAGACACAGGTGCAGGAAGTCGAGGCGGACGTTGCCGGAGTAGAGCTTGCCGTTGCGGTATTCGAACTCGCGGCTGTCGATGAAGTTAGCCTCCATGCCATGTTCGATGAGGAAATCCCGGAGAATCTCCCATTCGGATCCTGGAAGGTATTCCTTGAAGCTGGTGAGCGCGACTCGCGGCGCGCCAGTGCCACCTCCACCGTAGTCCTTCCAGTAGCGGCGGAAGATCTCGAGCAACGCGTGCATCTGGCGCCGGTCGTAGCGCTTGGTGTGGCTGAACAGGTCCGCATACATGGGCATGGTGCGGTACACTTCCTCGTACGTGTCTGCCCACACCCGGGCACCGGGATTGTCGGTGTTGAACTCCAAAAACTTCAGCGTCTTGCCATCGAAGAAGGCGTCGTGGCGGCTGACCACGGTTGGCTTGGGGTAGCCCGGGTCCCATTCGACCCACTCCTTTGGAATCTCCAGGCACGGAATCTGCTCGCGCACTGCCGGATCACGCAGGTATGCGTTGATTGCCTTATCGATGCAGCGGTCGAGAATCTCCGTAGCCTTGGCGATGAAATCAACGGACTGGCGGGTGAGGATCATCGGGGTCAGCATCAGCGGCAACGCGCCACCGCTGCGGCCATAGGCGCAGCGCCGCTTCATGAGCAGGCGCAAGCAGGCCTGTCTCTGGTCCAGGAGCTCCTTCGGATTGCGGCGCATCCATTCGATCAGGTCCTCGTCGGCAAACCGCAGGGCTTGCTCCAGATGGCGGCTTTGCCGCGTTTCTCGAGGCATCTCGGCGGGGAGGCTCGGCGGCGTCTCTGCTGATGCCGGATTGGCACTGGCAAGCTCGGGGGCGGTGGTAGAGGGGCTACCAGCGACTTCGTCGGTGATCATGAAAACCTCGTGTTGAGTGACAGAGGAGCGGATTCGCAGGGGTCAAGGCGCCGGCTGAGGGAGCACGCGGTTCAGGGCGTACTCGAGGGTCTCTACCGTCTGTGGACGCGCGCTTGGGTTCTTGTCAAGGCAGCTCAGAATGAGAGATTCCATGCGCGGAGGCATGGTCGGGCGCAACAAGGTGGGTGCTGGCGCGCTCTCTCGCAGGTGCTTGGCAATAAGCGCGAGCGGATCGGCGGCAGTGAAAGGCGGGGCACCGCAGAAAATCTCGTACATGACGACACCGAGACTATAGATGTCACTGCGAGCGTCTTCACGGTTATGCGAGCAGTGCTCCGGGCTCATGTAGGTCGGTGTTCCCGAAATTGATAGCTTTTCCTCGTAGATGAGAGGCCGCTGCAGCTTGGAGATTCCGAAGTCCATGATCTTGGCGACACCATTGGGCAGCACCATGATGTTTTGCGGCTTGACGTCGAGATGGAGCACGCCGGTAGCGTGGATTGCGCTCAGCCCGCGGCAAATTTGCTTGAGAATCTGCAGGCCCGGAGCGAAGCCCAACTGGCCGCGCTGCGCTAGCAGCTCGTGCAGCGTGGTCCCGGCGGCATACTCCATGGTGATGAAGCGCAAACCCCCGTGCTCTCCGAGATCGTGCACGCGAATCACGTTTGGGTGGGTGATGCGGCGAGCGAGGCGAATCTCGTGCTTGAGCGCTTCGGTATTGGTGGTGTCGATGGATTCGCCGCCAAAGTCGTCATGTGTCCGCAGGAACTTGAGCGCGACGTCTTCCTCGAGCTCGAGGTCGGTGGCGCGAAACACCGCCGCCGAGCCGCCCTGGCCGAGGCGCGCCAGGATGCGATAGCGGCCCGCGAATACGTCACCGCGCTCCGGCAGGAGCACGTCACCGGTCGCGGGAACCCGGCTTTCGTCCAGCGTCGCCATTGCCGTAGCCGGGACTTCCGCTGACTTTTGGTGTTGCATGACGAGAGCTTCGAGCTCTTCCTTTTCTCGGAGCTCCGCCACCATGGCCTGGAATGCCGATGCGAGGAAGCCGACCTCACCCCGTCGCGCAGTCGGCAGGTCGACGTCGAGCGCCCCCCTGCGGATCGACTCGGCGCTGTCGGCGAGTTGGCGAAGCGGCCGCGCGAGGCGCCTGCCCAGCGTGAAGGCGAGTGGAGTCGCGACCAGAAAAGCGAGCGCGCCCGCCATGAGCAGGGTGTTGCGGATGTCGCGAAAGGCCGCGGTTTCCTCGAAGATGGATCGCGAAACGATGACAGCACCCATCGTTTCATGGCGAGACCCGAACAGGGGGACAGCAGCGACCAGTCGGAGATCACCGGCGAAGGACACCGTCGCGGGGCCGAACACCTCACCCGTGCGAAAGACCGTCCTGGTGAAATCGGGCAGCTCCGCCAGGCGCCGAACGAAGTCCGCGCCGCCAAAATCGGCGGTTCCCACGCTGAATCCCGGGCTTGGCGGCTCATCGCGCCTGGCGCTATCTACAATCAATCCCACCTCGCCGCGCGTATAGCTCTGGATCATGGACACGTTCTTTTCATCGAGCGCGAACGTGAGCGCGATCACGCCGAAAAGCTCCATCTCCTGGCCGGCGGGCAGCAGGATGGGCGCGGCAGCCACGACCGAGAGAGAATCACCTTCGCGAATAACCGCGGTTGCCGGGCGCGCCTGCTCCAGAACGTCGGAAACCCATTGCACCGCGCCGAATGGGCGGCCAACTCCTTCGCCCTCGGCCTTGTCGGTGCGCACGAGAACGAGGCTGGCCTTGTCGAACATGAATAGCGTGTGCGCGCGCGTCACCTCAACCTTGCTTTTTGCCCAGTCGTAGCGCGTGAAGCTGCTGACGTCGTCCATGGCCAATGCCTTGGCACCCGGTTCTTCGGCCAGAGCCATGGCCTGCATGAGCGCCCGACTGAGCTGATCGTCCACGTAGCCGCGCGTCTGGTCCGGGACGCGGCGGAGATCTTCGGCGATCGTACGTTCCGCGATGGCCCCTGCCCGCCAACTGGTGAGCGCGACGGCCACCAAGAGAGTCAGAGCAAGAAGCGCCGCTGCCGCCGCCGAGAACTGGGCCGCCAGCCCCCAGCCCTGCCGCTGCGATCGCCAGCGGTCGGTTCTCCAGGAGACTCCAGGGCTGTTCGGCACAGCCTTCGAGGGCAAGGCGAAAAGTCCGGTCGTCGCGCTTTCGGCCGGGTCAGTAGCGGTTTTCTTCATCGTCGGGGTATTCCTCGCCGTACTTGTTCAGGTGCGGCTGCCGCTTCCAGGTGCTGGCGTCGTACTCGGCCTCAACCGCGGTTGCGCCACCCGGTCGAATGACTGCGGTCACTTCGCGCTCCTGACCCTGTGGATGCCAGACTACGAAGCGGGCCGTCTGGGCCGGGAGCCCCGTAAACGTCACGCTACCGCTTGGGCCCGTGACGCCGAACACGGTGTTGGGCAGGACCTTGACGTGAGCTGCCATCTGCTCGTGGATATTGCAGAAGACCTGGACCGCCCCCTGCTTGTCGAAGGTGACAGACCGCGTAGCGCCGTTTCGGTACAGACCCAGGTCAAAGGCTTTCGTGTCCGAAAGCGAGAATACGTTGTGATGGACGCGGTCGTAGTTCGGGAATTCGACGGCGTTCCCGGCAACCACGGCGACGACCGCTGGCACGAAAGTTTTCGCGTTCTGGGAAAGGACGGGAGGTGCCGGAGAGGGCTCGACGCGCACGCCGGCCGGTGCCGGCGGCACGAGGTAGACGACGGCTCCTTCGGCGGCCTGGCGCCCTCCGCTCGTACGCACATAGACGGTGACAGCGGCAGATCCCGCCGGCGCCTCAGGGGAGCTCGCCGCCGGCGATGGCGCCGGGGTGCCCTCCGGTGCTCCCGGCGGCGCCGGCAAGGTGGCGGTGGGGGGAATGCTCGGCGGCGATGGCGGCGGGGGCGGGGTCTGCGGCGCGGGAATGGTGGGTGCTGGGGACGCCGGGATCGACGGGCGCGGCGACGGCGTGGAGGTCACGCCCGTGGGGGTGGGAGTCGGCGTCGGTGAAGACGATGTGAGCACTGGCGCGGACGCCGGTGGCGGCGTTGCCGGCCGTGCCCGGTCAGACGCGGCCGCCGCCGGCAGAGGTGGCGACGCCATGGGCTCTCTCGCGGCAGCGGCTGAGGCAACTGCCGCGACACACGTAAGCGCTGTCGCCAGGCGCAAAGTTCGCTGTTTCACGGGTTTGCTCGTTCTCTTGGGCGCGGCGACCGCGATTTTCGGCAAGCGTGGGCCGCGGCGTGATTCTCCTCCGAGCCGTCCAAATACGAAGACACTCTAGCAAGATCGACAGGAAAGACCAAGCGAGGCACCGGGACCGGATCCTCCGCCTGCCTGACGGCACGCGCGGGAGGGACGGAGGGAGGCACGGTCGCGGCGACGTCGAACCGGGGGTGGGCTCAGATCATGCGCGGGCAGGTGAAACGCGATCGTTACGGCTGTATACCAACGGAGACGTCCAGCCAGATCCGCCCGTTCCGGAGGTGAGGGGTGTCGAAGTCGGACAAGGTCTTTTTCGTCTGCTTTTTCGTATTCCTGGTGATCCTGTTGCTTCCATTCCCGGCGCGGCTGCTTGGCCTGCAGCCTCCGGCCCGCCTCGCGATGCTGGGTCCGCTCGCGGCGCTGGTTGCGTTCATCTTGACGGCGGTACAGAAAGACTGAAAGGTCATCCCATGCTTGAAGCTTCCAGTGGACAGTTCTATTACCACGCATTCGCCTACACCTTGGTCGGGCTGGCGTTCTGGTCGATACTGTGGCGTTGGCGCCGCTGGTGGATACGGCAGACGGAACGGCGGCTCGCGGGGCTCGCGGGGCCCGCGGGTCTCACGCTCGTTTTCCTCGGCATGTGGCTGGTGTGCGGCGTCGTTGCCGTTGGCGACAAGGACGCCACCGCTCTTGCGCCCGCGGTTTTCCTGGCCGGCTTCGGTCTGCTTGCCGCGGACGCACGCCATCGCTACGCCGTCGCCTCAACAGACGCGAAGTCCCCGCGCTGACTGCTGGTAAGGACCTGTAACGAAATAACTTTGTCAAGCACCGAGGCCGAGCGAGAAGGCCGAACGCAACAGTTATTTCGTTACGAGTCCCAAGGCGCACGACGTGCGCATCGGGCGCGCGATGCACCGTCACCGGGCCGATCGGCGGCCGCGGCAACGGAGGTTCTGACCCGGCATGTCGATGGCGCGGTCAAACGCGGGTCATTCCTGAAGCGGCGTCAAGATGGCGGAGTCTTCGGCGCAAGGTGGCGCGCGAAAAACGCGAGAGTACGTTCCCAGGCATCGGTCGCCGCGGGGGCGTTGAATCTGTTGCCCGATGGATTCGCGAAGGCGTGATCCACTCCGGGGTACACCTTGATCTCGGCGGTCTTGCCGAGCTTCCCGAGCGCGGCCTCAAAGCGGCGGACAGCGGCGACGGGGATGCCGCCGTCCTGCTCGGCAAAAACGCCGAGCAGCGGCGCCTGCATACCGGCCAGTGTCGCCTCATCGTCGACCAACCGTCCGTAGTACATGACCACCGCGCTCGCCTGGCTGCCGAGCGAAAGGCCGGTGCGGAGCGCCCACCCGCCGCCAAAGCACCATCCAATCACGCCGAGGCGCTCGACGCCCCGCTGCTCTCGCAGCAGCTCGGCGGCCGCTTGCAGCCGCGCCAGCGTCTTGCTCTCGTCGGCCATCGCCGCCGCCATAAGCGACTTGGCCTCCTCCGGCGCCGTGGCCGTCTTGCCCCCATACAGGTCGACGGCGAGCGCCCCGTATCCGTGCTGTGCGAGCGCTCGCGCCATCACCCGGATGTGGTCATTCAGCCCCCACCACTCATGAATTACGATAATTCCACTTCGCACCGGCGCACCCGCCGGCCAGACGAGGTACCCCGAGACTTGCGCGCCTCCCTTGGCATCCCCAAAGGTGATCGCCTTCTCCTCCGCAATCGCGAACCCGGAATCGGCGTGGAGGTCATCGGCAGCGCTCCGCGAGGCTCCGGCTACCGGGCTATCGGTAGCGTGCTCCTTCATCATCGCTTCGACGTAGGCGTCCGTAGCGGCCTCGTCCGCTCGGACCAGCGCCGGAAGGGCCAGGTAGGTGGCAATCGCAAACGCGCTCAGCGCTACGCGCCAGATGGTCATGATGTCCTGTCTCCTCTCGAGAAGATTCGGAGCTCATGGGTCGGCTCCGGGAAAAACCTCTGCGCTGACTCCCAGGTGCCGCACGCGATCGGCAATCTCGGCCAGGACCTCCGCCTCGAGCGGCGAAACCGCGGGATCCGCGGGAACGCGCGCCACCGAATAGACCTGCACCTGGCTGATTTGCCCGCCGGCAGCCCGTATTTCCCGTATTCGGTCGCAGTAGGCGTCGAGCTCCTGCGGCGCCGGTGGCACGCCTCCGTAGCGCATGAACATGGACTGCAGGACGATCGGCTGCCGCACCGCGATGTCTAGCAAGTTGCGCAGGATCCGCTGAAAAGGAACGTGCGATCGATTGACCAGAGCGTAGTACTCGGGCGTTCCTGCGTCCAACTTCGCCCAGACCTCCCCGCCGCACCGCTGAAGGCGCTCCAGCGCCTCGCGCACCGCCGGGCGATGCAACAGAGTCGCGTTGGTGAGGACGACGATCCTGGTGTCCAGGAGCCCGTGCCGGCGGAGCAGGCGTTCGCAAATATCGATAACCGCGCCGAAATACCGGCTCGAGGTTGGTTCTCCATCACCAGCAAGTGCGGTGTCACTGACGCGCCGGAGGTCAGGCGCAACGGTGTCGAACGGCGGAATGGCCCAGATGGCGCCGGAAGCGGCCAGCCCGAGCAGCTCGTTCAGCTCTGCTTCGACGCGCTCTGGAGCTACCCGGGACGCACGGCCCGGCACGGTGCGATCGACCTGGCAGTAGGGACAGGCAAAGTTGCAGCGCTTGTCGGGGTTCAAGTTGATGCCGACAGACACCCCGTGGGATCGGCGCGATAGCACGGGGTAAACGTAGGTGTAGGTCCCTAGCTCCCGGCGGTGATCCCGAAAATCGAGTCTTCTTGGAGCTGGTTGCTGCATGGGCGACGGCGGGACACAGGAAGCGGAAGCGGCTCCCCGGTCGCAAAGGTGATGAAAGCAGGGCGCCGCGCGGAGGCGAGCGCCGCGCGAGGCTCACTCTCAGGGTATCCCGGATTGGCCGGCGTCGCAATGCAGAGAGGCGCCCAGGATCCACCGCCGGTTCGGCTGAAAGCTGTGCGCACGTTCGCGGTCGTGCGCACAGGCCCGCTCGGCACACGCCGCGTCCTTCTGGATACGGTCGCGCCGCCACGGCCTCTCAAGCAACTTCCGCGCATCTGATCCTCTGGCACAGCGCTTGCTTGGTCTGGGCTCGGGGTCACCGCCGAGCGGCGAGCCGACCAGCCCAGATCGGGCACCGCTCGGGTCATTTCCCCCAATGGTCCGCGCATGCGGAGCGAATGCTCCAGCATGACCTTACAAACTCAGTGGAGGGAGGCTTGGATGACGAAGCAGGTAGCCGGAAGCTGCGGAGCGATGATGATTGCGGCAATGATCTTCGGTGCGGTGGCGCCCGCCGGCGCTGACTGGCCGGAGGCCCTGGCGGCAGCCGAGTACGGGGACATCTACGTGCACAGAGTAGACGAGCCCGGAGAACCAGTTGTCAGCATCCTGCCCGGCTACTTCACGCACACGGGCATCAAGAGCACCGATGTGAGCGGAGCCTGGCTCGACGCCCGCGGATGGGAGCATGATTCGGTTACCGGCTGCCCCTGGGGTCTGTACGGAGGAATTTTGAAAACGGCTGATCCCGCGAAGCAGTATGAGCCTGACCCCGACTGGGAGGCGGGAGATCCTGGCCCTACCGGAATGTCCACGGATGAATACGACGGGATGGAGACAAAGGCAATCTTTCATGTTACCAACAAGGGTCCTTTTGTAAAATTTGATGCCGCCAACTTCGCATACGATTGGTTCTATACAAGATACAGCTTTGGCTTTGAGCAAGGGGCGACACCTGTACCTTCTTGGCTTGGCGGTACATGCACACAAGTGCCAAGTCCCTCAACATCGGTTTCTAGCTACGATTGGGGGTGGGCTGACACGAGCGCCGACGAGCATCCTGCTTGTTCAACAATGATATACTGGTCTTATGCCAGCGATCAAAAAGTGGACTCGTGCGGGAAAACATACTACGGCGGCGGTATTTCAAGCATTCCTCTCCGTGATTATACGCGCCAGATAGCAAACGGATGCAATGTCCTTATAGATCTTTACGATGATACTTTCGGCGAGGACCTGTGCGAGCTAAACCACCTGGCAGTTATCGGACACATGTTAGGATGGATTCAAGGAGATGAGGGAGAGGGTGATGGTTACATGGGAGATGACCAGGTAGTTCTTGACTTTTGCGACGCTCTCAACGCCCCATCTGCTCCAGACTGCACAAACAGCACGTATTGCTACCAGAACGTGTCTGCTACTGATCTTGTCGAATATCATGTAGACGAGGGCTACACCCAAGGGTATTTCGTGTATTCTACTTCCAACTGGAGCGACTACACAATGGGAATAGAATACGACACGGATCGGCCCGGAGGCGACAGCACGTGGAGCTACCAGGACGATCCGGATCCGGACACCTGCGCCACCGCGTGCACCTCCGACACGAGCTGTTGGGCGTACACGTTCACACCTCCCGGGCACTTCGGGGCGGGCTCGAAGGCGCGCTGCTACCACAAGAGCCGGATTCCCGATGCCGTCGACATGCCGAGCTCGGGGCTCGTGTCCGGGGTTCGCCAGGCGCCTGTGTTCATGGGGTACCGGCGGACAGGAACGGTTATCCTGTCAACGGTGTACAAGACGTACTATGCCAACGAGTTTTCCTGGCAGGCTTCGAGCAACGGCCTCGAAAATTGCCGTGACGCATGCTCCGGTGACGCCGCGTGCATCGCGTACGACTTTGACACCAAAGGCGGCACCTGCGAGCTGTTCAGCCACCTCGACCCGCTGGGCTGGATCCCTGACGACGATTGGGCATACGGCATGCTCAGTAATCGCCTTTCGGTGACGGCACCGACCAACGGTCAGACGTTGGAGTACGGTATTCCAGTGACGTTGAGCGTCTCGGCCGAATACACGGCCATTCCCTCGGGATGCGGGGTGTACTGGAAAAGCGATGTCGACGGCAACATGGGCGGAGCACTCAGTCTGTTTGGGTCGACGTCGTGGACCAAGAGCTACACTTTCTTGTCTCCGGGAACGAGATACATAACATCGTATATAAGTTGTGACGGCGGAGCATCATCATATATTAATCCAGAATCTGATATTGCGCATCCCCACTATAATCCATCAAATCGTACACTTAACATAACGGCACATAATAGCCAGCCTAACACACCTGTTATTACCTCTCCCGCGCACAACAGCCAGGTCGCGCAAACATTCGTTGCCACCAATAGTGCGACGGATCCGAACGAGACGCTCTCCTGCTCCCAGCGGAGCACCAAGCTCTGTCGAAAGCTGCTGCAACTACTCGGCGGCTACACGACGAGCTGTTCGAGCGCCGTTACCGGCTGCTCCCCGACGCTGACCACCGCAAACCTCGGCTGGCACTGGCTGGAAGTGACGGCTACCGACGACTACGGGTTGAGCACCAAGAACACCGTTGCACTGTTGCCGGCGCCGACGGACGTATACATTACGACAGGCTCCGCCCCTGTGGTCAGCATCAGTCAACCGGCAGCGGACGCGACGCTGAACGTGGGCACCAGCTACACGCTCACCGGCTCCGTTAGCGGCCGGAGCATCATCTCCACCTACAAGTGGTACTACACGCTCGGCCCGGAGGCGAGCTACAGCCAGGTGTACATAGGCGCCGGCAGCTCGCTGTCGTGGACGCCGACATCGTCCATATTCACCGGCACTGGTAACGGTGGCTTCTACCTGTTCCTGCGATTCTACGCTACGGACAGCTTGGGAAAGACCGGCGTCCAGGTGCGGCGCGTGTGGATTTCGGATCCGAACAACGTCCCGAGCTGATTGCAAGTAGGGCGGAAAGAACTTCACAAAGACGCCCCACCTCCCCTCCCCCCGCTTGCAGGGGGAGGGACGCGCAGGATGCCTTCGCCGCCTGACAAGTACACACTTCCCCCCGCCCGCGGGGGGAGGGACGGAGGGGGTGGTAGCTTCAGGGGCGATGGCTCCCTTGCAGTCCGAGCAGTCTACGCGCTAGATGTGCTGACACTAGTCAAGCGCGCACCCTCGGGCCGGGAGCAGGGCGTGAAGGAGTGGACATCGTCGGACCGTCATCACCTGCGGATGCTCCGCGAGCTGCTGCGCCGCGACCACCTGACAGGAGCCTCCTGGTCCTACGCGCTGCGCGATCTGGCGGCGATGGTCGGCGAGGCATTGAACGCAAGTGAGGCGATGGTCGCCCTTTACAGCGGCTCTGAACGCGGGTGGTCGGCATGGGCGCGCAATGGGGACCGAGTGGAGCAGAGAGATATCGCCCGCCACGGCTCTCTCTCAGTTCTCGAGCGCGTGCGCGAAACCTCCGAGCCGGTGCTGCTCACCAGGATGGCGGACGGGGATCTTGCCAGCGAGAGTATCCTGCGGCATCGCGTTACCAGCGTGCTGGCCGTGCCGATTTGGTTCTGGGACGTTGCTGAGGACAGGCCGACCCGCTACGTCGGCGGCTGTCTTTACGTACATCGTTCGGACGACGTTCCGCCGTTCTCGGAAAGCGACATCGACCTGGTTGTCGACCTGACGGAGATTTCCCAGCGGACGCTGAATGTTCTTCGCCACCTCAGCGAGGTGAAGAGCGACTTGGAGGAGGCGCGTTACGAGCTCAGGGAATTGCGCCGCGCTGCCGCAGATCGCTTTGCGCTCGGCAAGTTCGAGACCCAGGAGCCATGGTTCGCGCGGCATGTGATCGCCACGTTGGCGCGGATCAGCCATGCGGACAAGGTGGGGATCATGATCCTGGGGCCCACGGGTTCGGGAAAGTCATTTCTGGCGCAGGCGTATCACTACGAGTGCCCACGCCGAACGGGGCCTTTTGTGGTCTTCGATTGCTCGCAGGTTACTTCTTCGGAGACGCTGGCAGCGGAGCTTTTCGGGTATGCTGAGCGTTCGGGATTCGCGAACGCGCCGGAAAAGGGCCGCCATGGTGCGGCGCAACGGGCGCATCGCGGCACACTCTTCATTGACGAGGTCGGTCTGCTGCCTCCCGAGCTCCAGGCGCGGCTACTGAGCCTCATTCAGACCGGCTCGTTTGCTCCCTTGGGCCAGAGCGAGCGCGCACAGGTAGACGTACAGATAATTGCCGCCACCAATGAGCATCTGGAAGCGTTGGTGCGCCAGGGCCGGTTTCGCGAGGATCTCTACTGGCGGCTCGGGGAAGTGGTGATTCGTTTGCCGCATCTGAACGAGCGGGCCGCGGATATCCCGCTGCTCGCGGAGAAATTCCTGCGGAGCGCCTGCCAGCGCTTTCGGCGTGACGATATCGCGGGGCTTTCCGACGCCGCAGTGCGGGTTCTCGTGCGGCAGGACTGGTCGCGCATGGGCAACGTGCGGGGGCTCGAGCACACCCTCAATCGGGCGGTACTGCTGGCTCCGGCCGGCGCAACCCGCCTCGATGCATCCGATCTGCAGCTCTCCGCGCTCTCCCTGGCGCCGCCGCCGGAAAGCGCGCAAACCGCGCCGCGCCAGCTCGACGCGGAGCAAGGTGAGCTCTCGTCGCGAGAGCTGAGCTCCCTGCTGGCGGCGATCCGCGAGACCGGGTCGGGAACAGCGGCGGCGAAGCGTCTCGGGATTTCCCGCGGCGTCCTGGTGTGGCAGCTTCGCAAGGCCGGGCTTACTATAAGAGAGCTCCTCCGCGATAGCTCGGCATCGTAGCGGGTTACCTGCCGGCTACTTCTCCTGTGGGAGCCCGTTCTGGAGCTCTCGAATCGGGCAACGCGATCATGTCTGGCGTCTCAGCCGCCCCGTACGCTGGTTCCGCCGAGCACATCGGCCCCTATCGGCTTGCAGGAATGCTCGGCCGGGGTGGGTTTGGTATCGTGTACCGGGGCGTTCACGCGCAAACCGGGCAGGCGGTGGCGCTGAAGACGCTGCTGCGCGTCGAAGCAGTCGGGCTATGGACGCTGCGGCGCGAGATCCACGCACTGATGGGACTGCGTCACCCCGCCATTGTGCGCATCCTCGACCAGGGAGTCGACGGCAACACTCCGTGGTATGCCATGGAGTTGCTTGACGGAGAGCCCCTCAATCGCCATTGTGCCTCGCTCAACCCCCTCGCTTTCTCGGGGAGCAATGCTGGTGAGCCGGATTCTTCGCGTGAACACGGCGGCTCCCAGCTCGCGGCCGAGCCAGTTGCGCCAGCGGCACCGGCGCGTGGCGCACCACCGCTCCCCCCCGAAATCCTCGACAGCATCGCCGTGCTCGGCATTCGTCTTGCCGAGGCGCTGTCCTATCTCCACGGCGAGGGCATCGTCCACCGCGACCTGAAGCCCGGGAACATCGTCATTCGACCAGATGGGACGCCGGTGCTGGTCGACTTCGGATTTGCCGCACACTTCGCCACCGGCCTTAGCCGTGAGCGGCTCGAGGTCGACGGTCTCGGAAGCGGCTCGATTCTGTACATGGCGCCCGAGCAGATCCGGGCCGAGCTCTCCGATACGCGTGCGGACCTCTATTCGCTCGGGTGCATTCTGCACGAGCTGATCGTCGGGCAGTGTCCGTTTGTGGGTCGCCGTATCTCCGAGGTCCTGGACCAGCATCTGCACCACAAGCCGGAGCCGCTGTCGGTGAGGCGTCAGGGGATACCGCAAGAGCTCGACGAGGTGGTCGCACGCTTGCTGGCCAAGAACCCACGAGATCGTTACGGCTATGCGGAAGACGTCGCCTTGGCGCTCGCAGCTTGCCGTGGCGCTGCCGCGCCGCTCATCAGTAGGGGCAAGCTGTTCCTGCATCGCACGACGCTGGTGGGCCGCGAGCAGGTTCTCATCTCGCTGTCGCAGCGCGTCGCGCAGCTCCGGGGATCGGGTGGAGGTGTAGGGCTGCTCCTTGGCGAATGCGGCGTGGGCAAGACCCGCATGCTGATGGAGCTTGCGCGTCACGAGCAGCAGCGATTCGACCGTATCCTCACGGCATCGTGTCCGGCTCCTGCAGATGACGCGCCGCCAGGGAGTGAGCGGCCGGTGCCGCTCGGCGTGTGGCGCGAGATCTTTCGGCGGGTCAGAGAGCAGCTCGACCACGGGGAAGATCGGCTGCCGGTGCGATCGGAAGAGGAGGAGTGGGTATTGAGCATCCTGGCACCGCGGACCCGGTCCGCGGAGCTTCAGTATGATGCAGCGCATCGCCCGGAGAGCTTGCCGCCGGGCAGCGCGCGGATGCGGTTGTTTTTCGCGATGTCGGGGCTCCTTGCGCGTGCGGCCGAGGGGTGCTGCCTGCTGGTATTGCTTGATGATCTGCAATGGGCGGATGAAGTCAGCATCGACTTCCTGCGGTTTCTCATCCGTTCCACCCCGCCGGTCGCCCGGGACGTGACGGTGTTGGCGGCAGTGCGCACGGAGAGCCTGAACCCATCGCTGGAGGAACTGATCGCCAGCCGCCACCATGTCGCGGTCCAGCTTGATCGCCTCGACCAGGAGTCGGTCTGTGCTCTCGTCGCGGACATGCTCTCCGTGACGGCGCCACCGCCTCCACTGGTGGCGTATTTGCACCGCCATTCGGAGGGGAACCCGTTCTTTGTCGCGGAGTACCTGCGCGCGGCGGTGGAATCGCGGCTTATCGATCGCGCGGCAGGGGCGTGGAATTTCGCGAGCGCGCTCGCGGTGGTGTTGGGCAGTGACGAAGGGGCTGCGGCCCAACCTGCGTTACTGCCGGTCTCCGTGCGCGAGATCATCGAGCGTCGCCTGCGTGGACTGGGCTCGCGAGCGCTCGAAGTAGCGCGCGCCGCGGCGGTGCTTGGCCGGGAAGTCTGGCTCCACGATCTCTCCTACCTCGTGGCTCTCGACGAGGGCCAGCTCCATGAGGCGATTACGGAGCTCCTGCGACGCTCCGTGCTCGAGCAGCTCGACCCCGAGCGCCTGGGGTTCGCTCATGAGACGATTCGCGAGATCGCGTATGAGGCGGTCGCCGGCGATCGAAAGCGCGAGCTGCACCGCCTCGCGGCGGCACACCTGGAAGTCGCTGAAGGGCGTCCGGCCGCAGTTCCCGGCGGCCTGATCGCGCACCATTGGGAGCTCGCGGGTGAGCGGGAACGGGCCAGCGAGGCCTTTGCCCGGGCGGCGCGCGAGGCGGAGTCGGTGACGGCCATTGCGGACGCGATTGGTGCGTTGACGCACGCCATACGCCTGCGCGAGGACGGGAGCGGAGCGCGTTGCCTCGAGCTTCTCCAGCATCGCGCGAGGTTGCGCGATCTCTTGGGGGAGGCGGCAGAGGCGGCCAGCGACCTCCGTGCGGCCGTGCGGAATGCCGCCGCCGCCGGCCTGCCGGATGCCGCGCTGCGGGCGCAACTGGAGCTGGCAAACGTGCTGCTGCGGGCGGACGATCGGGATGGCGCCCGCGCCGTGCTGGAGGCAGCGTCGCCGCGCGCCCGCGCCTGTGGAGGTGACGAGGCGGTGAGCTGGCTGACCTTGTCGGCGCGTCGCGCCTGGAAGGACGGCGATGTCGCGAGCGCGGAAGCTCAGCTCGTCGAGGCGCTCGCTTTCGCGCGCGGGCGCGAGTCCAGGCATTTGCTGTGTCGGGTGCAGCACGACCTCGCCCTGGTTCTTCAGGAGCGCGGGCGATTCGCGGACGCGGTGCGCTGCTACCGCGAGGCGGCCGGCCTGGGGAGGAGCTGCAACGACGCGTATCGGACTGCGATCGTGCTCGGCAACATGGGAACCCTCTTCCTGCGCCGCGGCATGCTGGACCGGGCCGAGAGATGCCATCAGCAGGCGCTGCGCATGCACGTCAAGAGTGGCGACCGGTTCCACTATGCGGTGGTGCTCGGCAATATCGGCACCGTGGCGCTGGACCGGGGCGAACCGGACCGCGCGCGCACAAACTATGACGAGGCCCTGAAGCTGTGCCGGCAGATGGGGAACGATGCCGGCGTCGTCCAAAACACCATCAATATCGCGTTCGTCGACCATGAAAAAGGCGAGATCGGCAGTGCCTTGCAGCGCCTGACGCCGGTTGTCGAGCAGGCGCGCACGCGCGGCAGCGCGCAGCTTCTCATCGTTGCGCTCTACAATCGCGGCAGCGTGCTTGCCGACTTGGGGCGCTTCGACCTTGCCCGCCAACTGCTCGCCGAAGCGGCCGAGCTCTGCCGCAAGGGGGGTGATCGGTTCCATCTCGCCGAGGCACAGACAAGGCTCGGCGAGATCTCGTGGCTGCAGGGCCGTTTCGCCGAGGCGCGAGCGCTGCTTGGCGAGGCGCACGCCGAATGTCGGGAAATCGGCTATGACACGCTGGAGTTGCTTACGCGAGTCTGGTTGTTGTTGGCGGAGCCCGCGGGACGGGGTGCCGCGGACACGGGCGTCGCCGTCGACACCGCAGGCTTGATCGCGGCCTGCCGTGAGCATGGCCGCACAGACGTCACGGTCGCCGTTGCTCTCGTCCTGGCCGAGCTGGCCGTGGCGCGGCCAGCGGATGCGCCGCTAGCCCACGCAGCGCGCGACCTGGTAGCACAGGCGGCGCTGCTCGCCGACCAGCGCGGCATGCGGCGCGAGCGCTTCCCGCTACAGGTCGCCGCCGCTCAGCTCGCCCGCCTCGCTGGCGATCACCGGCGCGCAGACGAGGCGATATCGAGAGCCACCGACGAACTGGCATGGCTTTTGCAGCAAATCCCTGAGGAATACCTCGCCGACTTCCGCCGGCACCCCCGCGTACTCGCCTTCGCGGCCGCCACCATGAGGTGAGATTTCCGCCCCATCCCGCGCCTTTCAACAGACAGAGGACTCCGGTGACCAGATCAAGGACCCACACGACAGACAGCGACCTCGCTTCGCTTGCCAACCTCGGGCCGCGCCACCCCCTCGTCGTGATCGCCGCCGCCATGCTTCTCGGCGCGCTCACCATCTGTGCCGCGGCTCCCGCCGCGGCGAGCGATCGGCGCATCATCGCCCAGTTGCGCCCCGTCGACGGCGCGCCTACCGTCCCCGCCGGCGCGCGCCTCGGCGCCGAAGCCCGGTGGGCGCAGTCGCTGGCTGAGCGCCTTCCAGGCACGCACGCCGCCCGCCCGCTCGCCACCGACCTCGCGCAGCTCGAGAGGCGTTTTTCGGGTCCCGTCGCCGACGGTATGGCGCTGACCTCGCCACCGCTCCGCCGCCTGGCGCGCACCGTCGTCATCGAGCTCGACCCGTTCGTCCAGGCCGACGCGTACCTCGCGACCCTAAAGACCCGGGCGGACGTCGCCTGGGCGGAGCTCGATGGCAATGTGCGCGCATTGACGGCCGTGCGCACACCCAATGACCCATCCTTTGTCACGCAGTGGGGCCTGAGCAATGACGGCAGCGCGGGCAGCCTCGACGTCGACGTTGATGGCCCCGAGGCGTGGAGCTCGAGCGTGGGCGACCCGGACATCATCATCGCCATTCTCGATTCCGGCCTGGACCTGGACGACCCGGAATTCGCCGGTCGACTGGTCCTGGTTCCGGCGGCGGACGCCGTCAACGGCGATGATGACCCCAGCGACGACGCCGGCCACGGCACCGCGGTCGCCGCCGTCGCCGCCGCGGCAGGTGACAACGGCGTTGGGATCGCAGGGATGTGCTGGCGCTGCTCCATCCTACCCATCAAGGTGCTCGACAGTGAAGGAATCGGTTCCTATGCGACCATCGCCGACAGCATTCAGGTCGCAGCGGCGGCCGGCGCTCGCGTGATCAACCTCTCGGTCGGTGGTACGACCAGCTCTGAGGCCATCGCCGCCGCCGTCGATGCGGTTACTGCCCTGGGCGTCCTGGTCGTTGCGGCGGCTGGAAATGAGTCCACCACCGCGCCTGTGTATCCCGCCGCGCTGCCATCGGCGCTGGCCGTCGGGGCGATCGACCGCAATGGACAGACCGCGTCGTTTTCCAACCACGGCTCCTGGGTAGACCTGGGAGCACCCGGCGAGGACATTACCACTCTACTTCCCGACGGTGCCGTGGCCTCGTGGCGCGGCACGAGCCTCGCGACCGCGTTTGTGTCGGGAGCCGCGGCGCTCGTCCTGGCGACCCATCCCGACTGGAACGGCAACGAGGTGCAGCAGCACCTCAGGCGCACTGCCAAGTCGCTGGACGCGGGTGGCCCGATCAGCACGATCGTGTCCGCCGGCCACGCCCTGTCCGCCGACACGACCGCGGAGGCGCGCGTCGCCGGCCATCGCATTGATGATGCGGCGCAGGGCAGCGGGGACGGCAGAATCGATCCCGGGGAAACCTTCTCGCTCTATGTCACCGTAAGCGCTGATTACGCATCACTGGGGCCATTATCCGGTACGCTCTCGGTCCTGAACCAGGCCGCGTCACTCGACCAAGGCATCGCTTCCTGGCCCGCGATCCCTTCCGGCCGGGCGGCGGAAAATGTCACGCCCTTTGTGCTGACTGTTCCCGGGACGATCAGCGGCGCCTGGGACATCGAGCTCGAGGTGGCATTGAGCAGCGGGGAACAGAGCTTGGGGACCGCGGCGATCACACTCGACATTGCCGGCGGCAAGGAGCTGCCGGCCACTGAATTCTGCGAGGACACGACCCTGGAGGCAACTGCCTATCTGGTGCGCTCGACGATTACGGTCTGCCCCGGAGCTACGCTGACGTTGCCCCCGGGCAGCTCGCTTCACGTGCTCCCTCGTGAGCCCCGGGGTACCCCATCAGAGATCCAGGTTTTCGGAACCCTCATGGCGGTGGGGACCGCTGACAAGAAGATCGGCTTCTCCGCAAGCTCCTCGGCCCCCCAGCCCGGTGACTGGGGACCCATTCGCTTTCTGTCGACCAGCTCGCCGAGCTCGGTCATTCAGCACGCCGAAATCCGCTACGGCACCGGCATTGCCATCCAATCCGCAGGGCCGACGATTGCCGACACCAAGCTCCGCGACAACACCGAGACCATCGCGGGGGACACCGACTCGTTCGCCAGGCTCGAGCGCCTGGACGTGGTTCAACCCATGAGCAGCACAGTTTCCGGCGGACCGGACAGCCTGCTATCGGATAGCATCGTGGTTGGTGGCTTCGTCGACGTCGGCACGATCGAGGGCGGCACGCACATCTGGGACTGCGCCGGTGTTCGCGCGACGAACCTCCGGGGAAAGTCGGAGGTGCGGTCGTGCGGAGACGACGCCACCGCGTTTCGTCTGGATGCGGAAACGATCGAGCAGGCCACGGTGCGGGCAAACCGCGGCCCGACGTACGCCTCAACCGTCACCGAGTCCATGATCGCGCAGAACAAGGAGGGCCTTTTTGTCAGCTCCGGCGCGGTTACCAACAGCCTGATCTTCGGGAATGGGGGGTTCGGGATCACGGGGGCACCGGTAATCATCGACAGCGTCATTGCGCAGAGCACCCTGGGGGGCGTGGACTGCCGGGGTGACTGCACCGCCACCGGCAGCATCATCGACAACGCCGGCACCAACCGCTACGCGGTGCGCGCGGGTGCCGATCCCGGGGTCACGCTCGACTTTGGGTCCAATTATTGGGGTGTCGGGCAGACCAGTCAGATGGACCTACTTGGCGCGGACGCGAACATGACGGGAATCTGGGACGATCGCGATGAAAGCGGGCTGGCGCGCGTGGGCTACAGCGGCTGGCTGCCGGAAGCGCCTGAGCTGGTGAGCTCTCCAGGATATGTTCAGTCAGTGACGCTCGACCCCGCAAGCCCGGTGAGCTCCGGCGTGGTCACCTTCGCGATTCAGTTCAGCCTGGCGATGGATCGGACGGTGATGCCTGCGATCACCTTCGGGAGCCAATCCCCATTCGACACCTACGCGGTGGTGGACGGCGAGGCAACGTGGACGACCGTAGCGAATGTGGATGATCACCTCGAGGCTCGCTTCGCCTTCTCGTCGGCGATTCCGAACGGCACGTATCGCATAGCGATCAGCGACGCCGAGGATTCCCTGGGGCGGGGCCTCGCCGATCATCGCTACACGACCTTCACGCTCGACGCGCCCATCGGCATCGCTCGAGGGATAGCCGTCGGTTTCGGCTCGTTCAGAGCGGGACCACAGGGCGCGGCGGCGAGCGTGTGCTGGCAGCGGGATTCCGACGCCGACATTGCCGGCTTTCGGCTGCGGTGGGGAGAAAGTCCCGAGCAGCTTGGCAATGAGGTTGACACGGGTCTGGCCACGCTGCACACGGTGACTGGCCTGGAGTGGGGCAGAGACTACTTCTTCGCGGTGCAAACCTACGACGCGGAAGGAAGCGGCGGCGGTCTGTCGGAGATCGTGAAGGCGTCGGCCCCGCCGCGCGTGCCCTTGTTTGGCGACGGTGCTGGCCTGCTGGCGCTGCTGGTGGGGGGCGGAGCACCGCTGGTCAGGGCGCGGCGACGCTGACTGCAGCAGGGCGCGCCGGGCCGCGGGTGCGGCGTGCGGCGCTGGTGTGCGCACATTCGCGACGGTGCGCACAACGCACGCGACCTCGCTCGAGGAGGGACGCGAGGCGACAGAGCCCCTTCCGTCTCCCCCCCCTTGCTTAGGGAGGGAGGTGCCTCCGTCCCTTCCCCCGCAAGACGGGAGGTGATCTGCCTCCGGCCCTCCCTCCGCTCGCGGGGGGAGGTGAGGTGGGTGATCTTCGTGAGGCGCATTCCGCGCAGCTTGCAGTCGAACAGGCGGCGGATTCTGGCTCGGCACGCCTCTTGCTCCTCAGCTTTCATGGTCCACTCCGGTCCCGAGCAGAGTCCACCGCCTCCGTCGTCGATTCGCCTTCCGCAAGGAGCCACTCGCATGGTTGACCCCACGAGCACACCGCGTCGCTTCACTACCCCCAGGCACGCTCACCCCTCCCCGCATACCAGGGCGCGCGTTGCTTCGCGGGACCTCCGGGCCCCCGCCATCGCGGCCGCCGCCGCCATCTTGGTCGGCCTGCTGCTCGCCGCCTGGTTACTGCCCCCCGCTCGCCGCGTGGCAGGCGCCGAGCCTCCTGCCAGGCTGGCCGCTACGGCGGCTCTCGCGCCTGCACCGGCAAACGGCGCCCGCGGCGATCTCGAGGACGGCGAGGCGAAGCCCGCAAGACCGGAGGCGCCACGTCCCGTGACCATTACCCATATCGAAGTGGAGAAGCCGGTGATCTGTCAGGGCGAGTCCACCTTTGTCAACGTGTCGGCGACCGGCGGACGCGGCGGAGACCTGCGATATCAGACGATGTACGCACGGAACGGTTTCCCGCGATACGATTTTGGCCGGTGGACCCGCTTCACCGGCGCGGACCGACCCGGCAAGCGCAAGCTCATGGTATTCGTCGAGGATGGGACCAACGGCCCCGACGCGCGCGACGAGCAGGAGGTCGAGATCACCGTTGACGATTGCGCGCTGCCGGCGAACGAAATCCACCCGTACGAGCTCGCGATTCGCCACCGGGAGATCGACTCGCTGGTCCACGAATTCAGCGTCTCGGAAGCGGCCGACCGCGTCCGCCGCCTCGGCAAGACGCTCCAGGTGCAGCGCTGGGATTTCGGTGACGGGGCGGAGCTCGAGAGCGGCCTACCCACGGCGCGGCACGCCTACGATCCGGTCCTGGAGCATCGCTATAACTACTACCTCGTCAAGGCCCACGTCGACATCGATGGGGAGCCGTTCGAGCTGCGATACGGCTTCACGTTCTACAGCCTGGCGGGCGCCAATCTCAAGGCCGGCTACGTGGTCATGGCGGTCACGAGCCATGCTGCCCCCGAGACGGATGCGGAAGCGAGCTTCTTGACGCGATTCACTAACCTGGTGCCCTTCGATGCGGTGATCACCGGGCTTCAGAAGGACTGTCTAGGGAAGGAAGGCTTGCCGATCAGGCGAGAGCGGCAGGCGGTGACCTGGGAGGTCCCGGGAAGCGGCAAGCTGCTGCAGCGTCTGACCGTCGACAAGACGGCGTGTCCGGCAGGGGTGCGGTACGAGCTTTTCGGTAAGACGAAAGATCGCAGGTACGATGTCGGCGGCGTTTTCGCGCATCGCCTCAACATCGAGCTCCCGAAGCTGACGCGCGAAGAGACGCAGGAGCGCATGAGGAAGTTTCTGGAGTCCGCCGCAGCCGAAGGCGACCGGGAGGACACTTGAGTCGACCGCGAGCTCGGTGTCGCACCGATGTGAATGTCTCCTCAGGAAGTTGAAGAGCCTCTGCTTGTCTCGCCTCGTAACCCGGAGATTCTTTCCATGCCACGCTTGCCCTTCGCCCTCGCCATCGTCGCCGCGGCGGTTTACTTGCTCGGCCTGTCCGGCGCCTGGGGAACGGTCACCTCTATCCCAACGGCGGGACGCAGCATCTTTCGCTTGACCTCGGCCCGCCTGGATACCGCGACCGCCGCACCCGACCTCGTCGGCGGCACATCCGATGGCCGCGTCAGTGCTATCAAGTCGACGGGGGAGCTGCGCTGGGATGTGCAGACGGGCGGCTTCGCCTTCGACGTGACCGCCGGAAACCTCGACGCCGACACCGCAGACGAGGTGGTTGCCGCGTGTGCCGACGGCAAGATCTACGCGATCGACAACGACGGGCGCGTCTTGTGGACGCACGACCTCGGAATCGTGGCGGTGGCGGTCGCGATCGCCCGGCTCGATGGGGTATCGCCTGTCGTCGTGGCGGGTGGAGCAGGCAGGGATCTCGTGGCGATTCCCGCCAGCGGCCCGCCAGCTAGCGCGACGCTCGGCCTGGGCCGTTACGTGTCATTGCTGCGCAGCGGCAACTTCGATGCAGATACCGCCGATGAGGTGCTCGCGCTCAGTCTGGTGTATTCCCCACCGGGTGGCGCCTATACGCTGGAGTTGGTGGACGGACCCGCGCTCGATCTGGCGATTCCGGCAACCGCCGGTGTGCAGATCGTTTCCGACTATCTCGGCCTCATGCCGAACGGCAGCGCGCCACAAACGATGACGGGTCAGGGGTTTGATGTCGCCACGGAGGACACGGACGGCGATGGATCCGACGAGATGGTGACCGCCCGCGGCCGGTATGCCGTCGCCGCGCCGCTCACGCAGCTCATATCGTTCGCCCCCGGCTCCTACTTGCCGACGACGCTCGACTTTTTCTATCGCGTTCCGCAGCTTGCCGTCGGCGATTTTGACGCTGGCTCGCCCGGGCTCGAGACCTTTATCGTCAACGGTCCCGACGCCGTATTGTACGATGCCGGGGGCGCAATCCTGGGGCAGGTGCGCGGCACCCAGGGATTCAGCGACGTCACCGCCGTAACGGTAGGCGGCAGCACCGCAGCCTACCTGGCGAGCGCTCCGAACGGCGACGATACTCTCTATCGCGTGACCTTCGAGCCCGGCTGGGAAGGCAGCTTCGCCGCACTCGCCCGCACCGGCAGAGTGGCGGCGATCGGCAGCACGATCGGCGACATAACGGATAGCCTCGAGCTGGCCGCCGGCGGCTCGCAGCTCGCCGGCCAACCGGGGCCATTTCCGTATGGGGTTTTCTACCAGGTGATCGATTCACCCAGCCGCGCCGCGGCGATCGCCAACTCGGTCAATGCGGTGAGCACCTATCGGGGCCTTTTCCCGACCTACACCAATCTGCTCTACTTTGCCACGGTCGGCTTGCTGGAACCTCCTGGTAACCGCCCGGATGGCAAGCCATGGCCGCTCGATCCCAGGTATAGATTCCAGCTTGCCCACGCTGATGTCATGTCTCTGGCGCAACAGCTCGAAGTCACCGGCACGCCATTTGTGCTCCAGGTCGGCCACGGCAACAGCCCGTTCCTGCCGCTACAGAGTGCCCTCGATGTCCTGGACGCCGCGCCCACGGCGTGTCTCGGCTTCTCCACGGCAGAGGACCTCGTCGATCTGACGCCGAACAGCACGCGTAACCTCTCCTACTACATCGACAACTTCATGGTGCCGCTGCTCGATGCCGCGGCGACCCGCGGAAAGATGTTTATCATGGAGGAGAAGGGTACGTTCTGGCTGACGGCACCGGCGGAGCCGACGGTGCGTGCTGCCCTGTTCGGTGGGAGCTACAAGCACGTCATCGTCCCTTCCGTCGAGGACAGCAACTCCCGCAGCCCCGATCTCAATCGCGCCGCGCGCTTCGCGCTGTGGATGAACGGTGACGTCGAGCGGTGGGCGAGTCGGATGATTGCCGACAACTTCTCGTTCAACCGCGCCTGGGACTGGGAGTATCCGTTCAGCGGCCATGCACATTTGCGCTACAACGTCACGGATCTGGCGCTGGGTGCCAGTGTGTTCATGAATCAGATGGGCCAGACGGATTGGACCCACGCCTTCACGACAGTGGGTCGGGAAGCAGTCGTTCCGTTTCTGCGCCTGCTGGGAAAGGGCATCGCGGCACCGCCTACGCGCGAGCAGATGCGTGGGGTTTCGCCGGTGGTGCTGACGCTGACGTCACCGACGAGCCGGTACGTGGCCGAGAGCCAAAATGGGCACCGGTTGAATGGTTTTGGCGGCGATCTTGCGCCCTACGCGCTGGGGCAGCTCGATGCCTTTTGGGGCATGGCGCCGACGCGCAGCACCGATCTCAGCTCCTACTTGTGGCAGCGGCGTGTCCAGTATGGGAATCACCTGCCGGCGACACCGTTCGGCTTCGTGGCGGCGCTCGGGGGTGCCACCCCTGCACTGGACGATGCGCCCTGGTCGTCGCTGTGGAACACCGACGGCGACACGATCTTCCGGGATGGCGTCGCAGTGCCTCTGGATCAGGCGCGGGTGGCGATCACCGCGGATCTCGTGGCGGGAGCAGCGGCCATGCCCATCGAGGTTACGGGCGAGGTCTTCGCCCAGGTGGCGGAGATCGCTCCGGGGCAGTACGTGGTCTATCTCGTCGACCCCGCGTGGCAGGACCCGAGCGACCGCGAGGTGACGATCACCCCTCGGGCTGGGGGTGTCTGGACGGTGGCTGACCGGATTGCAGGAAGAATCCTGGCCGATGGCGTGATGACGCACGCAGTAACGGTTCCCGCAGGAGCGTTTCGGATTATCGAGCTGACGGCGTCGACACTCGACGAGTAGGTGGCGGAGCCGAGGGCGGCAGGCTTGGCAGCCCGAGCGTGCCGGGGCATCCGGGATGCCGGTAATCGGGGCGGATCATTCTCGGCCCGATGATCCCCGGCCCGGCATTTGGGGCGCGATGAATCGCGCCCCTCCGAAGCGCCCGCTCCGTTTTCACGAATCCATCGTCCCTCGCGAACGACGCGCCATCGAGCGCCGCCATGTCATCGGGAGGCGAATGCCAAGAGCGGCGCCGAGCATCGCGATCAGGAGCCCGAGCGCGCCTGGCGTGCCAAGCGGAACCGGTCCCGACACCGGTGTTGCGGTACCGGTGGGCGTCCCCGTTGCGGTGGCCGTGGGTGTCGTGGTTGCACTCGCAGTCGGCGTGGTCGTCGGAGTCGCCGTAGACGTTGCTGTCGCGGTGGGTGTCGTGGCCGTCGGCGTCGCTGTGGCCGTCGGCGTGGTCGTGGGCGTCGGCGTCAGTTGCGCCGGGACGGCCAGGCTCACGACTTCCGAGATGGGCCCTGGGAGCCCGCTCGCTTCTCGGGCCTGAACCGCAAAGTAATACGTCATGCCGTAGTCGAGCGGCGAAACGGAAGCCGTCGTGGCGAGCCCCGCGTCCCTACTACTCGTGAGCTGACCGGGGCTCGTTCCCCACAAGACCGTGTACCCCCCGAGATCGTTCTCCTCGACGGCCTGCCACGAAACTACCGCGACCGGCGCGCCCTGTCGCCGGGTTCCGCCCTCCGGTGCCGGCCCGCCGAAAGCCCCGAGCCCGACGGCGATGCCGCGCGCGATACCGACGGGCGTGTCGATCACGAAGCTCGCCGGCACCTCGTCCGGCAGGTCGCGCCCGCCCGCCTCTCGCACCCCGCTCACGCGCAGCCAGCACAGCCCATCCGGGGTCTCCGTCTGGATCACGTAGGTCATCGTCAGCGTGTCATCGGTGGCGACAGTGGACCCCCACCGGGCATCCGACAGCGCGAAGTCCGTGAACGGCGAGTCGACTCCGAACGTCACCGTCGGAGGCGCGCTGGAATCCATCGCCCCGCTGAACAGGAACGTGAAGTCCACCTCCTGAGCGCCGACGGGGCTCGCGGGGTCGAGCGTCACGCTCTGCACGTAGGCAGGAGCTCCCGGCGGCGGGCCATCGCGCCAGTCGTCATAGCCCACGGTGCCGAGACCGCTGATCGTGGCGTCGTACCAGTCGTAGATCGCGGCGATGTTCGCCCCTTCGTCGTTGCTGCGATCGCCGTTCGTGTCCGCCGCAGCCATCTGCTGAGACGCTGCGCCTCCCCAGAAGCTCCCGGTGAAGGCGGAGGCACCCGCCGCGGTGTGGCGCACGGCGTATCGGCCTCCGCTGCCGCCATCGTAGTTGTCGATGATCGAGCCCGTGGCCGAGCCCGCGCCGGTCAGCACGACGCCGGAGCCGGTGTTCCCCGCGATGGTGGACGACGAAATCTCGGCCGTTCCCGACACCCCGTCCCCGGCGTTGCGCAGCACGAGCGTCTGCTCGATCGACCCCGTGGCCGTCGAGACGCCTCCGCCGTTATTGGCGATGATCGAGCTCGAAATGTACCGCGTCCCGCTCACCCCGCCAGCGTTTTCGGTGATCGCGCTGCCGGAAACGCTCGTGGAGGCGACCGACTGACTGCGGGTAACGGTGGCGCGAAGCAGCGACCCGGTCACATTTCCGGAGTCGGCGACGGAGGAATCCAGGAGGAAGGCGTTGACATCGCCGCAGGAGTCAACATCCGTCGCCGTGATGAAGAGCGCGGTGAGGTTGCCGCACGACGAGAGGTTGGACCCGATGACGGCCCCCACGGACAGCACGCCCGCGCTCACGGTGCTGTCCTTCAAGGTGGCGCCGGCACCGGCGGACACCGCGGTGCCGGCCACGCGCGCGAGGTCGAGCCGTTCCAGGAGCGGGTGCGAGGCGGCGTCTCCCAGGATGCCGTCGGTGGTGTCGCCGAGAGTGAGGTCGGCGAGGTACGGGCTGGCGCCGGTGAGCGCGAATCCGGCACCGTACTGAACGACGGCGTGCGCGACTCGCGAGCCGCCGAGCGGAGAGAGCGGCACGTAGCTCTCGACGGCATCGGTAGACGAGCTGGCCAGCGCGATGTTACCCAGGCTGCCATCGCCAACGGCGCCGATCGCGACCCCCATTGGCACCGACCCCACGGCGACGTCGCGGCGGGCTCCTCCCCAGGTAAGAATGCTGGCAGTCGCCGCGCCGCTGTTGGTGACCACGATCTCGCTGGACCCGTCGCCATCGAGGTCACCGATGGCGATGCCGAACGGCGAAGCTCCTGCCGCCAGCGTGTAGCGAGCATGACCGCTGCTCGTCAACCGCAGCACCGTGACGTCGTTGGTCTCTTCATTGGCAGTCGCGATGTCGTTCTTGCCGTCGCCGTCCACGTCTGCGATGGCGACCCGCCACGGTCCCCACCCCACCGCGATCTCCTCGGCGGTCCAGTCCGCTCCGTCCCAGCGGAACAGGGTCACGCTGTCGCTCCATCCGTTCGCCACCGCGAAGTCGAGGTCACCGTCGTCGTCCGCATCCCCGATGGCGACCCCTCGCGGCCATGAACCCGCCGGCAGGTCCTTGCGCACCCAGCCGGATCCGGACCAGCGGAAGACGCTGGCGGAGCCGAACCAGCCGTTGGCCACGACGATGTCGTTGTCTCCGTCGTTGTCCACGTCCCCGACCGCGACCGCCTGCGGGCCAGGCTGCGAAGCCAGATCCTCGCGCACCCAGGCGGATCCATCTCTCTCCAGCACCGTCACGTCATCCGTGGCCTCGTTGGCCGTCACGATGTCGAGGTCGCCGTCGTTGTCCGCATCTCCTACCGCGATCCCCGCCGGGCGCTCGCCGACGCTTTCGGTGTGCTCATCCCAACCGGAGCCCGTCCACGTCAAGATCGTGGCCGCGTTGCTGTAATAGCTGGCGGCGACCATGTCCAGGCTCCCCGAACCGTCCACATCGCCGAGCGCGACATCCTGCGGCTGGGTGCCCGCGGGCACGGAAACGGCGCGCTGCCAGCCGATCGCGTCGTCGCTGGAATCGCGAAAGCTGATCGCGCCCCAGTCCCCGGCCTGCGCATCGGGTGCCGCCGACGTGAAGAGAATCGGCTCGTCCTCGGTGCCGGCGGCGACGAGCCGGCCGTCGATGGCGATCTCGATGGGCGGCGTCTGTCTTTCGACTTTCAGCGTCGTGCCCGGTGCGATCGCCAGCGTCGAGCCCGCGCAGACGTGGACGTCCTCGCGAACCATGTAGACGTTTTTGGCCAGAGCAGTGTCCACGCAAAACTCTGACGCGGGCAGCTCCACGCCGCCGTCGATCGCCAGCGCCAGCGACACCTGCGCCGCAAACCCCGCGCTCCCCGTGAGGTCGAGCGTGAAGGAAAGGTCGCTGCCCGCCTCCGCCCCGGGCGCCACCTCGACCGCGAAGGTGTCCGCGCTGTTGGTGACCGACTCTCCGGACTCGAGGTCCGGCCAGGTGGCCGTGTCATCGGCGAGGGTCACGCCGGCCGCCGCCGTGGAGAGCGTGCCCGACAGGTTGGCGACATTGCCGTAGTCGCTCCGCAAGGTGATCGCGAGCGTGACGCTCTCGCCGGTGTCGATGCGGCCGTCGCCGTCGCCGGGTGCCGGATCGCTCACGGCCGTGGTGGCGATCGCAACTTCTGGCGCTACCGGCGTGGCAAGCGCCAGGTACGCGCTCGGCATGCCCGCTCCGACCCCGATGGCCGGCAGCGCTTTGGCAGTCCGGGTGAGCTGCTGCATGATGAGATGCGCGTTCCAGGTGGGATGCTCGGAAAGGAGCAGACCCGCGACACCGCTCATGAAGGGCGCCGCCATGCTGGTTCCTTGCCAGCTCGCGTAGGCGTTTCCGGGGAGCGCGCTCCAGATGGCGACCCCGGGCGCGCCGGCATCGACCCAGTCGCCGTAGCTCGAGAAGCTGGCGCGAGCGCCGGTGCGATCGATCGCGGCGACCGCGAAGACGTTGTCGTTGGCCGCCGGGTAGAACGGAGCGTCGGTCCCGGCGTTGCCCGTCGCGGCGATGACCACGGCGCCTGCCGCCGTCGCCAGGTCGATGGCGTCCTGGATGGCCGGCGAGGAAGTGGCGGCGCCGAGCGACAGATTCAGCACCCGGGCGCCATTCGCCACCGCCCGCGAAATCCCGGTGGCGATGTCCGAGAAGGTGCCGGTCCCCTGCGCGTCGAGCACCTTGATCGGCATGACCCGGCAGGCCCAGCAGACCCCCGCGATTCCCGCGGCGTCGTCGCCCTCGGCGACGCCGATCCCCGTGACGTGGGTCCCGTGACCGGCGTCATCGGTCGGGTCGTCGTCGCCGTTCACCAGGTCCGCGCCCGCGACCAGGTCGATGCGATCCAGCACGTCGCGGTTGCCCAGGTCGAGGCCCGAGTCCAGAATCGCCACCTGCACGGTGGCGCTGCCGGTCGTGACCTCCCAGGCGGCCGGTGCGTCGATGTCCACGTCCGCAGCACCGCCGTCCTGGCCCGTATTGTTCAGTCCCCACTCCTCGCTCATCTTGGGGTCGTCGGGCATGATGTCCGTAGCGTGAACGAGGCCGTCGCGTGCCACCCACGCGACGTCGCGGCGCTGCTCCAGGCGGCGCCGGATGGTCTCGGCCTCCGAAGAAGTCGAAGCGGTGATGGCAAGCGTTCGGGCGAGGTCCGCGGCCAGGGTGCGGGCGCGCGCGAGGCGGGCAGGGTGCGACGCGCCGAGGCGGGCCGCCGCGACCGCGGCGAGCTGGTGGTGCTCAGGATGGAGCGGTCGGACGAACACCGTATCCGGGAGATCGAACGCGCTGGCCGAAAACGAACCGGTCTCGAGCGCAAGTCCTGCCGCGGAACCAGGCGTGAGCTTCACCAGCAGCGTCGCACCGGCGGCCGCCACCCCGCGCGTGCAGCTGGCAGCGGGGTCAGCGGCCCGGGCCAGGCGATGCGCACCGCCGAGGTGGGCTGCCAGCGTGAGGAAAACGAATAGCGCGGCCGGCCCCAAGAAGTGTCTACCGTTGATGCTCACGTCTGTGCTCGCCTTCTTGATGGGCTACTGGGTCAGGCGCTTCCGAGAGCGCAGGGCAACCGCAACACCGACGCCGGCGCATGCCGCCAGGGTCAGCACCCACGCGGCGCCACCCAACGGCACGCCGGCGCTCGGCGTGACGATCCACCCGTCGGCTGCGCTCACCTCGTCGCGCCACGCCAGATCTTCCCCATATTGACCGTAGAGGTGGATCTCGCCGAAGAAGACATCGATCTTGTTCACGTTGGCGATGGCGTCGTGATCCACTGCAAACACCAGGGTCGCCAGAGTGGTCGGGCCGAGCGTTTCCGCGACCGCCCGACTCAGGACGATGCTGCTGCCGTTGCCCTCGACGCGCCAGCCCTCGAGAAAACCGTCATGCCCGCGCACATCGGTCAGGCTGACCGAGCTGCACGACCACCCGATGAGGAGCTGCGCCCCGGCGAGCCCGTCGGTGTTGTCGATCGTCACCGGCAGGGTGACTTCGCTTTCGCCCGCCCACGCCGCCTTGCCGATCTCGACGGCATAGCGGCGCGGTTCCGTGCGGTGAGCCGCCTGGCTGCCTTGCTCCGGGTTGACGGCCAGGCCGACGGCGAGCCGCTGAATCCCGATGGCGTCACCCGCCGTGATGGCGCCATCGCCATTGACGTCACCCGCAACGAGCTGCTCTGCCGTCGGCTCGACGCGACCCGCCGCGATGATCAAGGCGGTGATCGCATCGCCGCTCGTCACCGCTCCCTCGCCCGTCAAATCGCCTCGCCGGTAGGCATCCGTCGCGGTGAAGCTGCCGCCTTCGAGCACCATGGTCACCTCCTCCACCGCGTCCCCGACGATGATGTAGGGGAGAAATTCGCTGAAGGTCAGCTCATGGGTCGCATCCGGAGGCAGCCCGGGGAGCACGGAGAAGACCAGGTCGAGGAATCGGCCGCGGCCGAGCAGCTCGATCGGCTGATCGATGTCGGGGCTGAGCACGGACACGGCCAGCAGCCCGGGAGAGCTGTCGATGACCGAGATGTTGTCGACGACCTGCAAGCCCGCGGCGAGCGCCGAGAGCTCGATGCGCACGGGGCGCAGCGCTGCCGGGTCGTAGCCTACCCAGATGTCCATGCTTTGGAGCGCCAGATCTTCCGTGCTGTCCAGTGTGAGCGGCACGTACGCTTCGACAGGCAGGGCTCTGCCGGCGCCGCCGTCAGGTGAAGCGGACGCCCGATGCACGTGGCCGAGCTGACTGTGCCCCTGGAAGACGCGGACGTTGCGGAAGGGCTCGGACCACGGGCCCAGCTCGCCGTTGTGGACCGCGGCCACGGCGTAGTCGTAAAGCTTCGCCCGGTCGTGGTCGCGCAGATCGTCGCGGTAGTAACCCCACAGGGCATGACTGGTGTCGCCGATAGCCGCCCAGGGCGCGGTGTCCGGCGGGTGAGCGCGCCGGAAGACGCGATAGAAGTCGGGTCGCAGTGTTTGCCAGCCGAACGGCGGGTTCCAGTAGAGTTGCACGACGGGGCCGGGGGCGAAGGCTTTGAGCTGCTGGGGCGCGCCGAGCTGGGGAGTGGGGGTGAGGGTCGGGGAGGGGGATGGGGACGGCGAGGGCGGCCGGGTGGAGGAGGGAGTGGCCGAGGGGGAGGCTGAGGGCTTCGGTGTCGTGGAGGAAGGTGATGCGGTTGGCGTCGCGGTGCGGGTGGGCGATGGGAATGGCAGCGTCGCGGTTCGCGTTGGCGTGGCGGATGGCGTGGTGGAGGGGAAACGCGACGGTGAAGGAGAGGGAGACGGAGATGTCGACGTGACGGTAGGCGTATGGGTCGACGTGGCCCCCGGTGGCGCGGTGTCGGATGGGGTTGCCGTAGGTGTGTGCGTTGGCGTTGTGGTACCGGAAGGCGTTTCGGTGGGTATTGGGGATGCGGTCGGCGTGTCGGTATTGGTGGACGTTGCGGTCTGGGTCGGGGCGGTTTGCGGGGTTTCGGTTGGTGTGCCCGAGGGTGTTTCCGTAGAAGTCGCGGTCGGCACCTGCGTGTGGGTAGCAGACGCGCTGGCGGTGGTTGTTGGCGTCGGTGGCACGGTGTCGGTTGGCGTTGGCGTCACGGAAGGCGGGGGCGACGTGGCGGTGGGCGTCCGGGTAACCGTGGGCGTGCGCGTTTCGGTTGGGGTTCCGGTTTGCGTTGGGGTTGAGGAAGGCGTGCCGCAGAGGCCGGAGCGGGTGGCGTCTGTCGTGTTGCCGTAGTTGCCCATGTTGATGCGTCCACCGTTGGGGGCGGGCTCGGCGGCGTAGGCATCGGCCGGATCGCCTGCGTCTATCGCCGGTGAGCATACGTCAAGATGGTAGTCACCGTTGGCGGCGTCGACGAAAAGGGGATCGGCGACGATGTTGCCAACGTTGGTGCCGGGAGGGTTGATGGCGTTAATTTCGTTTGCGGTGTTCAAAACAACAGGTGGCCAATTCCAGTATTGTCCTGATGCATTTTCATGGAGAATGTTATACGAAAAAAATATAGTTGAGACGCCATTACCCTTTACACCATAACCACCGCTATTAGATATGATATTGTTCTTGATAGTTGGAGACCCTGCCATCGTAAAATCTATTCCAGATCCTTCGTTATTGAAAATGACATTATTTGTCAAGGTCGGAGAACCCTGGAAACCTACTCCACTGTTGCCTGCAACCACATTCCTATCATAGGATCCACCACAACATATTGCAGTACCGTTGTTATCAATAATTTTGCTATCCACCATTACCACAGAAGAATACCCGCCTGTCCATATAACAGCGACATCAGCACTGTTTTCTGTTACTAATAATTTTCGTAGTAGCACATTATTGCAATAATTGAGATACGCAGCGGCGCCGTTTCCATAACCAGTTGCCAATCCGCCAGTAATCGTAACGTTTTCTATCGCAAAATTACCAACAAATTCGCCGATCATAGCAGGACCAGTATTTTCTGCATCGATGACACTGCCAATGTTGTCTTGGCCTTCCAAAGATACGCCTTCCTTTAATATTATTGGAAATAACTCAACGGATGCATCATATATTCCAGACATAATAAATATGGTACTACCACCAGCAACACGCCTTAGTGCATAGACGATGCTTTGCCATGGAGATCCGACTGTGCCGCTTCCAGACACATGGAGGCTGGGATCAAAAGCAAAGTGGCTATTTGCAGATCCACCTGTTACCTGAATATTCGGTGCGACCAATTCGTTTGAAAGCATCTGAACATACGCCCCGAACCGCTTTTTGTGAGAGGCCGCAGTCTGGGATGGAATGTCTCTGTTGAGCACCTCGCTAACCTCCGAGGCGCTAGCTGCTGCGATGTTGGCAAAATCCCCCGTCCCAGCGTACGTCTTCGGCGCCGCCACGCCAAAAATGACAGACGTCGCATCAAAGATCGGCGGTGCCAACAACTGAAACGACGAACCCGTTCCCGTCGGCCCGACCGCAATGAGCACCTGCCCGCCTCCGCCAACGCTTGCAATCGTCCCCAGCCCTGCGGCATTGATATTGGCCACGACCGTTTCGGCACTTACCGCAGCGTTGTCACCGGCTCCATTCCGGCAGTTGATCGTGATAGCAGTGCCACCGTTGACGGAAAGGCGGATGTTGTAGTTGACGCTCAAGTCGTAAGGCCCAGCCACCCAATCCGTATTCTGCGCCGGCGCCGCGTTGAACGTCGCGGTCTGTTCGGTCCCACCGTCGACCTTGACCGTCAGTGTGGATCCCGGAGTCAGGTTGTAGGGTTCAGGATTGCCCGAAATGACAACCGGGTCCGCGCCCGTCGACGCACTCACATAGTAGTAGGCGGCCTCACCCGCAACGGGAAGTCCAAACACGATTGCCGTCAAACCTAGAGCAATCACATAGCAGCGTCGCAGTAACCGAGTCCATTGAGACTGCCACACCTCACGCATCCCCATACCATCGCCTGTCATACCTGTTCGCATCATCTCACTCCCCCGCTCAGTCCCAAGGATCGACGCGACACCCGCCCAGCGACCACGGCGACCACAAGCACCAACAACGCCGCCGCAAGGCCTTCGCCAACGGGTACTCCGTCCGCGGACGCGACGACCCAGCCATCCACGGCTGTGACGGGCTCCGTCCACGACAGATCGTTCCCGTACTCCCCGTAGAGCGCCAGCTTGCCGAGGACAAGGTCTGCTCGTCCTTGCGCAGCGAAGTCTGCTTCATCCACCGCGAACGTCAACACCGCCACGAGCGCTGGCCCGGTGGGCAGGGGTTCGGTCCGGCTCAAGACCACCTGCACGGCCGTGCCGACAGCATTGCTCTGCACCGTGAACGAGGTGTTCCCGACGACACCCACAAGCGAGAGCGCCTCGGAGGTCCAGCCGAGCTCGAGCTGCACGCCCGCCACGCCTCCGGCATCGGCGAGCTCGATCGCGATCTCGACTTGGTCCTCGCCCCGGCAGGTGGATCGTTGGACCGTGACCTGGTAACGACTCGGTTCCGCATGTCTCGTCCCTGCAGGGCGGGCATCCGGCGGATCGATGGGAAGGCCAACGGAGAGACGCTGGACGCCGATGACGTCACCGGCGGTGATCCGCCCATCGCCATCGACGTCGCCGGCCGTGAGCTGTTCCTCCGTCGCCTGCGATCGCCCGCTGGCGATGACGAGCGCACTCAGGGCGTCGGCGCTGGTGAGGTCCGCGTCACCGTCGAGGTCACCTCGTCGGTAGGCGTCTGAAGCGTAATACGCGCCCGGCGCTACTTCCATCTCGATCGCCACGGGAGCATCGTCAATCAGAATGAACGCCTTGAACCGCTCAAAGTCCACGGGATATTCGGTGTTGCCAACCGCGCCCGGCAAGACCTCGAAGACCGCGTCCAAGAAACGGCCGCGTCCAATCAACTCGATAGGCAGCTCCAAGTTGGGGCTCAGGATCGACAGCTTCAGAGCTCCAGGGGATGCGTCAATGATGTCGATGTTGTGCACGATCTGAAGGCCAGTCGCCAGAATGGAGCGCTCGTGCCGCACGGGGCGAAGCGCCAGGACGTCGTAGGTGATCCAGATGTCCATACTGTGCAGCACGAGGCCACCCGCGCTTCCCAACTCGATCGGAACGGCCACCTCGGTCGCGGTGTCGCGGGCAGAGGAAATCGGGCGTCGGCCGAATCTCTGCCGCTGTCTTGCCAACGCCGATCCACAATCGCTATGCTTAAGGAAACAGCAATCGATCCGGCGGCCGGACCGCGGCTGCAGCCATCGCACGGTACACACGGAGTCCAGGTCATGACCGAGGAGGATCTCGCGATCGCCAGCATGGAGCGCCGGCTCAGGCTCGAGCACGACGACGCGCGCGAGCCTTTTGACGACATGTGCCGCGGGTTCTCGGAGCGGTTCCGGGAAGACGGCGTCATCCGCGTGGCAACCGCCGTGGCGACGGAAGCCGCGAAGAAGGCCATCGCCGAGTCGCCCGAGATCCGCTCGATGCGCGCGGACATCGGCGTGCTGAAGAGCGACATGGGCGCGGTGAAAAACCGGCTTGTAAAGCTCGAAGACGGTCAAGCCACGCTGAAGGCCGATGTCGCCGAGCTCAAGGACGGTCAAGCCACGCTGAAGGCCGACGTCAGCACGCTGAAGGCCGACGTCAGCACGCTGAAGTCTGATGTCGCCGAGCTCAAGGACGGTCAGGCCGTGCTGAAGGCCGACGTCACCACGTTGAAGGCCGACGTCACCACGTTGAAGGCCGACGTCAGCACGTTGAAGGCCGACGTCAGCACGTTGAAGGCCGACGTCACCACGTTGAAGGCCGACGTCAGCACGCTGAAGTCTGATGTCGCCGAGCTCAAGGACGGTCAGGCCGCCTTGAAGGTCGACTTCGGCGAGCTGAAGTCCGCGCGCAAGGCAGACCGCAAGCGCATCCTCGCGCTTCTCGATCACTTCGGCGTCAAGGACCCGGCGGCGGACGAGGATCGCGACTGAGCGCGAGCCATTTGCGCCATCGACCCGGCCTCGGGGCAGTTGTCCGGTGGGCACTTTGCGTCTGACGGCGCCCGCGTCCCTGCTCGAGTCCCCCCCGAGACCGTCCGTGGCCGCCCCACAGGCGCGGCCAGCACCATCGACGTCGCTCTCGTGGCAGCAGGCGCGGCTGACATCGCTCGCCAGGGAAGCGCGGACCACACGTGGACGCCTGCTCCTCTGGTCGACCGCATGAGCTTCAAGGAAGCTGCGGATGGCGCCCTTCAGCGTGCTTGTAGGTAACAGCGGGAGCTCTCGGCCGGCCAGGATCTCGGCGGGAGCGGTGGCGTCGCAGACCCAGTCGAGCTCGATTAGCCTGTGCCGGCCCGCGGTCATCCGGTTGCGGGGCGCGCCAGTCGAGCCGACCGCGCGGCGCCTTGGCCCCTCGTTGGAGTCCATCGGGACGCCGCTCCGGCTCGGAAGCGCCGCCCGCGCCGAGCATTCCTCGCCTCTCCCTGCCCTGGCTTGCATGAATGGTCCCCTCCCTGAGATTCAGCCATCGTCCCGTGCGAAATCCTCTCCCGGTTGACCGCCGGCCCCTCCTCGGCCACTGCCGGCAGCCCGCGAGCGCTTCGGTGGCGCCGTGAAGCCTGCACCGCCGCAGCCCGACCTTGCGACCCGTACCGAACGCAACACCCCTCCAGGCGACTCCCGCAGATGCTCATCTGGGGCCCGCCCACCGGCCGTGTCGCCGGACGAATTACCCACCAGGTGCTCGCACCGGCGCCTCCCACCGGAGGGCGCTTCGTCCCCACGCCCTCTCATCTTTCCCCGTGCAATCCACCGCGGCAAGTGTTTCCACAAGACCGTCGACACGTCACTCCCCATCTGTCGTCGCCTCCCCGGACCTGGCGGAGATCCAACGCAGGCTCCAGTCGCACACGTAACGGGTGGGGCCGCCCGGTTGGCCGTAGGCATGGATCACCTGGGTCAGCCCGGCTTCCGCGAGCCGCCGGTTCAGCCTCGCGACGAGGGCGGACGCGCTGCTTCGCGACACGCGCTGGCCCTGCCAGACGACCGCCTCGAGGCCGGCGCGGTCAACGGTGCCACGCTCCAGCATCGTGCGCAGCGCCGCGGCTGCGCGTGATCCAAGCGGCACTTCGACCCCGCGCACGAACAGGCGGTCGTCGACGAGCGCCACGTCCCAGGCGTCGAGATCGGCCCGCAGCGCCTCGAAGGCCTCGTGCGTAAGCACGCTCCCGCTCTCGCCCCGACGTTCCACGTGCCATCTCTGCCGGCCACCGCGCGCGAGCTCGTCAGCGAGCAGCTCCTTGACCAGAGCCGCGCATGCCGAGGTCACCTGCGAGAGCTCTCCGAGGTGCTGTTGAAGCAATCGCAACCTATGTTCCGCCTTCAAGCTCATGCTGGCTGCTATTGCACGCGGTATGCCACCCCCAAGGAGCAGCGGAACCGGTCGAGCGCTTGCGGACCGAGACCCTGGCCTCGCCCATGGTTTCGGCCGGACTCGCGTGGGCCAGGAGTGGGACTTCCCAGGCGTGGCCGAAACGATGGACGAGGCCGAGCCCCTCATGACCCGTGCCGCCCGACAGACAGCGGCAACAAGAGGACTCCACGGCTGTGAACAGGCCGCCAACGCCCGCACACGGTTCTCGATGCCAGGGCAGGATCGCACGAATACGCCTCCATGAATCGATGATAACCCGAGCGGACGCGATGTCAACGCGCAAGCAAATGTTGCAGGGGTGCAAGGTTTGCTTGCTCCCCTGATAGACCCGACCGCGGCGCGAGGTAAAGATTCGCGTTGATCCTTGTACAAATACTTGCCCGCAATTCCCGGTCGGCCGCCCTGGCGAAGAACGCTTAGGACCCGTAACGAAATAGCTGTGTCAAGCACCGAGGCCGAGCGAGAAGGCCGCTGGCGAGGAACGACGACGAAGCGTATCAATGGAGCGATACGGTGAGGAGGAGAGACGAAGCCGGCGGCCTTCGCAGCCGGCCGAAGAGGGTTATCGGCCTGAGCACCCAATATCCGCATGGCTGAGCGATCTGGCGCGACGAGAGGGTAATTGTCTGTGCGCGGCACGCTGTAAGAGGTGCCCGTAACCCGCGGAAGGTAGGTGGGCGGTGCCGTTGCCCGAGCAAAAAGGCGAAAAATGGCCTCCGGAACGCGGTTTTGGGCGGTGAAGAGCATGCTTCTCCCGCCCGGCTCACGGTTGCCGGTATTTCGCGGTGCGCTTAGGGCCCTGCGGGGGCCCTCGGCTCAGGCCACTTTGGCGGCGCGAGCACCTCGCTGCCGGAAGAGAACGGAGAGAATCCCGGCGTTGCCCGACGAGTCGTCCGCCTTTCGCTCTTGCTTCAGCCACACCCGTGCGTGCGCGACCAACGCGTGTCCCAGCAACGCCAGCAGATAGCGGTGCTTTCTCCTGTAGGGTCGCTTGCCGAGCTTCCCGGCGTCGGTGGCCGGCGAGAAGAATCGTTCGACACTGTGCGGTTCGCAAAAAGCTCTTTATGGAGCTCGCTGTCTCGGGCCATGGGTGGATTCAGCCGCGGATTCTCCAGGATCGGCAAATAGGGCAGCGGTCCCATCTTGCTCTCAGGTTCGCACAGCGCACCAAGTGGGCATTCCGCTCGGTGGGTCACCAGCACCGGCCGTCCTTGCGCGTGGGTCGGGCGCTTTATGGGGCAGTTGTACACGAGCCGGCCCTTCGTCTTGTCGAAGCCATCGCGACGCATCGGCAGCGCGCCCGCGCACAGCGGCGTCCCCTGGGCGTCGCGCGGAATCCCCGCCGCGTCCGCCGGGGTCATGCTGTGCCTCGATGGCGGAATCACCGGCGTCGCCTTGAGCTCCAGAAGAAACCGGTAAAAGGCCGTGGCGTCGCAGCCCTTGTCGAAGATTCCGGCGCGTACGTGGGGCTCGGGCAGAACGTTTTGCCGCAACTTTTCCAGACGTTCCATCGCCTCCACGCCCGCCAGCACATCAGGAGCATTCGCTGCCGCGATCGCCCTATGCACCGGCAGGTCGGCACCGGCGATGGGTGCCATGAGCGCATGGATGCGAAAGCCGAAAATGAATCGCTCTTCGTGCGAATCCCATCCCCAGCGGGCTTCGGGATCCGCATAGTACCGGTCACACGAGTTTTCCACCGGCATCGCCGACCCGCGCCGGATGAAACGAACGACCTCGCAACCTGAGTTTCCTACTAGAGCCGGCGCCGGCTGTCTCCGGGATTGGCGGCGATCAGCTCCCGGATGAACGCGATGTCGGCGGCGCTGACGGCGCGCCCGCGATATGTCAGCACGGTGTCCATGACGCACGCACGATAGCACATTGCGATACGGAACGCTCGTACCACCCGTGGCACCCCTGCCTGGATGCACCGCTTCGAAGCAATCGACATGATAAGGGAAAGACGAGCCGATCTGCGATGCTGACGGGCCGTGCCCGATCATATCGCGCTCAGATAAAATATCCCAGTCAGATATGAGCGCCCGTGAAGGCCAAAACCGATCATTACTCCTCCAGATGCCCGTATCTGAGCGCGATATGATCGGTCATGGGCACTTTCCGCGATCATATCGCGCGCAGATGTTTTATCTGAACGAGATATGATCGCTCGATGAGCCGAACGTCGATGAGGAGGAACGCAGCTCGAGCGGAATGACTGCTCCGGCTGGCCCGCTTCTCAACGGGCTGCCGCGGAAGGCTTGCTCGAAGTGCTCGAAAGCATGGAGCTCAGCGCGGTTCCCCAGGTGGAACGTCCCGGTCTCCGCCAGCGGCAGCGACGGCAGTGATAGCAGCGGCGTTGCGGGCGCGGGGCAAGGCATCGCCCCTCCTCGTCTTCTCATTTCCGCCTTCGGCAGCCCTCCCCAAGTATGCCCC
>JACPHN010000104.1 GCA_016188575.1 Candidatus Schekmanbacteria bacterium
CTGCGAAGCGTCGAGCTTGGAGTAGAGCTGGGTCTGTGGGATGGCTACTTGCGCATGTTTCGAGGGAAACAGATGCTGGCGGCAGGGACTGAGCTGCTGGAAGCGCTCGCCGACAAGGATGCCGAGCTGCGCGACAAGGACACCGCACTCCGCGTCAGAGACGCCGAGCTGCGCGACAAGGACACCGAGCTCCGCGTCAGAGACGTCGAGCTGCGCGACAAGGACGCCGCGCTCCGCGTCAGAGACGCCGAGCTTGCCGAGCGCAATCGCCGGATCGAAGAGCTACAGCGCCGCCTGGACCTCCTGAAATCCGACCGGGAGTAGCGGATCGCGGCTCTGCGGCTGCGCGATCCTCCGCGGGCCATCCGTGGTGGGCTCAGGCGCACCCCCAGGCTTCCCCGGTGCTCTCAGGTGCGCTATGCTCACAAAAAGCGGCTGGCCCCACCGGGCGCAGGCTCCGTGGAGTACCTCTCCGCGGTCTTGCCCACGAATGGCGGCACTCCTCGCGACAAGGACGCCGCGCTCCGCGTCCGAGACGCCGAGCTTGCCGAGCGCGATCGCGTGATCGAGGAGCTGCGGCGCCGCCTGGATCTCCTGCAGTCCGACCGCGAGTAGCGGATCCCGGCACCAGGCGCCGCGGGCGCCGGTTGGCCATCCGCAGGGGTGCCACGCCGCGCCCCGCCCCGCGGCGACCGTGCTCACACCCGCCCGAGGAGCTTGTATGCGGCATCGAGAAGCGCGCACGCGGAGTCGGCGGAAAACGGCCTCGCCGTCGCGCAGGAACTTCGCCGCGGCAGCTTCACTTCCGCCGATGCGCAGCAGGAGCTCCGCGTGCTCCACGTCCGTCCAGGCTGCATTGAGCGCGGAGCGCGTGGACGCGATCAGCCCACCTGCCTTTTCAAACGCCCGCCGCGCGGCGCGAAAGCGGTCTCGCGCCGCCAGGTCGCGCGCCCGCAGCCGCCAGCCCAGGCCGGCAACCAGCGGCACCGCCTTGCCGAAGTGCTTCATTTCCACCAAGATCCGGTACAGGTCGATCTCGTCGAACGGCGTGCCGCCTTCCGCGCGTCTTCGGCGCTCTCCGCGGTTACTCCCGGCGGTCGTCGTGACGTTGAAGGGCGGGGTTGCGCACCGGCTGACGAATCGATGAACAGATGAACAGTTGCCAGTGATCCGCATGTCCTTGCGCGCTTTGGGGGTCACACTCAGGGCGCGCCACGGTGACCCATTCCACGCCGGGGAGCGGCCTGTGGCGCGCCGGTTTCGCGCCTTCGAGGCTCTGCTTGCGCGTCCCCGACAGCGAGATGCCGCGCACGGTGACCCGCGCGCCGGCACCCCGCAATCGCCCGGCGCAGGCGCTCCGGGTTCCCTAAAGAGCAGCTTGTGAACAGAAAGTGATTCATTTGCTTGCGGGGGGTGCCTTAAATGCTTGCACCTTGCGCGACTCGCGGTGCAATCGTACTGTAGATCTGTGGTTCGTGCCAGCATCACGGCGAGTGGCCGACAATGCTGGCGGCGGGGCATTCTCGAGGGATAGGTGATGTATATTGCCGGAGGTTTCGGGCTGTTGCGGCGCGATGAATCACGCGCGCCGATGCCGGACCGAGCATCCGCGCCAATGGTCCGCAAAAACGGTTCATCACGCGTCCAGGTGCCTGTGGGCAGACCTGGAGAAATCGCAGCGAGGCGAATTGGCCCAAACTGGACGAGGCCTCGGCGCAAGACGCCAACTCCTGACGGGCCATATTGTGGTAGATGCCTTGAAAATTAGTCGAGCACAACTGGCTGCGATTCTCCCGGCAGCAATAGGTTTTTTCCTTCATCCCTCCCCCTCCCACGCGCAGGACTGGCAAACCCACGCCGCCTCGTTGTCCTACGCCAACGCGATCTCGGCCACCTCTTCATCCCTCTGGGTCGCCACGGACGGCGCGCTGATCCGCTGGGACACGGCATCCCGCACCTACCAGCTCTTCACGGTCCCCGGCACCGACCTGCCCGCGCGGACGTACGAGCGTGTCAGCGTCGCCGCGAACGGCGACCTCTGGGCCGCAGGCGTGGAATTCGGCGGGGCCAACGCCATCGCCGAGGTGTTCCTCACGCAGCTCACGGACGGCCGCCTGTGGCGGCATCGGGATTCCTCCGACGGCGTGCCCGCGTATCGGCCAAATGGCGACACGCTCGGTGACTTGCAGGGCGCCCCCGCGTATCTCGTCGCCATGTCCAAGGGAAGGCTGCTCACGGCGACCGACAACAGCCTGCAGGAGAAGGTCCTGCTGCTCGGCAGCCCGCCACCCGACCTGAACGACGTGGCGGTCGACCCGAGCGGCGGAACCTGGCTCGCGCTCTACGGCACCGGCGCCGCCTATCTCCTCGGTGACGAGATCACCATTCTCACGCCGGCGGACGGTCTGTGCAGCACCGACATGCTTGCCGTGGCCGTGGCGCCGGACGGCGCGGTGTGGTTCGCGAGCTATGGCGGTGGCATCTGCCGGCGATACCAGGACGTCTGGACGACCTGGACCGCCGCCGCGGGCGGGTTGTCGGGCGATTACTTCACCGACATCGCCGTCGAGCCGGACGGCACCGTGTGGGCCGCCACCGACAGCATGGGTGCCGTGCGCTACGACGGGAGCGCCTGGCAAAGCTTCGGCACCGCGAATGGAATGCCGGACGACCACGTCGTCGCTCTGGCTCCACACCCGCAGCAGGGCATGTATCTCGCCACCCGGGACGCCGGCGTCGCCTTCTACGACGGCACCGCCTGGCAGACGTTCGCCGTTCCGCCGACGATTCCTTCGGACCGCACCTGGGCAATCGCGACCCACCGGCCGGCATCGTGCTCCCCGGCGCCTGTCCGGCGGCGCGCTCCCTGCGATGAGGTGTGGATCGGCACGGATTTCGGCGCCGCCTACTCGAGCAATGGCACCTGGACGACCTACACGACGGACTCCGGCCTGCCCGGCGACGCGATCTGGGCGATTGCCGTCGATGCGGCCGGCCTGGCGTGGCTGGGGATCGGCGGCGAGGGCGTCGCCCATGGTCGTGGCGACACGTGGACGACCTACAGCCCCGCGGACGGCATCCCTTCGACTTTCATCCGCGATCTGGCCGTAACCCCGGCGGGCACCGTCTGGGTATCGACAGACAGCGGCGTGGCGCGCTTCGACGGCAGCGCCTGGTCAGCGTTCACGACCGCTGGCGGACTGGGAAGCGACGACGCCTGGGGGATAGGCACGAGCGCCCAACCCGGCTCGGACACTGTCTGGATTGCCACCGGGTCAACGGTGAGCGAGTGGAATGGCGCCTCGTGGATCGTGCACCCGGTCGCCGAGAGTGTCCCCGACCTGAGCATTCGCGATGTCCTGCTGCAAGAGACCGGCGAGCTTTGGGCGGCCACCAGCGCCGGCGCCGCCGTGCGCCGTCCCGGTGAAACGAGCTTCCGCATGCTGGCGCGCCGCGACGGGCTCCCGTCCGACAACGTCCTGTCGCTCGGGCCTGCCGCCTTCGGGGGGGTATGGGTCGGGACCGACAAGGGGGTCGTGTTGTGGAACGACGGTGCGTTCTCGACACCGATCACGGGCCGGGACGGGCTCATCGACGCCGCCGTCTGGGTGATCGCGACCGGCGCGGACGGGCGCACCTGGTTCGGCACGGACTATGGGGTGAGCGTTCTTGCGAGCGAGCCCATGAAACCCGTGTCCCTCTATCTCGACGAACCGGGCCAGGACTCGTGCGCGGGCGTCGAGCTGCGCTGGACCCGCTACATCTCGGGCGGTTTCGCGGGGTACGAGGTCTGGCGTGTCGTCGCCGGCCCCATCGCGCCGCTGACCCGCGCGTCGTCCGCGTTCCTGCTGCTGGGCCTCGGCGGTGTGGCGCCCCTCCGGAGGCGCCGCGGATCGACATCGACATCGACATTGACATCGACACGGCAGGGTCGAACGGCCGCCGGCATCGCTGGCCTCGCCGCCGCCGCCGCGCTTGCGGCGTTTGCGCCCCACGGTGCAACTTCGGCAGCGAGCAAGCTCGCGCACCTGTTCCGCGCCGAACCCGAGCGCCTGGTGGTGATCTCGGATATCGACACGCCGCGCTACTATGACGCGGATCTCGCCGACGGCCTCGCCTACCAGTATTTCATTCGCGTCCAGCGCCGCGACGAGGCGTCCGTGGACAGCCTGCCGACGAGCTACCTGCGGGAAATGCGCGAGCCGCCACTGGCCTCCGGGCTCAGCCTGAAGTCGGTGGGCACGACCAACGCGGATCTCTCGATCGGCGTCCCGCGCGTCAGCTCCTGCGGCCCGGATTCCTACCGACTCTACCGGCAACCCCTCGACAGCGACGGGGAGAGCATTGGAGACGCCGTTCCCGTTGCCGACATTCCGCTGAGCCAATCAGACTTTGCAGACTCCGGGCTCGCGTCGGGCTCCCGCTATCGATACGACCTGAGAAGCCTCCGAGGATCGGTCGAAAGCTCCGTGGGCAGGGAGCTGGTGGTCGAAACGCAACGTCCAATCGATGAGGAGCCTGGGGACTGCGTGCCGCATGCTCCGGAGCATCTCGACGCCGAGGCATCCAAAGTGCGGGCGCAGCTCGACTGGCGAAGCGCGGACGCCGCGGCCGACTGCGCGGAAGACACCTACAACGTCTACCGATCGGCAAACGGCGGCGGCGAGGCGTCCGTGGCCACCGTGGGTCGAGGGAGCCCGCGCTACGTGGATCACGACGTTTCCCCCGGCTCCGCGTACACCTATCGGGTGCGCGCCGTGCGCAACGGCAAGAAGTCAGCGCCGAGCAGCAGCGCCACCGTCACGATCCCGCGGGAGCGCGTGGTGCTGGAGGTTCCTGGAACGGTCGCGTTCACCGACACGGGGATAACGCTGGACGCGGATGCGGCCGTCCGGGTGAGCTATCTGCGCGGCGCCGTACAGTTTCACACGCCGTCGGAGGCCAGCAGCGTCAGTGCGTCGGGCTTGACGCGATCGAGCTTCTATCTGGACTGGGATCTCGACGTCCAGGCGTGTGACGACCCGCTCGCGGGAGCAAGTGATGCCCACGCGATGCTGATCGCCCGCGCCGGCGGCGACGTCGTGCCCGTCGGCCGGGGCGCGCGGATCGCCGGGGTTTCGGGGACATTGGAGCTCGGCATCAACGATTGCTCGCTGCAAGGGCAGTTTGGCAACGCGGGCGCGTGGACGGTCGAGATCACCGAGGAATGAGATGGCAGATACGAGCGCGATGGCGCGGGTTTCCTGTGTCGTCGGGGAACGAACCGGGAGGAAAGAGATGCGGCGAAGGCGTGGACAACCCTTTTCGCGGACGATCGCAACGCTCGGTGTGACCACTCCCCGAGCGTTTCTGGTGTGCGTGATGCTGCTCGGCGCGACGTTTACCATGAGCGCATCCAGGCTCCTGGCGGCGAATGACAAGGTCGAGCTTACCCGGGCCGAATCTACGGAGAAGGGCGTAGAGCTTGCCTGGAGCATCAACGGCGTCAACGTCCAGCGTCTCGCCCTCGAACGGTCCACGGAGGGTTGGTCGAACCTTGAAGGCACCAGCGGTGGGCAACACGTAAAACTTCAATGGGAGCTCGATGGCCGTATGCCGGACAAGTTTCATATCTTTCGCCGGCAACACCCACCGGACAGCAACGTTTTTGTGCTTCTCAAGGCAGAAGATAAGTCCAAGCGGGAGGCGTGGGATAATCTTCCAACTATCAAGGATCAGCTTTTCGATTATGCCGTGGCTGGGATATACAACGACGTTTCAGGGCCACTCTCGAACATCGTCGCGAATCTGAGCGCCGCCCGCGGTAGCGCTTATCTTCACAACGCGCACCGGGCCCCGGATTCCCAGCCCGGGGATGTGGCGACAAGCGCAAACGAATGCTCGAGGCCCGAGCAAACCAACGGGTGTATCGCGATTCCGATCGGACTGGGCAGCGCGCAGGGATTGGTGGTTCAGAGCATGGATATCTGGATTGCCTACGATCCGACCGCGCTGCAGCCGGTTGCCGTGCAAAAAACGATCCTTGGCCCCGATCTCGATATCATGACGAATGTAGATGAGCCAGGGCTGTGGAAGCTCAGTGTGTTCTCGCCCGATCTGGACAATCCCGTAAGCTTGATAGGCCGCGGTCGCTTTCTCGATGCCATTTTCGAAGTCTTGCCGGCGGCCGCCACGGGCGGTCAGTATGCGGTTCGATTTGAGAAGTTTCTCGCGTCCGTCGTTGTCGATGGCGCCCCGATGCCGATCGAGATGGATCTTACCGATGGAACGTTCTTTGTAACCGAGACCTTTCGTCGCGGGGACATCGATGGAGACGGGGATGTGACGACGTCTCTGGATGCCGTCACGGCGCTCTTGATTGCATCAGGGCGGGGCGAGGCAACGGCAGAGCAGCACGACGCCGGTGACGTCGATACGGACGGAGAGATCACCGCGGCCGACGTGACCGCCATCCGCCGCCTTTCCATCGGCGACCCGATCAATCCGCCCCAGGATGCGCCGCCGTCGCCGCGAAAGCGAGGTCTATCGCATCAGCTCGTCGTGGAAAACGTTTCCTGGCGCGGAGAGCAAGAGGTTGACGTGACGGTGCGTCTGAGCGAGGCGGACGGCGTTGCAAGCGCACAGTTTACGCTGTCGTGGGATCCCGCTGCGCTGGAAGCACGCGATTCTACACCGGCGGCGGGCATGATGACGGACAAGAATATCTTGCCGGGACAAATAGACATGGTGCTGAGCGGGACGACGGCGCTGGCACCCGGCGCGATCGATCTGGCGACGATCCGGTTCCGGGTGGACTCGGCCCGGATGACCGAGCTGAAGCACGTACCAATTGTGGTGGGGGAGCTGAAGCTCTTCGGTGAGTACAGCGACGATCTCGCATGGACGCGAACGGTTACGGCAGTCGATGGCGCCGTTGGCGATGCCGTGAGCGGCGTGCCCTTGTGGAACGTTTCCTTCTTGTGTGGCGCCGCCGCGCTTGTCGGTCTCGTGCTGGCGATTTGCCTGCGCCGTCGCAAGGGCGTGGCCATTTTTCTCGGTGGTGTGAGCGTGATCTTCGCCACGGCCGCCTACGCTGCAACCATTGCCATCGATCTGGCACCTTCGGCAAGGGCATACACGGATAGTGCTGTGGTGGGCGGAACGAAGTACTACTATCGAGTGATCGTAACGGGCTCGAATGACGTTCAATACGTCAGCAATGTAGCTGAGGTGACGCACGGGTACGCCGCTCCGACGCCGACCCGCACCGCGACGGCAAAGCCGGCGGCCACGCGGACCAGCACACCGCTGCCGCCGACCGCGACGCGCACAGCCACGAACACGCCGGTGCCGCCGACAGCGACGGGGACGCCCACACCGACGCCGACGGCGCCGGTGGGCGACGAGGTGCTGGTGCCGGCGGGGGAATTTCTTATGGGTTGCGACGGGACGACGCCGGCGGACTCGTGCCAGGGCCCGCACGAAGCGCCGGTGCACGCGGTGAATCTGGACGGGTATTACATCGACACGTATGAGGTTACGGCGGGGCAGTACAAGGCGTGTGTGGATGGAGGGGGGTGCACGGCGGCCAATACGGGTAGCCCCTGCACGTACAACGTGAGCGGGAAGGAGACGCACCCGATCAACTGCGTGGGCTGGAATCAGGCGACGGCGTATTGCGGTTGGGCTGGGAAGCGGTTGCCGACAGAGGCAGAGTGGGAGAAGGCGGCGCGGGGAACGGACCAGCGGATCTTTCCGTGGGGAGATACGAGCCCGGACTGCACGTATGCAAACTTCTACGATGGCGGCTTCTGTGTGAGCGCGACATCGCCGGTGGGGAGCTATCCGCTGGGGGTGTCGCCTTATGGGGCCTTCGACATGGCGGGGAACGTGTGGGAGTGGGTGAGCGACTGGTATGACGCCGAGTACTACTCGCAAAGTCCGTACCAAAATCCGTCCGGCCCGGCGTCCGGGTTCGAGCCCGTCGTACGGGGTGGCTCGTGGGACGTCGTCGCCCCGTACATCCGCTCCGCCTCCCGCACCGCGGGCGACCCGGCGGCCGGGGGCGACAGCATGGGGTTCCGGTGCGCGAGGATTCCGTCCAGTGCCACGCCGACGGCGACCCCGACGCCAACTGCTACTTCGTCCTCGACCGCCACGCCAACCGAAACAGTGACGGCAACGTCAACGGTTACGGCCACGGCAACAGGAACGGGTACGCCGACCGCAACGCCCACGCTCACACCCACCCCGCCGACCGGCATGGTGCTCGTGCCGGCGGGGGAATTTCTTATGGGTTGCGACGGGACGACACCGGCTGACTCCTGTCAGAGCTCGGACGAAGGGCCGGTGCACGCGGTGAATCTGGACGCGTATTACATCGACAAGTATGAGGTGACGGCGGCGGAGTACAAGGCGTGTGTGGATGGAGGGGGGTGCACGGCGGCGTATACGGGTCGCACGGAGTGCACGTACGACGTGGGCGGCAAGGAGCAGCACCCGATCAACTGCGTGGACTGGAACCAGGCGACGGAGTATTGCGGTTGGGCGGGGAAGCGGTTGCCGACAGAGGCGGAGTGGGAGAAGGCGGCGCGGGGAACGGACCAG
>JACPHN010000119.1 GCA_016188575.1 Candidatus Schekmanbacteria bacterium
GCTGAACCGACGGCGAGCGCCACGTTGTAGTATGCCGGCGCGGAAAGCGCCAGGCGGATGAGCACCGTCGCCACGGTGAAGCCCGAGTTGCGAAACACGACGGCAAAGCTGTGGCTGTAGCGGTAGGAGAGCAGCACCACGAGGATGTCGCTGAAAATCAGCAGGAGGTAGAAAGCTGCGAAAAAGCCATGATGCGGCTGGGATGTCGCCGCTTGCCACAGCTCGCGAGCGCCGAGCATCACCATCGCGGCCAGCAGCGACAATGCGAGTAGCTTCTTGCTGAGCACGAAACTGGCGCGCTCCTGATCGTCCGCCGTGATGGAACGATGGCGCTGGGCGCGCGTGTAGAAGCCCAGAACGACAAAAACGACGATGGCTCCTCCGGCATCGGCCAGGAGCTCGATCAGCGGCTCGATCATGTCAGGCGACCAGCGAATCGGCTCGCCGAAGCTCCCCACCTGGGCAAAGGCCTTGCGCAGGAGAATGAGCGAGAGGAGCTCGAACTGCACGCCGATCGAATCCGCCACCGAGCGCGGCAGCGCGAAAACGAGTCCCACGACCTCGACGAAGAGCAGCAGCGTGAGCGCGAGCTGCACCGCCGCGAAGTGACTGGTCGGGATGCCGAGGTGCGCAGCGCCGGGAAACCATCCCCGGCGGCCGAGCTCGATCGCTCCCAGCGCGGCCACAAACGCGACGACCAGAATGTTGCCGATGGCGGCGCTGGCCCGCGGACTGTCCCAGCCCCGTTCCAGCCTGTCGAAGCACGCCGCCAGCCGCTCTACGAGCTCACGCCATCGCGGTCTCGGTCCGTCATCGGTCATGCTCGATCTCTCGCTGAGCCTCCTCACGGCCAGCGCCGGAGGGTTCTAAATGGACATGATCGGCCATGACTTCAAGCTCGAGAAGCTCGGCGGGCACTCCAGGATAACCTCGAAGATAATTTTCTTCAGCCTGCTATCTACTCCGACCACGTGGACTCTCCGGCGGTACTTCGGGCACCACGCGAAATGGTCTTTTTTGAGAAAAAGACATTCAGGTTGGACATCTGCTCGAGATCGAAGCGCACGAGCACACCCATACCATACGCAGTCATCTAGTGCAAGAGAAAAGCGGCTTCTGCCCCAGGGCCAAAGCCCAGGGCAACCGCGGCGAGACCTTGCTGTCCGCGAAAGAACGCGATTGCGTCGCCCGGAAGTCGGGCGCCGGCCGAATGTGCTCTACACCATGGCGAGCGGACGGCACCCACGGAGGCGAGGAGCGTGCGCAGCATCTGCTTGGCAAGCTGGTCGTAAGCGGTGTGCATACGAGATCGAGGGTAGCATGCCCCAACCGGGCGGCGCCAGGCAGTGAGCTCGTCAGCCCGGCTTCGCCCACAGGTCGAATCGCCTCAGGCGACCTTGACCATCGTTCAGCGCCGGGGTCGACCGCGGACGGCGGCGGCGACGACACGTGTGATGCGGGCGCAGCAAGGCCCAGGTGGCGGCGCCAAGTCGGGGCAAACGGCGCGATCAGGCGCACCCGCGGGCTGTAGCCTAGCTCCTCGAGCCAATCGCCGACCCGCTCTCCGGTGAGTAGCTCGTGGGGGCGTACGCTTTTCGGAGCCCGTCCGCGAATGGCGCGAGCTTGAGCATGGCGACGCGTAGATGGAGGAAACCGCTGCTCATGCGCTTCTGCATTGGTGTGCTCCCCGCGTCTTTGGACAAACCTCTCCCACCGCCTTCGCGATCGGGCTGGACCCATCGAAGCCGGCCTGCTCGCGACCGAGACCTTGTCGATCTTGCAAACGTCGGAGGAAGGTCTCGACGATCGCTCGCGGCTTCTGCTGCCCCGGCTTCGCGAATGGCGCCGAGACAAGGCGGCGCGGGAGCGGATTCCGGTGGTGCTACCTACCCATGAAGGACCCAAACCCTCCCCTCGGTTGCCGGGGGAGGGACGCAGGGGGCGCTGCCGCGTCAACGTCAACCGGGTGGCGAATTCACACCGACCGGCCGTTGCATTGCGGCCCGCGGGCGGGCTACAGTTCCCGGAGTTTTACCTGCGCCGCGATCTGTTTGAGCAGCCTGGACCCGAGTGCCAGGAGTATGGCCGCCTCGCGAGCGGCCCCCACCCCGGCGGTGAGTCATGTTCGTACGCAAGCGAGCTCTGATGCTGATGGCGACGGCTGTTTTTGCCTGCGCTGTCAGTTTCGCAAGCAGCGCCCTGCTGCCCGCTCCCGGCATGCGCGTACGGGCCACCGCAGCGGATAACCCCGCCGTTGTCCTCTCCGAGACCGTAGATGTCCCACCGCATCGCAGGGTGCTCCGGTCCGCGGACTTTTCGCCGGCGGCGCGGCCTCTCCTTGTCACCTTTTCGGGCCTGGCGGCGATTCCCCGCGAGGGCACGTACCACTTCTCAATCGAGGCGCCCGGCCGCGTCAATCTGCTTGTCGGCGGCAAGCCCATCGCGGATACCAGGCCGGACCAACCGCCCGATACGCAAGGTTCGATCGCGCTTGCAGCCGGCCTGGTGCCGATCGAGATCAACGCGATCGTTCAGCCGCGCGACCGCTTCGCGCTTTCGGTCCTCTGGGCCAAGGAAGTCCTGGCCTACGTCCCCATCGCGCCCGACAGGGTTTTCCCGCCCGACGCTCCGCGCTGGCGTTTTGCACTGGCGCGGGCGTTCGACGCTGTCGCCTGCGTGGCAGCCCTGCTTGCCGCAGTGCTCGGACTGCGGCTGGTGCTGCCGGCCCGAGCCTTTCTCACGGCGGTGTTTGCGGCGCTCACCGTGGTTCTGGCCCTTGCCGCCGCGCTCGGCCTGCTGGAGCTTGGCCTGCGCGCGCGCGGCGTCGCGCCGCCGGAATACGTTCCCGGAAACATCTGGCTGACCTACAATTTCGCTCCCGGCAAGACCGCAAAATATGTCGGCTGGATCCCCTATTTCACCAAGGACTTCGAGGTCGAGGTTACCATGAGCTCGACAGGGTGGCGCGACCGCGAATACGCCATCGCCAAGCCGGCCCACACCACGCGGATTCTGGTAATCGGTGATTCTTTCGTCGAGGCGAAAGAGGTCAGGCTCGAGGAGACGTTCCACGAGCTGCTCGAAACGCGGCTCAACCGCACGGCCGCGGAGAAAGGGCGGCGCTACGAGGTGATTGCTTTGGGGCGCGCCGATACCGGCACGCGCAAACAGCTCGAGACTCTCGAGCAGGTCGGTCTGCCGTTTCAACCCGACGTTGTCGTGCTGACCTTCTTTGCCGGCAACGACATCCAGGACAACTCGCCCGAGCTGACGGCACAATTTCGCGCCTGGAGTCGGCGCATTTTTGGTGAGCGCATCCTGGCTTCCAAGGTTGCCTGTATCGATTCCACGCTGAGGTTCCAGTGGAGCTGGCTCAATCGTTTCCTGGCGGATGGCCTGTGCGCTCTCTACCTCCAGAACCTCCACCACTTTCGCACGGACCTGCCCAAAAGCGCCATGATTCCACCCTTGACCACCATCTACCAACGCCGGCCGTATGACGCGAAGTGGGAGGAGGCGTGGAATGCGACATTCCGTGCGGTGAGCGGCATGAAAGCGGCGGCCGCAGGCGCTGGAGCCCGGTTTTATGTGATGTTTGTCCACTCCGTGCTGATTCCTGGAGTCGATCGCAAGAGCATCGAGCAAGGAACGAATCCGGAGTACGACGCGCGCCGGCCGATCGATCGCATGCTGGAATTTTGTGCCAAAGAGAGCATCCCGTGCCTTGACCTCGAGCCGACCATGCGGCGGCATCGCGAGGCCGGTGGCGCGCCCTACGTCTGGCAGCACGATGCCCACTGGAACGCGGAAGGCCACCAGCTTGCGGCGGACAGCCTCCAGGCGTTTCTCGGAGAGCATGGCGAGATCCCGACAGAGCTGCCGCTCGCGGCGCCCAACTGAGGATTTCGGGCGTCGGCCGAATGTCCGGTTTCGTCCATTACACTTCTTCACGCCGCAGGTTCGGCGCGGAGGGGCGCGATTCATCGCGCCCCAATGCCGGGCCGGGGATCATCGGGCCGAGAATGATCGCCCGGATTACCGGCCGCGACGACCGGACGCGGTGAATCGCGCCCCTATCGTGGCGGCCTCAGGTGTAAACCACCTTCGGCCGACGCCGGATTTCCGCGCGCGCCCGACGCCCGCCGGACAGCTCCTAGAGCGTCGTCGCTTCCGCGGCGAGGAGCTCCTTGAGCTTCCCGTTCAACGGTTTCAGGTAGCCCGCATCCATGGCCCAGCGCAAGGTCAGGCGGATCGAGCTTCGTACGGGGCGGTAGCGAATTCCGAGCTCGCGCCGGGAGCGTTCCGCATTGGCCCACCAGTAGCACAGCCCCATCGCGACGTGAGCGGACGTCATGTCCGGGAACCCCTCGAGGCCGCCGTAGATGAGGAGGTCGTTGATGACACCGAAGGCGCGCGCAAACAGCTCGGGGATGAGCTTGGGTGCGGGCAGGCCGGCCTCGCCCGCGACCAGCGAGTAGAAGTCGAACAGCGTGTGGTTTTCGGAGCTGATCAGGTACCGCCGCCCGACCGCGCCTTGGCGAATCGCCGCGAGATGGGCCGCGGCGACGTCGCGCACATCGACATAGGCGGCGCCGCCCGGGGTGGCGCCGATCATCCGACCTTTTACGAAGTTGATGACGAGCAAGGTGGAGCTTCCGCGGCGATCGCCTGGCCCCAGGACGATACTCGGGTTCAGAACGACCAGCGGCAGTCCTTGCGCCGCGATTTCCCACGCGACTTCCTCGGCGCGTCTTTTGGCCCTGATGTAGCGGGGAACGCGGCGAGGCACCCACCAGTCGGCATCCTCGTCCAGCGGACGCGCCTCCGGCGCCGCGCCGACGGCGGCCTGCGACGAGGTGTAGATCGCGCGCTCAACGCCCGCGGCGCGGGCCGCCTCGAGCACCGTGCGCGTGCCCTCGACGTTGGTGTGCCAGACGCGGTCAGCGTCCTTGTCGCGCAGCGAGGTGGCTCCCGCAGTGTGCACGACGATCGCGACATTCTCCATCGCCGCAGCTACCGCGGCGCGATCCGTGACGTCGCCGATGACCCGCTCCGCCCCAAGATGCTGCAGGTGCTCTGTCGGCGACGTGGCGCGGACGAGCAAGCGGAGCTTGTAGCCCGCCCGCGTAAGAGTTTCGGCCACTGCTGTTCCGATCAGACCGGAGGCTCCGGTGAGCAAGACGAGAGACATGACGCTGGCTCCTTACCGTGGGATTTCCGTCCACGCATCGCGCCGCCGGCTCGCGGTTCGCTCGGCCGACGTAAGATGCCGCAAGAGCGCCGGGAGCTCGCCGAGGAGGTCGGTGGCGATCAGCGATTCCTGGCCGAGGCGGGCGGCGGCGCGATCGCCGGCGAGGCCGTGGAGATAGGTGCCGCCGACGGCGGCGGCATAACCCGCCAGGCCGCGGCCGAGGAAAGCGCCGATGATGCCGGTCAGCACATCGCCCATGCCGCCGGTCGCCATCCCGGGATTTCCCGTGGTGTTGATGCTGGCGCGCCCGTCCGGCGCGGCGACGACGCTGCGATGACCCTTGAGCACCACCGTGGCGCCGGATCGGCGCGCGAGCTCCAGGGCGCTCTCCAGTTGCCGCGCCGAGACCTCCGTAACCGGCGTGCCCAGCAGCCTGGCGGCTTCACCGTGATGGGGCGTGAGCACGAGCTGGCGGCTCTGGAATGGCGGGTCGGCCAGGCGCTGGAGCGCGTCGGGATCCGCGGCGAGCGCGTTGAGCCCGTCCGCATCCACCACCATGGGCCGGTTGACGAGACTCAGAATGTCCAGCGCGAGCCGTCGCGTTTCCGCTACCGCGCCGAGACCCGGACCGAGCAGCACGGCATCCCGAGTGTCGGAGAGGTCGATGATGGCCTCGCGGGCCTCGGCGGAAAGCGTGCCCTGATCCGTCTCCGGCATCGGCGCGGTCATCGCCTCGATAATCGCCGGTTCGATCGCGTTGTTGCACGATGCCGGACAGGCGATGGTAACGAGGCCCGCGCCCATGCGCATGGCCGCATGCGATGCCATGATGCCGGCGCCCGTGAATCCCCGGGAGGTGGCGACCACCAGAAGCTTGCCGAGCTTTCCCTTGTGGATGTCGAGTGAGCGCGGCGGGAAGGGCCATCGCCACTCGTCGGGGAGCAGAATCGCATACGGCGTGTCGGCGCCCGCGAGAACCGCCGCGGGGAGCGAGATATCGACGACGCGCACCCGCCCCGCAAGCGCGGCCGCGGGGTACACGGCGAGACCGACCTTGGGCAGGCCGAACGTCACGGTCAGATCCGCGGCGACGGCGGGTCCGATGATCTGTCCCGTATCGCTGCTCACACCGGACGGCACGTCAACGGCGCAGATTGGCCGATCGCTTGCCCGCAGCACCGCGATGATCGCTGCCGCAACTCCCGTTGCCGCCGCGCGCAACCCCGTGCCGAGCAGCGCGTCGACCAGTACGTCGCAGGAAAGCAGATCCGCGCGGTTCTGCTCGAGCTCCTCGGGCGAGGCGATTTGCCGAATTTCCAGGCCCATCTTTTGTGCGATGACGTAGTTGCCCAGGGCCTCGCCCTGCAGCGTCGCCGGGTCTGCCGCGACAAAGACCCGCACGCTCGCGCCGCGATTGGCCAGATGGCGGGCGATGACAAAACCATCCCCTCCGTTATTCCCCTTGCCGCACACGACGCTTACCGCGCCCGCCCCGCTTTCGCGAAACACGTCCAGAATCGCGTCCGCGGCGCGCAGGCCCGCGTTTTCCATGAGCACCAGGCCGGGAATCGCCGTGAGCTCAATCGCCTCCCGGTCCAGGCGCTGCATGACGTGAGAAGTGACGACCTTCATCCTGGTGCGCTCCTGAGCCGAATTTTCGGCGTCAGCCGAATATCGGGTGATGCTCCCTTACAAGTGTCCACGGGCATTACGCTCGCCATGGGGTAAACCACATTCTGCCGACACGCGAAATTCCGACGCAAGTGCGATCCGGCGGGCGCCCCAACCACCCGCCAATGGCAGCCCGGCTACTCCGATGGTTTCTCAGCCGGTCCGAGCAGCGCGTCTATCGCTTCCAGCGGCTCGCCACTGCTTAGCGCGCGGGTGATCGCCTTGAGGCGCTCGATCGCCTCGATCCTTCGCGCTCGCGCCAGGAGCTCCGCAGCTTGTGCGGGAAACCGGACGCTCAATCCGACGTCGATCGCTTCAAGCAGACCTTTCTGAATTCCCAGCCGCTCGCCCTTCTCGATTCCGAGTCGCTCGATGCTGGTAACGTAGGCCATTTTCTCACCTTTCTCCATTTTCTCGACTTCGTCACGAAACGGCTCTTCCAGCTCCGCCGGCAGAATCAGCAGCCAGTCGATGAACCGAAAGAGCGCCTCGACTTCTTCTCGATTATACCCGCGCTCGTAGAGCATCCGTACGAGGCGCAGCTTCCACGCCAGGCGCTGTTTCTGGTCCCGCGTTCGGGTCGCCCCGACGTACGCCATGACCACCAGCGCAAAGGGATTCAGGTTTGCCTCGAGCTGGATCCACTGTTTCGCATAGTCCACGATCTTCACTACCGGGAACCAGAATCTCACCCCGCAGTCCCAGCGCTGGCGCTCGTAGAGCCCCGGCCGGAAATCGTCGTCGAGGTCCGTGAGCACCGCCACGCTGATCACCTCCCTGTGGTAGCGGTCGAAGATGCGGTAGTTGTAGACGAACATTCGCTCGTCAAAGCCGTCCTCCGCGCGCCCTTGCACCTC
>JACPHN010000120.1 GCA_016188575.1 Candidatus Schekmanbacteria bacterium
CGTCGCGCAGGCCGATCAAGGCCAGCGATTGCGGAAACTGGCGCGGCCGGTCCGGGTAGCCGTCCCGAAGCTGCCGGAGCACGGAGATCAGCGACTCGTCGTAGAGCGCGTCGATTTCGTCGAGGAAGAGCACGACCGGCAACGGAGAGCGCTCGGACCAGCACCGCAAGAGCTCGTTGAGGCGGCTCGCGCCGCTCAGCGACATGTCGAGCGCGCCGGGGCGAAGCGCCTCGGGTAGTTGCCGATGGGCCTGGCGAACGATCGACTCGCACACTGCCGTTACCGCAAATTCGACATCTCCGCCACACGGCTGCGCCGTCTCGCAGCTCGCGTGCACGGCGGCGCAGGCGCCTTCGCGCACCAGCGTCTCTGCGAGGGTGCGAAAGCAGGTTGTCTTGCCGCTCTGGCGCGGTGCGTGGATGACGAAGTAGAGCTGCTGCTCGATGAGCCCGCGCACCTCGGGGAGGCGCTTCTCGGGTGGCAGCATGTAATGCATATCCGGCTTGCAAGGCCCGGCGGTGTTGAAGAAGCGGCCCATTATGCGTGTCTCCGGAGTAGCTTCGGGAGGCGACCAAAGCCAATATAGCGTCGCCGCCGGCTCGGGGCCAGCGATGCCGCTCCGAATCCACCGCCTGTCCAAATGCGGGCCGTGCAGAAAGCGCATCGACGATGGTCGACGGCACCCCCTCGAGGTGGTCAAAGACAGGGGTGAACAGGTACGTGGCCGACGGCGCCACCAGGTGTTCGCCTGGCGCTGCTACCTGGCGATGCTCGACGCAGAAGCTGCGGCCCGACGGGTTCGCAGCGCCGTAGCTCTTGACAGGCACGGTGGCGACAGGTATCGTTGCTCGGCATATCTCGCTGGACGCCCGCCCGTCCTTCGCTCACCGGCCGCTGCGAGGCGCTCTCCGCGCTCGGCGCGGCGCGGAGCTCTCTATCCACTCTGTCTTGGGAGCGCGCTCATGAGAACACGACTCCGGTTCGTGGCTGCAGCAGGTCTCCTCTGGCTGCTCGCATCGGCACCCGCCGTGCCGGCGCAGGAGGCCAAGCTGGCCGTAGAGGAGCATACCCTCAAAAACGGCATGCACTTCCTGTTCGTCGAACGGCACCAGACGCCAACCGTCAGCGGCGGCTGGGCAGCCCACGTCGGTTCCGCCAACGAGACCTATGGCCAGACCGGTATTGCGCACCTCTTCGAGCACATGATGTTCAAGGGCACGACGACGGTCAACACCAAGGATTTCGCGAAGGAGCGGCCCATCATGGAGAAGCTCGACGCAGTGCGCGCCGAGCTCGCCGCCGAGTATGAGAAAGTGCGCGCCGCCAAACGCCTCGGCGAGTTCGAGGGCGAAATCTATGATCCCGAGAAGGAGACACCCCGAATCAAGGAGCTTCGCGCCCAGCTCAAGAAGCTGCAAGACGAACAGAGCGCACTGGTCGTCAAGGAGGAGTGGGACGGTATCTACGAAGGCCAGGGTTCCTCGAGCAAGAACGCCTTCACCACCAACGACGTCACGGTTTATATCGTCAAGATCCCGGCCAACAAGCTGGAGCTCTGGTTCTGGATGGAAAGCGAGCGCTTGCGCGACGCCGTGCTGCGCGAATTCTACGCGGAGCGGGACGTCGTCCGCGAGGAGCGCCGGATGCGCGTCGAATCCGATCCCACCGCGGCCTACGACGAGCAGTTCGAGGCGATGTTCTGGACGGCGACTCCCTATCATCATCCGGTCATCGGCTGGCCCGCGGACGTCGAGTCGATCAGCCGCGAGCAGGGCGAGGCCTTCTTTTCCACGTACTACGCGCCAAACAACCTTACCGGCGTCCTCGTCGGCGATTTCGATCCCAAGATCGCCCGCGAGCTCGCCGAGAAATACTTCGGCCGCCTGCCCCGCGGCCAGAAAGTCCCACCCGTGATCGTCACCGAGGAGATCGAGCAGCTCGCGGAACGGCGAATGGCGGCCGCCGCCGACACCAATCCCAAGGTCTTCGTGCGCTGGCGCACCGTTCCCGCGATCCACAAGGACAGCGGCGCCTTCAAGGTTGCCGCGGGTCTGCTGCAGGGCCGCGCGGGACGGCTCTACAAGTCGCTCGTCGAGGAGCAAGGCATCGCGACCGGCGAACCGGGCGCGAGCGCCGGATGGCCGCAGCGCCTCGGCGGGTATATGGAGCTCGATGCGGAGCTGGCGGAAGGTCACGGCCACGCGGAGATCGAGGCTGCCCTGCTCGCGGAGATCGAAAGGCTGCGCACGGTGGCCGTGGGCGAGCAAGAGCTGCAACGCGTGAAAAACCAGACGCTCGCCGACTCCTATCGCCGGCTCGAGGACAGCTTCTACCTGATGATTCAGCTTGCCTACTTCGCCGGGCTTGGCGACTGGCGTTTGCTGGAAACATCGACCTCGCGGGTGCTCGCCGTCACCGCTGAGGACGTGCTGCGCGTCGCCGCCGCATATCTTACGCCCGAGCGGAAGAACGTCCTTTGGTACAGCCGCAAGGCGGGTGCACCTGAGGATCCAGAGCTCGCGGGGCTCGACGCCAGGGGGAAAGGATTCGTCAAACAGGCGCTCGCGCAGCTCGAGGCCATAGCGGATGCCACACAGCTCGCCAAGGCGGTCGAGGAGCTCCGCAGCATGGGGCAACAGGTCCCCGCGGAGATGAAACCCGCCGTCGACATCGCGGTTCGGCGCGGGGAAGAACGTTTGAAGAAACTACAGGCAGCGACCTCTTCCGAGGAGGCAAAGCAATGACAAGGCGGGCTCGGATTCTGATCGTTGTAACCCTGTCGCTCAGCGGTGTCGTCTCCGTATCCGGGGCCGGCGAGATCCCTGACCGACCCGAGAAGCTGGTTTTCAAGCCGCTCGAATATACCCCACCAGCAGTCGGTGACGCGCGCTTTCAGCTCACCAACGGCATTCCCGTGTTTGCGGTCGAGGATCGCCAGCTCCCGCTCATCACTCTGACCATGCTCATTCGCGGCGGGCGATTGCTCGAACCCACGGGCAAGGAAGGCGTCGCGGCGCTCACGGGCGCGGCCTGGCGCAAGGGTGGTGCCGGCGACCTCGACGCGCGGGCGTTCGACGAAAAGCTCGACTTTCTGGCGGCCGAGCTGTCGACTACCTTCGAGGACCTTACGGGGACCGTCCGCCTGAACGTCCTGTCAAAGGACTTCGACCAGGCGCTGGCGCTGCTGGTGGATCTCGTGCAGCGGCCGCGATTCCAGGAGGACCGCTTTGCGCTCGAAAAGACCGACCAGATTCAACTGCTCAAGAAGCGTAATGACGATTCGTTTGAGATCCAGAGGCGGGAGATCAACCGCCTCTGGTGGGGCGATGAGTACTGGCGGAACCGGCTGCCGACGCAGGCGTCGATTGAGGCCATCACGGCGGCGGATTGCCGTGCCTTTCTCGCTCTCCAGCTCGGGGCAGACAACGTCACGCTGGCCCTGGCCGGCGACTTCAATCGCCAGGAAATGGAGCAGAAGCTGAATGGCGCCTTCGGGTCGCTCGCCAGGCTCGCCTCCCCAGTGCTGCGGCCACCGCGCCCGGAGCACGCCCCTGTGCCGGGCGTCTACATGGTGGACAAGCCCGACTTCAACCAGGGCGGGGTGGTCATTGGCCATCCGTCGGTGGAGGAAGGACACCCCGATGAGCTCGCGCTGCGCGTGTTGCAGGAAATCTACGGGATGGGCGGAACGTCACGGCTATACCTGCGCATCCGCGCCGCCGAAGGCCTCGCTTATTCGGCGTATTCGCGCTTTACCCTGCCACTCGGGGGCATGCCGGGGGCGTTTGTTATTTCCTTCCAGTCGAAATCGAGCACCTGTATTCGCGCAACGCAAATTGCTCGGGAAGAGCTGAAGCGAATCCGCGAAGAGCTCGTGAGCGACGAGGAGCTCAAGCGAGCGAAGGCGTCACTCATCGAGACACTGCCGGACTCGTTCGAATCGCCGGAAGTGACGGCGAAGCTTTTTGCGCAGGGCGAGCTGCTCGGCAGGCCGGCGGAGTACTGGTCCAGCTACGCGGAAAAAGTGCGCGCCGTGACCGCAGAAGAGGTGCTCAAGGCGGCGGCGGCACACATGAAGCCCGAGACGCTGGTGTTCCTCTACGTCGGCAACACGGCGGACATTCGCGGTGGCCATCCCGATCATGCCGGAGCCATCGAGGACTTCGGTCCGATCACCATGGTGCCGCTTCGCGATCCGCTCACACTTGCGGAGCCCGCGGCCACAAGTGCCGCGCATTAGCCGCGCCGCGTCGCTGCCGGCGAGGCGCTGCCGGGGTCGAGGCGGGGGTACCGGAGGTATTCCGCCCCGCCGCCCCGCCGCCGGGCGGAGGGTCGCTTGCCGGCGCGTTCCGGGCCGCGCGCACGACGAGCGCGGCGAGTGCCAGGCAGGCAAGCAGGCCCGAAAAGAGGAGGATTCGCAAGAACGTCAGCACGTTTGTGGTCCAGGATGGGGTAGTGCACGGTGCACGACACCTGAATAGCAAGGGTCGTGCCAGACCTTGAATCCACCACCTGCTCGGAGTCGACGCGAGGGCGAGACGTGTGTCTTTTCGTCGCCGCTGTTTTTGCTGCGAGCTTGCAGCAAACGCGCGCGGACCTCGGCAGCCGACGCGGTTATCCTCACCTCATCGCGCCGGCATTCACCACGTACACGGCCACCGTAGTCGGCCCCGGCTCACCCCACCGGCGTTTGTAGGCCATGGGTTGTCCGAGGTCGTAGCTGGTCAGTCCGGCCTCCACCAGCCAGGCGATCATCCGCATCTGCAGCAGGTTGCCCAGTGCCAGCGCGCGCCAGCGATCATCGAAGCTGAACTGCAAGCCGCGATACAGGCTGCCGCGAAGGCCTCCATAGATATACCCGACGTCTGCTTCGTCGAGCCGGGCAAAGATCAAGCGCAGCCGGCTGCGCGCCACCAGGCGCGCGATCATCCTCGCGTAGAACCGCCTCATCGCGCCGCGGTTTACGCCGCGCCCCGCCAGTCCCTTCCAGCTCCGCGCTTCGATGGCATTGATACGCTCCAGAAGCCCCGCAACTTCGCCGGCGCGCGGGTCGACGATGCGCTCAAACCTGACGCCTGCACCGGCGGCTGCACGTTCCGCACGCCGCAGGCCCTCGCGGAATTTCGCCGTTCGCCGCGCCAGGTATCCGTCCACGCCGCCCTCCAGCGCCGCGACGTAGCGCTGCATGGGCGGTCCGACGGCAACGCGCAAGCCCGCCGGCGTCCGGTGCAGCAGGTGCAACAGCAGCGCCGAGTGCGCCGGGATTCCGGGGAGCACGCCGAGCTGCCACTGCGGGCTCCGCGCCGCCAGGTCCGCGAAAAACCCATCCACCAGCGCGGCGACATCGCCGCCCAGAAAGGGACACGCAAACCCCCACAAGCACTCGAGCGGTTCGATCACCGGTCCGAACCGCTCGTCCGGCCGCACCGCCAGGCACAAGAATCCCTCCCCGACGCGACGAATCCAGGTCTCGCGACGCGCCTGCAAGGTCTCGTGTGCGGGCGCTACCCAGTCCAGCGAGGAACAGAAACGATCGATCTCCGGACTCGCGTCGACCGCGCGGTCGACCTCGGCTTCCGCGGCCAAGAGCTCCGCGTAGCTCACCTCCCGAGGCAGCGTCCCTCCCTCCACGTCGCTATCGGCCTCAGCCTTCCGGCGACGGGCCCGCGGTCACGATCCGCTTGACCGTCTCTGCAATCAGCCGGAGGTCCAGGAATATCGAGCGGTTCAGAATGTAGGCCAGGTCGTGCTTGAGCTTGTTCTGCGGGCTGGTCTGGTAGAACCCACGCACCTGCGCCAATCCTGTCAGACCGGGTTTGACCATGAGCCGCTGCCCGTACCCGGGAATTTCCTGCAGGTATCGCTCGACAAATGCCGGACGCTCGGGACGCGGGCCGACAAAGCTCATCTCTCCGCCGAGGATGTTGACCAGTTGCGGCAGCTCGTCGAGCCGGTAGCGGCGCAGGAAGCGGCCAATTGCGGTGACGCGGGCGTCTCCCTCGCTGCTCAGCGTGGGGCCGCTAGCCACTTCGGCATCCGGGCGCATGGTGCGGAACTTGAGCATCTCAAACGCCTGCCCCCGGTACCCGGTGCGCTCCTGATGGTAGAGGACGGGGGAACCCGAGGAGACGCGGACAGCGGCGGCAACCAGGAGCAGCACGGGGGCCAGAGTGACGAGCAGCGCCGCGGCGAGGACGACGTCGAACAGCCGCTTGGCGCCGAGCTCAAGCGCCGAGGCTGGCTCCGGCAACACCTGAATCAGCGGGATGTCCTTGAGCAAAGTGTGATTCATTCGCCCGATCAGAATCTCGAAGCAACTCGGTACAATCGACAGGCGCGTGCCCAGTGCGTTGTTGCGGGTCAGCTCGTCGACCAGGTGGTCCTGCCACGACGGCGGTTCTGCGAGGATCACCTCGTCGATCTGCTGCGCGCACACGACGCTCAGAATGTCCTCCTTGTCGCCCAGCACCGGTGCACCCTCGACGCTGGTTTCGGGAGCGGGCTTGTGGCCATTGAGCACGCCCACGACCTCGAATTGCCGTCCGGGAAAGCTCCGCAGCTCGTTCAGGATCTCCCGCGCCTCGGCCCCGGAGCCGACAATCAACACGCGCCGTCGCCCGATTCGCTGCCGCAGGCGGTCGCGCACAACCGTGCGGAAAAGCAACACACCGAGCATGTTCAGGGCGCCATGCAGCAAGAAAATCGACCGTGGGAAGTTGGGATTCTGAACAAAGTAGTAGAATGACACCAGCGCGGTCATTTCCAGGAAAAGAGCGGCAACGACGCGCCGCGGGACGTTCCAGACCGGCCACCTCCAAAAGTAGTCGTAGAGCCCAAAAGCGTACAGGAGGCTGACCTGCAGACAGCCGACCACCCACAGATAGTGCTCGACGACATCGAAGCGACTGGCCGGAAGCAGGTCGGCGGCGAGCCCCCCGAAGGTCGTGACGGAGCGCAGGCGGAACGCCAGCAGGTAGGAGCCGAAAGCGATCAGCAGGTCACCGGTAATCAGGAGCAGGACGAGGAGGCGAGGGTGGCGCAGCGGCTCACGCACGATCGGACTCCGAGAAGCGCGGTGCGGCACTGCGGTCCTGGCGCGCCAGGCGGCGGCGCGCGAGCATTACCAGCGCCTCCTGCCGCAGGCGGATGGCGGCCAGCACCAGCGCTCCTGCGAAGCGCGATCGCCGGCGCAACAGGTGCTTGCGAAAATACCTCGCCATCGCGTCGTGTCCGGCGCGAATCGAGGCAATCGGCCGGGCGCCGCGGCTGACGCCGCGCTTGTGAACGACAAACGCGTGGGGTATTGAAACCACTCTCCAGCCCGCGTTTCCGGCGCGAAAACAGTAGTCGAGATCCTCTCCGAAGATGAAAAAGCCGTCATCCAGGTAGCCCACGTCGGCCAGCACCTCGCGGCGAATGACCATCGCCGCCCCGCTGACCGCGCCGACGGGTTCCGGCTCGCGCGGCGGACGCGGGGCGTGCAGCCTTGGATCGCGCCAGTCCGCGGGCACCGGGAGCTCATATGGCACGAAATGCCCCGGGAAAAGCTGGGGCAGACCGAGCAAGGCGATGACGCTGGCCAGCGGCGAGGGCAGAGCGCGGCGGCACGGCAGTTGCAGCGAACCGTCGGGATTGATGACGCGGGCGCCGGCGATGCCGATGGACTTGTCCCGGTCGAGGCGGTCTGCAAGCTCGCGGAGACATCCCGGCAAGAGCTGGGCGTCGGGATTGAGCAGCAGGATGTAGCGGCCAGAGCTGAACCGCACACCGGTGTTGACGGCCGCGGCGAAGCCGCAATTCGCCGGCATCTCCAAAAACCGCGTTGCCTGCGGCGCGGAATGGAGCGTCTCGGCGGTGTGATCTTTCGAGTCGTTGTCGACGACGATGACTTCGACCTGCGATGCGGCAAGGTGACCCGCGTCGCCGGTAGTTTCGGCAGCGACGGACTGCAGGCAGGCGAGTAGATCGGGGAGGCAGCGATAGCTCACGATGACGATGGAGAAAACCGGCGCGGGCGCGGCGATCGGGGCATCAGGCGCGGCCGCGCGCGCATCGCCCGGCGCCGCCTTCGCCACGCTGTACGGCGCGGCTTCGGCAGCCGAGCGGGCCGCGCGAGAAGTAAGAAGAAGTGTGCTCGTTGCGGTTATCTTGGCACCCGGCGCCGCCATGACGGCGTCCTCTCTCTAGGGAGCACTGGATCTGGGAACTGTCTGCCGCTCGAGCTCGGCGAGCTGTTGGCGCCGGACGTCGACGTCTTGCTGGGACGCCGCGATCCGGGTCCTGATGGCGGCAATCTCTCGGTCCTGATGATGAATGACCGAAAGGAGGTAGGAAATGGGTGCCACAGCAGCGACCACGAGCGCGACGACGACCGCTCGGATGTGCCGCGCCGGCAGGCGGCGCACGCCAGCGCCCGCGGCGCCGAGAGGTTTCTTCACGCCCCACGCTCCCGCTACAAGGGGTTCTTTGGTTTACTCGCTCGCAAGGAGCTACTATAGTAGCGCTCTGCAGGTGAGGAATTCAACGCCCGTGGAGATGAGAACTTGGAGCTCGCGATCCGACAAGGCGCGCTCGCGTGTCCGCGCCCGTTGCGAAACGGTGACATGATTGGCGTCGCGGCGCCAGCGGGTCCCGTGGACACGATGCCGCTGGATCGCGGGATTCTCGAGCTGGTTCGCTCGGGATTCCGGGTGCGCGAGGGCGCCGCACTTCGCCACCGCACGGGGTTCTTGGCGGGCTCCGACATCGCGCGCGCGACCGACATCAATCAGATGCTCAGCGATGCCGAAATCCGCGCCATCTTCCTGGCGCGCGGCGGTTACGGCTGCCACCGCCTCTTGCCGATCATCGATTGGGAGGTCCTCGCCGCCACCCCCAAGATCATCATGGGAGCCAGCGACTGCACTGCGCTGCTGTGCGGCGCCGCCGCGGTCGCACGCGTCGTCACCTTTCACGGGCCGATGGTCGCCGGCGCGCTGGGGCGGGGGGAAGGCGCGGTCGCGAAGTTCTTGCGGGAGGACGGCTGGCTGCTCCAGACACGCTCGGAATCGCGCGTCGCCGAGGAGCACCCTGAGGTCTTTGCGGCTGCCAATCGCAACCGTCAGGTCATTCGCGAAGGCGAAGGCGAGGGAACGCTCATGGTCGGCTGCCTGGCGCTATTTGCCGGCCTCGTCGGTACGCCGTACTTGCCAGACCTGCGCGGCGCCGTTCTGTGCGTGGAGGATGTCAACGAGCAGCCGTTTCGGCTCGACCGCATGGTCCAACAACTGCGCCTGGCCGGGCTGCTCGACGGCCTGAGCGGGCTCGTCGTGGGCAGTCTTCTCGGCTGCGGCACTCCCGGCACGCGCCCGTCGGCTCTGGACGTCTTCACCGAAAATTTTGCCACGGCCCCCTACCCCGTCGTCGCCGGCTTTCCTTTCGGTCACGCCTTCCCGGCTCGCTGCGCACCGTTCGGAGCGCGCGTTCGGCTCACCACCGCACCGCCCGCCGTCCACCTTCTGAGCTGGCCCGTCGACGCACAATGACGCTGGCCACCGTCCGCCGCGACACGCGGTAAGGACCCGTAACGAAATAACTGTGTCAAGCACCGAGGCCGAGCGAGAAGGCCGCTTTCGAGGAACGACGACGAAGCGTATCAAGGGAGCGATACGGTGAGGAGGAGAGACGAAGCCGGCGGCCTTCGCAGCCGGCCGAATGCAACAGCTATTTCGTTACGGGTCCTAAAGTCGGGCTAGGTCGTCTCCTCTTCCGCGTCTGCGACCACCCGGAACATCTGCTCGGCGCTCCCGGCGTCGCGCAGTCGTTCCACGAGCTTGGCCTGCTTGACCATGCGGGAGATTCGCGCGAGCAGCTTGACGTGCTGCCCCCGAGCATCAAGCGGCGCCACCAGCAGAAACACCAGATACACCGGCTGCTCGTCCAGCGCCGCGAACTCGACCCCGCCCGGCACTCGGCCCAGCCCCACGAGAATACCGCTGACGTCCTCGCTCGTCGCGTGAGGAATCGCGATCCCACTCCCGATACCCGTGCTCATGAGCTGCTCGCGCTCCCAAAGCTTCTCCATGAGCTGCTTCTTCGCCCTGACGTCGCCGGTAGCGTGCAGGCGGTCCACGAGCTGCTGCAGGACGTCGCGCTTGTCCTTGGGGTGCAGGTCGAATTCGATCCAGTCCAACTTGAGATAGTCGGTTAGTTTCATGCTTGTGCGTGCTCCGCGGAGCTCGGGCGCCTCAGCGATCGTTCGAGATCCCGTAGCGCTTGATTTTCCGGTGAAGGCCTTCGCGAGATTCGCCGATTTCCTTTGCCGTCTGCGTGACGTTGCCGCTGTTCCGATCGAGCGCCTCGGCAATGAAACGCTTCTCGAAGCTTTCCAGCAGCACCTGACGGGCCGCTTTCATGTCGAGATTGCCGTCGGGAAGGTTGATGACGAAGTCCCGCGATTCACCCTTGATGTGCGGCGGCAAGTGGTGCACCTCGATCACCCCCGTGCTTGTGAGAATGATGAGCTGCTCGAGTAGATTCTCGAGCTCACGCACGTTGCCCGGCCAGTCGTAGCGCACGAGCTGATCGAGCGCCTCGGGAGCAAACCGCAGGTTTTTCCCCTTGTCGTTGTTGAACTTCTTGAGGAAATGATCGACGAGCATGGGGATGTCGGTGCGCCGCTCGCGAAGCGCCGGCAGATAGATGGGCACGACGTTGAGCCGGTAATACAGGTCCTGACGAAAGCTGCCGTCGCGGATCGCCGCCTCCAGGTCGCGATTGGTCGCGGTAATCACGCGCGCCTCGACCGCTACAGAAGTGGTCGAGCCGATGCGCTCGAATCGCCGCTCTTGCAGCACCCTCAGGAGCTTCACTTGCAGCTTCGGAGACAGGTCGCCGATTTCGTCGAGAAAGACCGTGCCGCTGCCCGCCGCTTCGAACTTCCCAATCTTGCGCCGATACGCATCGGTGAAGGAGCCTTTCTCGTAGCCAAAAAGCTCGCTTTCCAGGAGCGTATCCGGGATCGCGGCGCAGTTGATCGCGATGAAGGGCCGGTCCTTGCGCGGGCCGTTGTAGTGGATGGCGCGCGCGACGAGCTCCTTGCCGGTGCCGGAGTCACCGCGAATGAGAACGGTGACCTGCCCATCCTCGACGACCTTTTCCATGCGACGAAAGACAGCTTCGAGCGCCGGCGAGGTGCCGATGATCGTGTCGAAGCTGAAGCGATGCTCGATCTCCCGCCGCAGCGTCTTGTTTTCCGCGGCGAGCCTGCGATTTTCCTCGGTGAGCGCCCGCTGCTCCAACAGCCGGGCGACCTTGACCTCGAGCTCGTCGATCGAAAACGAGTCGCCTTTGGTAATGAAGTCCTGCGCGCCGACGCGCATGGCCTCGACCGCCTTCTCGATCGTCCCATACCCGGAGACGACCAGCGCCAGCGTGTCCGGTGCGACCTCGCGGATTTTCTTCAGCAGCTCGATACCGTTCAGCCCGGGCATTTCCAGGTCGGTAATGACCAGATCAAACGGCCGCTTGAGCAGCAATTCCTCGGCCTTGGCACCGTCCGGAGCCTCGGTTACCTCGTACCCTTTGCCGCGCAGCGCCAGACCGATGCCCCTGCGGATTCCTCGGTCGTCGTCCACGACGAGTATGCTGCTCACCTTCCCTCCCGTGTTGCGTTGCGGAGCTTCACCCACTGTGGCAACCAGATTACACTAGGCTTCCGGGTGGCGTCAAGCGGGTAGAGAATCCCCGCGCGCGGTGCTAAGAGCAGTGCGCAGCGTGAGATGCAGCTCCAGGGTCGCCAAACTCGCCGCGGCAGCGCCGGAGATTTGGGCGCAATGACCTTTTTCTGGGCAGAGGATCGCCATGCAGGTTCCCAGCTTTGTCATTGTTCTCGTCGTCGGATTCGTCACCATCCTGTGCGTCGTCGGCTTCGCCCTGGCCGGGTTCGTGCTCAGCGTCCGCAGCTCCGGCGCCTGGAAGCTGGCCACGAGCTACGCGCGCATGCACCCCTACATTCGGCGCAAGGTGGGTGGAGTGCGCGGCTTCGGCCTGTTCCCGGCGGGGCAAATTCAGGTTCAGGGCACCGGCGGCGAGGCGGAGTTTGGCATCAAGGTCAAGGGCGAGCTAGGCGAGGCAAGGCTGTTCGTGCGCGTCACCAAGGCCATGGGCGAGTGGCACCTGCAGCAGGCGACTTGCGAGGCGGCGGGCGAGCGCATCGTGCTACACGGTCCGCCGATTCCGGGGCCCGAGCCGCCGCGCGATGCGGCGCGCCCTCCGGGTGCGGCGCCCTCTTGACCTGACGGGCACGATCAGGCGCTGCGGGGCGAATCAACTACAGAAATGCGGAAGCGGTGAGGCGGTGAGCGGAGAGGAGAGAACATGGGCCATCTGGGTCATCTGAAGGAGGAGTACGACGCGCTCTTGGGGCGGCTGAACGCCGGTCCCGTAGGCTTGCCCGAGCCGACGGATCAGCGGGCACTGGAGGGCTGGCGGGAAATCCTGGAGATCTTCTACCGCCCCGAGGAGGCAGCGCTCGCGGCGCGCATGCCGATGCGGCCCGAAAGTTTGGAGAAAATCGCCGCCCGGGTTGGCGAGCCCGCCGCGACCCTCAAGGTGCGCCTGGACGCCATGTGCGAAAAGGGGCTGGTCATGGACCTCGTGCACCCCGAGACCGGCCGCGTCAAGTACCTGCTGGCGCCACCCGTGGTCGGCTTCTTCGAGTTCTCGATGATGCGCGCGCACGACATGTTTCCGAAAAAACGCGTGGCAGAGGCGCTGGATGCCTACGCCCACGGTGATCCGGCATTTGCGCGCGAGGTGTTCGCGCACGAAACCGTAATCGGCCGCGCCATGGTGCGCGAGGAGCACGTTCTCGGCGAGCTCCTTCCCGACGTGCTCGACTGGGAGCGCGCGACGGCTCTCATTGAAAACGCCCGGACGATCTGCGTCTCGCTGTGCTACTGCCGGCACGAGGCCGAGCATCTCGGGCGGCGCTGCGATGTCGCGGTGGAAACCTGTCTATCGCTGAACGGCGGTGCCGACTTCGTCAGTCGACGCAACTTCGGCCGGGGCATCGAGCGCAGCGAGGCCATGGACATCCTGGCGCGCGCCAAGGACGATGGACTCGTACAAATCGCCGACAACGTGCGCAACCAGCCCGCCTACATCTGCAACTGCTGCGGCTGTTGCTGCGGGCAGCTCCGCGCCATCAACGACTACGATCTGCCGGCGGTGAACCCGAGCGGGTTTCAGCCCCGGCACCAGCCGGAAAACTGCAAGGGCTGCTCGCGCTGCGCCCGCGCCTGCCCCATCGCCGCAATCGCCATGGTGCCGGAACGAGCCGGCTCCCGCCGCAAGAACGAGCTGCGCCCTCGCATTGACCTCGACCGCTGCATCGGCTGTGGCGTGTGTACCGCCGCCTGCCGCAAGGACGCACTGCAGATGGTGCGGCGCGAGCGGCAGCCCCACGTGCCGCGCAACGCCGTGGAACGTAGTGTGCGTCAGGCGTTGGAGAAGGGCCGGCTCGCGCACCTGCTTTTTGACGAGGGCTCCAGCCGCGGCAGCGCCTTCCTCAATCACGTGGTCAGGGCGCTGACGGCGCTGCCCGGCGCCGAGCGCCTGCTCGCGCAGGAACAGGTGCGCTCGCGTTTCGTCGACTTCGCGCTGCGCACCGTGCGCGACCCGACGGGCGGCTAGGGAGTCGTTCGCCCGCGCACCGCGCGGGCGCGGTCGCGCCCATGGAGGCCTGCGTCGCGGCGTATTCGGGCAAAGATCGGTCCAATATTTGCATTCCTCGGGCACCGTAGAGCGCGAAGCACAGCCGCCTGAGCCTGGCCCGGGCGGCTGCTTGTTCTTCTCGCGCCGCTCGCGGAGGGGGGTCTAGCGCGGGAGAAGATCGCACGGGGCACCTGTCGTGCGGCTATCGTCGAATGGCATGAAGTTTGCTTGGGACCGAGCGCACAGCCGGTTCGCGGCCCGCCCGCTGCCGGAGCTCATCATCATCCAAGCACGGAGCACTCCATGACACCCATTCATCCTCTGGCCCGGCGACTCAAACACGGGGCCGCAATCTCTCTTCTACTTCTTCTGATAGCGGCCGTCCCGGACAGCGTCTTCGCGGGCTACTTTCCTACGGCATCTCAAGTGCACATCGCGGACTTCGATGGGGACGGCATCTCTGACGTGCTCTACCCAACCGGCGACGTGAACCGAGGATTCGAAATTTCCTGGAGCGGCAGAGACGAGCTCGTCACCTGGATCAACCTCGGAGAATTCACCCAGTGGAGCCTCACTCAGTACAACAAGTACGGCTTCGGAGACTTCGACGGCAACGGCACCGAAGACGTATTCATGATGTACTACGACGATTGGTACATTTTCTACAGCAACGGAAGGTCGACTCCAAGTTTTTATCAGGTTCGGCGAAGCCTGGATTCCGCCATTGAAGGAATATGGGTGCTTGGATTTGGAGAATTCTACAAATATGCGGACGAAGATCCGGAACATCCAAGGACTGACGTAATGTGGTTTTCCAAGAGCACTACTAATGGTTGGCAATACTGGAGAAACACTGGGACAAAGGATACCAACGCTTTTGCCGGACGATATGCACTGCAAAGCGGCGCCTATACGCAGTTCGAGAAGAAATATTACGAGCTACAAGATTTCGACGGCGACGGATATACAGACATCTTTTATGCCGACGGCTATGACTGGTGGATCGCCGATAGCGGGCGATATTGGCAAAACGTGCGTGATAATGTAAGCAAGAAAATAGACGTTCTCGGCTTTGGTTACTTCAACGCCAATCCTCTCAATCCTCCCGCTATCGACATCATGTGGTTCACGGGAAGCTCGGGCTGGATGTGGTGGAAAGGCACAGGCAATATAAATGCATGGAACAGCGGCTTCTCCGGTTACTATTATCTGTACAACGACGATAAGACAGATACGGATAGCTGGGATTATGCTGGTTTTGATAAGACGCAGTACAACTCAGGCGATTTCAATGGAAATGGCCTGACGGATATTTTCTATTCAGACGGGAAGTACTGGTACGTCAAATACGACGAGGCGGATTGGTGGCAACGGATCAACGGCTACGACTGGTAGTTGTTGAAAGGAGTCCGGCGAGGCGGGTGCGCGAGCTCGCGCCCCGCGCCGCCCACGAGCCTGGGCGCTCAGCGGCTGGGCGGTGGGTTGGCGAGAAACTGTAAATAGTGCGCTGCGGTCTCCTCCGGGCGCTCGATCATGGGCAAGTGGCCGCAGTGCTTCATGATGACCGTTGCCGAATGGCGCAGGCCGCGCGCGAACAGATCCGCTCCGGAAACGTGCAGGACGCGATCGTTGTCGCCCCAGAGAATCAGCGCGGAAACACCGATTTCAGCGAGCTGCGGCGCGATCGGCGCACTGCTTTGGTGCACGTCGGCCCAGATCTTGGCGTTGAACGGCCGCGCCTCCGCGGCCTTTTCGCCGAAGTAGCGCCGGACAGGCCGGGGAATGAACGGCGGCTCTTCGAAGACGAGCGACAGAAAGCGGTCGAAATCGCCGCGGGAAGATACCAGCAACGGCTCCTTGCCGTGCTCGCGGAGCACCTCGGCATCGCTGCGCACGGGCGATTGCACGCCACCCGGAGCAAACAGGCCAAGGGACGCCACGCGCTCGGGGTGGAGCAGAGTCAACTTGACGGCGATGTGGCCGCCCATGGAGTTGCCGACCAGATGCACGGGAGTGCGCAGGCCGAGCGCGTCCAGGAAATGGGTGAGGCGTTCGGCCTGCGACGTCACGTCGTAATGCTGATCGGGGTTTTTCGAGCTGTCGCCGAATCCCGGGAGGTCGGGGGCAACGATCAGCACCGCGGCCGGAAGGTGGCACGCAAACCGCGTCCAGTTGTCCTTGTCGCCGCCAAATCCGTGAATCATCACGATGGGGGGTGAGGATCCGGGCCGGGCCGGGTCTCCCGCCATCAGGTACGCGATCTCGTCGCCGTCGACGCGGATGGTGGCTCCTCGCAAGCCGGCCCGGGCACGCTCGATGCAGCGGAAGAGACCGAAGTAGATCTCGGGGCGAAACCGATACGTCCCCACCGCGCAGAGTGTCAGGAAGATGGCGGCGGCGATGGCGATCCGCCTCCGGGGTGGATTTCTCTTGCCTTGCGGCGCCTTCATCGCGGCGGCCCTCCGGTGGCGCGCATGGCGCTCTCCACCATGATGTCGCTCAGGTGAAAATAGGCGGCGATGATCACGTCGCCGAAGAGCAGCGCGGTGAGCGCCCCAAGGGCAAGAAACGGACCGAACGGCAGCACCGCGTGCCGGCCTTCACCGCGCGCGATCACCAGCGGCGTGGCAATCAGCGTCCCGAACAGGGAGCCGAGAAAGAGCGTGAGCAGTACCCCCTGCCAGCCGATGAAGGTACCGATCATACCGAGGAGCTTGACGTCGCCAAGCCCCATTCCTTCGCGACCGGTGAGCAGGAGGTATCCATACGCGATCGCGAATAGGCCGCCAGCGCCGGCGACGAGACCCAGTGCGCTCTCCGCAAGCGTGACCTCATAGTTGCCAGCAAGGCGCGCCGGTAGCACGGGTCCAAGGGCGGCCAGCGCCAGGCCGACGGCGATCCCCGGCAGGCTGATGCGGTCCGGAATGATCTGATGGTCGAGGTCGATGTAGGTGATTACAAGCAACGCGGCCGCGAAGACAAAATAGGCGCCATAGGCGAAGGTCGGGCCGTAGCGGACCATCAACGCGAGGCTGAGGACGGCCGAGAGGAGCTCGACTATGAAGTAGCGCGGGCTGATCGCCGTCCGGCATTTCGCGCAACGCCCACGCAATACTATATACGAGAGCAGCGGCACGTTGTGATACGCGGGAATCAGCGCGCCGCACGCCGGGCAGGCCGACCGCGGGCGAACAATCGAGAGGTGCAGCGGCAGGCGATAAATGCAGACATTCAGAAAGCTGCCGATGACGGCGCCGAAGAGGAACGCAAAAACGCGAATCAGGGACTCCGGCTCGGGAAGAAACGCCATCTGCAAGCTCCGGGATAACGCATGGTGAGGCTGCTAGCTTAGCGGCCGCGGCGGGCTGAGGTCAACACCGCCTGAGCCCACCGCCTGTTCACAGCCGGTAGCCTCGCCTGGCCCCCGAGCGCGGCGCCGCACGGGGTCTTCCTCCTTCAGGCGCTTCCTCGCGGCTTCCAGCAAGCGATAGACCTCCTTGTTCTGCTTGTCCCCTTTTTCCGGGTGACTGGCATCCACTTCCGGATGGAGGACATACAGGATGCTGATGTTGGTTTTCGGCAATCCCTCGACCCCGCCAAAGGCGTACTCGAGCTCCTTGCTCAGACCCAGGTCATCTCGCCCCCGGGTGGGCTTGGCCACGCGGCGGGGCCCGGGCACCCACAACGGCCAGTCATCGCCGATCCCGACGCGAATCTCGCCGACAACGCTGCGTGGAGCGAGATCAGCCAGCCGCTTCACGACCTTGTTCTTGTCGAGCGCTCGGGCATCCGGTTCAAGGCCGAACGTGATGATCGACACGCGCTTTTCGGCAAGTTTCGTTAGCAAACTGTCCGCCTCGCGGGAATAGTTGTCGTGCTTGGGATCTCGCAGATACCACAGGCCGGCTTTTACCAGGAGTGGTGTGTTGTGGAAGTTCGTTTGATACATGTCCACTACCTTCAACGAAAACTCTTCCCATAATCGCGGATTCCAGCCTGCTTTCTTTAGCGCCATTGCTCCTCCTTTACTTGGCTGCGGCTTTACGTTGCCTATATGTCCGATACCAGGCATTATGTACCAAATTCGTGTTTCTCCGGAATAACGGTCTGAAATCTTCTTTATGAACTTCTCGTATTCATCAAGGTATTTGTTATCCCAAACCATAGGCACTGATATTTTCGCCTTTTTTGAAGCTCCTCCTCCAGAGAATGTGATTCTTCGAACACCATTGTCGTATAGCCAGGCGGGCGTGGGCTGGTCGGTCGGGCTTTGCCCATAGGTAGAAAAGGCGAAAACAATGCCTTTGTTCAGCTTCTTGGCGATGGCCAATAGTCTGTCCATTTCCGAGAAATTGTATTTGCCGGCTTCTGGTTCGAGCTCGGACCATTTCATCGACACAATGGCGGCGTCGATCAGCGGATGTCTCATGAAGTATTCAGCGTCCTGCCCTCGCTGCTGCTGCGGAAGACGAAGGTAGAGCCCCGCCTTGTTTTCGTGCTGCTCAGACCAGGACGCGCCGGATTCCGCCCGCGCGTGCGCTCCCCAAGAAACGAGGACAATGCCCAGAGATACCGTCAGACGTCTCGCCAGCATTTGGCTCCCCTCTCCATGACCTCGACCGTCTCGATGCGTAACGCCGATAGCCATCGTAGTGGATATCGGTCCGTCAGTGGAAGTCCCGCCGCTGGGCTCGGCCGATGGATTCCGCGGTGCCGAGCGACCCCGCCGTCCATTCGGCGAAGTCCGCACCGATCATACAGATCGCCCCATCCTGGTACTCGATCGCGCCAGCCGCGACCAGCAAGAACGCATGGCGCAGCGTTGGCCGGTGTTTTTCGTAGATCTGGGGGTTGACGATCACGTCGAGCATCCCGGTCTCGTCCTCGAGCGTCAGGAAGGTAAACCCTTTTGCCGTCGGCGGCCGTTGCCGGAGCAGGAGCACGCCGGCAACGCGGCAGGCGGTCCCGTGCTGAACCTCCACCGCCTGAGCCACCGTAATGACCCCACGCGCCGCGAGCTCGTGCCGAAAAAACGAGGTCGGCCAGTGCCGCGCGGAATGGCGGCCATAGGTGAAGTCTTCGATCCATTCCTCCGTCGGAGTCATGGCGGGCAGCGCCACGCCATCGTCCGCGAGTGGCGACAACGGCAGCGCCGGCTGGTCGCGCAGCGCTTCTACCGCCCACAGCGCCGCACGCCGCTTGCCGCCAAAACAGGAAAACGCCCCGAGCAAGGCCAGGCGCCGCAATAGCGCACGTGGCAGCTCGGTGCGTGCGGCGAAGTCGGCGAGCGATCGATATGCGCCCCGTTGGCGCTCCCCTTCGATGCGCTCGCGGTGCGCGGGTCCCATGCCCACGACGCAGCGCAACCCGGCGCGCAGCCGCCCCGGGCACGGACCCACGACCTGCCAGTCCCACGCTGAGGCGTTGACGTCGAGCGGCAGCGTCTCGATGCCGTGCCGCGCGGCATCCGCCACGATCGACGCCGGCGCGTAAAACCCCATCGGCTGTGAGCTCAGCAGTCCCGCGGCAAACTCCGCTGGATAATACCGTTTCAAGTAGGCAGACACGTACACAAGCAGTGCGAACGACGCGGCATGTGATTCCGGGAATCCGTAGTCGGCAAACGATTCAAGCTGATTGGCGATTTCCGCCGCCGCGCTTGCCGGTATACCGCGCGCCGCCATGCCCCCCAGGAGCGCGCCGTGCAATGCCGCCATCCGCGCATGGGAGCGCTTGTGCCCCATCGACCGGCGCAGCTCGTCGGCCTGCGCGGGCGTGAATCCCGCCGCGACAATTGCCACCTTCATGCCCTGCTCTTGAAAGAGCGGCACGCCCAACGTCCGGTGCAAGATGGGTGCGAGCGATGGGTGAGGCACGGTGACCGGCTCCTTGCCCGCGCGACGACGCAAGTAGGGGTGCACCATGTTTCCTTGAATCGGACCGGGACGAATCAACGCCACTTCCACGACCAGATCGTAGAATGTCCGCGGCCGCAAGCGCGGCAGTGTGTTGCGCTGCGCCCGCGACTCGATCTGAAAAACGCCCACCGTGTCCGCCGCGCACATCATCCGGTAGACTTCCGGATCGTCGTAATCGAGCTCCTCCGGCGCGATTCGATGCCCGTACCGCGCGGCGATCAGATCGATCGTCTTGCGGATCATCGTCAAAATGCCAAGCCCCAACAAGTCGATCTTGACCAGCCCGACTTCTGCGGCATCATCCTTGTCCCATTGAATGACCGAACGCTTCGGCATCGCCGCGTTCTCCACGGGCACGACTTCCCCCAACGGACGCGCGCTGACCACCATTCCCCCTACGTGTATGGACAGGTGGCGGGGAAACCCGATGATCCTCTCCGCCATCGCCATCCAGCGCGAAAACACCTCCTGCGGCGGCCGCGCCCCCGGGGCCAGCTCGCTTGCCAGAATCGCCGCGAGATCCTGCTCGCGGTCCCGCCCCCACCCATCCACTGTCTTGGCCGTACGATCCACCTCCGATAACGGCACCCCGAAGACCTTGCCGACCTCGCGCACCGCGAGCCGCTGGCGATACGAAATCACCTCGCACACGAGCGCCGCGTGGTCCCTCCCGTAGCGCTCATACACATACTGAATCACCTCTTCTCGGCGCTCGTGCTCGATGTCGATGTCGATATCGGGCGGTTCGTTGCGGGCCTCGCTCAGAAATCGCTCGAACAGCAGGTCAAGCCCCACCGGATCGACCGCCGTTATCCCGAGCGCGTAACACACCACCGAATTCGCCGCGGATCCCCGCCCCTGCGCCAGGATGCCGCGCTCCTGGCAAAACCTGGCAATGTCCCACACGATCAGAAAGTACCCGGCAAGCTGCAGCTTCTCGATCACCGACAGCTCGTGACCCAGAAGCTGCCGGTGCCGCTCGGACAGGCGCCTCCCGTAGCGGCGGCGGGCGCCTTCCTGAGCGAGATCCTGCAGGAGCTCCTGGGGCGTTTTTGCGACCGGGAGCGCGAAACCCGGCAGCCGGTAGTCGATATCCGCCAGCTCGAACTGGCAGCGCTCCGCAATCTCCACGGAGGCCTGCAGCGCCTCTGGGTAGGCGCCGAAGCGCCGCGCGATCTCTGCGCGCGGCTTCAGATCGAATTCATCGTTGGGCAGCAACCGCGGCCCCGCGGCCGCCAGCGTCGTGCGCTGCCCGATCGCCCGCAACACATCGTGCACCTGCCGGTCCGCTCGCTCCAGATAGCGCACGTCGCCCGTGACGACAAAGCGCGCGCCGAGACTCCGTCCCAGCGCCCGCAACCACTCCCGAACCTCCCGCTCCTGCGGCATCAGGTGGTCCTGAAGCTCGAGGAAAAAGCGGTCGCGGCCAAACGCTTCGTACAGCGCCCCCGCCACCGCGCGCGCCTCCCGCTCACCGCACAATAACGACGTCACACACCCTTCCAGCCCTCCCGACAGCACGATCAGCCCGGCTGTCGACGCCGTCAGGTTCGCCAGCGCCACCGCCCCCTGTCCCTTGGCCGCGGCCAGCGACCCGCGCGTGATCAGACGCGACAGCGTCCGGTATCCCTCGGCATTCTCGACTAGCACGACGATGCTGCCCCCCCCCTCCATCGTCAGCTCCGCCCCAACGATCCCGTGCAAACCCACCTTCCTCGCCGCCGTGAGAAACCGCACGATGCCATAGAACCCATTGCGGTCGGTCAGCGCGAGCGCGCTGTACCCGCGCTCCGCACCCGCCTCCGCCAGCTCTTCCGGATGCGCTACCGCGTCGAGAAACGTGAAATTGGAATGGCAGTGAAGCTCGGCGTACTCCATGCGCGTTAATTAGGCGAAAATAATACGAAAGTCAAGGTGCCGTTTAGGGATGAACGCCCACTTGTCCAGGACGCGCAGTCGCGGTAGGTAGACAGGAGCAGCGCCGCACCCCAACCACCAGTCGTCTCCTCCACCACCGCAGGCGAATCGGATCGTGAGCTGGACGTCGATCAAGAATGCCCTCAAGCTCATCGTCGGCTGGCCGTGCCTCGTGCTCGGTCTGCTCGGGGCGAGCATCGAGATCCCCAGTCGAAACCCCGCGGGCATTGCCCTGGCGATGCTGGTCATGGCGTGCGGTGCGGGGCTGCTGCACAGCGGCCACCAGGGTCAGTTGCGCGAGCCGCGGCGCGGTGCCGAAATCCCGGAACGCTCCGCGCCGGGCACCGCCGGACCAGGGGGCGCGCGGCCCGCGGGCGGCGGCAGCCCGCGCGGCTCGTCCGGCGCGGCCAGCCTCGATTTCATGATCCTGCAGGCCGCCGAAGAACGCGGCGGAGCGCTCACGCTCGCCGCCGCCGTGCTCGCCACCGGCAAGTCGGTGGCCGAGATCAAGACGGCGCTCGAGCAGCTCGTCGCAGCGGGAGTCGCGGAGCTGGACGTCCTGGAGGGCGGTGCCTACACCTACCGCTTCCCGGGTCTGGGCCCTGCGGACGCGACATCACACCGAGGCTGACAACGCCGAGGGATCGTGCCGCCCTGCCTCCCCTGCACGACTTATCGCGCGCCCACCAGGAACTGCCGCAGCCGCGCGATGGTGTCCGGCCGGTCGATGGACGTGGAGAAGACCTCCCCAGTGATGCCGAGCTCGCCCAGCAACGCGCGGACACGCGCCTCGTCAGCATCGGCAAGATCGATCTTGGAAATGACCCCCACGACCTGCATCGGGTAAATGCGGAAGAGACCGGGCGGCAACTTGAGATCGAAGCAGTTGGCGGGGTGCACGTACAGCGCGGTCCGGATGGTGCTCATGGTCGCGATGAGCGCGGTGTAGTAGCGGGGATTGTCGAAGTACTCACCCGGCGTGTCGACCGTGCAGGCATCGTGGTACTCGAGGCAGGCGGTTTTCAGGACCGCTCCCGACTGCCCCAGGAGCGCGTTGAACAGGGCGCTCTTGCCGGCGCCGACGGCACCCACGACGATGAAGTCGCGCGGTGCGATCGACCCGTCCGGAGCGGCCACGGGCTCCGTCCTGGCTTTCCCAGGTTGGAGGGCCAAACGCTCGCCGCTCACTGTGGACGCTCCTGGTTCTGGATGTCTTGCTTGAGGACTTCCCCACCGAGAACGGCGAAGGATCGGGGCCGAATCCCATGAAAGACGTCGGAACTGGTATCAAGTCTTCGTGCATGACCGTTACCGCTCGCCATGGACGTGACGATCAGGTTGCCTTTCTCCGGGCTCGCAATCCGCCCGAACGCGGTGCTGCTCTCCGTATCTGTCCCGTCACCTGGCTCGCTGCTGATGTTCGTCCCCCGCGGCGTCACCTCCGCTGCCCCGAGCTCGCGACGGTGCGCCCGCGGCCGCACGCGCCTCACCTGTGCCCGGGATCGCGGTGAGGCACGCAGACGACGGAGCTGGCGCCGTCCGCTCGGCGAGGGGACAGATCGGGGACACCACCCAGTGCCTCGACAGCTCTCTCGAAGCTGACGAGTCGTCGTATGAGAGCGTTGTACCGAGAGTGAGCGTCCCGTCCGTAGCGGTCCTCGAGCCATTCGTACAGCCGGTGCTCGGGCGGTGTCCCCCCGCAGGCGCGAGCAACGGACGCGGGTACGACGAAACCCAGTCGGCGGAGGCGAGGCGCGCCGACGAGCAACAGCAGCGCCGACGCGGTGTCGATCCCGCGCTCGAGGTCCTCGATGCCGTCGCGAATCCACTCGGCTCCAGGGAGCTCGATTCCTCGCGCCATCACGGGCTCCTCGGCGGTCATGGGTCGTCCCGTCCGAGCTCGCGCGCGCCGGCGACTGCTCGCTCGACCTTGCTGCGGAAAATCGCCGGGTCGAGCGCCGGGTAGCGCACGAGATCAGGCTCGATCCGGCTGAAGAGCTCGAGGAGCTTTTCCGCAACGACCAATCCCTCGCGAAAGAACGCCTTCACATCCGTTACATCCTGAGCGTGCCCTCGTTCGATTTTCGCTAACACTTGTGCGTAGAAGTCATAATGGAAGAAAGCCAGAAGACCATGCGTAGTTATGAGCTCGCTCCGCGCGCGCCAGTCTGGAAGAGCGGGAATGAAATCCTGAGGCGAAGCCAGCTCGACGTTCATCGCCAGCTCTTTTTTCAACTCGGGAATTGCCGCAAACAGCTCTGGGAGATCTGGTTCGAAGCGGATGTCGATGTCGATGGTTTCCTGGCGCCATCCCTTCAACACGGCCGTCGCGCCTCCCGTCAGGTAGACACGTCCGCTGCTGCGGGCCGCGTGCCCCAGCCGCCGCATGAGCTCTCGAACTCGACTGGCGTCCACGTTGTACCGCATCTGCCCTAGTCTATCGCGCAATCGTCGCTGGCGTCGAGCCCGAAGTCCAGCCTGGCCGCGACCTTCGTGATCGGCGGAATGCCGGGTGACGCTCCTTCACAAGTGTCGCAGGTGTCCCCTCCCGGCCCTCTCCGCAAGCGCGGGGAGGTGAGGTGAGGCGCCGCATGCCACGCGCCTTGCGCTCGCCAGGGTGCAAAGCAGATTTGGCCGACGCCAACACTTCGGAGGGGTGGGGTCCCGCTGGCGCCAGCCCCGGAGCGCTGCTACAATGGGGCCTCCCCCTGGCTCGGCTGGCGAAACGCTGCGGTCAGTTCTGATCGCCCGCCCTGTGACCTGGACACAGCGCTCGGCGCGGGTTGCCCGGCGGCATGGCCAGCGTGTGACACTTGGAGTTGAGGAAGATGGCACACCACCGCATCGTCATACTTGGTTCCGGCCCGGCGGGACTGACCGCCGCACTGTACTCCGCTCGTGCCAACCTGGCGCCCCTGGTGCTTGCGGGAGCTCAGCCCGGCGGACAGCTCACAATCACCACCGAAGTGGAGAACTTTCCCGGCTTCCCGGAAGCGATTCTGGGTCCCGAGCTGATGGAGGCGATGCGCCGCCAGGCGGAGCGCTTCGGCGCCGAGTGCGTGCACCTGGACGCCCTGTCGGTCGAGCTGTCGCGGCGGCCATTCGCGATCGAGACCGGCAATGGCGATCTGTCGGCCGACGCCTTGATCGTCGCCACCGGCGCTTCGGCAAAAATGCTGGGGCTGCCGTCCGAACAGCTTCTCATGGGCTATGGCGTTTCCGCTTGCGCGACCTGTGACGGTTTCTTTTTTCGCGGCAAGGAGCTCGTCGTGATCGGCGGGGGCGATTCGGCGCTCGAGGAGGCTCTGTTTCTGACGCGGTTTGCCACCCGGGTCACTCTGGTGCACCGCAGGGACCAGCTCCGGGCTTCGCAAATCATGCAGGAGCGGGCCATGAAGAACGACAAGATCGGCTTCGTGTGGGATTCGACCATCGATGAGATCGTCGGCACCAAGGACACCGGCGTGACCGGAGTGCGGCTGCGCAACGTGAAGACGGGCGAGGCCACACACTTTCCCTGCGGCGGCGTGTTCGTGGCCATCGGCCACCGGCCAAATACGGCGTTCTTGAGCGGACAGCTCGAGCTCAACGGAGCGGGCTACATCGTGGTGAAAAAGGGAACGCAAACAAGCGTTCCCGGCGTTTTCGCAGCGGGCGACGTGATGGATCCCAACTATCGCCAGGCGGTCACCGCCGCGGGCATGGGTTGCATGGCCGCGCTTGATTGCGAACGCTACCTCGCGGCGCAGGAGTGACGACGTCCGTGGCCAGCAGCTCGCGCTTGATGGGACGCGCGCGGCGCGCCATGGTGGCTATTTTGGCAGTGGTCGCGGTGCTCGCGATGGGCAAGGCACCAGCGGTGGCGCGGGCGCTTCCCGACGAGATCGTGCCACTCGACCAGGTGCGTCCCGGCGATCGCGTTACCGCCACGACCGTGTTTCGCGGCACGGAACCGGAAACGTTCGAGGGCGAAGTTCTGGGAATCTGGCGCGACTTCTACCCAAAGCGCCCGATCATACTCGTCCGCTTCTCCGGCGACCTCATTACCCGCACGGGCATCGCCGCGGGCATGAGCGGCAGCCCCGTGTACCGGGGTGACCGCCTCGTCGGTGCCATCGCCTACAAGGTGAGCGCATTTCCCAAGGAACCGGTGGCCGGAGTGACGCCGATCGAGCAGATGCTAGGAGAGGTTCGCGTTCCCGCCCCGGAGGCCGCCGCCAGCCCGCGCGCGGTTCGCCCCACGCCCGCGCCGGTGTGGAACCGGGCTGATGTTGCCCCGAAAGCGATTGCCGCGATCAAGATCCCGCTTCAGGTTGCCGGTCTGCATCCGTCCGCTGTGACCATGCTGGCGGGCCGGTTGGAACGTTCGCCGTTTCAGGTCATGACAGAGCCCGCGGCGCCGGCCGCCGCCGGCGGCGGCTTCCCGAGCGCCAGCCCACTGGCTACCGACGGGCTTCCGCACGTAGAGGGCGCGGCCATCGCCCCTGGCGCCCCGATTGCCGCGGTGTTGGCCAGCGGCGATATTCACATTGCGGCCACGGGCACCGTCACCCGCGTGGACCGAGGCCGAGTCTTCGCCTTCGGCCATCCCTTCTTGTACCAGGGGCCGACAAGCGTGCCCATGGCACAGGCGGAAATCGTGACCACCCTCGCGGACCTCTACTCCAGCTACAAGGTCGCCAACACGGGAAGGATCGTCGGCACCCTGGACTCGGACGGCCTGACAGGCATCTCGGGCACGCTCGGTCAGGCGCCGCCGATGATTCCGGTCGTCGTTACGGTGTCGCGCGGTGGCCACGTCAGCGATGTGCTCCGCGGGGATGTTCTGAACAACCGCGTGCTGACGCCTTCGATCGTCGGTTCCGTGGTCGTTAGCGGCCTCTACTTCGAGCCACAATATACGGACTATGCAAGCGTGACCATGCGCGCGAAGCTCGTCCTGAACGACGGTCTCGAGGTGGAGCGCCGCCAGGTCTACTCGGCGCTAGACCCAAATCCGACGCCGGCCGCCCTCCGTGTGGCCGGTGATATCACGGCGCTGTTTGGCGCCCTCTACGACAATCCGTTTACGCCCCCGCACATTGTATCCGTGGACGTGCAGGTGGCCGTGGACACCGCGCCGCAACAGGTCCGCGTTCTCGACCTGCGGGCCGCAACCGCACAACCGCGAGCGGGCCGGTCATTGCGCCTGCTCCTCGAGACGGTGGCCTACCGCGGCGAGCGCCACGTAACTCCCGTGACGTTCACCCCCCCCGCCAACCTGTCTGGCACGGCGATTCGCATCTGGGCGGGATCTCCTTCAGCCCTCTCGGCGGCGGGGCTGCGCATCCAGCCGACCGGTGCCGAATGGGATGGGGCGCGCAGCCTGGCAGACTTGGTCGAGTCCTTGTCGCACAGCCTTGCGGATGACGAAGTGCTCTTGGTCCTCGCCTCCTCCGCGCCCGACGCCCTCGTCAGAAACCGCTTCATGCCCCGCTTGCCAGTCTCCATGGCGGCATTTTACGCGGCGACTCCGAATAGCGCCGGCACGCCGGGCGGACGTTCCGCTGCAGTGGTCGCCAGGGTGCCGATGCCCGGAATCCCGATAGAAGGCGCGGCCTTCGTCGCCGTCGATCTCAAGTAACCGCCCACCTCGCCACAGGATCGCACGTCATGCACCACGTAGCACGCCGCGCCCGGATTCGCGCTCTGTCGCTTGCCGTCCTTTCGTTCCTGGTCGCGGCCGACGCCGCGGCAGGCGGCACCGAGTGGGCCGTGCACGATACACCGGCGCAGCTTGCAGCCGGGGACCTGGACGGCCTGGCGCTCCAGGATCCCGGACGCCTCGTGCTCGGGCCCGAGGTGAAGCAGCTCGCGCAGGTGGATGACGCCAACCTGTGGGCGGTGGCCTCTTGCGCCGACGGCACCATCTACACGGGAACCGGGGCGGACGGCCGCCTGTACCGGCTCGATCCAGGCAAGGCCGAACCCGTGCTCGTCAAGGACTTTGCGGAGCCCGCCGTGCAGGCGATCGCTACCGATTGCGGAAAGAAGCTGTACGTGGCGACGAATCCCAATGGCCGCGTGTACGAGCTCGCACTCGCCAATGCCGCCGCGGCCTCCGTAGTGTTCGACCCGGAGGAGACGTACGTCTGGGATCTTGCGCTGGACGCAAAAGGATCGCTGCTAGTGGCAACGGGCGACGTGGGACGGATCTATCGGGTGGTTGCGGGCAAGTCTCCCGAAGTCGTGCTGGACAGCGGTGAAGCGCATGTGCTGCGGATGGCGCTGGGGCCAGGCGGAGATCTGTTCGCGGGGACCGCCGACCGCGGCTACGTTTTCCGAGTCAGTCCCGCTGGGGAGCGCTTCGTGGTCTGGGACTCCCCGTTCAGCGATGTCGTGGACCTGGCGGTGCGGAGCGACGGAACGTTGGACCTCGTGACGACAGGAAAGAAGGAGCCGCCGGCCGCTGGTGGGCCGGGTGCCGGTGGGCGTGGCGCGCCAGGCGCCGCATCCAGCTCGGCCGCGGTCACACCGTCCTACTCGGAAGTCGTCGTGGTCGAGGCGAAGCCTGAGCCGCACGCTATCACCGCCGCGCCCCCGGCGGCCGTGGGTCCCGCGGTGGGCGATCGCGAGGGACCGGAGCCGGCGGAACACGAAGGCGAGAGTCCGACCCCAACGGGCGCGGGAGCGGAGGGGTCTCCCGCAGGCGAGGAGAGCGGCGCCGCCACCGAGACAGCACCCGCGGCCGATGACGCGGCGGCCGGCTCGCCGGTCTTCGACGTGCCGGCCACGGGAGAGGCACCGACCGGAGAAGGACGGGTCCAAACGATGGCCGCGGAGGCACCCGGACCCGTCAGTGAAGGAAGCGCGGTCGTGCGCATCCACCCGGATGGTGCTCCAGAGCGATTATGGTTGACAGCGGATGAGCGACTGCACAGTTTGGCGCTGTTTGGCGACGACGTGCTCGTCGGTTCCGGCGCCAAAGGCCGCATCTACCGGGTTGCCAGCGGTGAGGCCGCGTCGGTGCTCGTGGAGGTAGGCGGCGCCGCGGTGCCGGTTCTCCGCGGGGCGGGGAAGCGCATCTTCGCGGGCGCGAATGACGCGGCTCGGGTTTTGGAGATCCTGCCGAGCCACAATCGCACCGCTACCTATCAGTCGGCACCCATCGACGCCGGCGTCCACGCCCGCTGGGGGCGCATGGTGTTGCGCGCGGAAACTCCGGGAGAATCGACGCTGCGGTTGCGCACGCGGTCCGGCAACAGTCGCGAGCCGGGCGAGCTCTGGAGCGCATGGCGAGAGCTCGCCGAGGGCGGCGTGATTCAGAGCCCGCCGGCGCGGCTGATGCAATACGAAGCGTCGTTCACGGCGGATGCCAAGGGTGTCGGGCCGACGCTCTGGCGCGTCGAGGTGGCCTACGTGCCGCTCAACATGCCGCCCGAAATTCGGTCCGTGGAGGTTCTCGCGCCTGACCTCATCCTCGAGCAACTCCCGGCCCAGCCGATGACCGTGCGCCCGAACCGCACGGGGGCGGTACCGCAGACAAACGTCATGATGCCCCAATCGCGGGAAGTGCCGATGGCGGGAATGCGCGCCGCGCGCTGGGATGCCGCCGACCCGAATGGCGACGTGCTGCGCTACACGGTCGAGCTGCGCGCCGAGAGCGAGGACGCCTGGCGGACGTTGGCGACCGACGTTGAGCGCACTTTCTTGAGCTGGGACACCGCTACCATCGGCGACGGCAAGTACACTTTGCGCGTTACCGCCAACGACGCGGACAGCAATTCGGCCGCACGCATGAAGTCGACCTCCAAGCTCAGCGCGCCCTTCGTCATCGATCTGTCGCCGCCCCGGCTCACGACGCCTGCCGTGACCCTTGATGGACGTGAGGCGGCGGTGCGGTTTCGCGCCGAAGACGGGACCAGTTTCATCAGCCGCGCCGGCTACACGGTCGACGGCGGACCCTGGGTTTCGCTCGAACCTCGCGACGGCGTTTTCGACCAGCTCGACGAAGAGCTCGCCTTTGCGGTCAAGCTCGCCCCTGGGAAACACACGCTTGCGCTCTCCGCAATCGACCGAGCGGAAAATGTGGCGACGACCAGGCTGCTCGTGACGATCGACAAATGAGCGCCGCAAGCTGCCGCGCGCTACTGAAGATAGCGCTCTGCAAGACCCTTGGCGGTGTCCGAAGCGTACACCTCGCCACCCAGATCGTGAATGACCTCCACGATAGGCTCCATCGCCGCGTCGATCTTGTCGGCAATCTCCTCGTCCTCTTCGGCGACCAGGTCCGCGACCAGATCGAGCGTGGCGAGAACGCCATTGAGTATCGCGATCAGTTCGCGCTGATCCATACTGCCCTGGACGAGCTCCTCTTCCGGCTCGAGCTCTGACATCGAATCTCTCCTGTCGCTGTGGCACGCAATCGCAGGAGAAATACCCTACTGGCGACGGCGCCCAACGTCAAGAGGTTGACAGGAGCGAGTGGTCAAGCCGCGCGGTATCGCGACCGATTAACGAGCATGGGGGTACGTCATGTTGAATGTCATCAGCGACCGCGTCGTCATGGTAACCGGGGGCACGGGCTCGATCGGCCGCGAGATCGTTCGCCAGTGTCTGGCCGGCGGCGCCCGGGTGGTGCGGATCTACAGCCGGGACGAGCACAAGCAGGAACAGCTTTCTCGGGAGCTGTCGGAAAGCGCAAATGTGCGCTTCTTGCTCGGTGACGTGCGCGATCGGGAGCGGCTGTGGCGGGCCATGGAAGATGTGGACATCGTCTTCCACGCCGCGGCCCTGAAGCACGTCCCGGCCTGTGAAAACAACCCGTTCGAGGCCGTGAAGACCAACGTGCTGGGAACACAGAACGTGATCGACGCGGCGCTGGCGTTCAATGCGCTGCGCGTCGTCGGCATCAGCACCGACAAGGCCGTGAGCCCCAACAGCACCATGGGAGCCACCAAGCTGCTGGCGGAGCGGCTGCTGCTCTCTGCGCACCTGTACCGCGGCAAGCGGCGGACGACCTTCACCTGTGTGCGCTTCGGGAATGTGCTGAACTCCAACGGTTCGGTGATTCCGGTCGTGCGCGACCAGATCCTGAAGGGCCGGCCCGTTCAGCTTACCGATGAGCGCATGACGCGTTTTTTTCTGACGATCCCGCGAGCTGTCGAGCTGGTCATCCGGGCGGCGTCGCTGTCCGAGGGCGGAGACACGTTCATCTTGCGAATGCCCGCCGTGCGCATCGCCGACCTCCTCGCGGTGCTCGTCGAGGAGATCGCGGCACAGGCCGGCATTGCTCCTCCCGGGATTGTCGCCGGCAGGGCCCGCCCGGGCGAGAAACTGCACGAGGCGCTGCTGACACGCGACGAGGCCGAGCGCGCCGTTGACCTCGGCGAGCTCATCGCCATTCCCTCGTGGTGGTGGAAGGGGGAGACGCCGTATCTCGGCGGCACGCCCGTTGGCCAGAGCGTGTACAACTCGGCCCAAGCGCCATACTTGCCGATCGCCGAGATCCGACGGCTCGTGCGCTCGATCGGTAGCGGCGGCGAGTACTGTCGTGAGTGATCGACTTACCCTGCTCTGCACCAGCGTGGGACGCCGCGTCCCACTGATGCGCGCCTTTCGCGAGGCTGCCGCGGCCCTCGAAGTCGAGCTTCGCCTCATCGCCATCGCCAGCGATCCGCTCTGCGCTGGTTTCCATCGCGCTGACCTGTCGAGAATCGTCCCCACGGTCGAGTCCCCCGCATACCTGCCGGTCGTTGCCGAGCTCTGCGCAACCGAGCGCGTGGACGTCGTCCTTCCAACACTGGACGAGGAGCTCGCGCTGTGGGCGGCGCTGGCTTGGGGCCGCGAGCACGCTGGGGAGCTCCCCATCGCGTTTGGACCGGCGGGCTCGCCGGCGGCGGTCGGTGCGGTGCGCGTGATCATCTCTCCACTGGAGGCGGTTAACGCTTGCCTGGACAAGCTCGCGCTCGCCGCCGCGCTCGAGCGCTTGCGCATCCCGACTGCGTCCACGGCGATCTTCGACCCCACGGCCGTGACGCGATTCGCGACCCCGCCGATCGGCTACCCTTTCATCATCAAGCCGCGGCGCGGCAAAGGCAGCCTCGGGGTGTTTCGCGTGTGGTCGGAAGCGGATCTGGACTATTTCGCGAATACGGCGATGCCGCGGTTGCTTTCGTCGGGAATCGGGCGCGCCGGATTTATCTGTCAGGAGATGCTGAAAGGCCAGGAGTTCACGCTTGACGTCCTGTGCGACCTGATAACCGGCGAGCCGCTGTCCGTGGTGCCGCGGCTGCGCTTGACCGTGCGCGCCGGCGTCAGCGACACGGGGAGAACGGTTCGCGATCAACGTCTGGTAGAAATCGGGGCGACGACTGCGAGATCGCTCGGCATCATCGGCCCCGCCAACATTCAGGGCTTCGTGCGCGATGACGGCCGGATTGCGCTTACTGAGGTCAACCCCCGGTTCTCCGGCGGGATCCCACTGACCATCGCCGCGGGCGGCGACTTCCCGCGCTGGCTGCTGCAGATGCTGCGCAGTGAGCAGCTCGCGCCGCGACTCGGTGTCTACGAGGGAGTGACGATGGTGCGGTATGAGGAATCGCTGTTTGTGAGCAACACGGAGGAGTGAGGGCGATGGCCTGGACAAACCTGGGACGGACCACGCTGATCGCGGAGGCGGGCCTGAATCACGACGGATCGCTCGCGACTGCGCTCCACCTCGTTGGCGCGGCGGCGATTGCGGGCGCGGACGCAGTCAAATTTCAGACCTTCCGAGCGGATCGCCTGGTGGCGCGGCGCCGCCCCGAGTGGGAGCTGTTTCGGCAGTGGGAGCTGCCCCCGGAGGCCTGGCGCGAGCTCGCGCGGGAAGCAGCGCGGCTCGACCTCGAGCTGATGTCGACGCCGTTCGACGAGGACAGCCTGGCGCTCCTGGTCGATCTCGGCGTCAAACGCATCAAGGTCGCCAGCGGCGATCTGACGTATCTGCCCCTGCTGCGCGCCGTTGCGCACACGGAGCTCCCTGTCCTGCTGTCGACGGGAATGAGCGGTCTCGGCGAGATCGAGCAGGCGGTGAGCTGCCTGGAGGAGTCCGGTGCCGGCGAGATCACGTTGCTCCACTGCGTCAGCGCCTATCCTTGTCCGGCGCCCGCGCTGAACTTGCGGGCAATGGACACACTGCGCAGCGCGTTCGGCTTGCCCGTCGGTCTGTCCGATCACACCCTCGGCACGGCGGCGGCGGTGGCTGCGGTCGCGCGGGGGGCAGTGGTTGTCGAGAAGCACTTCACGCTCGACCGCGGCGCTCCGGGTCCCGACCATGCGCTGTCGCTCGATCCCGAGACCTTTCGCCAGCTCGTGAACGACGTTCGCTTCGTCGAGGCCGCGCTTGGAGACGGCCGAAAAGCCTTGCAGGCGTGCGAGGAGCCGTCGCGGCGCTTTGGGCGGCGGGCGCTGCACGCGTCGCGCGACCTCCCCGCCGGGCACCGGCTCGAGCTGGAGGATTTGGAGGCGCTGCGGCCCGCGGACGGGTTGCCGCCGCAAGCGCTGTCCGTCGTCGTCGGCCGGAAGCTGCGGCGGGCACTGATCTCGGGGGAACCCGTGACCTGGGAGGACGTCTGAGGAGGCGCGGCACCTCAGGCGCGAGTGCCGCCGCGTGCCGACTCCAGGCGCCGTCCGATGTCGATGGCGCGCAGGACCTGCTCCGTGCAGTCCGCCAACCTGTGAGCCGCACCCGCGGCCGCGCTCGGGCCAGGCGCGGCGCTGTCCGTCAGGCCGAAGCACGCCGAGAACGGGCAGTCCGCGAGCGCCGCGAACCCTTCCTCGAGCGAGCCGCAGATGGCGATAACCGGCACCGCGGGGTCCAGGCCACGGGCGCGCCGCGCAACGGCGACCGGTAGCTTCCCCGCAAGGCTCTGGTGATCCAGGCGGCCCTCGCCGGTGAGCACCAGGTCGGCCGAGCGGGAGTGGTCGTCAAAGCCGCAGGACTGCATGGCGAGCTCCGCTCCGTCGCGAAGCATGGCCCCAGCGAAGGCGGCGAGCCCGGCGGCGGCGCCACCACCGGCACCGCCGCGCGGGAGCGCCGCGATGTGCACGCCCACATCGCGTGCGACCAGTCGTGCGAGGTTTTCGAGGCCCCACTCCAGCCGCGCGACATCCGCTTCGCCGGCGCCTTTCTGCGGAGCGAACACGCGCGCGGCCCCCTCTGGCCCGACGAGCGGATTGCGCACGTCGCAGGCGGCAGTGACCGTCACGTCGCGCAGCCGCGGATCCAGGCCCGCGGTGTCGATCGCGCATACCTTGGCCATCGCGCTTCCGGACGGCCGTAGCGGCTTACCCAGCGCATCCAGAAATCGCGCGCCGAGCGCCACCGCGATTCCCATGCCGCAATCCACGGTGGCGCTACCGCCGATGCCGACGACGATCCGCCGCGCTCCGAGAGCGAGCGCGGCGAGCAGGAGCAGCCCGGTGCCCAACGTTGAGGCGGCACAAGGGTCTCGCTCCGCTGGCGCGACCAGCGCGAGGCCTGAAGCCTCTGCCATTTCGACGACGGCGACAGCGCCGCGCTCGATCATACCCAGGCGCGCACGGATTTCGCGGCCTCGCGGGTCGACCGCAGGGTGCGCGTGGACCTCACCGCCCTGAGCGCTGACCAGGCAATCGAGAAACCCCTCGCCCCCATCGGACATCGGCAGTGTCGTGATCTCTGCCCGCGGCTGCGCCCGCTGGACGCCCTCCCGCATCGCGGCGCAGGCGTCAGGCCCCGAGAGGGTGCCCTTGAAGCTGTTCGGAGCGATGAGGATCTTCATGAGATAGCTGGCGGCGGCGGTGCGTGCACGGGTTGTTTTCTCGCTACTGCCCTCGGATCGCGCTCCGTACCGCCCGTGTTGCGAGCAACCGCGCGATGTGCACCGCTTCGAGAGATGCCCCCGCTGACCGGAGGCGGAGCACGGGGAGGCGCGCGACCCACGCGGCGGCTGACCGCGGCAGCCCGAGATCGCCGGCCAGGGCCGCGAGGCATCTCGCGATCTCGCGCGCTGGTGTGATCCCGGCGCGCGCGGCCTCTCCCGCAAACCGGAGCGCTCGCAGGTAGTAGAGATGGCGCACGAGGCCTACAGCCTCGCCGTGCTCGCCCGCCGTGCATTGCAGCTCGGACAGGCCGATGGCGCCAGCATCCCGCACCAGGTAGCGAGCGTGCTCCGCGGCCGACGGCGCGAGCCGCGACGCGGTGAGCAGGCAGCCGGCCGTGAAGGCGAGGAGCCCCTCGGTGCGACGGCCCGCCGGAAAGCTCGGGTGGCGGCCAAGCGCCGCTCCCACGCGCTGGTGCATGAGGCGATCGTGGGCGAGCTGGCGCGGGACATCGGCGCTCATGCTCTGGCCGTGCCGCCGATAGTAGACCAGCGCCCCGCCGTCATACCGCGGCGCATGTCCGAGCAGCGCGGCGCGGAACCAGTAGTCATGATCCTCGCAGGCGCGCAGCGACACGTCGAAATCCCCCACGGCATCGGCCACCGCCCGCCGGATCAGGAAGGCGTTCGGCGGCGCGATGTTGAGGAAACACAGGTGCGCGTCGAGCGCGGTCCGAAACAGTCTCCACGAGCCTCTGGCCGGCTGGATTCGCCCGCGGCCGCTGACGCCCAAAAACCACCGATGGCGACACACCGCCACCGAGCAACTGGGATCTGCCTGCAAGAACGCGAGCTGCCGGCCGAGAGCCCCCGGCCCCAGCAGGTCGTCCGCGTCGAGAAAGAGCAGAAAATCGCCGCTCGCCGCGCGCATGCCGCGGTTTCTCGCCGCCGACAAGCCGGCATTCTCCTGATGGACGTAACGGACAGCGGCTCCGTAGCGGTGGGATACCGCCTCGGTATCATCGGTCGAGCCGTCGTCCACGATGACGATTTCGACGTTTCGCTCGCCCTGATCGAGGACGCTCTGCACCGCGTCGCCAAGGAAGCGCGCGTAGTTGTAGCACGGAATGATGATGGAAACCCGGTCGGCCATGGTTCCTGCGATTGACATCCTCTCCGGCCTGAAGGCCGAGAGATTCCTGGGGACTAAGCCGCAACCGGCTTGATAGCTCCACAGGCAGACAGGGCTTGCCCAGCCCCCAAGACATTCTTAGCGGCGTTGAGATCGGCGTTCTCGCTATGCCCGCATTGGACGCAGCGGAACACGGCCTGGCTAGGCCGGTTCTCCGCTGCTGTGTGACCGCAGGCGCTGCAGCGGCGCGACGTATCCCGTGGCGGCACCAAGAACAAGGTGCCACCGAGCCACCGCAGCTTGTAAGCGAGCTGGCGCTGAAACTCGTACCAGCCTTGATCCAGGATCGCCTTGTTAAGGCCGCTCTTGGCCTTGACGTTCTGGCCAGGGTCTTCGGTCGTTCCCTTGGCAGAGGCGCTCATGCTTGCGATCTTGAGGTCTTCCAAGAAAACCGTTGCGTGGGTTTTGTTGGTTTCGCGTCTTGAGTTTGGAGTTTCGAGCTCGAAGAGGGTGAACTCTTCAACTCGAAACTCGAAACTAGAAACCCGAAACTCAAAGCTGTCGAGTGGTTCGACGACTTCGCCGTCGGAAAACGTGACGAACCGGGCGATGCCCATGTCGCCACCGACTTCGGTCTTCAAAGGATGAACCGGCTCGGCAGCGTCGCGTTCCGTCTGGATCGAAACGTACCAATGTTCACCGCGGCGAGAAACGGTGATCACAGCGGGCGTTCCCACAACAGGCCGGCTGTCGCGATAGCGGACCCAGCCGACCTTGGGAAGGAACACGCGACCGCTCTCAAGCTTGAGCTGCTTCGGATCGGGGTAGCGGAAGGAATCGAGGTCGCGGCCTTTCTTCTTGAACCGAGGCATTCGTTTCGCGCTGGTCTTTGAAAGGCCATCGCGCAAAGCCCGGCTGAGGTCGCGGAGGGTCTGCTGTTGGGTGTGCACGGGGCACTCAGCGAGAAAGGCGGTAGCCGGGTCGTGGCGCCAAACCGTGAGCAGCGCGCACAGTTCCGCATACCCGAGCAGCTTCTCGCCTTGCTTGAGACGCTCCTGCTGAAGGGCAAGGGCACGGTTCCAGACGAAGCGCACACAGCCGGCAACGCGGCGCAGTAGTTGCGTGATTGCCTGGTTGGTTTTCAGTCTGTATCTGAACGCCTTGCGGATGACCATGAACGACAATATAGCGCTCTCTTATGAGCGATGCAAGTGCCACGCGCCAATGCATCGAGCAGCAGCAAACTCCGGACTAGGAAGAGAGAAGAGAGAAGAGAAGAAAGAGCGCCTGACTCCGGCCTGAAGGCCGAAGCTTGCGGCGCGAGACCGGGTCAGACTTGGGCACCGGCGAGCTCGGCCGAAGCGCCCTCCTTGATGCCGCCAGATCGTATCGCCGCGCTGCCGGAACAAGAAATAGGCGTCGGGCTGTTACCTTGCCGCCCGATGGCCGCCAACGCAACAAGCAGAGTCCTCGACGGCACCGGTTTCTTTGGTGATAATGAAGCCAGCGCGGCGCTGCTCGTTGGCAGTTGGCGAGGAGCCGCGGACGGTGGTAGTGGCGACGTGAAGGTCAGTGAAGTAGGCCTGGTCTTGGGCGAAGAGCCGCCGGACGACGTAAGAGTCGGCGGTGGTTCTGGCGGAGCGAGCGAGTCGGATGGCGGTGGCTTCGTGGGCGAGTAGGCGGCTGAATGGTGCGCCGAGCTGGCCCCAACTCGCCGAGCGGGTGCCGGTGCTGACTTCCGCGGTGGCGTTGTCGCCTGCTGCACGAGGCGTTGGTGCACGCGAGCAGGCTGCTCGAGTGGTCATTTCTGGACCTTTTGCGCTATCCTCAAGCCAGGCACGCCGCACGAAAGGAACCGACCTTGAGCAGCACCGCGATTCGAGAACGCATTGCCTACGACCAAGATTTTTTCGCCTGGACGCAAGCCACCGCGGACGCGTTGCGCCAAGGCCAGCTCGATGGCCTCGACATGGAGCATCTTGCGGACGAGATCGAGAGCATGGGCAAACGCGATCGCCGCGAATTGCTGAGCCGTCTCAGCGTACTCCTGGCTCACCTGCTCAAGTGGCAATTCCAAAGCGAGCATCAATCCCGCAGTTGGCGGCTGACGATTGGCGAGCAGCGGCGCCAGATCACCGAGCTGCTCAAGGACAGTCCCAGCTTTGGCCGCCTGCTTCCCGAGATGCTGCCAGGTGCGTACGAGGACGCACGAGAGCGCGCGTTGCTCGAAACAGGCTTGAGTGATACGGAGTTGCCGGTCATGTGCCCGTATCAGCTCGTGGACGTACTCGCCGCCGATTTCCTGCCGCAGAACAGCTAGACTGCGCACCGCAGCGGTCAGGAACGCCGGGGGCGATTAGGAATGGCGCAACAACGCGCTCGCGCCCCTGCTCACCGCAGCCTGCGGCGGGAAGAAGTGTAAAGGACGATACCGGACATTCGGCCGACGCCGGAAATCCGGATGCGATCGGATGCCGAGAGAGAGCTGTCGTGAGCAGACATCGGAGCTTTCTCAAAAAAGAGCCCGGCTCGACATCAGGTCGAGCCGGGCGATCTCACCGCAGCGAGAAAGTCTCGCCGATCCTTGGGGCGGGTCCGTCTCGGCCCCGACCACGCCGCCGTTCGCTCCTGTGGGACAGCTAGTTCTCCATCTCGATATACATCACGCCCGGGTCTTGCTGGATGTATCGCACCACGAAGTCATCGCCCCGGGTAACCCGAGTGCCGAATTCCGTCTGGCTGATGGCCGAGCAACCACGGCGATCCATGAAGACGGTGGCCATGGTCTTGGCGCGATCGCGGACCCAGGTCAGGTACTGGTTGCGCCAGGCCGCGGAGCTGCTGATGGCGCCGGTGTCGAGCCCGGGAGAGTACACGGCGACATTGACGAGCTCGAGCGCCGGCAAGCCCCGTAGGTCGTTTTCAGGGCACGCGAACCGCAACTGCCCCGCGACGCCGCCCTCGCTGCCCACCGTACCCAGGTCATCGAAGCGCACCGCGACAATTGTCCCGCCGCCATTACGGCCGAGCGAAATCTCGGATCCGACCGCCTTGGAGTAGCTGACGATGCCATGGTCGCCTTCGAAGACCGCGATCCCGGGGTCGCTCGAGCAGAAGAGCACGAGGGCGTCGGAGAGGACTTCATTGGCACCGCGCGAGACGTCATTGCCGTCGAGATCGGTGAACGTTCCCTCGGCGAGCTGGAACTGCTCGGCGGGCGCTACAGGGGAGCTCGGTGGGAGCGCGAAGTAGGCGCCGTGGTCGCCGGACGGGCACTCGACAAGGACGTCCTTGGCGAATGCGGGCGAGGCACAGAGCGCAAAGGCGAACAGGGCAGCGGCGATACGTTTCATGAGAGGCTCCTCGTGGCGGTGAGGGTTTCGCGTTGGTGTGACCCTTGGCGATGCAAGAGCAATGCCACGAGCGCTTCGCCCGGTGTCCCTGGCCGAGCTCCCGCGAAGATGTGGAGATCTGCTCTTTTTGGGGCGCGCTTCCGGGATGAGCCGGCGCCGCGATCTGCGGGCGGAACCCGCGCATTGGCGGCGATCAATACCGTTGTGGCGCTTACCGCCACAACGCCCGCGCCACCCTGAGCCGACGGCCGCCCGCCTAGCCCCCCGCGGCTCTCACCGCCCGCGGCAGATGCGATCCTGCCGCGAGCTGCGCCAGCGACTCCCCCGTTACCCGAAATACCGTCCATTCTGACATCGCGCGCGCCCCAAGCGACTCGTAGAAGTCGATGGCCGGGCGATTCCAGTCCAACACCGCCCACTCGAAACGCGGGCAGCCCCGCTCCGAGGCGATTCCCGCCACGCTCGCCAATAGCGCCTTGCCGACCCCCTGGCCTCGATACCGCTCCGAGACGTAGAGATCCTCCAGATAGACCCCCCGCCGGCCGCGCCACGTCGAGTAGTTATGAAAAAAAAGAGCGAAACCCATCGGCCCCCCCGCGGCTTCCGCGACGAGACACTCGAATGGCGCCGGCGACTCCAAGAGTTGCTCGCGGATCACTTCCACCGACGTTTCTACCGCTTGCGGCTCGCGCTCGTAGGCGGCGAGGTCGCGGATGAAGCCAAAGATCGTCGCCGCGTCGTCCGGGGTCGCGAAGCGAATGCGAAAGATCATCAATACCTCCTACTTTTTCGCCCATTCTACGCGCTCGGGCGCATCGCCGGCAACCGCGTGCGGCGAACCCCCTACGCTGCTTGGGCCCGTTATCGAGCCCGCGTCGCGCAGGGGGCTCGCCACTGCTACTGCTCCTGAACGGCGCGATCGAAGCTCACGCCCTGCGGCACCGGCACCGGAACCGCCACCGTCTCCTTCGCCGGATCGCGCACCAGGCTGCGGGCGTCAACCGCGATGAACGACGTGTAGCGCGACATGAGCCCGAAGGCGAGCGCGAGGTCCCGGATTTGCACCGCTGGTTCCGGCTTGCGCTGCACCAGGGCGTCGTCGGCAAGCCCCGCGAGGTGCAGGCGCGCCCAGATGTTGGCGATGGCGGGATGCTGGTCCGACGTCTTTCCGAGGTCGGTCGGAATGTCGAGCTTTTGCGGCTCACCCTGCGCCACCCCCTCGACCTGGATGCGCTGCGGACCGTTGCCGTCGTACCGGCCCGTGACCACGACCGGCCTGCCGATGAACAGGTCGGGAAGCGTAGTAGGATACACGTCGTGAACCCGCATCTGGCCCCAGTCGATTTTCAGGTTGGTCATGGCGGCGTGACTGACGCGACTGAAGAATGCATCCATGACCGCGTCGGCCTTGTCGCCCGGGCCGAGGTACGCGGCGGCGCCGCGGCCCAGCTTGGCCAGCCGCTCGATCAGATACCGGTTTACCGACGAACCGATGCCGACGCTGAAGATCCGGCTCTCGCCGAGCAGCCGCGCGGTCTCCGCCAGAATTTCCTCTTCGTTGCCGATGTATCCGTCCGTGAGAAAGGAGACGATGCGCAGCCGCTGTGGGTCATGCGGAAACGCCAGCGCGGCGCGGATTCCCTCGATCATCATGGTGCCCCCTTCGCCCTTCAGGGACGCGAGATATTTGAGCCCGGCCCTGAGATTGGCACGGGTCGCGGCCAGCGGGACGGGACCCAGCGCCGAGGCGTTTTGGGAAAAGCGGATGATCTGAAACGTGTCGCCCTGCCGCAGACTCCCCAGCGCACGGGCGATCGCCGCCTTCGCCTGGGTCACCGGCTCGCCGTTCATGCTCCCCGAGCAATCCAGCACGAACACCATTTCCATCGGTCCGCGGCCCGTTTGCTCGAGCTCCGCCGGCGGGTAGAGCATCAGGGTAAAAAACCCGCCGCGTTCGTCGCGATGGGTCAGCAGTGCGCTCTTGACGCGATCTCCGGCCACCCGATAGCGCAACACAAAGTCGCGATTGGGGATGTGGTCCGCAGGGTCGAGCGTGACCGCAAGGCGGTTGGGAGACAGATGCTTCGAGGTGATCGCATGAGTAGGGCTCGCGGCTTCCTCGATGGCGACGCCCGCGTCGATGTCGACGGCCAGCGCGATGTCGTGGCCGCTGCGCTGATCCGGGCGCAGGTAGGAAACCTCCGTGGTCTGGCCGGACGTGCCTTCGGCACCGAGCGCGACGCTGCCCACACCCCCCTTGCTTCCCGCCGGGTTGAAACGAGGCCCGACCACCATGGGGAAGGAGTACTCGAACCAGCCGTCGACGTAGGCCAGCGTCTCGAAGTAGCGGATGCTGATATCGATGGCCTTGCCGGGCTCGATGTTCGCGACGCGCTGGGTGAAGACGTTCGGTCGCTCCTGCGTGAGCAGCGAGGCGACGTGGCCCTGGCGGCGCGCCTCCTGATACAGGTTCTCGGCCTCCTGGCGCTCGCGAACGATGCCACGGATGCGGCGCTCGCCGACCGTCATGACGAACTCGCTAACCGCGGATAGTTGCGGCAGCGGAAAAACGTATTTCGCCTCGATGGTGTCGGTGAAGGGATTGGTGAATCGCTGCGTGACGTCTACCGCCGCAAGGTAGCCGCTGATGTGAGCGTGCACGCCGGTATGCTCCAGCGGCACCGGCACCTCCCCGGACTCGCCGGCGAGCTCCGCGAGCAACGAGCCCGTCGCGGGTTCGTCTTCGGCAGGCGTTTCCGAGGTTTTGGGCTTGCCGATGATCCAGAGCTCTTCTCCGGGAACCAGCCGCGCCACCAGATCGGTGGCCTTGGTTACTGCGCCGATTGGCTGTGCAGCAGTGGAATCGGGCGACAGCGGTCCAGGCGAGGCCGAACGGCGACCCGGAACCACGAAGGGACGGCGCGAGCCGCCGCCATCCATGCTTGGCGACTCCGGGGAATAGCCTGTTTCCGCCCCAATCTCACTCACCTCATCGCTTGTCGAGCCAAGATCCACCCCGGAAGCCGGCTGCGCCGCGGGGTGCGTCACCGTCGACTTTGGCGCGCTCGACGGCCGCTCGACTCCTCCCGATGGCGCCCCCGACTGTTTCTTGCTCTCCGTGGTGACCTTTTTCTCTGCCTCACGAGACTCCCTTTCCCGCTGTGCCGCACGCTCACGTCGGCTCGAGCGCGACTCCTCTCCGCCGCCATAGCCTGAGGTCTCGCCCAACATCCCGTCGGGCTCGCCCGGATCGGGCGCTATCCTCTTCTTGGAGCAGGCACCTGCGCTCGCCAACACCAGGAGAACCACTGCCGCCGCCAGAGCTTTCGTACCTGCCGCGTGCCTTTCAATCTTCATGCGCGTTGACCCTTTCTATGGAGATGGTTGCAGGGATTGGTGTCCCTGTCGTATCGGCGGCGACCTGCAGCGCCGCCTGGAACTGCGCGGGCGAATCGCTCCGCTCCGAATAGTGCACTGACGCGACGCGGACCCGGCCGTGAGCCGGCGCGCCCGAGCTGTCGAACGCCGCCAATATCACGCGGTTTCTGCCGATCGCCTGCGGGTCGAAGTAGGGCGGCTCGGGGAAGGCGGGGGCGTCACCGCCCTCAATGCCCACGATCGCCACACCGTCGGTCTCGGACGCCACGGTGAGCTGGTAGGCACCAAGCGGCGCCGCACCCGTGTCCACGATGACGTCCATAGCGCCGAAGCGAAGCGGTCCCGAAGCCACTTGCTCCGGGCGCGTCCCGGAGTCGCAGCCCGGCTCCACCACCGCCGCGGCCGCCAGGATCGCGAGCACGTATCGTCTCTTCATGACCGGTCCGCTCCCTTCAGAGATACCGCGGCCAGGGCCACGACCCTCACGTCGGCATCGTCAATGGCTTCGTCTCCATTGACGTTCAGCCGGGGGTCCGCCGCCTCACCGCGTCGGATCGCACGCGACAGTCGATAGGCGTCGAGAATATCGACGTGCCCGTCGCCATTGATGTCGTACGCGTCGCCTGGCCGGGCCGCGAACATGCCGCCGCCGCCGCTGGCCGGCGCTCCCGCCTCGCGAACCAGCCGCGGCCCCACGCTGAGCAACAAGACCGCCGCCGCCGCCACTCCTGCCGCTGCCGCCGGCGCTATCCACCGCACCATGCGGCGCGAGAAGATCCAGGCCACACGGCGGTCGCGCGCCCGATCCCGGGCCGCGGCCACGATGGCTTCGTCCACTGCCGGCGGTACTGCGGCGGCTCGCGCATACAGCGCCCGCAAGTCAGCGACGAGCTCCCTTGGAAGCTGGAGATCCGCATCCTCGTCGGTTCGATCGATTGGTTTTTTCATCTTGCCACCTCTTGCCCATTAAGCGGCTGAGGGTGGCCGATCGTTCAATCGTTCAATCGATCTCCCGCGCGCGCCTATTCGGCGCCGTAGCTGATTTCCAGCTTCCGCAGGCGCCACCCGGCAACGGCAAGCAGCGCGGCCGCGCCCACCAGCAGCGCGGGAACCGACGCGAGCGCGGATGGCGTCTCGGACACGATCGCCAGTGGCCCCTCCGCCACCGGCAGCGGCAGCAGCGCGGCCAGGTGGTGGGCGATTCCGAACCGCTTGAGAAACGGCGGCAAAATGAAGCTCACATACTCCCAGACCCAGAACAGACCCACCGCGTAGCTCGGCGTCCTGAAGACCACGCCGAACAGCAGGCACAAGGCGCCGTAGCTCAGCGCGCCCAGGACCACAATCGCGGCGTAGGCGGCCACCGCGGCCAGCCCGCTTCCGGACAGGTGCGCCAGCGACGCCTGGCGCCCCGCCGGCAGCACGGCAAGGACGTACGAGACCACCGTCGCCGGCACGAACAGCAGCGCGGTCGCCGCTACCCCCGCCAGATACTTGCCCGCCAGCAACGCCTCTCGCCGGATGGGCGACAGAAAAGCGTAGTGCAGCGTGCGGTCGAGCACCTCGCCGCGAATCAGCGACACGAAGATTTCGCTGCAGGAGAAGTAGAGCAGCGCCTGCACGAAGAGAAGCTGAAAGATCGCATTGAATTGCACGAGATGCTCGCCCAGGCCGAAACCCGATCCGCGTGCCACGGCCACCAGCGCCAGCAGGCCGAACAGCAGCAGTGGCATCGCCGCCAGCAATGCGTAATAGATCGTTCGTTTGCCCCACAGCGTCCGCCTGAGCTCAACCGCAAAGACCTCGCCGGCGACCCGCGCCTCTCTTCGCCATTGGGTGGGCGGGAGCATGGTGGCGTGGTCCTTCATACGTATCGCTCGCTGCGCACGACATAAGAGTAGAGAGCGTGGACGTCGTCGTCCATCGGCTCCACCGCCGCGATGGCCACGCGCTGCTCGAGCACCATGCGGTTGAGGTGTTGGTAGAAGGCGTCGACCTCCGCGGTGCTGACGATTACGGCCGAGCGATCCGCGGTGATCTCGGCGGCAACGATGTCGCGGCGCGCGAAAGCCTCCGCGGCGACTGCTTCGGGCCGATCGCAGCGGATGAGAATGCGCAACGGCTCGGTGGCGATCTCCGTGCGCAGCGCATGGACGTCGCCTTCCGCCACCACGTAACCGCCGTCCAGGATGACGACGAAATCCGCGATCTGATCCAGCTCGTGCAGGATGTGGCTCGAGATGAGCAGATGGCGCCCCTCTGCCGCGAGTGACCGGAACAGAGCGATGGCGTCGGCGCGCGCCAGCGGGTCGAGCCCATTGAGCGGCTCGTCGAGCAGCAACACCCGCGGGTCGTGCGCGATCGCGTTCGCCAGCTTGACGCGCTGGCGCATGCCCTTGCTGTACCCAGCTACCCGGCGCGCGGCGGCGTCGGCGAGGCCCACACGTTCCAGGGCTTGCCATGCCAGCCGCTCCGCCACGGCGCGGCCGTGGCCGTGGAGCCGCAGATACCGGAGCAAGAACTCGAGCCCGGTTACCCCCGGCGGAAAAGAATCGAATTGGGTACAGTAGCCGACGACCCGAAACAGCTCGTCGGGCCGCTCCGGCGGTATTCCGAGCGTGCGGATCGCGCCCTGCGACGGGCGCAGCAGCCCGGTCATCAGGTTCATGATCGTCGTCTTTCCCGCGCCGTTCGGGCCCACCAGCCCCGTGGTACCCGGCGGTATGGACAGGTCCACCCTGTTGACTCCGAGCACCTCTCCATAGAACTTCGAGACGTTTTCGAACACGATACGGCCGTCGCCGCTGCCTTGTCCGGCCGAGCTGGGCGCAGTCATCGCACCACCTCGCAGGCGATCAGCCGCTTTCGCAAGACGAGGAGACTGGCCCCGAGAAAGACCGCCCCTGCGGTCGAGGCGCCTAGAAGACTCGGCGCCCCGGCCGCCTCCTGGGTGTGAAACAGCGCGCCCCAAAACGCTTCGGCAACCCTCGGAAGCCGAATCCAGTCGCCGGCGGTCGTGCCGTAGATGGCGTTGATCGCTTCGCCGAGCGAGGCGGAAACGATCAGGTACAGCACCAGGAGCCCGCGTGCCACCTGGCGCCGCTTGACCGCGGCGCACACCGCCAGCGAGAAGATCCCGAACAGGCCGATCCACAGCCACGAACCCACGAAAATCGCCAGTCCAAGACCCGGATTGGCAGCGCGCCAGGCGGCCTCCGCCTGGGATACCTGCAAGACGTAAACCGCCAGACACGGTATCCAGGTAATCGCCGACCCGACCGCCGCGAGCACCGCGAGCTTCCCGCAGAGGTATTCCCACCGCGACAGAGGGCGCGACAGGTACAGCGGGATCGCGTTGTTGTACAGGTCCTGCGACAGGAGCTGTGGCGCGGCGATGATCATCGCGATCGTGGCGAAAAAGCCGGCCTGCAGGCCAAGCAGGTGGTAGAAGAAGGCCGCACCGACCTGAAGCTTTTGCGCAAGCTGCTCGATGCGCAGAAAGGACAGCACGGGCAGGTGATTGGCGAGATAGACGAGGGCGGCGGCCGCCAGCGGGGCCGTCAGACACGTCAAGAAAAACGCCAGAAAGCTGCGCCCGCGAAAGAGGTCCCGCAGGCCGTAGCGCGGAATCACGAGCAAGCGCTGCCAGTGGGCGGTGGTCGCGCCGCCGTAGACGCGGTAACTCTGGTCATACACGGCCATCGGTGGCCTCCATCGCCTCGAGGAAGATGTCCTGCAGCGAGTCGCGCTTGTAGGAGAGCCGGCGGATTTGCACGCCACCGGCATCCGCGAGGCGATACAGCTCGAGCATCTCGAGCCCCCCCGGACAGACCACTTTGAGCCCGTGCTTGCCCGCGTTCGCGGTGTCGTAGCCCGCCTGTTGCAGGCGCGCCGCGAACGCCTCGCGGTCTCCGCGCAGCTCGAGATCGACGAAGCGGCGGTCGGCCTGACGTTCCGCCGCGAGATCGCAGTGCCGCACGATCGCGCCATCCTTCAGCACCATGACCTCGTCGCAGCACTCCTCGACGTCGCGCAGGAGGTGAGACGAGAAAACGATGTGCACCTCGCCGGCGTCGCGAATCTCCTGAATGAGCTTGATCATGCGGCGCCGTGCCGGCGGGTCCAGGCCGTTGGTCGGTTCGTCGAGAAGCAGCACGCGTGGCGCGTGGACGATGGCCTGCGCCAGCTTCGCGAGCTGCTTCATGCCGAGCGAGTAGCCTTCGAGGTTGCGATAGCGCGTTTCGCCCAGGCCGACGTAGTAGAGCACCTCATGCGTACGTTCCAGGGCCGCCACCGGCGGCAATCCGGACATCTCCGCCAGCATCCGCACCATGCGCACCGCAGACATGCCGGCGATGAAGGCGTCATTCTCCGGCATGTAGCCGACGATCGCGCGAAGCTCCTTGCCGTGCGTGCGGATATCCATGCCGGCAAGGCGCGCCGTGCCCCGCGACGGGGCGTGAAACCCGAGTAACGTGCGGATGAGCGTGGTCTTGCCGGCGCCGTTTGGACCGAGCAGACCGAGCGAGCGACCCGCGAGCGCGATCGTCAAGTCGCGCAGCACGGGCCGTCCGCCGAGCTCGACGCAGAGATTCTCGAGCGCGATGACTGCCGTCATTGCTCAGCCATCTGCTCGGCGTGACGCGCCATGATGTCGCCCACCCCGAACAGCAGCCCCAGATTGTCGGCGAGCCCGCCGGCGCTGGTTTCCCCGCTGACGACGATGCGATCGCTTTCGACGTAGGCGACGCCGACGGACGCGGGCGTGTCCGGGCGCAACCGCTCGTAGGCCACGGCGCTGAAGTCCGTGTGCGCGCCGCGCGGCAGACGGCTCGCGAAGGCCTCGGAGCTCGCCATCGTGTGCCCGACGGCGCGGAAGCGCATCATCTTGTCAAGCAAGGCGCGTGCGGGGACCACGACGAGATACCCGTCAACAACGGCGTAGCTCACTTCCCAATGCTCCGCCGGCCAGCTCAATTGACACACTTCGAGCGCCTCCGAATCTGGCGCACAGGACACTGTCACCTCGCTCTTCTCTCCCGCCGCGGCAAGCGCTTCGTTTACCTGCACGACGCCGGCGGCAATGCGCGATTGTATCGTCGCGGGATGGGTGACTTCCAGGACCAGCTTCCACGCCGGCAGTGGCAGCAGCGGACCATCGACCGCGATGGCCAGCTCGCCGCCGAGCTCCGCGGCGATGCCGCGCAAGAGCTGCAGCGGTTTTTGCAGATCGCCCCAGGAGCCTGCGGCCGCGGTTGCGGCATCGGGGTGAGCGGCGGCGACGAGGCCCGCGAGATCCTCTACCATGGCCGCCGGCTGCTTCGTCAGCACGACGATCATCGTGCGGGCGTCGGCGGAGATCAGATCGAGCGACCCCATGGGTGCGGGTTCCCCGAGCCAGGACGGCAGCCCGCGCCGCTCTCCCGTGAAGGACAGGACCGCCTCGCTCTGCGCTTCACCGTCACCGTCGCTGCGACCGCGCAGGATGACCTGGTCGACGTCGAGTAACCCGGCACGGCGCAGGACGTTTTCCAGCCGCGCCTGCGCCGCATCGCCGGCGCTCCGGGCCAGGGCCGCGTCCACGCCGCCGGCGACGTCGATGCCCACGATCCAACTCACACCCTCGCCATAGGCAGAAGCAAGAGCCGACCGATAGCGCTCCTCCGCTGCGCTCGCGGCCTCGGGGTGCGCGGCGGCCTGCGCCACGCGGCTCGCCAGCTCGGCAGAGAGGCCGGCCGCAAGCACGCCGTTGCCGGCCCAGAGGTAGACGCGCCCGGGCTCGGCGGGCAGTGCCGCCATGTTGGTATCCGCCGTGATCCGCGTGAGCGCGAGCTCCGGGCGTGCGCCACTTGCGGCAACCCGGGCGAGCACCGCGGCCAGCGCCTCCTGAAACGCCGCTTCGTCCGTCAGACGGGCCAGCACGAGCGGTTGCAAGCCGCGCTCGGGCGCCGTCTCCAGCGCGTTCACGACCGCGAAGCCGACTTCCTCACCCAGACTTCGCCCCAGACCCTCGATCGCCGTCAGGATTTGCTCGAAGGCTTCCAACTCCAGCTCGCCGCCCTGCACCTGCTGCCAGTAGGAGCGGAGCATCGCGTCCTCGGCGATGCGGTCGCGCAGGAAGCGGTAGCTCTCGCCGATGGTCTCGCTATAGTTGGGGACGGACGCGAAGGCGACCGTGCCGCTGGGTAGCAGCGGGAGGAGCTCGCTCTGATAGCGCGGCCCGGGTGCCGGCACCGCGTCTCGAAGGTCGGCTGCGAGCTCGGTCAACCGCGCCACCAGCTCGTGGTAGTCCTCCGCCTTGTCGCTCCAGGCAATGTCCTGTGCCACCGGGATGCGGGCGACGCGGTCCGCCGTGGTGACCCGCTGTCCGGGACGGACGCGCTGCTCGGCGCCGTGATGCGCGACACGCACCTCGCCCTCGATGACCGAAACTCGGCCCCCCGTGGTGCCGTGGGAGACGGAGAAAATCGTGCCGGTGACGGTGACGAGCGCTTCCGGCGTCGCCACCCGGAGCACCCCGTCGCGCTGCTTCGCGGCCTCGACGATGATGCTGCCGCGGTCGAGCTTGATGGTCGTCTCATGAGGCAAGCGGGCCAGCGTCATCGCCGAACCTTCCCGCATCTCCACCAGCGAGCCGTCAAAGAGTCGGATGACGGCGCGCGCGCCCTTTGCGGTCCGCACCTCCTCCCCGGCCCTGACGTCCGCGCCCGAGCGCAGGCTGGTGGCGCCACGGGTGCCGGACACGCGCGCCAGCTCTCCGCGCACCAGCTCGACCGCGGCGATGTCGTCACCGCCGCCGCCGCCGTCGCCCACCCCGCGCCAGGCGCCGCGCTGCACCGCGAGCCAGCTCAAGGAGCCCACCGCGAGCAACAGCGTCGCGGCCACCGCCAGTTGTATGGCGCCAAAGCGACGGCCCGGCACCGCGGCGGCCGGTCGCCGGAGCGGCACGACCTTCGCGCCCCCGCTACCCGCCGGAGCCTCGGCGACGGCTCGCGGCGCTAGCTCGTGCGCCCGCCGGCAGCTCGGGCAGGCGTGCAGATGGTCCCGCAACAGCAGGCGGCGGCCTTCCGAAAGCGCGCCCGCGCGCTCCAGGCCAAGCACCTCGCGAAATTGCTCGCAGCCCCCGTCCACTTCGCGCGCCGGCACGCCCAGCTCGGCGCCTATTTTCTCCCAGGATCGCGCCGCGGATCGCCGCCGCGTCGCCGTATCGACGTCATCCTCGCGCACCTGCTCGACGGCCTCGTCCAGCAGCTCATCGCTCGGATCTCTATACTCGCTCATGCTCGTTCTCCCCAAAAAAGACCCAGGTCCTTGCGCAGCTCGGCGCGGGCGCGATGAAGGGTGACCCGGACGACACTGTCCGAAGTGGCGAAGAAGGCGGCGATCTCGGGGCTCGAGTAGCCCTCGAAGTAGCGCAGGACGAACATCTGCGCTGCCCGCGGGTGTAGCCCGGCCAGCGCCGCCCGCAGCCGACCGCGCAACTGACTGCGGTCGGAGAGCGACTCGGGAGTTGCACCGTGCCCCGTTTCAGCGGGCGGGTCGAGCTCGTCGAGCGCCACGAGGGGGCGGCGCGTGCGCGCCCTCACGATGTCCAGTGCAGCATTGACTGCGGCGCGCCGAAGATAGGTGCCAAGATTGCCTACCTCCTGGGCCACCGGCTCCGAGGATCGCGCCAGACGCAAGAAGACCGTCTGCACCACGTCCTCGGCATCCTCGATCCGCCCCGCGACTCGGTAAGCAGCGCGAAAGACGCCTTCGTGGTGCGCCTCGAACGCTCCTTCGAGCCACGCCATGGCGGCGGGCGATGCGGTTTGTTGTTGTCTCACCAGTGCCAACACTCTAGCCTCCTTGCGATGAATTCTACAGAGCAAGACGGCAGCGGAGGCGGGAGCGTTAACGGCGTGCGGGCGGCGTGAAGGAAACGCTGTGAGCGGATAGGCGGGAGAGGTGTGACCGAGTCAACCTCTCCCGCCTTTGGCGTGGTGGGCTCAGGAGGCCGAGCCGCCACCACGGGCGTCGTCAGGAAGCAGCGAAAGCTCGGGCTCGCTTGGGTCGTAGAGAAGGTCCCCGCTGTCCGGGTCGTCGGCTGATGACACCAGCCGAGCGGGAGCGATGGGATCGCCGGACTCCGCGACCTGGTAGCCGTCCAGCGCGAGCAGGCCGATGATGGCGTCGACCCGGTCGTTGGCGATCGCTAGCCGCTCGGACTCCGGCAGCGCATCGGCGCGCTGCAGGTCCGGGAAGAGCGAGACGATCTTGCCGCCTGGTGCGGCCGCCATCCAACGGATCGTCTCCAGCCGCTCGGCCGGGGGCCAGCCGCGAAACACCGGCGCGATGTCCGCGATGGTGTCCGCGCCCGGGACCACGGCGCCGTCGCCGTCATCGACCTCGGTCTCCGCGGACTCGGAGATCGCGGCGATCGGAGCCAGACGCATGGCCAGCCTCATGCGCTCGCGGTGCCTCACGGCGGCCACCGCCGCGGGCCTGTCCGCACCACCGGTGCGGGCCGGATCGAGGCGGCGCTCCTTGAGCACGGAGGCGGCCGCGTCTCGTTGGTCCGACGAGGAGCCGGGAGCGGTATCCAGGGCGATACCTCCGGCCAGGGCGAGGAGCGCCGCTGCCGCGGCCAGGGCGTAGAGGACGTGCTGCTTGGTGTTGCCGATGCTGTTCATGGTGCGACTCCGGTGCGTGCGGTTCCGCTTACTTCTTGTACGACGTCTTGTCGAGCTTCGAATTCAGCGATCCGGAGCACTCTTGCTCGTCGTGCACCGTGAGCACGCAGTGGCCATCGCTGGCTCGAGCGCCGCACTCCCATCCACAGAAGAGCCCGTAGACGCCGGAAGTATCCGACCAGGATTCCCAGAAAGGACCACCATGGCCGACGTCGAAGCGGGAATAGGCCTTGCCGTTGGAGATCGTAACCGCGGTGGGTCGCCATCGCTCCGGCGACGGGCCGCCGATGTTGCGATCGCCGTAGGTGTTTTGCGACAACGTCAGCCATCCCCAATAGCTACTGTCGAAGGCGCCCTTGAAGCTGCCACCGCGGAAGCAGTCGCAAGTGCCCATGTAGCAAAAGTCATCTTCGTCCCCGGCGCAGGCTTCGCTGTCGCCGCTCTTGCCCGGCCAGGAGCCGTGCGCGTCCTCGTCACCGGCGACGTTCGGATAGGAAGGAGCGGAGGGATTGATTTCGGTTTCACGCGCGGCGAGGTAGGCGCCGTCGAAGTAGTGGCTCTGGCCGTGATGATAGTATTTTCCGCCGGTCAGATACCACTTCTTGAGGTCCTTGCTTTTGACCGTGTAGACCACGTGCTCGCTGTCGCCCTGATGACCGTCCCAGCCGCCGCAGTCGTGCGGATGCAGCAGGAAGTAGGTGATGTGCACGTATTTCCACTTGCCGTCGGTCGCCGTCCACGCGACGGGGTTAGCGGTCGTGATATACGGATAGGTGCTCGTGCTCTCGAGATAGGGGCGAACCTGATAGAAGTCCTTACGGCCATAATGGAGCTGGTTGGGATTGTCGGTGTAGCTGGCGCCGGCACAGTCTTCGTCCTCATCGTAGTAGTAGCGGGGCGATACGGCCCAGGCGAGGGAATACTCCTTGTAGTTGTCCAGGCAGTCATTGTCGTCGTCATTGGCGCAGTTGGATTTTTTGAGCTCGCTGCTGAGCGTATAGACGAGGGTGGAGGCGGCGGCGGCGGGGCTGGGGAACCAGTAGAGCCCGGAGCCGACCAGGAGGGCGAGCGCCAGTGAGCGGCGGTGATGGGAAGAGCGGGCGAAAGCTGACATTTGGGTACCTCTGAAGTTGGGATATCGTTTTTGCCGGCGGACAGTTTAGACCGGCACTGGGCGTTGAGTTGCAGGGGGAATGCCAGGGGGGACGGTTGGTGGATGGCGGTGGGAAGCGGTAGTGAGCATGGCCGGGTTGGCGGCCGGCGCCTGAAGCCGTCACCGTGACGCCAGATGTCTCCTCCGCCCCGCTCACACGGCGAGCAGAATCGCCATCGGCCGCCAGCAACCCAACAGCCAAATCGTCCGAAACGCCCTTCGACATGTCCGAGCGACGACTTGTTGGCGACGAAAGGCCATTCACGCCGGCCCGAACGGTGCCTGGTCGCCTCCCCGAGGCCATTCCGCACACGCGGATCGGCGACTTGCACGCTTCCAGCCGCGATTCGCAAGGCGCGAGCCCCCACTTGAACGCGACGAAGCATCGTTCGGACCGCTCGCTTGCCCATCGGCAGGCGCTGGAGGTACAAACGCGGGACGAAAGCAGCACTCAGGCACACCTGATAGGGGTAGGAAGGGCCGGTTACTCCCACGAGTTGCGCATCGCCTGGCACGCGCCCCCAAAGGCGACAGCTTGCAGTTCTCCCACGGCGAGTTGCCGGCTCGGGACACCTTTTGACAGGGATTTCGCGCCTCCGCCACGGCCTCAGGTCGCTCCACCAAGCGAATCTGCCGCTCGTTGCGCATCTCGTGGGTACTCCCGGCCCCTCCCCCCTCCGAACCCGGCGTGCGGATTTCCCGCGCTGGGCTCTCCAGTTGGTGGTATTACCTGCGAGAGGATTGACAGGCCTCAGCATTGGCTGCGGTCAGTGAGAACAGCCCATGTTTGGCAAAGAAGACATTAGGCCAGCGGTTGTGATCGCGGCCTCGTCCA